>CANMKA010000002.1 GCA_947498355.1 uncultured Paraglaciecola sp. | reverse complement strand
ATTTCAATTTCCCAGCGGTGGGCATATAAATCCACAATCTCTGCACTGGGGTATTTCATCGGGTCTACCATAGAGGTGAGGATGTGGACGTCTTTCCCTTTGACTTTTCGACTGACTAATCTCGCTTCCATGGTCATAGGTAATCCTTCCCGTTTCTTTCTGGCTTGGGGCGTAGTGGTCAAACGAATGAGTGTGTCTTGTTTTCCTAAACGTCTGATAACCTCATACTGTGTGCCTTTTTTCAAAGGCAGCAACCAATGGGTATTGAGTCCTTTTTCTTGCCAGTCATGCAATAAACCAAGTGAATAGAATCCCTTGTCAAATAAGGTCAGGCTGTTATCGGGTAATCGTTTAATCAGATGACTCGCCAAATTCATCTCATTTTCAGACACACTGTCAAAGGCACTATCGACCAGTAAATGGCTGCTCAACTCCATCATGCACACCATACGTACTTGAGGGTAACCTGCTTCGCTGGCTTTATTGGCTGTACGGGCGAAGGTGGCACTATTTTCTTTACTCTCTGGTGTTCGCCACACCACACCGTCTACTCCATACAGGTTGAGTCCATTCCAGTGCGGGTGCTCGGCTCGCTCGTGCCATGTGCCAGCGGTTTGGTGAAACACATCACGTACCACATTTACGCCTAACTTTTTACGCGCCTGAGTGACAGCGCTTCTGGCGACATAATCCACTTCTTGAGGGAGAACAATATCAAGTTTATTAATCAATTGGCGTACAGATTCAGTTCTAAACAACGACATACCAATCACTGCCCATATCATGGCATCCATGGGTAATTTACGTTTGCGCAGGGTGGCAACACCATTAGAATCGAGACAAGATTGAATTATCTCGGGCTCAAGGACATCAGCGAGGCTATGAAATTCGGTGAGACGGTTGATTGATGTGCGAGCAAGGGCTTCTGACAGTTCCATAAAAAAATCCGATGAATGATTATTCATCGGATTTTTTCATACTCACAGGATCGGTCAAATGATCCCTAAACTTTTTGCCTTAACTGATCGGCATTAAGCGTAATGCTCGTTTTTTTGTATTCACTTTTCAGCTCAAGGTATAAAAACTGTCTAGCTTTAAGACTACATACCTTTATTACCGGCTCACCCGAAACCAGCCTGCAATACTGTATCGATCAGCTTGGCTTACTCGAACCTCATGGGGGAATGTATCACTTAGAAAAATCACACAGCGATTACATACAGGTGCAATTAATTGCGGATGAGTATCTGAGGAGTCTTGGTACAAGGCTAAATGACCTCCATCCGACTCTTGCCACTCTGGGTTTAGGTACAACACAGAGCTAAGTATCCGGTTACTCCCGCCTTTGAAAGCATCGAGATGTTTTTGATAAAAGTCACCCTTACGATAGTGTGAATAATGACTTTCAAAATCAAACAATCCCAAAAAAAGCTGACGATTAATAGCTAGCCTCAAAGCCTCCATGTAAGACAAATACTGTTTTTGGGTATCACTAGCCTCACTTAACCACAAAGTACGGTCAGAGCGTATTGTGTTATTTAATTGAGCTCCAGCATTACGCCCCACCCCAGCGGCATTAAATGCTACTGGCGACAAGGTTTTAGCCTCAAGGTACAAAGCTTCCACCATAGGTGCTGGCAAAAACGTTTCAATTACGACATATCCTTTATCGTGAAGCCCTTGGGTAATAGTATCCAATAGCTGTTCAGATGGCGTGTTGATAGAATGCGGAGAATCAATAGTCATACGTTTTACTGAGAAAAAAAGGCCTTACTAACAAAGGCTAGAGTTTACCTAATAAAGCCCAGAGCAGATAGACCAAGAGACACTAACTACTAACTACTAACTAACGAGGGTATCGAGAGCACGAGTTTGGACAAATGTCGTTTGGATCAAGGCTGCATCGCTACTGGCGCGATGTCGGCGAATATTCATCGCGCGGCTTACTTGATTTTTTGTACTATGCCATAAGGTCATTTGTGATTCTGTGAGTATCATTTCAAGAGGGCTAATGCGGAATGTCATATTCATTTGAGCATACTGGTAAAGTTTGATTAACCATGGGTTGTCTACCACCCAGCCATCAGAATAAACAGTTTGTCTATCCAAAAACGCATTCAATTCGGTACAAATTAATTTTACAGAGACCCCTTTTTGCATAAGCATCTCGCGACTAATACCATGCAACTTTTCTGCTTGTGTATCCCAATGACACCAACCCGCTTGTGGCTTCACTAGCCGGCAGAATTTTTCACCTAACTGATTAACAACACCCACTTCTATTGGATAACTATTAGAGCCAAATCCACTTGCCTCAATATCAATAATATTTGGCGTAAACAAACCGTTCATCTTCCATTCCATGTCTTCACCTTGTGATTTCAGCATAGCACCTATGTCAAATATTTACGCCAAACATTTCCCTTTGGTTTAGTCAGATAAAAATCAAGTCACCCAAGGATGGTGTTTTCATCAATCTGAGGGAAAGTTATTTACGACTCAGGCAAAGTTAACCCTAGCTGATACAAAGTGTTTTTCTTTAAACCAAATTGCTCAGCTGTAATTGCCGCTGCTTTCTTTAGCGGCAGTTCCTGCATCAAGCGTTTTAACAAAGACAGTGCCTCGTTGGATACCATAGATTTATCAACTTTCACCCCAGAAATAAGCAATACAAACTCCCCTCTTTGATGATTATCGTCCGCTAACAGCCATGCTAAACATTCGCCAGCACTGCCTGAGTAAAATGTTTCAAAGGTCTTGCTTAGCTCTTTAGCTAACACCACAGGACGTTCTTGCCCAAGGGTTTCAACAATTAAGGATACTGTATCAGCTATGCGTCTGGGCGACTCATAAAATACGGTCGTAGCCGTTTCTAGGGCTAATACTTCAAGTGCTTGAGTTCTGGCGAGCTTTTTAACAGGTAAGAAACCCTCGAACTTAAATCTATCTGTAGCCAACCCAGCAGCACTTAATGCAGTAATCGCAGCGCATGCACCTGGCAAAGGTATGACTTTTACTCCAGCTTGACGACACACATTAACTAGGCCGTAACCTGGGTCGCTAATTAATGGTGTTCCTGCATCGGAAATAAGCGCAATATTACTGCCTTGCTGCAACTTTTCGAGCAGCTGCTGTGCTCTTTGCCCTTCGTTATGATCGTGCAAAGAAATTAATCGCGTATCAATACCATAGTGTTGCATCAGCTTTTGGCTATGGCGGGTATCTTCAGCTGCAATTAAATCTACGTCAGTTAAAACACTCACTGCTCTAAATGTCATATCGGCCAAATTACCAATAGGTGTAGGCACGATATAAAGTTGACCGATAGTACTCAAAAAAGTTCCTCACTATGCAACACATTCAAATGTGCGTTAGACAAAGGCCTGATATCTTGCATACATCCACTGTTTCGAGCGACACAGTTTCGTTCAAAAACACGTAGCAAACACCAAGGGCCCCTAGATATTTAATTCCGATACTATAAACTATTTACTGGTTTTATTTTGAGTAACCGTCATGAATTTCAGAGTTTTGATTGCATTGTGCTTAGGAGTAATAGTAGGGAGTGGGTGCAATTCAACTCAAGCCCCACAAGAAGCCCCAAAAGTTACCGTTAAACCCAAACAAGCACAGGAAGTTGTCAAAGACAGCCTCTTTTATATTGAGCAAGCAAAATCACTCCGCCCTACAGCTCTCGAACAAAGTAACGATCTGTTGTTACAGGCCATAGCGCAATCAACTATCGACAATAAGCCCTTACAGAGTATTCAATTAGCAGAGCAAGTTATTCCCGAGCTATCACTGGCCCACCAAGTTAATTTCGGTTATTTACTGCTAGCAGAGGCCTATTTAGCAATAGACATCTCGAACCCAATCATAATTGAGCTGGCAAGAAAAATTGAGCCGAGCTACGTGCCTCAAGACCGATTAGCCTGGGTTGAATATCATGCCAACCTTCAACAGCAAAAATGGCTAGAGGCCTCGTTGAATATCGTGCCCTATGCGCAGGATGAAATGGCTATTCAAAAAATCTGGCAGGCAATGGCGCATTTATCTATTAAACAATTAGAACAAGCCCGATGGCAACATCCTGTTTTACTACCTTGGATACAGTTAGCGCTGATCACTAAAAAGACTATTACCGATCATCAAACCTACACTCAGCAAATTCGCGATTGGCGTCAATCTCATGCTACACACAAACTCAACCAATTTTTTCCTGTAGATGTTCAGCAATCATTAGGCGTTACTCCTATTACGCCAACCAAAATTGCTGTTTTATTGCCCCTAAGTGGACGCTTAGAAAGCCAAGGCCAAGCTTTAAAAGACGGTATACTCAGTGCGTATTTTAACCAAAATATAGGCACCGACAGTCTGCAATCACTTGAGTTTTTTGATTCTGCGAAAAACACCATAGATACACTGAGCCCATTAATTCAGGAGTTTGATGTTATTATTGGACCGCTTCTGAAAGAAAACATCAGTGCAGTACAACAAACGTTATTAAGCGGTCAGGTACTACTTGCCCTGAATCGCCTTGACCACCCCCCAGAGCAAGTTGATACCAGTCAACAACTAACTAGTGATGCCCCACTTGTCGAGAGCTACTATTTCTCCCTTGCGCCTGAAGATGAAGCTAAGCAATTGGCCGAATACGTGCTGCAAAATGGTATGCATAACACATTAGTCTTTGCCGACGATACTAGCTTGACTAAGCGGATGGCCAATACCTTTGAAGAGCATTGGCGCGCTTTGACGCAAGCCCCCGCACCTAAGCTGCATATATTTCAAACCAGCAAAGATATGCGTAACAGCGTGGCGCAAATGCTTGATGTTAAGCAAAGTGAAGATCGAATATCTCAAATTGAACGTTTAGCTGACGTTGAAGTGATCGGCAAACAACGTAATAGGCGCGATGTAGACGCAATAGTATTGTTTGCTAACCCTGAACAAACGGGCCTACTGAACCCTATCATTGAGGCCAGCTTAAGTGCCTTTGCCGAAATGTCACTCTCTGTGTTTGCATCATCATATAGTTACACTCAAGAACAAACGGATAGTTCACTAAGGGACTTGCGCCATCTCACCTTTATTGACATGCCATGGATAATAAATAATGAACAATGGCCAAGCCTATCTGCACAAAGCACACAGTTATGGCCTGAACGCGCAGACACGAACGCCCGCCTCTATGCATTGGGTTTCGATGCATTCTCTGTGATCAAACAACTTAGAACCTTGCGTGGCCTGCCCCACTCATCGATTAATGGTTTAACTGGCCGTATCGAGGTAAATAGCAAAGGGATCATCAGTCGTCAGCTATCCATTGCCAAAATTAACAATAATTCGGTAAATCTAGTTGAAGTGGATTAAACAGGCCTTATCTCCAATCATTGGCAGTCAAGCAGAAGCTTATGCCAGAACGTATCTCGAAAATAGTGGGCTAATTTTTGTATGTGCGAACTACCGATGTAAGAGTGGTGAGATTGATTTAATCCTGAAAGACCAAGACACATTAGTATTCGTTGAGGTAAAGTATCGCAGCAATAGCAGTCATGGTTCTGCTGTCGAGTTTTTTCACCAAGCTAAAAGGCGAAAGTTCGTCAGTGCTATCATGCACTATTTTCAACAACATTCTTTAAATCCCAATTCTGTCTCCCACAGAATTGATTTACTCGGAATCGATAAAACCAGTCATGAACCAAAGGTAACATGGCTTAAAAATGTATAACGCGTATTACAAATACGCTACCAAGGAACCTAATGCTGGAAGAAATAAAAGCCAACTTTACCGAAAGTATTCAAACTAAAATTGCGGCCATCGAATTGCTCCCAGAGCCCATATCTAATGCCACTATGATGATGGTTAGTGCCCTTATAAATGGTAATAAAATTTTATGCTGCGGTAATGGTGGATCTGCGGTTAGCGCTCAGCATTTTTCATCTTTATTACTTAATAAATTCGAACGAGATAGGCCGAGCCTACCGGCAATTTCGCTTACTGCTGACGGTGCGACTTTATCCTCCATCGCCAACGATTTTGAGTTTGAAGATGTGTACTCAAAACAAGTGAGAGCTTTGGGCCAAGCTGGCGATATTCTGTTTGTTATATCTACCAGTGGAAATTCAATGAACGTTGTTAAAGCAATGGAGTCTGCATTAAGTAGAGACATGACAATTGTTGCCTTGACTGGAGTCGATGGCGGAAAAATGGCGGGCTTAGTTGGCCCTAGCGATGTCGAAATCCGTGTACCGTCAAACCGGACATCCCGTATTCAAGAAGTGCATTATTTAGTCGTGCATAGCTTATGTGACGGCATTGATAATTGCCTTTTCCCAGAAAATAATCAGGAATAGTTAACTATGAAGTACCCTAAAATATTAGTCGCAGTGAGTGCCTCAGGCTTAATCTTGCTGCAAGGTTGTGCAGGTTTAGTCGTTGGAGCAGGTGTTGGCGCGGTGTCAGTAGCACACGATAACCGTACCGTGGGAACCCAGCTTGACGATAAAACTACGACTACCCGAATTTCTACCGCTTTAGCCGAAAACGAAGCCATTAAAAACCAAACCAATGTGTCCGTCAGAGTCTTTAACGGCTCGGCTTTGTTGCTGGGTCAGGCACCAACCCAACCCCTAATTCAACAAATTGGCAGCATTGCATCTGGGATAACCCATGTTAAGAAAGTGCATAACCAAGTCCGAATCGGGGTGCCTATCCCGCCCAGTGTTAAAGCGCAGGACGCTTGGATTGCATCTAAAGTTAAAACACAATTAATTGCAGACAAGCGAATAGACGGCTTAAACGTAAAAGTTGAAGTCGAAAACGGTGAAGTCTTTCTGATGGGGCTAATCACTCAAACCGAGGCTAACTTAGCAGTAGAGGTGACTCGCCATGTTAAAGGCGTTAAACAGGTTATTAAAGCCTTTGAGTATGCTGACTAGCTAAGCTGAATTGAAGTTGAGTACGCTCAACTTCAATAGGTATACCGATTAGGATTATTTTAAAAATCATCTTACACGCATAAAAAAGGCGCTGATTTAGCGCCTTTTGTGTTTTCTATCTAAAACTAGATTAGCCTATTTAACTACGGTCAAGGTAGGTCTGCCTTTTTTAGGCTTTGGCGGCTCTGGCGTAGGTTCAGGGCCTTCATCTTCGATGTTTGGTTCCATGTTTTCTTCAATCGTAAACACAGTACCTGCACCATTTTCTTTAGCATAAATGGCCAACACCGCAGGGCAAGGTATATCGATTTTACGCGGCACACCACCAAATCTAGCTTCGAAGTTCACTTCATCTAAACCCATTTGCAAATGCCCAGTCGAGCTTGGAGAAATGTTTAATACAATTTGTCCGTCTTGAATATACTCCTGGGGCACCTGAGCTCCAGGGTAATGGGCATCTACCACTATGTATGGCGTCAAGTTGTTATCTACAATCCAATCATAGAAAGCACGCAATAAATAGGGTTGATTAGGAGTCATCTCGTTCTACTACCTTAAAGAGGATTATGAATTTCGCGTTCTTGGTCTGTTAGCGACGCTTTAAAAGACGCTCGTTCAAAAATACGATTCATGTAAGCACGGACATCTTTAGCACCGTTTCCAGATAGCTCAATCTGCAAAGCAGGTAAACGCCATAGTAGAGGGGCTAAATAGCAATCAACCAGACTGAACTCTTCGCTCATAAAGAATGGCGTTTCTGCAAACAAAGGCGCTAAACTTAACAGTGCTTCGCGCAATTCGTTACGGGCTGTTGCAACATCGCCTTCGCCTTTCAAAATTTGCTCTGCAAGAACATACCAGTCATTTTGAATGCGATGCATAGTCAAACGACTTTGGCCTCGAGATACTGGGTAAACTGGCATTAATGGCGGATGAGGAAAACGCTCATCAAGATATTCCATTATGATATGTGAGTTATATAAAACTAGCTCTCTATCTACCAAAGTAGGAACCGAGCCATAAGGGTTCAACTCAAGTAAATCTTCTGGAAGGTTAGTGGGATCCGTATAGCTAATCTCAACGCCTACACCTTTTTCTGCCAAGACAATACGTGCTTGGTGACTGTAAATGTCTACAGTATCTGAAAACAACGTCATAATTGAACGTTTATTAGCGGCTACAGCCATTTATATACCTCCTAGGTTTGACATTCATTGTGACCAACAGGGTTAACCGTCGATGCATGTCCAAATCATTTGAATCTGTATACAGAATTTAACTTGGAAGAATGTTCAATAGAAAAGAAAGGGGCATCAGCCCCTTACAAAATTTCGCAGATTATACACTAATTTCAACAAAAATCTTTGCTGAATTAATGTACATCTCTCCAGTATTCTTTCTTCAGTAGATATACCAAAACGAGCAATACTAAAAGAAACATTAATACGTAACGTCCGATTTTCTCCGACGTTAAACGCGAAGGTTCACCGATATAAACCAAGTAGTTAACCAAGTCTAACACTGCTTTATCGTAGTCCGCAGGGCTTAACTCTCCGCTACCGTCGGCTTTAATACCGACATAGCGTTCAACCATTTCGCCATCAACTAACTCTTCTTGTGTCGTCTTTCTGGGTAGGCCTTGCAACTCTTGAAGTACATGAGGCATACCCACTTCAGGAAACACGATATTATTCACGCCAAACGGACGACTCTCGTCTTCGTAAAATGTACGTAAATAGGTATATAACCAATCAGCACCGCGTACTCGAGCAACAAGTGTTAAGTCTGGTGGCGGTGCACCAAACCATGTTGCAGCGGATTCTGCAGGCATTGCATTTTTGATGTGCTCGCCCGGTTTCTCACCAGTAAACTGCAAATTCTCTTTGCCTAGTTCAACTGGAATATCCAAATCCTCAAAGGTACGTTGATAACGCTGATACTGAGTTTGGTGGCAACCTAAACAGTAATTCATAAACAATTTAGCACCATTTTGCAGTGACGCTTTGTCGGTTAAATCGTATTCGGCAGTATCAAGAGGAACACTACTTCCTCCGGCAGCAAATGCTCCTGAGCCAGGTAGCAGAATGGCTAAAATAAATATCAACTTTCTCATTCTGTGATCCTCGCTGGTACAGGCTTACATTTTTCGTTTTTGCTGTAGATAAATAGCAATGCAAAGAACCCAAAGTACATAATGGTTGCAACTTGCGACGCAGTAATCTTCCAGTTCTCTTGCGGCGTACCACCCAAGTATCCCAGGAAGATAAATACCACAGCAAAAATTAGTAGGTTCCACTTATGCAGGCCACAACGGTAGCGCCACGACCTGACTTGACCACGGTCAATCCAAGGAAGTAAAGCAAGGGCAATAATGGCGGCAAACATAGCAATAACACCACCCAGTTTATGAGGTACAGCCTTCAAAATCGCATAGAAAGGCGTGAAGTACCAAACAGGGAAGATATGTTCAGGTGTTTTCAATGGGTTAGCAATTTCGAAGTTTGGCGCTTCAAGGAAGTAACCGCCCATTTCTGGCATAAAGAACATGACATAACAGAACGCCAACAAGAACACTGCAAAACCAATTAAGTCTTTCAACACTATGTGCGGGAAGAAAGGCACAATATCGTCAACTATGTCGTAATTGCTTGTGTAGTATTCGTGGATTTTATATTTGGTCTTTTCGTCTTCAGACAATGAGCCTTTCTTACGTTTTACGTCTGTGCCGTCTGGGTTATTAGACCCCACTTCATGTAGCGCAACTATGTGCAAGAACACCAAGATAACTATCACTAAAGGCAAAGCAATAACATGCAATGCAAAGAAGCGATTTAGGGTTGCACCTGAGATAACGTAGTCACCTTGGATCCAAATAACTAGGTCAGGGCCAATAACAGGAATAGCACTAAACAAAGATACGATAACCTGAGCACCCCAGTAGGACATTTGTCCCCAAGGTAACACGTAGCCCATAAAGGCTTCGGCCATAAGGGCTAGATAGATAAACATACCAAACACCCAAAGTAGCTCTCTAGGCTTTTGGTACGAACCGTAAATCATCCCTCTAAACATGTGCAAGTACACAACAATAAAGAAGGCCGAAGCGCCAGTACTGTGCATATAGCGCAGTAACCAACCATATTCGACGTCTCGCATTATGTATTCAACAGAAGCAAATGCTTCTTCTGCAGATGGGGTATAGCTCATAGTCAACCAGATACCAGTTACGATTTGGTTAACTAATACTATGGTCGCTAAGAACCCAAACATATACCACACATTCATGTTGCGAGGTGCTGGGTACTGGATGGCGTGCATATTCGCAACGCGCATAATGGGTAGACGATACTCGACCCAATCCATTAAATTTTTCCACATTTTATGCTGCCCCCTCTTCGGAACCAATCAAAATAGTATTGTCGTCAATAAATGTGTAAGGCGGCACAACTAAGTTCAAACCAGCTGGAACATTTTGGAAAACCCGCCCAGCCATATCAAACTTAGAACCATGACAAGGACAGAAGAACCCCTCAGATACACCTTCTACGTATTGTTCGAATGCACCATCTTTAAGGTGTTGAGGTGAACAACCTAAGTGAGTACAAATACCAACTAATACCAAATATTCTTCTTTTAGCGAACGGTGTACATTTTTAGCAAACTCTGGTTGTTGCTCTTCTGAAGAATCAGGATCTTTTAACTTATCTGCCAACCCTGAAAGTGAGGCTATAGTCTCTGGTGTACGTCTGGCGATCCAGACTGGTTTACTTCGCCATATAACGCGAATTAATTGACCAGGTTCAATCTTACTGATGTCAGCTTCAACATCTGCACCTGCGGCTTTCGCCTTAATGCTGGGGTTCCATGACGCGATAAAAGGTACTGCCGCGCCGACTGCACCGACACCGCCAACAACTGACGTAGCTACAGTTAAAAATCTGCGCCTCGTGTTGTTTTCGGGTTGGCTTTCAGCGTTAGACGAATCATTCGCATCTGTAGACACATTGCTCATCCACTTGTCTCCGAGGGTTGGTTTGACTTAAATATCAGCAACTTTGTTAACTTAATGTTGGCAAGAAGCGATAAAGTCACGGTTCTATTACTAACAGAAAATGATAAAAGAAAACCCACAAAAAAGACATGGAAATCTCTTATAAAATGTAGATTTATACGCAGTTTAGGAGGAATTTTTAGACTATGCGAATTAGATAATTTTTAGATAAGAATCGTTCGCAATAAAAAACCCAGCAGATGCTGGGTTTTTTGAAAGTATGGGTAAATCGTCGGACAATTAACGTTTTGAGAATTGAGGACGTTTACGTGCTTTATGAAGACCGACTTTCTTACGCTCAACTTTACGTGCATCACGGGTAACAAACCCAGCTTTACGTAATGCAGGACGAAGCGTTTCGTCGAATTCCATCAATGCACGAGTGATACCGTGACGAATCGCACCCGCTTGACCGCTAATTCCGCCGCCAGCAACTGTGATGTACAAGTCAAACTTTTCAGTCATTTCAACTAGTTCTAGTGGTTGACGCACGATCATACGTGCTGTCTCACGACCAAAAAACTCGTCTAGAGGACGTTGGTTTACCACTATGTTTCCGCTACCAGCACGAAGAAAAACACGAGCGGTAGAACTTTTGCGTCGGCCAGTGCCGTAATATTGATTATCTGCCATGTGTAATGTTCCTTACAGGTCTAAAAGTTGAGGCTGTTGAGCAGCATGATTATGCTCTGGTCCAGCGTAGACTTTCATCTTGCGGAACATTTCGCGTCCAAGAGGACCTTTAGGCAACATACCTTTAACTGCTTTCTCGATGATCATCTCAGGCTTGTGAGCTTGAAGTTTCTCAAAAGTAGTATCTTTAAGACCACCAGGGTAGCCAGAATGCGAGTAGTAAATCTTACCCTGAGCTTTGTTACCCGTTACAGTTACTTTCTCAGCGTTGATTACAACAATATAGTCTCCAGTGTCCACGTGAGGTGTGTACTCTGGCTTGTGCTTACCGCGTAAACGGCTAGCAATCTCAGTCGCGATACGACCAAGGGTTTTGTCTGCGGCGTCAACCACATACCATTCACGTTTTACCGTCTCTGGCTTTGCAACAAAAGTTTTCATTTTTAAATTACCCGAAAATATAATAATCGTTACTTAGGTTTCTACTTAAATAGCTGCCTATTTAATCTGCTAGAAACCGCTAAAAATCAATACTTTGACCCCTTCGAGTCGTATGATTCATCCGCTTTCCCAAAGCGGGGGCAACTGGGCAGGGCGCGAATTATACAGAAGTATCAACAAAACGCTAGGATGTTTTTCGTACAAACCTAGATTATTTGAAACATTCACAATATCTCCTTCACCTTCAGTGTTTCATTTTTTTGGCAAACCAAGCGTCTCTGATTTGGTTTGCTGTCAAACGTTAGCTTGAGTATTCATTACGCGCTTCTTTTGGTGCTGTTTGAATCCCTTTTGCGCCCCACTTTGTCCCAATAGTCACATATCAAGTCTCAGACATAAAAACGCCAACCCTAGAGTTGGCGATTAGATTTTGAAGCTCAAAGGTGCATGGCTGAGGAAATATTTCAGCGCCAATTACCCTAGAGATGAGTATAGATTAACCCTAAACAGCTACTCTGCCGACAACGAAAACATGTAAGCGTCGATTGGCGATGGTGCGCCAATGCTTGGCGCAGGACGATGCCACATTACCGACACCCTACCCTCACTCAATTGCGAGGTATCCCAAGTTGAATACCCGTTGTTGATAACGCTAGGAGATCCGTTAACCGGTGGTAATTCAATTTGACGCCAAGTTTCGAAGTTTTCTGAGCGCAATGAATAATAAATTTCAGCATCACCACGTCCCGCAAAGGCAAACATCTGATCGCCGTTAAAGGTCAACTCTACGTTTGAGGCATTAAAACTAGATTCACCGCCATCCCAGCTACCATCTTCAGTTCTAAAATAGTGATGGATGCGGGTTGGTCCTGTAGCGCTAGTTTTATGGGCAATAAGTACATGCATCAAACCAGTTACTGGATCGAGTGCTGATGAAATCGAGACATTAGATGGACGTAAAGCCGTTGGAATCGGGATCACTTCTATGCCTGTATCTTCAACTGTAATCTCATCTCCCATTGGAATGTTAGCAATTTGTTGGCCAGTACTGTTTGACCACGTTTGACCTTCGTCTTCACTCACTGCGTAATACAAGCCATGATTACAATCGAGACCAGTGCGAGTACCAGGATTACAGTTAACTGGTTCTTCTCGGAAAACCCAAGCGACATGTAAGTCGCCGTTTGGAGAAACCTTCATACCATCAGCCGTATATAGTCCACGCTCACTCTCGTTGCCGTTGAAGGTACCGTCCCGAGAAGAAATTAGCCCAGATGAGGCCCACTCGCTACTGTTTGCATCATAACGGCTTAATAACATGTGTCCGCCATTGGCATGTCCGTGACGAATATACAAAATCAAGTTCCCCCCAGGAAATGACGTTAAAGCGGGGTAAGTTACTGAAAACTGCCCTGGATTACCTAAGCCAAGGGCTCGTTGGTAGGTGAAAATTGAATCATCCCACACAGTATTACTCGGGTGTTCAGCCACCCCCGTAGCTGATCTGGCATAGTTAATGCCACGGGTATTATGGTGATCAAACGATAAATGTATTACCCCGTCGCCCTCAGAAATCGCCATTTCAATTCGATTATGAGTATCTTCTGACATAACTCGATAACCTTGCAGCGTAGAATACTCCCAAGGACCAATTGGGTCGACGTTACGTCTAGCAATAACAAGTTCGCCATAGATGTCGGTACCACTCACTTGGTCTCGTTCCGAATAATATGCGGCATACTGATAATCTTTATACGTGATGACTGCTGCGCCCATTGAGCCAACGAAATTTGGCTGCCCATTACTCATGGGGAAGTCTGTGCCTGCCGAAGTATGCGATTCCTCAGTCAACCTATTTTGTTGCATTAAAGCAGCTTTAGTAAACACAGTAGCGTCGGGTGGTGTCGGTGTTTCAACCGGTGCTGGCTCAGGCTCAGGGGGTGGAGTCTGTTCAGTAGGAGGCGTTGGTGCCGGTGTTTCCACAGGGGTTGGGGTGGGCGCTGGCGTTTCAACCGGAGTTGGAGCTGGGGTTTCAACTGGGCTGGGCGCTGGAGCGGGAGTTTCAGTGGGGGTCGGAGATGGCGAGCTTCCTCCGCCACCACAGGCGACCAGTGTAGTACAAAGGAGTAGGGATAATGGTGCTTTTAATTTCATCTTGCTACCTATTAAAGTTATAAAAGAGAATAGTTGTATTTTATATCGGCAGTGGCTGTACAAAAGGAACTGCTAAAGAAAACGGCATGTAGGTGAAGGGCTGTATTCTTAGAGCACTTAGTCAAGCAGGCTTTAGTCACAACTTTGTTAAAGTGTTACTGCGTAGCATAAAGCTGTTTTTATAGTACGTGTATTTTGATGTTAAAATTAAAACAAAAGTTTAACAAAACACTCAACTAATAGAAATATTAATAACACACTGCATCCCTCGTATTTTATTGATATTTTTTCAGTTTAATCCTGTGATGAGCCGTTGCAGTTCAGATTTTCAGTTGTTAACTCTTGGCAAAATAGGCCATGCAAGTGACGCCGTAAATCTCTGCGATTATTAACCCTACCCGATAATTTTCAAACTGCTCACCTATTGGTTAAGTTTAAATTTATTTAAAGCGACAGGTCAGAAAGGTAATGACCGTATACAGAAAAAGAAAAAACTAACGCAGTTGTCACCCTCTATAAATACACACAAAAAACTCAATAAAATCAAAATTTTAAAATTATTATTTTTCATTACATAATAATTGTCTCTCGCAATCCCTCGATAGCAACTTAAATTTCAAAATGCTTTAATGTACCCCTTAACCCATGGGTACAAATACCTCTTAATTGTACCATCTAAAGAAGGGGTACAACTATTTATGATTACTATCGATCTTGACTCATCAGATCCACTTTTTCATCAGTTGGTTTTGCAAATAAAACAGGCGATTGGGGAGAAACAGCTTCAAGCTGGAGACGCTTTACCGTCGATTCGGCAGCTAGCAGCAGATTTAGATATTAACGCAAAAACTGTCGCGAAAGCTTACAGGCTTTTGGAGCGTGACAATGTCATTGAATCAAAAGGCTACCGCGGTTCCTTCGTGCACAGTAAAGCTCTAAACAACTTACACGTCGATATCAACGAATGGCTTGGTGCAACTATTTTGGCCGACATCGAAAAATATCGCAAAGCGGGAGCCACAGATTCAGAAATTAGAAATGCATTTAACCAAGCGATGTCTCGCTGAAACATAACCCACTATTTAACCTAAACTTTGGAGAAAAATTATGCCTGACTGGCTCCCACAAGCAAATTACTTGCTCATGCTAATGCAAGTAGTCGTCACACTCATTCTGATCCCAGTGCTGAGCTACTACAAATTAACAAGCCTAGCTTTAAACTTTGGCGTCAACCGATATCCCCAAGCAGAAGATGATGTTAAGTACTGCTTGACCAGAGCTAGCAAGCTTTATTGGCGTTCAGTTGCATTCATACTCTTAGTCGTTGGCGCTATGTTAATTCACGCTATATTCAATGGTACTGAATTACTGAACTGGGATAACCAGATGGGTGTAATGATAATGTATTTTCTGGCTATGATCCCTGTCGTTGTGATGGTATTCATACACAAACGTTTGTTCAGTGTGTTCAAACAACATGCAGGAAGCATACGCAGCGCTTCTTTGCGTGTTAGACGGTGGCAAGACTATATACCCATGCCTTTGCTTATAATAATAGGCATAGCTAACTTGGTGTTTATAGCAACAGTAGAATACTTCGTAAATCACCCATTTGAGGGATTCGCTGGCTATGGGAATCTACTCGGCTTGTTGTTCATTAACGGATTCTTTTTTGCGATTACCTTCTCCCTATACAAAGGAAAAAAGACCCAAAGTTATTACCATCCAGAACACAGTGATGTCATAAAGAAGCGAGCCATTCAGATCAATCTACTCATTTTGGCATTTGCCTTGTTGCATATTTCTCTAAGTATCTGGGTTCAAGGTTCCCAATTAGTAGAGTACAAATTAATCGTACAATCTCTTTATTTACAGCTCATGATAGGACTATCTTCTCTAGTGCTAACTTTACCCAAGTCCACTTTTGATAAGCAGCTTGTACCTCAACCTTAAATCTTTCATGAGATAACGCTAAGGCTTCGGTTCATTATGGTCGAATCGAAGCACCTTTGATCTCTATTATGGCATCAGTCATGTCTATTTGGGGATGGGAGGATTATGTTCGGAAAAAAACCAAGACGGTAAATTGACGATTAGTATCCTAGCCTTATGCTCAATGCCTAATAAATCTCGCGTTATATGCCATTCGTAAAACGTGATGCATTTAATATGACTGATGCTACTAGCAGTTGGTCTTTTTTAGGAACCAGCACCAGATGAAACCTATCACTACTTACGACACACAATTTTTGCTAGAGTGGCTTTCCAGCTGTAAAGCGTGATTTGCTCTTTATTACTTTGCTAAACAAAGGTCTTTTAACATGTCTGTTCCCAAGCTCAAATCTATCAATACTTTTAGTCAATTCACCGAGTGCGCCGACTATTCCCTAATGGCTACTTTAGCGCGGGATCCAGATGCTAAAGACAACGCTGAGGACTACGCCCCTCGGCAGGTGTTTTCAGGCCATTATGTTCCTGTAAAACCCACGCCATTAGCGTCAGCTGAATATATTGCTCATAGCAGAGATTTTTTCCAGCAGCTGGGATTAAGCGACGAGTTAGCCAAGGATGAAAATTTTCAACGCTTTTTTTCTGGAGACATCAGTGTAGCCAATCCGCCTATGAAAAATTACGGCTGGGCAACGGGTTATGCTTTATCGATTTATGGCACTGAGTATATTCAACAATGTCCCTTTCGAACCGGCAATGGCTATGGTGATGGCCGAGCCATTTCTGTATTTGAAGGAATAATCCAAGGTCAACGTTGGGAAATGCAATTAAAAGGCGGTGGCCGCACTCCTTACTGTCGAGGAGGCGATGGCAGAGCTGTGCTGCGCTCTAGCGTTAGAGAGTTTCTTGCCCAGGAGCATATGCACGCCTTGGGTGTCCCTACCTCACGCTCTTTGAGTTTATTTGTATCAAGATCTGAAACCGTTAATCGCCCTTGGTATGTAGAAGATTCTCGCTCCACGGATCCCGATACTATGGTGGCGAACCCAGTGGCCATTACCACCCGAGTAGCTCCGTCATTTTTAAGGGTGGGCCAATTAGAATTGTTTGGCCGCCGAGCCCGTCAAAACGCTCATCCCAATGCACTAAAAGAGCTATCGCAAATTGTATTGCATGTTATTGATCGGGAATATGCTGACGAAATAGATGCCACCTTAAGTCTAGAAAACAAAGTGATACAGCTTGCACAAAAGTTCCAACAACGTTTAACCAGCCTTATTTGTCATTGGTTACGGGTCGGTTATTGCCAAGGTAACTTCAATAGTGACAATTGCGCCTGTGGTGGATATACCCTAGATTACGGCCCATTTGGATTTTGTGAGCTATTCGAACCTTTCTATCAACCCTGGACAGGCGGTGGACAGCATTTTTCGTTTTTTAATCAACCCAATGCAGCCAAAGCCAACTTTGAGTCGTTTTGTTCTGCGCTAAAACCTTTGTTGGCAAACCAAGATGAAGCACTTGAGCGCTTGCAGCAAGTTAGCGAAGGGTTTGATGAGCTAATGCAGACAAAGGTAAATAGTATGTGGGCAACCAAATTAGGGCTAGAAGGGTTTGATGAGGATCTATTTACTCAATTGATGAAACTGATGGTCAAAACCCCTGTTGATTTTACCTTGTTTTTCCGGGAGCTATCGTCTATTCCCGAACATGTGAGTCAAATTAGCCCAAGTTTTTATCAGCCAGTCTCTGATGAGCTTACAGCAGCTTGGCAGCAGTGGTTGAATATTTGGCGAGAACACATTAACGATTTTGAGCAGTCAGCCATCAAAATGAAGAAAGTAAACCCCAAATATACCTGGCGCGAATGGACTGTAGTGCCTGCCTACAAACAGGCTGAAATGGGCAATTACGAGCTAATCCAAGCGCTACAACAGGTGTTAACTCAGCCATACGCTGAACAAGGCGACAAAATAGACCAGCAATATTACCAGCGTAAACCTCAATCGGCGTTCGCCTTGGGTGGAGTGTCTCACTATAGTTGCTCATCATAGTGTGTCCCATGACATCAGCCTGTGTGTTGGGAAACCGAATCATTGAAGGTCATACAGAATTGAGCACAAATAACACTATCTGAGTAAACAACAATTGGGCAAGATTTAACTAATCTGAATCAATAAGGACCAAGCGTTTAGCGTTTAGGCACCAATAATGCTGGGTCGAGCCGCTCAGCAAACCAATTCACACGCCAATCTAGATGAGGGCCAGTCACTCGCCCTGTAGCGCCAATAGCTGCCACTAGTTCACCTTGTTTGACGTTAGCGCCTTGGGCCACATGACTTTTACTTAAGTGGATAAAGGTGGATGAGACACCAAACCCATGATCGATAATCATAGTGCCACCAGAATAATACATATCGGCAACATAAAGCGTGACCACGCCATCTGCTGGGGCATATACAGGTGTGCCAGTGGGCCCAGCTACGTCTACTCCAAAGTGTGGCCGTTTGGGCACGCCATTAAACACTCTTTGACTGCCATATACGCCACTAATTGGCCCTTCTGCTGGCCAAATGAAGTCTTGAGTAAAATATAAATGTTCTGAATTTGTGCGCCGCGCTGCGCCTACTTGGGCGTTGTCTTGCTTAATGCGGGCTAACACGGACTCTGGAGGCGACACATACTTACTCGCCACACCTTCTATTTTCTGCACTTTGTAAGTACGTTTTTGCAAGGTTAAGGTTTGGCTTTGTTTTTGGCTATCCGGGGTTTGCCAACTCACGGTCTGCTTCAACGGCGCATCTCGGCCAAACCCAAACACAAAATGTCCTGACTTAGCTACCTTGACGGCTTTATCATTCAACCAAAGCTGACTACCGGAGGGTAGCTTGCCACGGATTAGACTACCTTGAGTCATTTTTCCGGTTAATTGCAACGCGTCATTGGCGGTTACGCTGGCCAATACGTTAACACTAAAAAATACCAGTAACACACCTAACCAATTAGCCATGAGCTATGGCTCCTTTACCTACGCCTTCAAAAGCCAGCACTTTAAAGCTGAGTTCAGGGTTTAACCGTTTTTGTTCACTCACCATATACTGGGCTAAGCACTCTACCGTAGTGTCAGTGGTAATTACCTCAGACTCAGCTTTTGGAATAAGCAATTCAAAGCGGCCCTGGGAAGACTCGTAGGCGAAGATGTAATGCTGAGTAAACTCAATTTGACTTTCTGCAAAGTCTGTTTGACTCAGTTCAACCAAATCTTCTTCTGAGCCAATATAAATATCTGACCAACGTTTTGCCCAGTACTCTTGCCAGACCAGACTTTCGCTTTGCTCTTCAAATACTATGACTTTGGAGCGATGACCATGGGCAATACGCTGGCAATTACCATCGTGTTTTTTTAGGCCATGGGTGTAATGATAATAGGGGCTGTTAATCACCTCAGCTCGCAACATCAGCTCAATACCCTCGACATTATCTGGCAGGTGAGTTGCAATCACGTCTTTCAAATAAGCGCTTACCGAGTCCATAGTTACCGTTGGCGAATACACAAAGGCATAAGCTTCTGCTGGGCAACTCAAATGAATAGAGCGCCCCTGTGGACGCATAAAATCAACGTTCACTCGGTCGGTAACCGAATCTCTACGCACGTCACTAAAAGCATGCTCTACGGGCACCAACAGCTTGTGATCTATGTATTCGTCAATTAAGTATTTAAGCTGCTTTTTAACTTTACCAAAGTCGAGCACCATGCTCTCTTCGTTTAAGTCGCCGTCTAAAATAACATCGACGATCCAGCTCTCACCCACCATGCCTCGCTCTGGGCACAAGTAAGAAAAGTCCATCACAGTTAAATCGTTGACAAATAATTGCATATAAAATCGCGTCTACTTTTATTGTTGCACCTCAACCATTAGCTGAGGCAAACCTATTGTTTTATCAGTTAGGGTTCAACTAACGTTGAGACTTTAATAACTGATCTTTTAAGTTAGGCGGAATGCCTTTGATCATAAGGGTATCAGAACCCGCGTCATAGCTCACCCTGTCTCCCAACAATTTACGCTCAAAACTTAACGAAATCCCTCCGCCTTGGCCACTAAATTTAGCTAAGCTCTTTAATGCGCTACGGTCGGCTTGAAATGCGTCTTCTAAAGGCGCTTCTGCGTTTTGGTTAAATTGTTCAAAACTCACATGCTCATTCGGAAGTTTTGCTGCCAACTCTTGTATTTGAATGTCTTCGCCTACTTCGAGTTTCTCTTTGTAGTAGTCACGCACAGTTTCGCGTGCTTGGTGCTTCTCTTCTGGGTCAAGAGATTCAGCCGCCAAAAATTCGTCTACTGTGGTAAGCAATTGCTTATTTTGCTGCTTTACATCAACTAATTCTTCACAGCCTATAAAATGCATAAAAAAGTCTGATACTTTTCGCCCCATACGGCCCTTAATAAAGCTTACATACCTTTGTTGCTCTGGGCTTACGGCCAATTGCGTCAAATCAATGCGCACCGCTAATTGCATTTTAGCTAAATCGAGGTGGTCGCTGCTACTCAGCTCCAATTGACGATTTATTTCTACGTGTTGCTTGGTATTGATAATGGCAATCATCAAGTAGTCGGTAGCTAAAAATTGATAGTGGCTAAACACCACAAATCCAGTTTCTAGGGTACCGGTATCAACTAACGATTTTTTCAATAACTGGCTAGCTTGCACACTAAAATCAACAAAGTCGATTACATCGTTTTGCATATCGGCCAATAAGGTTTTAAATGGCGTGGCATGAGCGGGTAGCGCATTGTCTTCAGATTCCTTAGTCTCGGACTCCTCGACAAAGCCCCCAACTCCCTTACCCGGCTTAACGTTAAACGCATGATTAATTTGATGGGCCAAATTTTCTATCTCTGGGCTCACGTCAAAGCAGGTATCTCTTGGAACCAAAACCAGCTGCTCTTGCTGATTAACTGCTAATTGATGAACTACAAAATGTCGTATTAAGGCACTCACAATATTTCCTCAAAAAAAATCATTGAATTTGGGTAGTTAGCACGCTGATTATTCGCAATTTACCCCTACCGTTGTTACTATCGCGCTAAAATCAAAGTAATCTTTTTAGGCGTCACTTTTATGCCACAGCAATCTAAATACTCAGATAGCCAGTTCGAAGCTATTACCCACGACATCATTGTTGCTTTTGAAAAGCATCAAGTAAATCGCGATTTATCACTTATGGTGATGGGCAATATCATTACAAATATCTTTCACCAACAAGTGAAAGAAGATCAGCGTGAACAAATGGCCAAACAGTTTACACAAGTGCTACTCAAAAGTATCAACGGAAAATAAAAAAGGTAATATCGAGCAATGATGTTAACAGAGACTCCTCGCAGAAAACGGGTCACCCGACTAGTCAGTTGGGGGCATTGGTTTGCCCTGCTGAATATTTTCATTGCTGTGGTTATTGCGGGTATTTATGTCTTAAACTCGCCTGCGCCGGATAGCCTATTGGGTGGCATTTACCTTGGCATAAACTGGTTAAGCCATATTGGTTTTCTAACCTTCTTTGCCTTTGTTATTTTAATTTTACCTCTGTGTTATCTGCTCCCTAACGAAAGGTTAGTGCGAGGAATAGGCTCAGGCGTTGGCGCTTTAGGGTTAGCCCTACTCGGGTTTGACGCACTCATGTACAACAAATACGGCGTCCACCTAACCTTAAACTCCGCCGAGCTTATCCGCTACGAAGCCGAAACAGTCGTCGCGCAATTTGGTTGGCAACAATGGGGCTTTTTAATCTTTTTGTTTAGCGCTTGGCTATTGTTTCAACTTATTGTTGCCAACGCTCTGTGGCAACGCATTGAACGCTTACAAAAACTTCGATTAGGACTCCCTATTAGTGGCTTTTTTGTTGCCTGTTTTGTACTGAGCCATGCAATGCATGTTTGGGCCGACGCGCGTCTTTATCAGCCAATTGTACAGCAAGACAATATGTTCCCCCTTTCTTACCCTGCAACCGCTAAAACCCTAATGGCCAGGTACAGCTTACTCGATATAGAAGACTACGAACAACGTAAAGCCTTGCAGTTTAATTCAAAAGTACAAGGTATGGCTTACCCTTCTGCGCCCATATATTGCGCCTTAGATAAACAACAAAAGGTTTTAATACTGGTAAGTAGTGAAGCCTTAGCAGCTGAACAAATCCAAGGTTTTTACTCGGCGAATCAACATTACGCGTTTCATAGCGACAGCTTTAGCGAAACATCGAGCCTAGTTTATGGTTTACCTGCCTTGTATCACCAAGCACTTACCCAACACTCGCCTATTCTGTTCAGCTTACCCGAGTCTATGGGCATGAGCCTTTCTCTATACCATGCTAATAATCCCATAACTCAGCTTAAACAATACGAGCAAGGGTGGGATGCATTTAATCAATCAATTCAAAGGCAAAGCATTAACTTAGCTGTGGGCTTTGTTAATCAACAACAGTTAAATGAATTACTCACGCCTCAAGTATTGCAAAGCTACAAAGTACTTTTGACTAGCAGTTTGCAAGATGACAACTACCACTCGGCGTTAATGGCTAACTTTGCGATATCCCACAAAATCACAACCCACGAAGACATTGCGCCTACTGCGTTAGGGGTATTAGGTTGCGAAGCACAAGTCAGCCGCTACAGCACTGGACAAGACTTAACCGAGAGCCCCACGCGAAACTTTGCGGTGAGCACCTCTGGCAGTAAAGTCATGCTCCTAAACAAAGAGCGTAGAATCGAAATTATGAACAACGGTAATACTAAGATTTTTAACGCAGTTAGTGGTCAAGAAATGTTTACCCCTGTTAATCCTGACATTCTAAGCCAAGGCATTAAGCACCTGAGCCGTTTCTCGAGTAAAGGCGCGAACTTAACACACTAAGGCCTGTGTTAATTTAAAGTCAGGACAACCCTTATTTAGGGTCTTAAGGCTCATTTAGCTAAGATAACAGCTCGGGTGAAAGCACTTCTATCCATCTTATTGGTAGGCTATATATGATTGATTTTATCGCTGTATTTATTGTATTTTTTGCAGTCATTGACCCTATTGGTACAGTGCCGGTTTTTATTGCTGTGACTAGCCGTTACAGCCCTGCCGAGAAAAGAAAAATCGCCCTAATGTCAATCCTTGTGTCTACTGGCGTGCTGCTGCTATTTGTAGTGGTCGGAGAGATCATTTTAACGGCTATGGGCATCCCTTTATCAGCCTTTCAAATAGCTGGCGGAATTATTTTATTCTTGTTTGCCTTGTCCATGATCTTTGGCGAAAGTAAGCCTGATGAAGAAGTGAGAATGGTCAAGGATCACAAAGAAACCGCAATTTTTCCGCTGGCAGTCCCCTCTATTGCAGGCCCAGGTGCCATGCTTGCGGCGGTGTTATTAACCGAAAACGCTAGATTCAATATTTGGGAACAAATACAAACCGCTTGCATGATGCTAGCTGTACTCTTCATTGTATATTTACTCATGTTGGGATCATCTTTTGTCGATAAACTCATCGGTAGCAGTGGTGCAAGCGTGATCAGTCGAATCATGGGTATTATTTTAGCAGCAGTCGCAACCACCAATACCCTTGCAGGTTTGAAAACTTACTTTCAAATTTAGTCCAATAAATAATTGACAGGATTTATCTTTGCTCATAATCTAATTGATAATCATTATCGTTTAGGTGGATTTATGCATACCCAATATTGCTTTGCTTTTTCAGCTCTAGAACAAGCCGTGCGGCATTGCGACAACAGCACAAAAAACTTGGATATCATCAATTGTTACGTCCATATGGGCTTAGAACGCGCTAAACAACATGCAACCAAACAGGCAATGCGGCGCAGCCATCTAAGAATCTTTAACACCTTAGTCGATACCCTATGCGATTCACTCGTCCCTATAGATTGGCGAAAACAATGTGACACATATATCAAACGACTTCAGCCTCTTCTCTTCGAAATACTCAGTGCTGATGAATACCAAGCCAAACTGCAAGAACTCGCATTACTAAAAAGTTTTTACTTTATAAATACTAGAAGTTGCCAAAACCAGCCAAGTAATGACGCTTAACGACTAGCCTTTACATACACTCTAAGATCGAAATCCGCGTTTACGCTCGATAATGTTTCAAGCAATTGCGTTTGCTTGTCTTGGCTAGCAGACCAGTAAAAGGGAGTCATCATCAACAATGCTTGTCGCATTTGGGCCGTCTCTAAGGTCACCTTAAAGCTGAGTGAGACCTGCTCTTGTAAACTAAATCCCTCTGGTACGTGTTCTATGGCTTTATGCTGAGCGGGTTGATCGTATAAAGCCTGCTTGAGTTCGGTGAGATGATTTGGCCCGGGGTTAACCGTTAACCAATAACCTGCGGTGGTGAGTACCCTAGCAATCTCAAGCTCGCTACTTGGCGCAAAAACTTGAAGCACAAAGTCTTGCGTTTCAGGCGCCATAGGTAAGTGATAAGTACTTGCTACCGCAAAATGCCCATTCGGATACTGTTTTGCTGCTTTTTGTACGGCAAATTTAGAAATATCAATACCACTCAAGGCTAAAGATAGGTTTAGCTCAGCCAAATGCATAGCAATTGCATTGAGGTAGTACCCTTCGCCACAGCCAGCATCAAATACATTTACACTAGGTTTGTTGGCACAATACTTACCAGCGAGCTCAGCTATTTTTCTACTCAGCGGTTCATAATACCCTTGTTGCAAAAACATCCGCCGTGCATTAACCATAGCTTTGTTATCACCTGGCTGCTTACTGCTTTTTTGCTGTGCTAGCAGCAGATTCACATAGCCTTCTTTGGCTACATCGAAAGTATGCCCTTTTTCACAACGTAACACTCTATCACTCGCCTCTAAAGGCAAAGCACAACTAGGGCAACACCACACTGACATATTCACACTACCTAAATTTTTTATAGCTCAATTGTAGCAGGGTTGGTGCACCTAACCCTACACTATCTCCTTAACGTTTGGCTTATAAAGCCCATACTTGCAGTTTGAATAAGACCAACCTATACCCAAGGTAGCAAAGTATAATTTTAATTTTTACCCGCAAGGTTTATCAATAATGAATACCACAGACACGTCCAATGCCAAAGAACAAGCCAAGCTCAAATATTTATTCGCAGGAGTGCTCGTCGCTCAGTTTATCGCTACTGTAAAATTGGGCTTTTTTGAGCAGTCTGTAACGACACCGTTAATAACTGGCCTGTTAATTATCTCTTTTCCCTTATTTTTCTTATTTTCTAATCCCTCTTCCGTCGTTTGCCGCCACGCAGTGGCCATAGGCTCTCAACTTATGGCCTCCCTTCATATTCAGCAAACTATGGGCATGACGGAAGTTCACTTTGAAGTATTTGTGTTACTTGCATTTTTGAGTGTATATAGAGATTGGAAGGTTATCGTAACTGGCACCTTAGTCATCGCAATTCACCATATAGGAGGTTTTGTCTCGCAACATTATGGGTTAGGTATAGTCGTATTTGAAGAGGCTCAACCTGGCCTAATCTTACTTATTATTCATGCCGCTTTTGCAGTTTTAGAGTGTGCAGTTTTATGCTTTATGGCTAAGTCTGCTGCGACGGAACACACGATAGCGGCCATGACTCAGCAAACGATAGAAAAAATCATTAATAGTGAGGGGCATTTGGACCTTAGAGAGGATAATATTCCGACTCACCCTAAGCTTAAACAGCTTGCGAGTATGTTATCGTCGGTTAAAGCCTTAGCCGAAAACGCCAATGTTGCCGGTCAACAACTTCAGACCATAGCGAATAAAGTCAAACTCTCATCAAATGAACTAAATGACACAGTGAATCAACAAAACACCAAAGTCTCGACTATTTCTGACTCAATGACAAAAATCACAGATTGCATCGAGCAAGTCGAAAATTACTCTAGTCAAGTAAATATTATTGCTACTGACTCAAAGGAAAACACCCAGTCGACACGCGTAGCCATAGACGCGAGTCAAAATAATATAGAAAAACTAAAAATTACTCTCCAATCAACGTCAGACGCAATTAGTCATTTAAGCGAAAAATGCAGCAACATATCTAGTGTTATGCAAGCTATTAAATCATTGGCTGAACAAACAAATTTACTTGCTTTAAACGCCGCGATTGAATCTGCCAGAGCTGGAGAGCATGGACGGGGGTTTGCCGTTGTGGCTGACGAAGTAAGAAGCTTAGCTATTCGTTCGAAAGAAAGTGCAGAAGAAATCGAAAGCATTACCTCAACATTAACTGTAAGTGCCAATAACTCGGTAGATAACATGAATCATTGCGTAGAGGTAGTAGAACAGGCTGTTATTTCCTCTGACTCAGCGACAGAGAATATGAAAAAAGTCTACTTCGGAATCGAAAATGTCACCAACAATGTCAATCACGTAGTGAACTCTGCCCTAGAGCAGACCAACTCGTCTATCGCCGTCACCGAGTCGACAGCTCAGCTCAACGCCTTGTTCGATCAAGAACGTCAACAAGTTATAAATTTGCAAAACGATGTGGTTCAGCTTAATGCACTAGCTGACAACCTGAATCAACAACTGGCTAAGTTTAGAATATCGTGACACAGTCCGACTCAGAGTATGTCAACGTTAGTACTCAAGATTTGGCTTTTTATAAACGCTTTCAACAAGCCTTGTTGATAATTTGGTTTGTTGGTTGCTCTGCGCTCATATTAATAATGAACGCTGGCAAAGCAAAAGAATTTGACCCTGAACAGCGTTTAGCTATCAAACTAATGGAGCTAGATTTAGAGGCTAAGCTACTGTCTACACTTAATACATTTAAAAACAACTCATCAAGAGGCAGAATTTTTCATCTATATCAAAATCAATGTATCTGCGAGCGCTTAGCCAAGTCCCACGTAAAAACCCTAGATAGTTGGGCTTCAGATAATCGATTTGAAAGCCATAGTGTAAACATCAACCAATACCCACAATTAAAAGCATTTGTTCCGTCTACGCCCGCCATACTGGCTATAGATGCAAATAATCAATTGATCTATTTTGGTCCTTACTCTAGAGGAATTGGGTGCTTTAATCGCTCAGGAGAGATTGACCAACAATTAGCAAACTGGGTAACCCCCAACAGCCAGCGAGCAGGTATCATCGAAACTGATGCAAAAGGATGTTATTGCGCGGTAGACATAACCTGACTAGAGGGAACGTCCAAAAAAATTAATGGCGATTGCATGCAACCTTTTCAATTCGGTGGCAGTATGTATTATCAATCAAATAATTTTCCCCACCTCAAATAGGACGAACCATGAAATACGCAATCAAACTCTTTGCCATTACGTCACTCATTCTCACTGGCTGTGTCAGTTGGGTTTTTGCTAAAAGTGAATTTAATCAATTACCTAAAGGCCAATATGAATTAGATTTATCCCACGCCAGTATTGTTTGGAAAGTCTCGCACTTAGGCTTGTCTGATTATGTGGCTCGCTTTGCTAATTTTGACGCAAGTATTCAATTTGACGGCAAAGATATACGCAACAGTAAAATCAATGCGACCATAGACCCAATGTCGATTCAAACGGCTTATCCTGATGCTGACAAAAAAGACTTCGACCAAATTTTGGCGACGGACAAAAGTTGGTTCAATGCAGGGCAGTTTCCGGCCATTACCTTTGCTTCGAACTCAATCAAAATGACCAGCGAGACCACAGCAATTATGCAAGGAGACTTGACCTTTTTAGGTGTGAGCAAGCCCATTGCACTCGACGTCACCTTTAACGGTGCCATGACCCGTCAACCTTTTAGCGGTAAACCCACTATGGGGTTTTCTGCAACTACCACAATTAAACGCTCAGACTGGGGCATGACTAAATATGTGCCTAACATTGGCGACCAAGTCAGCGTGATGATTGAAGGTGAATTTGCTAAAAGCAAAGACTAAACAAGCCACCCCACTCTGGTCATAATAGCCATGATGAATAAAACAACTAAAGCAACATTCAGCTCAAGTGCTGAGGAGCAGTTATCTACACCTCAGCGCTACCATAGTTTAGCAATAATGCTGCACTGGCTCATTGCTTTAGGGATAGTATTCATGTTCGCCAGTGGTACCTATATGCTATATGGCGACCTCAGTAAAGCAGAGCAATATAAGCTGTTTCAAATACACAAAAGCGCAGGCGTACTGATTTTATTGTCGGTTGTGGCGCGAGTGGCCACACGTATTTTTACCCATCCACCCGCCCTACCGTCTGGCTTATCTGGTAGAGATAAACGCTTGTCCAAGCTTGGGCATTTAGGTTTATACGCTTGTCTAATTGTTATGCCTATTTCTGGCTGGGTAATGGTGTCGGCCAGTCCCTTTGGTTTACCGACAATCGTATTTGGTTGGTTCGAGTGGCCTCACATACCCGGAATTAGCCGCAACAAACCCATAGAAACCCTAGCTCGCACCATTCATTGGACAACAGCAAGCGTGTTTTTAAGCTTAATAATATTGCACCTAGGGGCCGTCATTAAGCATCAGTATTTTGAAAAAATAAATTTAATCAAACGTATGTGGTGGTAAAAACATGTTCCATAATCTAATTCAGTTGTACCGCTTTACTGTGCAAACAGCCTTTACCTGCCTGCTGTTAGCTGCACCAATATTTGGCAACGCAGAAACTATCAATACAAACCATAAAACCAGTCAAATCAGTTTTGCTGGTGAGCACGCAGGCATGCCATTCTCTGGTAAGTTTAGGTCTTGGCAAGCTCAACTTATCTTACCGCCTTCAAACACTCCCAAAATTGAAGCAAGTATCGATTTACGCTCTGCCAAAACCGGTGACAGAACCTATGATGAAACCCTCACAGAAGGTGACTGGTTTGATGTAAAAAATACGCCTAAAGGGCAGTTTGTCAGCCAAGACATTCAGCTAACAGAAAAGGGCTATTTGGTTAAGGGTGAGTTGACCTTACGAGGCATTACCCAAACGCTAGAATTTGCCCTTACTCACACCTCCAAAGGTTTAACTGGGCAACTCAAAATTGACCGCCTAGCCTTTGATATTGGCAAGGACTCAGATCCGGATGCAGAGTGGGTCAGCCGCTACATTACTCTCAATCTACACATAACAAGGTAGGCCAAATATGCGTTATCCTTTACGTTTATTCAGTACAATGTTGTTAGCGATTTCAGCTAGTCACGTCCACGGTCAAGACGAATTTAGTCAATATTGGTATGCAGGAGACGCAGAGCTCAGTTCATACAATCTTCAGCAAGCTAGGTATGGTGAGCTAAACCAAGGAACAGCCGTCCTTATTTATGTGTCTGAGCAACTACTGCCTAAAGAGCAGGTCAAAGCCGATAATCCTAGTGAAGACAACACAACTGTACTTAAATTAAACAAACATAAGTCGTTTCTAACAGGTATTTACCCATACAGTATTATGACTAGCACGTTTTCCCCTGTTGCCGGTGGTCATGCGTTAAAAGTGTCAAATACCACTCAAGAATGGTGTGGCAATGCCTACTCCCAATTAAATCATCGCCAACAATTTGAGAT
The DNA here is from genome assembly GCA_947498355.1 of uncultured Paraglaciecola sp. Taxonomy (GTDB): domain Bacteria; phylum Pseudomonadota; class Gammaproteobacteria; order Enterobacterales; family Alteromonadaceae; genus Paraglaciecola. The sequence continues at coordinate 239,293 of CANMKA010000002.1, read as the reverse complement.
AACCTCTCATTCCTATTTCGAAGGCGAAGCTGACCAGTCTTTTTCCCTTGCACCGACTCACCTCGAAGATGAAATTTGGAATACCATTCGCCTTGATCCAGCGCAGTTACCAGTTGGCGAAATCAGCATGCTGCCTGCATTTGAGTATATTCGCTTATTACACATTCCAACTCAGGTCTATCAAGCCCAAGCCAGCCTGACCCATAAAGACCAACTCAGCGTTTATACGATAAAGTATCCGGCTCTTGATAGAAAACTCGTCATTCATTTTCAACGGGAATTTCCTTATGTTATTGAAGGCTGGCAAGATACCTATAAAAGCGGCTTTGACCAAGATGCTAAGGTACTCACGTCCAAAGCCAGCCGTATCGCGACCATTAAAGAAAAGTACTGGGCTTTACACAACAACCGACACAAAATTTACCGAGAAAAATTGGGACTATAAACAAGGCAAAAATAAAAACAGGTAGCTTGGGCTACCTGTTTTTTATAGCAGTAAGTAGGTTTACGCCTCCCGATCATGGCCGAAGAAACGTAGTAAGCTAGCTAGGTATGGAGTTCTCACCTTCCATAAAAAGCTAAAACTTGAAAATTAGTGTTTGGTTTGCTCTTGCAACGCTTTCATCTCGTCATGCATGCGTTGAGCGTTAGTGCGAATGCTCATCAAGGTACTTTGAGCAATGGCTGGTTGCTCCTTTTCTAAGGCGGAGTCGAGCACCTTTAACACTTTGTCTTCGACTTCTTCGAGTTGGTTTACGTAGGTATGATCTTCATTACTCGACAGCATACCTGCCAGCTTGGTATACACTTTTCGTGAATCAACCGCTATTGACGAACCTGTCTCTAACTCACCTTGTTCAGCAACGGCTAAGGGCTGCAACGCATCAATAGCAGCTTTTTTGTTTACGACCATTTTTTTAAAGGTCTGTTTTACATGGCTGCTCTCTACCTGCTCAATGGCGTCTTGATAAAAATCGATGCCCGCTTTCATAACTTGAATAACATCAGATACTTTTTCTACTTGTGCAGTATGGGTTGACATGTGACGTACTCCTTAAAATAGTTAGTTAACTAGCTCGTGCTAGCTAACTAACTAAAGCAAAGAACAAACCAAAAAATAAAACTAAAAAAATCAATAATTTACGCGTATTCTCCAACAATAAAAAATCCAAAAAAGCAATAATTACATTCTATCTGGGTAGTTTATACACACAAATAAACTCAGAACGCTGAAAGCTTTTACCCATAGTTCGGTCTAACCTTTTACACCCATGAGATCTGGAAACACAATGAAATATCTATTTGTTTATAACGCCAATAGCGGAAAATTAAATGGCCTACTCCATACGGCACATAAAATCATCAGCCCAAGCACATATCAGTGCTCATTGTGCGCTTTAACTTTTGGTAATTTTTCAGAAAGCCAGCAATGGAAAACATTTCGTGAGGAACTCGACCAAGAATTAGTTTTTTTACATAAAGATGAATTCGAAAAAACCTATTCGCAAAAATTTGAATACCCTGTAGTACTGCGCGAGACACCCCCTAAACCGCCTGTGTCCCATGCCAATAAAAACCGTGCTCTGCGCCTTGTACCTTCGACCCGCCCAGACCTAATCAAGGTAATTTCGGCTGCTGAACTGAATCAGACTCCCTCTCTAGAAAGTCTGATCACATTATGCAAAAACAGGCTCATACCTGAGCCTGTAGAATACTCAGAGCAAAGGGCTCAGTCTTAAGGCAATATCAGAGGTAAAGGTAGGCAAACTGATTCTGCAGGTTTGCTCGGGCCCATCACACATAACTACAAAACTTGTTAAATTTTGCCCAGTGTGTGTGTCGTACGGAAAAACCTGATACTCGCCACTCGCTATACCAGAAAGCTCAATTTGTACGTTTTCTCTGGGGCTGCGCAACCTTCTTATGTCTTCAATACTTCTTCCCCTGTGGGTTGTATCTAACCCCCAAATGAGGCTACCTTGGTCAGAAGTTAACCCCCAAGCTTGGAAAGCCTGACCCGTTGCATTTACCGTCAAGGGCTGTGGATCCCATGAGACTAATGGAGTGTTTTCAACAAAACTTGCTAAGTGACGCATCCGAGCGCGCATCTCTGGCGTCATGATTTCCCATCTGTCATCGTCATTCCACTCAGCGGGTGTCATAGCCGCACCATTTGCTAACCCTGCCCAAAGTGCATTATGGAATAATTCAGGATAGTGATTACTCAAGCCACCACTATTTAACACACCAAACTCACCTACCCAGTTGGGCTTAGCCTCAAGTGCCCACATATCTGCGGTATAACGCGCAATCACTTCAGCAGTCTCTATGACTAAGCCTTGAGTTTGATCTTGTCGGTTAAGTAAGTCGTTGTAGATGTGAACCTGAGGAACATCCATCACGGCATGCCCAGCATCCCAAGTACGATCCCCAGCCATGCTCGCTGTAGTGGGGTGGCGATATGGATCATTTTCAACAAAATATTGATTTACCCTTTGGTGCCAAGGATTACTATTTTGAAATGCACTAGAACCGTCGATTTCTGAAACAGTTTGCCACATTCCAATTGAGGTGCTGTAACTCCAACGAGCTATCAAATAGCGATAAAAGTTTTTTTGCCATTCCCAAGCTTCATTATCAACAAAAAAGTCATCCACAGAAACTAAACGGCTAAAGCCGTTGCGTTGCCAGCGATCATTGCCCCAAGGATGATTGGCATCACGAATATAACTGTGATCCCAAATGGTGTAGATGAGGTGTTTATTATTGATACGCATACGCTCTACAAATTCATCTAACACTCCAGCAATAAATTGGTCGTAATTGTCAAAGCCCGAGTTAATAATTGAAAATGTAAAAGACGGCCAGTAAATAATATAATTTTCACCTGCATCATTCATTTCATTTATAAGTGATTGAGCCTGATTTTGGGCCCGCACAAAAGACGTGATCGCGAATGCATCGCCATGCCCCTTACCATAAAAAGGACTGCCGTCGTGATAAGCCAGGTATCGAGAGCTAAAGGTAGGATCAACTTGATCTCCCGGTAAAATCCAGCCATTAGAGGTTGATTCTGCAACATCAAAGCTTGTTTGGGTGGCAACACTTTGGCCGCGGCTATCTAATACCGTAAATTGTCCTTGCCAACGTCCAGCAGCGGGCGCAGAAAAACGCACTCGCCAACCTTCGGATCCTTCAGAATCGCTCCAAAAACCCGGAATCTCCATACTTTGGTTATCTGGCCCAATAAAACGAGCCATCAAACTCACTTGCCTTTGATCAAATGGATTAGTGAAATTTGCATCGAGATCAACGCTAAATTCTGTTAACCCATACCGACTAGAGTTCGCACTCACTGGTTGTACTTGGATGACTCTTGGCATCGCCACAACAGGAGGACCGGTTGGCGGCACAGCAGGAGTAGGCGTAACTGGCGGAGCCGGTGTGAGAGGCGGTGCAGAATTAGTAGGACTATCTCCGCCCCCTCCTCCACAACCTGTGACAAGCAAGCCGACGACTACAACAACGCTACTGGCAGTTACGTTTAAGTGGGCTGACATATTAGATACCTCTGAAGTAATACCTTTGGATTATTTGAAACCCAGAATACCCCACATTTTCTTCTCGTTTATAACGAAAACTTCACGGGCTGGCGTCAATTTTATTACATTTAAGTTTGCTAATTGCTTTCTGATTGTCATGGCGTATTTTATTCACATCACGTTACGGCAAGTCACTTTACTTGCTCCCACTACCTTAAAAAATGGATGCAAACATGAACGCTTTAATCACCAACAAAAACCACTTTATTTCGGTTCAAAAATCAGCCTTATCGATTGCCTTATTAGCCTGTATGGGGGCCAGTCAGGTGGCACATGCTGGCGCTTGGGTTTCTGCTAAAGGCGAAGGGTATAACAAGGTTAGCGTAAATAGCTACAGTGCTGACGAATTTGAGGGTGACAGCCCTGATTTTGGTGAATTTAATAGCGATTCCTATACGTTTTACGGAGAATATGGACTAGGTAACAACTTGGCAGTGTATGGTTCTTTGTCATATCAAGATCTTGAACAGATTGATTCAGCCGGTGTCGCTACTACAGGCTCTGGACTTAGTGATTTAGAAGTTGGTGTGCGTTATCAATGGCAAGCCGATCCTTTTGTATTATCGACATCTTTATTAGTAAAACTTCCGTACTTATACGACGAAGACAAAGCCCTACCTACTGGTAACGGTCAAGAAGACATTGAATTTCGTGTACTTATCGGTAAAAGCTTGTATCCATATGGTTACCTAGGTGTAGAAGCTGGTTATCGTTACCGTGCGGATGCTCCCTCTGACGAATACCGCTACCTAATTGAATACGGCTATGACATTAACGAAAAAGTATACATACGTAGTAAGTTAGACGGTATTTTAAGTGCAAAGAACGCTGACGTAGACAATGCAGATACCTTCGGTAATTTATCTTTGGCTCCAGAATTTGACTTAGGTAAATTGGAAATGACTGTGGGTTATAATTTCAATCCGTCAGCACAAAATTCACGCTGGGGCATCGAATTCACTTATACTAATGAAATATATGGAGAAAATTCGCTACAAGGCGAAACCTTATCATTGGGGATAACACGTGTTTTCTGATTCTTTACCTTGGTGGGGCATGCTAATTCTAGCTGCCCACTTTGCTTTATTAGTTATACTCAGTTTGTTTGGCTTGCACCGTATGTCTATGGTGCTACGCTGGTTTTTTCATAAAAACAAAACCCAGCAAACTAGTCAAACCTTTGAAACATTGCCAAAAGTAACGGTACAAATCCCACTGTTCAACGAGCGTATGGTTGCCCAGCGTATAGTCGATACGGTTGTCAAATTCGACTATCCAAGGGATCGGTTACAAATCCAAATTGTAGACGACAGTACTGATGAAACCCTTAATATTGCTGCTGATCGAGTTAAATATTATCAAGACCAAGGCATCAATATCAGTCATGTCACACGGACTAACCGTCAAGGTTACAAAGCTGGCGCGCTAAAAGAAGCAATGGACAGTGCAACTGGCGAGTTTATTGCTATTTTCGACGCCGACTTTGTTCCACATCCGAGCTTGTTAAAAGACACCATACACGAATTTACTCACCCCGATGTGGGCATGTTGCAATTTAGATGGGGCCATCTCAACCTAAAAAGCAGCAAACTAACCGAAGTTCAAGGCATAATGCTAGACGCGCATTTCAGCTTAGAACAACAAGTTCGCAGTAACAGCGGCATGCTGCTCAACTTTAATGGTACAGCGGGAATTTGGCGTACTAGCGCAATTATCGACGCAGGTCATTGGAGTGCTGATACCCTGACTGAAGATCTTGATCTAAGTTATCGCGCCCAGCTAAAAGGCTGGAAAATGCGTTACCTAAACAATGTAGTTTGCCATGGCGAATTACCAGCAGACATCTACGCATTTAAAAGCCAGCAACACAGATGGGCCAAAGGCGGCGTACAGGTAATGCTTAAAATGCTAGGCAAAGTCTGGCGAGCTCCGGTTAAACTCAAAGTTAAAGTCGAATCGACATTCCACCTAAGCAACAATCTGGCTTATTTAATTGTACTAATTGACACCCTAATTTTCTTATTGCCCAGTATTTGGCTGCGGGAAGTATACCAACTTAAGACCATGCTCTGGTTAGACATACCCTTTTTAGTGTTGAGCTCTGGTGGCCATTTAACCTACTTGGTTTTTGGGCAAGTAGCGTTAAAGCACTCCCTAAAAAATGCCCTAATGCATGTTCCTCGCTTAGTCATTATGGGGATCCAGTTAGCTTTTAATAATGCTAACGCGGCAGTAGAAGCATTACGCCGTCAAGAAAGCGAATTTGTGCGCACTCCAAAGAGCGGTGAATTGCTTGAAGATAATGACGAATTACTTGAACTCGCCACGCCAGAGAGCGACAACCTTGCCACAACACAAGCACTAAGCTTGTATAAAGCCGTTCCCCCAAAAGGAGCCTTACTCGAAGCAGCCTTGACCGTGACCTATTCAATTGTATTTTTGTGGGCAATCCATCAAAAAATGTGGATTTTATTACCCTTTATTTTACTCTTGATATGTGGCGCCGCGAGTGCAACTAAGCACAGTTTCTTAGGCCACTTAAAACTGTCTAAATAGACAGAGATAAAGGACATTAGGCAATGAATACCGCTCTTCCATTAAATCAAAACAACCCATACCTGACTCACGGGTTATTGGTTGTTGCGACCGTTATCGTGTCGCTTAGTGGATGGCTAGCAAAAATTGAATGGTCAGCTACTTTGGCCTCACTCGGTTCAATTACAGTGGCGCAATATAGTCTGTTAAGCCTAGTGATGTTTGCTTATTGGTATTTAGGCCCAAAAAGTAACAATTGGCGAGATTATCGAGCCCTGCTCGCCATAGCCGTATTGCTGCGTCTGATATTAGTTCCCATCAGCCCTTATACGTCTAATGATGTTGATAGGTATTTATTCGACGGCAAGGTTGCCCTAGAAGGGCATGATCCTTACCGCACACCTCATAATGATCCAACGGTAGCCGAATTGAAGGAGCATTGGCCAACGCCACCCGAGCACGCAAAGTATCCAACGCTATATCCGCCCGGTGCTATTGCTTTATATGCAAGTGCCGCCGCTACCGGCCATGAATATGCGCAGCTAACGTGGAAGGTACTCACTAGCTTAGCCAGTATTGCCCTGCTATTTATCATGGTGTTGGTGCTTACCAAGATGCAAACCCTCAAACACATTAGCTTAATAGCCTTATCGCCATTATTGATTTTTGAAACCGGAGTAGGCGCCCATGTGGATATTTTCTCAGCGTTAGCGATTACCTGCGGTTTATATTTTTGGCAAAAGAAACAACTGGCTTTTACAGGGGCTGTAATTGGAGTGGGCGCGTTAATAAAACTCGTACCCATCTTATTATTAGTGCCTTTATGTTTTAGCCAAAAAAGATTAAAACACTTTTTCACTCTAGGCTTAAGTGCAGCAGCAGTGATAGTGGCTGGCTATGGCTTAGCCTTTGCGATAGGTATGCAACCAATTGGCAGCACGCCAGTTTTTTTTGAAAAATGGCGAAATGCGTCACCGCTTTTCGAGGTCTTAAATAACTATATAACGGGAAAACTCCTGTTGTTTACTGTAGTCGGGATAATACTGACCACATTAGGCACAATTGCATTAGTCGCTTGGCTAAAACGCCTACTTTATCAGCAAGATGTTGTGGGCTATATGCAAGTAGCCATAGCCGTTCCACTGTTGGTTAGCCCAGTGGTGTTTCCTTGGTATGTATTGCCTTTGGTTGTGTTATTTGCTATTCGACCCAGCTTTTTTATGGCGAGTTGGTTTGTGCTACTCCCCATAACGTACGAGGTACTAAATCAATTTGCATGTTGCAATGTTTGGGCACCTCAGCAATGGCCTGTTTACCTACTGGGTTTAGGGCTAGTAATCGGCTTTATAATTGATCGTTTACTGTCTTATAAACAGGTTAAAAGGCATAAACATTATGCTTAGGATAAGGGCAAAACGCGCGTTACGACTACGTGAACAACGTAAAAATGGCAAAATTCACCAAGGATTTAATTATGTATCAAGGTAAGTCGATTGGCGTGGTCATTCCCGCCCTCAATGAAGAGCAAGCCATAGGTAATGTCTTAGGCGATCTATTTGCTATGAAAAACGAATTGTCATTACCCAGCATAGATCAAATTGTGGTGTGTGATAACGGCTCCACTGACAATACCAGTCAAATCGCTACGTCTCTTGGAGCTAAAGTGATCGCGCAACCAGTAGGTGGTTACGGCATCGCTTGTTTAACGGCAATAGATGCCTTAGATCAGTGTGACATAGTATTGTTTGTCGACGCCGATGACTCATGCTACGTCGATCAAGCCCAAGATTTGTTTGACGCAATCTTGGATGGTGCCGACCTAGCTATTGGCTCGCGCACCTTAGGTAAAGAGGAGAAAGGCGCGCTCACACCTTTACAAAAATTTGGAAACGGCCTTTCGAGTTTTTTAATTCGCTTGCTGTGGCAACATCCTATTTCAGATTTGGGTCCGTTTAGAGCGATTCGCTACCCTGTACTCAAACACTTAAAGATGCAAGATCGCGCTTTTGGTTGGACAGTAGAGATGCAAGTAAAAACCATACAGTTGGGCTATAAAACCCAAGAAGTGGCCGTTGATTCTAAAGTTCGAATCGGCCAATCAAAAATTAGCGGTACTCTGCGCGGCTCTATTGGTGCAGGCTACGGAATATTATCCATGATTGCCAAACTTCGTTGGCAACAAAAATCTTTTCGAGAAACCCATAGGAGCGCCAATGTCTACTCCCGTTAAAATTATCAGTGTCATTTTATTTGCTGGGTTGCTGTTAGTCACCAACAAAGCTTACGACATGTACAAAATGATGGATCCAAAGCCCCTCAAAGAGTGGCAGGCTAGCGATGCTGAAAATACCGCTCGCATCGACCATCAATTGTGGCAGCAAATTCTTACCGACAATGTAGAAGTGAATCCCGAAACCGGCATCAACTTATTCAAGTATGCTAATTTCAGCGATGCCGATTACGAAAAACTCGAACGCTATCTAGAATACGCGCAAAGCATTAGCCCCCTGACCTATAATGACGCCGAGCAAATGGCCTATTGGATCAACTTATACAATGCCATCACAATCAAAGTGATAGTTGACGAGTATCCAGTAGAAAGCATTAAGCAAACAGGAGAAGGCCTACCAGGTCTAGGACCTTGGGATGATGTTACCGCAGTTGTTGACGGCAAAGAACTCACCCTAAACAACATTGAGCATAATATCTTGCGCCGCGTATGGAGCGACAACCGTATTCATTACGGTGTGAATTGTGCAAGCATTGGTTGCCCAAATTTGGCCAATCAAGCTTATACCGCAGAAAACTTAGACAGTCTGCTCGACACTATGGCGGCGCAATTTATTAATCACCCTAGAGGCGTGCACTATGATGCCGCAACCAACACTCTGACTTTATCCAGTATTTTTAATTGGTTTGTAAGCGACTTTGGTGGCAACGAAAAAGCCTTACTCGTTGATTTACAACGCCATGCCAAACCAGAGCTAAAAGCCATACTTGCTAAACATACGGGTAAAATTAAATATGACTACGACTGGCGTTTAAACGGGAGCCAAGCTGAATGATCCAGCGCCCCCACCAAGTTGATGGAAGCCAGCCAACCTTAGTGGTGTTTTGTAAACGCCCAGCCTTAGGCCAAGGTAAATCAAGGCTAGCCAAAACCATAGGCCAAGATCAAGCTTACTTAGTTGCTGTTGAGTTACTCAATTGTGCCTTAGAAGACGCCGCAAATTGGCCGGGCAACCTAGTGTTCACTGTATCTAATCCAGACGATATAGAGTGGGCCAACGCCTTAACCGTAGGCGGACACACTGTGATTTCGCAAAGCTCTGGCAACTTAGGCGAGCGTATCAACAAAATTGATACCGAGCTTAGAGAGCAAGGCCATAACCATCTTGCTTTTATTGGCACAGACGCGCCCATGCTAACCATGCAGCATTACAATGATGTCATTCAGCAGTTAAACCAGCATGATGTGGTGTTAAGTCAAGCCGATGATGGCGGTGTGGGCATTATGGCGAATGCCACTGCGTGGCCCGATTTGTCTGGTCTGCCTTGGAGCACAGAAAACCTAGGGGAGTCCTTAGCATCTCTTTGTCAACAACATCACCTTTGCGTGGCCTATGGTCTGCCGAGTTTTGATATTGACGAAGAGGGTGATTTACTCACCACTTACCAGGCCCTAGCAACTGACACTCGCCTATCTCGTATGCAGCTGCGCAATATGCTCACCCCTTTGGTAGCCTCACCCACATTAATTAACACAGAGATCCCTCAAGATGCATGATGAAGTCAAAGAATATTACGGCAAGGTATTAAAAACCTCAGACGACTTACAAACCGACGCCTGTTGTACAGACGAGGGCATGCCTGAGTTTGTCAAAGCAGCCTTATCGAATATTCATGATCAAGTATTGATAAAATATTATGGCTGTGGACTGGTGCTACCTGAACACTTAACGGGCAAAACCATTTTAGACTTAGGTTGTGGCGCTGGCCGCGATTGCTACGCATTAGCCCAATTAGTAGGTGAGCAAGGTAAAGTCATCGGGGTAGACATGACAGACGAGCAAATTTCTGTCGCTAAAAGCTACGTTGAATACCACAGAGAAAAGTTTGGTTTTGCCAAAGCCAATACCGAATTCAAACAAGGTTATATTGAGCGCTTAGATGAATTAGATTTAGCAGACAATAGCGTCGACGTGATTATTTCTAACTGCGTGATCAACCTCTCGCCAGATAAACAAAGCGTACTAAAAGAAGCCTACCGCGTACTTAAGCCCGGAGGTGAGATTTACTTTTCAGATGTCTATGCCAGTCGCAGAATATCTAACGACTTAAAGCAAGATCCGGAACTTTATGGAGAATGTTTAAGTGGTGCGCTTTACTGGAACGACTTTATTCAATTGGCTAAACAATCAGGCTTTTTAGATCCTAGGCTGGTCAAAGACCGCCCCCTAGAAATCAATAATCCAAGAGTCAAAGCTAAAATTAGCCATATTGACTTTTATTCGGCCACCTATCGTTTGTTTAAATTGCCCGAACTGGAAACCCATTGCGAAGACTACGGCCAAGCCGTTATCTATAAAGGTGGCATTCCTCATCACGAACAAAAGTTCGTACTCGATGGCCATCATGCTATCGAGAAAGGCAAAGTATTCCCTGTTTGTGGAAACACTTGGCGAATGTTGGCAGATACCCGTTTTGCTGAATTTTTTGAGTTCATTGGTAATTTTGATACACATTATGGCATTTACCCTGACTGCGGAGACCTGATGCCTTTCGCCTCAGCAAATGCTGTATCTAATGAAGGTGCCTGTTGCTAATGACAGATTTGGCCTCCCAAGCAAACTCAGACACTTGGCACATTACGCCAACCGGTGATCCCCGTGGGTATATTCAACCAGAATCGTTGAAAGAGTTGTGGTTTCATACAGGTACTAAATGCAATTTATCTTGTGATTTTTGCTTAGAAGGTTCATCACCCAGCAGCAAACGCTTAGAGTCACCTAAATTATCAGACGTCACGCCTTACATAGACGAAGCCCTAACCTTAGGTACAGAACAGTTTTCGTTCACTGGTGGCGAACCTATGTTAGTCAAAGACATAGTGGCAATATTGGCCTATGCGTTACAACACAAACCTTGTTTAGTGCTAACCAATGGCACCGATCCTTTGATTAAACGTATTGACCAAGTAGCGACCTTACTTGATGCTCCCCATGCCGTATCTTTTAGGGTGAGCTTGGATCACCCAGACGCAGTTCAACACGACTTAGGCAGGGGCCAAGGGGAGTTTCAAAAAGCCCTAATAGGCATGCGTAAACTCCACCAGCTAGGGTTTAATGTGTCGGTCGCGCGACATATTAAAGACGGTGAAAACACCCAGCAAATTGAACAACAATTTGCTGACGTATTTGCTCTGAACAGCTTACCCAAAGATCTGCGCATGGTGGCATTTCCAGACTTTTTACCGCCGGGCAGTTTACCCAATGTGCCTCATATTACAGAACACTGCATGACCACTTATCAAACCGCTGAACAGCGCAGTCATTATATGTGCGCAAGTTCCAAGATGATGGTTAAACAAAACGGTAAAATGGGCGTTTATGCCTGCACCTTAGTCGATGATGACCCTGACTATAACCTAGGCCCTGACCTATCTGAAAGTATGCAAAAACGTATTAGTATGAAACATCACAGATGCTATAGCTGCTTTGCTATGGGTGCCAGCTGCAGTGAAATGTAAACAAGATTGATCTAAGCGAACTCAATCCCTCCTGCAGATTCAGTACCCAATCATTTATTGTAAATTTATAAGGATACACATGTATGTTAGCCATAATAGGCGGCACCGGATTATATCAATTAGATAAGCTAGAAGTGGTTAACACGCATCAGGTTAGCACGCCATTTGGAGAGCCATCAGACGCGATAATCGAAGGTCAACTAGCTGGCGTATCCATATTGTTTTTAGCCCGCCATGGCTCAGCACATCAATTGCTCCCTCACGAGGTTAACTACCGCGCAAACATTTGGGCACTTAAGTCCTTAGGCGCGACGCGAGTAATAGGCGTATCAGCCGTCGGTAGCTTACAAGCCGAAATCGCTCCAGGCGACTTGGCATTACCCGATCAATACTTCGACTTTGTGAAGAATCCACGCGAAAAAACCTTTTTTGGAAAAGGTGTCGCCGCTCACGTCTCTACCGCTTTGCCAACCTGTAACGCATTGGCTAACGCTATTGAGCAGGCAGGCAAAAGTGTTGACATAGCCGTTCACCGAAACAAAACTTATGCCTGCGTAGATGGTCCGCGCTTAGGCACCAAAGCCGAAAGCGAGTTTTTGCGCGGCCCAGCAAACTGCGATCTAGTGGGCATGACAAACGTACCCGAAGTCTTTCTTGCCAAAGAAGCACAGCTTAGTTATTGCACAATAGCCATAGCCACTGATTACGATTGTTGGCAAGACGACCCGAGTCTGCACGTGTCTGTTGAACAAGTGATTAGCCGTTATCAAGGCAGTCTCGAGAAAGCTAAAACACTCCTGCTGGCTTTCGTAGAGTCCAAAATTGAACCAGAGCCCAGTGCTAGCCGTAATGCTTTAGCAAGTGCGTTATTAACGCCTCTCGACAAAGTCTCTGCTGAGCAAAGAGTCTGGTTAGACGTCTTGTTGAAGTAATCATTTCTCCTAGGAGTATACCATGACAGATATAATCGAAATTTTTGTCGGTACACTCTTAGGTACCAGCGGCTGGGTATGGCGGAATATCACCTTTGACGTGCCTTGGTCGCAAAATTACTTTTGGGGGCTTACCCTAGTTTCGGTTGTAGTGTGGCTTTTAGAGTTGAGGTTTGGCTGGCGAAAACAGCAAAACCCTATTCGCCACGACTTCTGGCTTGACGCCTTCTATATGTACTTCAACTTCTTCATTTTCAGTATTGCCATTTCAGGATTTTACGCCTTAATGAATTATGGCTTTGCTAATGTAGAGTTAGACATGCAGTCCTTTAGTCTGCTTTATTTAGATGAGTACCCACTGATAATGCAGTTATTGGTGTTTTTTGTATTGCTGGATTTTTTCCAGTGGCTAACCCATCTTACCCTGCACAGAGTATCTTGGATGTGGCGTTTTCATCAGGTACATCACAGCATTCAACAAATGGGCTTTGCTGGTCACTTACGCTATCACTGGATGGAAAACTTACTATACAAGCCCCTTAAAACCTTAGGCGTGATGATATTAGGTGGATTTGAGCCAGAGCAAGCCTTTGTCGTTCATTTTTTTACCATTACCGTGGGGCACTTGAATCACGCAAACCTCAAATGGACATACGGCCCACTTAAGTACGTATTCAATAACCCTGTTATGCACTTGTATCATCACGCTTATCACTTACCCAAGGATAGACAATACGGTATGAACTTTGGACTCACTTTGAGTATTTGGGATTACTTGTTTGGTACAGCGTATGTACCCGACCAAAATGGAAATATTAAGTTGGGCTACAAGGGCGATGACACTATGCCCCAAAGTTTTTTTAAACAATTGGGGCATGGATTTAGCTTTAAAGACTCCACACATACCGATTAAAGCTAATGTTACGTTTAGATTTTTACGGTAAGTATCAACTGAGACAAAAATACAGAGTCTTTCAATTATGTCGCTAGCTAGCGTCAATTAGCCGCGAATAGGAATAATTTTTAGCTCAACGCGTCGATTTTGTTCGCGACTTGATGCAGTGTCATTACTTGCTACAGGCTGATTCTCTCCCATGCCTAGGGTTCGTAATCTTGCAGTATTAACCTGTTGTTGGGCCAAATATGTTGCGACGCTATTCGCTCTGCGCTCAGATAGCTGTTGATTGTAGCTAGCATCCCCTATTGAATCTGTGTGACCTTCTATGCTTAGTCGAGTTTTGTCATATTCTTTTAATACCAGAGCAACATCATTCAACACCGAGTAAAAATCACTTTTTACCGCTGCACTATCTGTATCAAATGTCAGACGGCCAGGCATGACTAAATTTAATTGGTCACCATCTCGTACCACTTGTACACCCGTGTCAGATAACTCATCGCGTAGCGCTTGTTCTTGCTTGTCCATGTACGCGCCAATGGCACCACCGGTAATAGCGCCTAGCGCTGCTCCCCAAACATACCGGCTTTTATCGTTATCACCCGTACCTTTGCCAGCAATGGCACCGATTACTGCGCCGATCCCCGCACCTTTTTGCGAGTTCGAGGTGTTCGCACAGCCAGATAAGATCAGCGCACAGCTAGATACCAAGATTATTTTTTTGGGCGTAGAAATTTTCATATTCGTTCCTCATAGATAATTTTTAAGTAAGGTATTTATCATTACAGCAATAATTATTCCGCCCTCCTAAAAATCATATAAAAATAGATAATTCAATGACTTGCATCAGTTTCATTGTAAATAAAGTGTTGCCTACCAATGACTAAATGTAATTCTTTCACACTTTGTATGAATCAAGAATGAACGATAAAAACTATGGCTAAATATGTTTTTACTTAATCTTCCCCCCTCAAAAAAAACAAAATAAAATAAGACGTATTATTTCAACGCAAGGTCTACACCCCAATCATCTGAAAAGAGATGATTTCAGCAAGGAATAAAAAGCACCTAGGCAGCTAAACGCAAAAGGATGGTCATCGAGGGGCTCAACGTGTTCAGGATTCAAGTCAAATGCGTTTTTAGTCGTAAAAAGTTGTGATTTTTTGGTATAAATCAGGTCTAGTGGTGGCAATCCCGCAAATCAACGATTTCGTTCGTTACCTATATACAGTGAATATTTATGACCAGCATTCAAGTAATATCAACGTTATTGCTCATACTGTCCAATGGCATTTTGGCTTTTATCAGTACCCGAATAACTAAATTGCCGCTGACATTGAATGTATTACTTTGGGGGATGATATCCTCAGCCTTGGTGCCCATCTTAGGCATTGACACTGGCATTCGTTTTGACAATTTTCAATCGTTAATCTTGTTCGTACTGATCCCTATCCTTGTATTTGAAGCGTCGTTAAATATTCATACCGACCTATTTAAACCTTTACTTGGCACCATTCTATTTTCTGCCACAGCTGGAGTTATAATTGCGACAGGCATATCGGCGACAATATTATTTTTTGGCATAAACCATCCAACAGGCTTTCCATGGATAGCTGCATTGATTACAGGCTTAGTGATTTCGGCAACGGATCCAGTTGCAGTAATAAGCCAATTAAAAAGTGCCAACGCTCCTGATAAGCTTGCTACCTTAATTGAAGGTGAGAGCCTATTTAACGATGCCACCGCAATTGTATTGTTTGGCATATTGGTCTCAATGGCTACCGGTGATAGCGCCAGTGACATAGGGGCTGGCTCACTGTTATTGATTAAAGTATTACTAGGCGGCGTAATAGTAGGGGCAGCGTTTGCGCTATTAACTAAAGTAATATTGAGGTGTGTGGGTCGAAATTCTGACTACTACTTTGTGGTAAGTGTGGCATTAGCCTATGGCAGTTTTTACTTTGCCGAACATACCTTACACGTATCCGGCGTAGTTGCAGTGCTTAGCGCTACTCTGATGGTAAAAAAAGATTTACTTGTACTTAAAGATAAAAGCAAGGTGTATAGCAGCTGGGAAACCTTTGCCTTTATTGCCAATATAGTCGTATTCTTTTTAATGGGTTTAGTGGTGACCTTCGACATGTTCACCTTGCAATGGATTGCCATTTTGTTTGGTATCCTCGCCGCTTTTATCTCGCGTTTAATTGCCACCTACTTTTCGGTGTTTATCGGCAAAGTGGTATTTAAACATGACATCGACTGGAACTATGCGCCAGTAATGGTGTGGGGTGGTTTGCGAGGTGTTGTCACTATCGCGTTAGTGTTAGCCTTGCCTTTAGATATCCCGTATTGGTGGACAATTCAATCCATTGGTTTTGGCGTCGTGTTATTTACTCTGATAGTACAGGCAACAACTAATCCTATGTTATTAAAGAAATTAAAAATTACTCAGTAATTCAAACGTTTTTCAGACAACCGGATGAGTCTCACCCAATGTCCGGTTTACCCTGAATGCATTTCGCCACGTGATAATTCAAGAAAGACGTAAGTACTCAATATGACCATGACTATGATTTTACTCATTATTATTTTGCTATTTATCTTTGCTCTTGGCTTCTTAGCTCAGCAAACGGGTATTTGTATGGTTAAAGGCGTACACCTTTTAAGGCAGGGTAATCCGGCTTTTTTACTCGCAACCTTAGCCTGTGGCGTATTAGCTTGGGTTGCCGCGGGCATAGGATTTTACTTAAACAATCCAATCCAATTTCAAATATATGAACCCAGTATAAATTTTGCCATAGGGGGGGTATTAATTGGCTTTGGCGCTGCCCTCAATCAAGCATGCGGTATATCAACCCTCAGCCGATTATCAAGGGGCGATTTCAACTTCGCAATTACCATATTAGGTTGGTTAGCCGGCTGGGCCATACTCGCAGCTTTTCCCATTGAAGGAGCGGTTAAGTACGCAACACCGCCAATACCCGATAATGTAATTTACGGACTGTTAATCGGTATATCTGGCGTTATCGTCATATGGGCAATGATGGGCGATAGCGACAGAAAAAAGCTCTGGTTTGGCATGATGGGACTTGGCTTGCTCGCTAGTCTTATTTTTTTGCTTCAACCTAAGTGGACACCGAGTGCGTTACTTTACGACCTTAGCCACGCAATCATAAATCCGCATATGTCTATTTGGCCTAGCTTCGAGCGATATTTGTTATTTATTTTCTTGCTTATAGGTATGTTCGTTGCCGCATACCGAGCAAAACAATTCACACTCGTTAGGCCGACATTAAAATCAGGCCTTGTCCATTTAGGCTCAGGAGTCCTCATGGGCATTGGCGCTTCACTTTCGATGGGAGGTAACGATGCCCAGTTATTGCTTGCCATACCCGCTTTTTCTATCGCAGGGTGGATCAGCATACTCGGAATTATAGTAGGCCTTTACCTTGGATTAGAACTAAGAAGCAGAGTGCATACCCAAGCCACCTCAAAATAAGTATTTTACCTAGTTTGGGGGTATAAACCCTAAAGCACAGAGGGTAAATCGCGTCCCGCTCCGTCTACCCTAGCTTGTGGCGGGCCCAAGTTCATCTGGAATACCGATTACCCCAATCGCTCAAAAATCCTTCAAAATATTCTATTTAAGCCCACAAAGACACGACCAGTCTAATGAATTGAGCCTTCCTCACATTGTTGGAATATTTTTAGAATTCATAATAATCGCCTTAAATTCACCTAACCGAGCCTAAATAAGAAAGCAGTATTACGCTGTTGAAGATATCACAATGCCTAACGTTGACATTTACAGTAAAAGCTATTGCCGTTACTGTAAAAAAATCAAAGCCCCCCTAACCAAACTGGGATTAGATCTCCAAGTTCACTAAAACTTAAAGATAAACAAAAAATACTATCAGTGTAATTAATTGACACTTTTGAGCATTGTTGAGATTTAAAATAGATTCATAATGTATCCATTGATTACATAACTATGGATATAGACATGAAAACTTTTTTGCACGTTACCTTTTTAACATTCCTTTTAATTGCCAGTTCTGCGTTTAGCGCGAGTAGCACAGCTAAAGACAAGTCCTACTCCAGTGCAGTAGCGCTAGATTTATTGATAGGTTCTGATGACATTACCGGCGTGCGTTTAGCTTATCGCCCATATGTTTACCGCCTGACCGACGTGCCCTTTTTTGATGAACTAGACATATACTGGGAAGCCAGTGTGAATTTTTGGGAATTTGGTGAAAACAATCAACATGAAACCAATTTTGTTTTAGCACTCTCACCGGTAGTCAGTAAGACCTTCTACCACGTCAACAACAGAAACCCTCTCAAATGGGAATTTGGAATTGGTGTCTCCTTAGTAAACGATACACAATTTGCGGGCAAAGATATTGGCTCACATTATCAATTTGAAGATAGACTTGGACTGACCTTAGATTTTGGTAAGCGACTTAATCAGTCTGTTTCAATACGCTACATGCACTACAGTAACGGTGGACTTAACAGCAAAAATCCAGGCGTAGACTTCTTAAACTTATCCTACGCATACAAGATATAAATACCTCCAACTAGGGATAAGAAGTTAAGCTTGATCACTAAAATGTATTAGCTAACTTCTTATGCCAACCTACATAAACAAGTAATCAACCCGCTTTTCTACTTTTACGGAATTGCTTTGGAGTCATGCCCACGTATTTACTGAAGGTTTTGGTAAATGCCCGTTCTGATTCGTAGCCTACATTAAGGGCAATGTCGTCTACGAATTGAGAGCTGGAGGCGAGCATCTCTTTGGCTTTTTGAATACGTAAATTTGAAAGATAGGTAAACACGGTTTGCCCAACTAACGCTGTAAACTTTTTGGCAAAAGCCGCCCGAGACATACCTATGTTTGATGCAAGTTCTTCTATAGTCCATGGATGTTCGGGCGTTCCATGAATATAATCTAAGGCGCGCTTAATCCGCTTGTCTTTGAGCGCATGCAAAAAACAATGTTGCTCTTGGCGTCCGAAATTAATTCGTATTAGCTCTACTAAAGCCACTTCGGTCAGCTTATTGACGATAATTTCATTACCTGGATTTTGTGCCATATACTCAGAACTAAGTTGCTCGAAGGTACTTTTTAACCAAGGGTGATTATTTAGTTCATCTTCTCGCACTATAGTCACTTGATTAAAAATCTCATTCAGAGGCGATAAACTGTCGTACTCAAATGAACAGTCACCGCATAACAGCATAGTTGAATCTCCACAAATAGGCATTTGCCCCTTTGGTGGCTCACTGGTCAGTGTGTGATTCACCCCTGGCCCCAAAAATATCAAATCGCCCGTGTAAAGTTGCTCAACTTTGTCTCCAATTTCAACCCAGCACGCACCGCGCCTTACCAAGTGAAAGCTGGCTTTGCTGTTATCAAAAAACTCTTTTGTCCACGGAGCTTCAATTTGACTACAAAAATACACACTGCCATCAACGCGAAGGGATCTGAGGATGTCACTTAAAATTTCCATTCTGAATTTCGTTTCTATAAATAATTTAAGGTAATAATAGACGATTAGTGCAAATAACCAAGACTTTTGCGCATTGTTGAAATACTAAATTAATACATAATGGACTTATCAACACAACTGATGCCAATCAGCATTAATCTTAAACATCAACGGAGAGACACAAATGTCTAAAATCGAAATTTACAGTAAAGGCTATTGCCCCTATTGCACAAGAACCAAAGCGACCTTGAATAAACTAGGCCTAGCTTACGAAGAGTATGAAGTGACAGAAAACGCCAAATTGGCCAGTGAAATGCAACAAAGAAGCGGACGAAGAACTGTGCCTCAGGTGTTTATTAACGACCAGCACATTGGCGGTTCAGATGATTTTCATGCAGCGCTAAATAATGGCTCACTTACGGATCTTCTAAAAAGCGCGTAAACTGTGAGACCCGCGTATTCCACTATCAAACCGGACTAAGCGGGTCGTTATTTTATCAATTAACCCCAATTAGAAATGAATTAGGTGTGTTCCATATCTACATTTCTAGCCGGACTCACAAGCAAATCTAGCTTTTAATGCGATTGTTTCGTGCAACAATCAAAAAACCTTTAGTTAAAAGATCCCCAAACAGAAATTTTCCTATTTTATACGATAGCTTCTTTTTAGGCCTAACTGGACCTATAGATATGTCTGAATAGCCGGTATTCGCAAAAAGATCGTAGGCGTTTTTTCGTGCAAAAAATCTCAGATGCGTTTTGTCTAGCACACCGGAATCTTTATATTCAAAACGCTTTTTAAACAACAACCCAAGAATGAAAGACCAGTTTCGGATATTTGGAATACTACAGATAAACACGCCCTCAGGCTTTAAGCATTTGGTTAAACGCTCGCACACATCCCAAGGGTCGACAACATGCTCTAACACATCACCTGCAATAATATGGGTAAAATGGTTTTCTGGAAGTTGATCAAGCAAATCCTCAAGATCGCCCTCTAGCAAGGTATCCACCACGCCTAAACTTCGAGTACGGGCAGCGGCATCTGGAAATTTTTCGATACCCCACAACTCTTTTGCTTTCCTTCTTTATTAGAGCTGATGTAGAACCCGCTCCACACCCCAACTCCAATACACAAGAGTCCGAACGATTTGGCAATTGAGCCACCAATTCGACTCTTCCGTGTGCATAATAATCGTTACTGCCTGACATACCCTTCCCTTTGCTCCAATTAAAAAATCGAAGAAACGTTATCACAAAACAGTGTTAGTCGAGAAATAAAATATTCGGCTAAAAATTATTACATGCAGTATTTTAAGACAGGAACAGGATAGATGGTTATTAGCTTAATTAAATAGAGTTGCCTACAAAAATAGCAAAATGCAGACAACCCCTGTGCTTGCAGAATCATGTTACTAAGGCCCGCGCATTCCTAAGTTAGATCTAGATTACCCGGGCCACTTGTTGATTAGTGAGCCTTGGCTTGTGACAACACCTTGTCAATAAGTTGCTGGTTTACCACTGGGTCAAATTCTGGATTTAATTCGGTAGGTATATCAGCACCGGTTTCTACTCGCCAAGCATCTAACTTGGCCTTTAGCTCTTGAACTTTCGCTGGCATCTTAGCCGCTAGGTTAACCTTTTCAGAAAGGTCATTTTCTATGTTGTATAACTCAAATTCGTTATTCTCAAAATAGTGAATTAGTTTCCAATCCCCGCTAAGAATAGAGCTACCTGGGCGTGTTCTGAATAGCGGATCTTGTCCTTGATCAGTCGGCGCATGGTGGGCTTGCAGATATACGGGGAAATGCCAAAACAAATCACGAGACCTAATGGTTTGATCCGCAAGTAATACCGCGCTTAAATCTTGGCCGTCTAACACTTGGTCTGGCTTAGGCGCCTGAGCAAGGTTCATCAAAGTTGGGTAAAAATCGGCGTTAACCACAGGGGTTTCGTTCAAACCAGGGGTAATTTTGTTCGGCCAGCGCATGAGCAAGGGCACACGTAGCCCTCCTTCATAGTATGAGCCTTTGCCCGCTCTTAACGCATTTGGGAACGAAGACATACGATAGCCGCCATTGTCAGAGGTAAAAATCACCAAGGTATTTTCAGCTAAGTTTTGCTCTTCTAGAGTAGCCAAAATACGCCCTACATTGGTATCCATAAGCTCTACCATAGCAGCATAGGTAGCTTGGCCCTTATTGGTAATTCCTTTGTCTAAGTACTTTTGGATTTTATCTGCTGGGGCCTGAAAAGGCGTATGTACAGTATAGTAAGGGATATATGCAAAAAACGGACTGTCTTTACTTGCCTTAACCCAGTCAATCACTTCGGCCGTTAAGCGGTTGGTGAGGTACTCACCTTTTGGACCATCTTCAATATTAGGTAAATTATACGGGCTAAAATAACGTAAAGTCATACCCTGATGGCTGCCCCCAACATTTACATCGAAACCTTGCGTATCTGGATCGGGACCTAAATGCCATTTCCCAAAACTTCCTGTGGCATATCCAGCAGATTTAAGGGTTTCACCTAAGGTTACAATGCCGTGAGTTAGGCCACGGGTATTTTTAATTGGAACCAGCTTACGAGTTTTCGCATTCCCACGTGCAGAGGGCGATACTGTATAGACCCCAGTTCTAGGTCCATATTGACCCGACATTAGCACTGCTCGGCTAGGCGCACAATTTGCTGCTCCGGCATAAGCTTGGTCAAAACGCATACTCTGTGTTGCTAACTTATCTATGGTAGGCGTTTCAAATAAATCCGTGGTTTGGTTATACCCCACGTCTGCCCAGCCTAAATCGTCCACTACTATCATGATGATATTCGGTTGCCTAGCTTTGGCTGCTTGAATTTTAGCCGCGATTTGATTAGGTGTCAGACTTTGCTCAGAGGTCACCTCTACCGAGCGACTACCACAACCCGACAAGATTGCGCCTAACAACAGCAATGCACTGTGTAATTTCATTTTTACTCCTAAGATTTCCTAACAAAAAGCGCGTAAAAACGCGCTAATATTAAGCATGCTTAAACTTTGGGGTAACCCTCAAGCAAACATGCTCTTTAATTGCAGCTAGTATAGGGCTTGCCATTACACCAGCCAACGCTTTATTTCATATTCGCGCCCGTGATCAACACCATAATATCATCTGCTACTGCTGATTTACCCATGTATATGCCCCAACGAAAACCAATCACATCAGCTCTTGGCCATTGGTCTTGCCCCACTAATTGGCCATTTATGTACATTTTATAATCGTTGCCGTTATCAACTACACGCATATCGAAGGGTTTACCCAGTACGTTTTTTCCAATAAGTGTCATAACCCCTGGCTTGCTGTTTTCGAAACCCGCTCCTCTGCGCGGAGAAAACCATAAATCGCCTTTGTCATCCACCCGCAGCATTACCGACCAATGATCAATGTTATTACCTTTGGCTTGGAATATAGAGCAGTAATGAGGTGCAACACACCCAGCGGCTTGCACTATGGTAAAACGTGCATTAAATTCTCGCCAAACGTCGGCTTGGGGTCGCCAAGTATGACTGGGGCTGAAAGCTTCGATGCGGGCGGCTTTTAGACGCTGATTACTTACATTTTCCTCATCTTTGAATAAACGAAAAATTTGCGTGTTACCGTCTTCTTGATACCAGCGCGACCACTTAGCAAAATCTTGATGTGGAATGGTTGGGTTGCCCACTGCATGTATCATTAATTTGCGAGCCTCAGCTGCAATTGGCACATCACTGTTAGGACCTTGCTCAATCAAGGCATTATTGATATCCACCTTACCACCGGTTACGCCATGAGTAGTAAAGGTACGTAATGGTTCGAGCTGCCCCGAATCAAGGACAGTTTGCCAAGACGGTTCAGGGCTACTCTGCAAAATAATTTGTTCAAAAGACAAGGCTTTTGCCTGAATAAAATCTGGGCTTTCACTAGGTTTATTAGGCGTTTCGATATGTGATGACGAGCAAGCGACGAAGAAAAGCACAGAAGTAAGTGCACTGCCTATTCTAAAAAAGAGTCGGTTATTCATGTTAGTTCCTTCGCTAAGTCGTTAACAGGAAGCGTTAATCGCCATCCAATTGGGTATAAATGGAAAAGGCAAGTAGCAACAAAATTGATACCCCTATATCCGACTTTTTTGCATGGGATGCTAACGTTGAATAAAACAAAACACTCAAAATAAGAGGTAAACTCAAACTATGCAAAGGCATGAGAGAATTGGTATAACACTAATCACTGTTACGACTAGAAGTAGCCCCAGTTATCTTCCCAATAAATGGTGCAGCCTTCATACCGATTATCATCATAGCGATAAATGCAAAAATCTTTGGCTCAGCGCCCGATAAATTACTAATAGCTGGGCCAGGGCATATACCAGATAACCCCCAACCTAGGCCAAACATAATGGCACCAATAAGCAAGGGCTTATCTATATCTGCCCGAGTTGGAATGTTAAACGTTTCGCCCCAAACGGGCTTATTCGCGGGTTTAACTAACACTCTATAACCTAACGAGAATACGCCAATTCCCCCAACCATGACTAAAGCTAAGCTCGGGTCCCATTGACCAAATACATCTAAAAAATTAAGGACTTTATTTGGATTAACCATTTGCGAAACGGTTAACCCCACGCCAAACAGGATCCCACAAATCAGAGCAACTAGGGCTTTCATACGCTGACTCCCATAAGCTGGCGAGCTACAAATACGGTTAGTAAAGCCACCAGCATAAAAACTAAGGTTGCGACAATTGAACGAGGCGAAAAACGGCCGATACCACAAATACCATGACCACTGGTGCAACCGCTGCCCAAGTGACTACCTACCCCCACCAATAGCCCAGCAATCATAATCACAGGCCAAGATACCTCTATACGCTCTGGCAAACTAAAATTCGCCTTATTGACCAGCAAAGGCCCAATGACTAACCCAGCTATAAAACACCAACGCCATAGGTTGTCAGCTTGCTGGCCCTCTAGAACACGGCTAACTATGCCAGAAATTCCAGCAATACTGCCATTGAGCCAAAGCAGCAGTAGAGCCGCCAAGCCAAGAATAGCGCCTCCCATCAAGGCAGCCAAAGGTGTGAACTCCGTCATATTTCCTCCAAAAAACACAAAGCATGGGTGAATAATCAAAGACATTGCTAATAAGTCAGCAACAAGACCTCACTTCTACTTTCCAAAAACAATACTAAGTAAAAAGTAGGGGGACTTTGTTGATACCCTAGCCTAGCTCACTGAACCGATTCTAAGCTGTTGCCAACTTTCATATTATGAAAAAACGCATTCACATCGTATCCGCAGGATTTCTTGTTATAAATACCCCACTTTGGATAAACAAAACGGCCATCATTTGTTCGATGAAATACTGTTTTCTTATCATCAGAGACCTTCACTTGGTATAACTTGTATTGCAGGTTATCTAGCGCTTGCTGAACCCCGTTAAACCAGAACTGCACTATGCCTCCAAAATCATTTTTATCGACTTTAACTCGCACCACTATCGACACCCACTCTCCTTGTGGTACAGCTTTACGCCATAGCACAGTTCTGCGCGAAGACTGAGAGACCTTGCCTTCGTAGTTTGCACCAAACGCATTAAGGGTCAAGTCGCCGTCGTATTCTAAGTTAATGGGGTAATTTTGATTATGAGGACTTGCTGATTTCCATTGAAAGACCGTGATTTCTTTATCAATTTTTGCGCCATTGGTCGTCTCGATTTTCCATTGCCATGCTATATATAAATCATCACCTTCTTTAGGAGATAACCCGTTCACCTTTCCTTCTGAACGAGCAAACTCGGCTCTTTTCCGATTGAGCGGTTTATTTATTTTCCATATACTCCCCAACTTTGGATCCTGCACAATAGTCGCTGTAGATGCTGGCACCCCTTTTTCATCACCGCGGGTCACGCAGTAGTCTTGGGGATAATTACCAGTATCAAGACGCTTAAAATAATCGCCAACTTTGGCATTCTCCCTCGGCTCCGCTGACCAAATAATTTGTGCAGACAAGGGGGTGATACAAAGCAAACATAAAACTAAAATTAAAAAGGCGTTTTTCATTATGTAACAAGCTCTTAGCTGGATTAACCGTATACTAGATGACCAAGGGAGTGAATACCATCAATGCCGTACTTTAAAATATGCTCAGAAGGGGTTTTCTGCTCCGTAATTTATTTAGCTACAATATAGTATGCCAAAGGCTCAACAAGCCGAAGAAGCAGTAAAGTCAAAGGTCAGACATCAAAAATGATGCCGTTAAAGCAGAGCAAAAAACCACACAAAGCCGACTATAACCTTATATTCATGCCATCTTCAGCCAATATCACAGAGCCAAGATATTGCTCAGTGATAGTTTTGTAAATGGCTTGCTGGTTAGACAAAGTGCGCTTCATAAAGTGAGATAAGAGAAGCTTTTTAACTTTCGCCTGTTTCGCAATCTGCGCGATTTCGAGGGGTGTCATATGTAAATTTTTAGCCGCTACACCAGCATGTTCGGGAACAGCAGCATTGGCAATTAATAAATCTGCACCCGCCGCGAAGGTTTTTAGCACACCATATTCATTACTCAGATCGCCAGAAAACACCATAGTGCAACCTCCAACATCAACTTTCCAAGCAACCGCAGCAATAGGACCATGATGAACAGCTGTAGCGCTGACGGTAATATCTTTATCTATTGCATAACGAGTCACCTCTCCTCTGGTTAATGGCATGTTCTTACCGATAAGGTGATAATCGTTTTGTTGCTCAGCATCGACATAATCATTCAAATAAGGGAAAGCGCCATCTTTACCAAACAAGCGCTCAATGAACTCAGTGGTAGCTGGCATGCGCCTATTACCATCTGGGCCCATTACCAATAAATTTTGCTGTCTAGAAGTGAAAAAGCTGCCTTTCACAAACGCGGGGAGGTCTTGAGCATGGTCAACGTGCAAGTGTGTTAGTAAAACCGCCCGTAACTCTTCAAACCTACCTTTAGCTTCGCCAAAAGCCACACTGGTGCCAGAACCTGCATCAACAAGCAACCGACTTTTTCCGTTGACCCAAATTAGATAACCTGATGAGTTTCGATCGTCATCTAACTCTGGGCCACCAGAGCCAAGTACTTGCAACGCTACACCTTTATGTAAACAACTAGCAAAGCCGTGCGCAGAGAAACACAACAAAACGAGTCCAACGAGGAGGTTTCTATGTTGCATGACAGACCTTTTAGGGAGCCTCAAAAATAATCTAGAAAGAGGTAGAAAAAGGCCGTAGTTGTTTAGCATGTTCTATCTCACGGTTGCATTACTATCTAGGGCTACTTTGCCTTGAAGACCTACTTTTTTCAAACACGTTATTCAAATATCAGATCTTATACCTATTAATTTACTAGTCTATTGTTTGCAAGTTACAGAAATTCAACAATACGCACTTAGCAATCTATCTATCCCTTAAGGTTGAACAATTTTGAGTAAAAAAGATCCACCACTATTTACCGTTTTATCATACCTACCTTGGTGGGTTAGTGTTCTTAGCGGGCTGGTCGTTTACCTTTGCTTAAGTTACGTATTTCCTGCGCTAGCTTCTGACAACCCGTTTTTATCCATGCTTACTCAAGCAGGTAAAAACATTGCGCCGTTTTTTGGGGGGCTATTCCTGATCCCAGCCATCGCGTCTATCTTTATGCGAAACAAAAGAGCAAAACTCCTCGCTCAACAAAAAAGTATCGATACGCTCAAAGCACTTTCATGGCAAGAGTTTGAAATACTCGTAGGCGAGGCGTTTCGGCGCAAAGGATATTCTGTTGCTGAGAATATGGTTGAGGGAGCAGACGGAGGAATCGATTTACTGTTAAAAAAAGAGGGTGAAACGCACATCGTACAATGCAAGCAGTGGCGCAAATCGAAAATTGGTATCGCAGTTGTTCGAGAAATGTTTGGTGTACTGAAAGCGTCATCAGCAAAATCTGTTTTTGTGGTTTGCTCTGGTGACTACACAAAGGAAGCCATCGCCTTTGCCGCTAACCTGCCTGTTCAGCTTGTTGACGGTAACGAGTTATTGTCAATTATAAAAGACGTGCATGTTGAAGATGCACAAGGCCGCGCGAGTCCAGAGCCAGCT
This sequence comes from uncultured Paraglaciecola sp., assembly GCA_947498355.1. GTDB lineage: Bacteria > Pseudomonadota > Gammaproteobacteria > Enterobacterales > Alteromonadaceae > Paraglaciecola. The sequence goes on along the minus strand of CANMKA010000002.1, from coordinate 211,962 downwards.
AGGCCATCATCAGCCGTGAAAAAATGCCCAAAATGTCACTCTGATTTGGTCTCGCGAGTAGCTAAGAGAGGACCTAATGCTGGTAATAAATTCTTCGGGTGTAGCAGCTTTCCGAAGTGCAGATATACACTCTCGTGATTTGCAAAGGAGAGCGTTCAGAATTCTGTGGCAGCCCCAAAATTCGCATAGCCAATACGCCACTTAATCTACCTTAGGACTGGATCACAAAGATTAACCACGCTAAATCCCTGCTCTGATTTAGCATTGTTTACTTCTCAGTGGCATTTAGCATATAGAGGAAAGGTACTTCAAATACACCCATGTATTTGCCACTGCGTGCGCCTTCGGCGTTGCCAATCGTTCCCGACGATTGGTCGAACCGCGAGGCTTCTCATCCCGACTCAGCTCCGTATAAACGAAAAAGCCCCCGCAAGTCTGCCGTTCGGGATTCAATCAAAGTGATCAGACTATCGGTCAGAGGGATTGCGAAATGCGTCCCTGCATTTCGTCGCTTCGCGACCATGCTGCGCATGTCCAAATTTGTTCCCGACAAATTTGTCGAACACAGGGTCCGAACCAAGACCTCTCTCTCCGCCAAATACAAAAAAATCGCATAACTGCCGTTCGAGATTCAATCAAATACTTCCCTGTATTTGCCACTGCGTGCGCCTTCGGCGTTGCCAATCGTTCCCGACGATTGGTCGAACCGCGAGGCTTCTCATCCCGACTCAGCTCCGTATAAACGAAAAAGCCCCCGCAAGTCTACCGTTCGGGATTCAATCAAAATGATCAGACTATCGGTCAGAGGGATTGCGAAATGCGTCCATGCATTTCGTCGCTACGCGACCATGCTGCGCATGTCCAAATTTGTTCCCGACAAATTTGTCGAACACAGGGTCCGAACCAAGACCTCTCTCTCCGCCAAATACAAAAAAATCGCAAACCTGCCGTCCGGGATTCAATCAAATACTTCCCTGTATTTGCCACTGCGTGCGCCTTCGGCGTTGCCAATCGTTCCCGACGATTGGTCGAACCGCGAGGCTTCTCATCCCGACTCAGCTCCGTATAAACGAAAAAGCCCCCGCAAACTACGCGGGGGCTTTTTCGTTTATTTGGCGGAGAGAGAGGGATTCGAACCCTCGATACGCTATAAACGTATACACACTTTCCAGGCGTGCGCCTTCAGCCACTCAGCCATCTCTCCAAATTGTTGTATTTTTTCGTCGTCTTTCGAAGTTGTTAATCAATTACGCTTCGGCCCTCGACATACGGGATTTATACATAACCGCTGGGTTCAACGCTCTACATGAGTTTCTGAACGCGGCGTATGGTAGGGAAATCTTGGCGGTGAATCAAGGAAAACCGCCAATTTTAGTGATTAAAGATGTTAGGCGTTTCCTGTGACCTTCATTTTCATTTGGGCCGAGAAATCTAACATGCGGTTTAGTGGCACTAGCGCTTGTTGCCTAAGTTGTTCATCTACGAATATCTCGTGGCCATTTTCTGCAACTAATGACTGCTTAATGGCATCTAAACCATTCATGGCCATCCATGGGCAATGAGCGCAGCTTTTACAGGTAGCGCCATTGCCTCCTGTTGGTGCTTCGAGCAATTCTTTGTTGGGTGCTGCGTGCTGCATTTTGTAAAAAATGCCGCGGTCGGTGGCTACGATAAATTTCTCGTGAGGCAAAGACTGAGCGGCGTTGATCAATTGCGTTGTTGAACCTACCGCATCGGCCAATGCAACTACACTTGCTGGTGATTCGGGATGAACAAGTATCCCTGCATCTGGGTGCAAATGGCGCATATCGTTCAGTGCTTTTGCAGAAAACTCATCATGAACAATACATTCGCCTTGCCATAACAACATATCGGCACCGGTTTGTTTTTGAATGTACGCACCTAAATGTCGGTCTGGGCCCCAAATAATCTTTTCGCCTAGGGCATCGAGATGTTCGACAATTTCTAGAGCAATGCTTGAAGTGACCACCCAATCGGCTCGGGCTTTTACTGCTGCTGAGGTGTTAGCGTAGACCACAACTGTGTGATCTGGGTGAGCGTCACAAAATGCAGAAAACTCTTTCGCTGGGCAACCTATATCTAAAGAGCATGTGGCTTCTAAAGTAGGCATTAACACGGTTTTTTCTGGGCTCAAGATTTTTGCTGTCTCGCCCATAAACCTCACCCCAGCAACAATCAAGGTATCGGCTTCACAATCACGGCCAAATCGAGCCATTTCTAATGAGTCTGAAATACAGCCGCCGGTTTCCTCGGCTAAGGCTTGGATTTCTGGATCAGTGTAATAATGCGCGACGAGCACAGCGTTTCTTTGCTTTAAAAGCGCCTTGATGTCTTTCACATAAGCTTGTTGCTGACTGACAGATAACGGAATAGGTTTAGCAGGAAACGGATAATCTACCGTTTCAACTTGTACGTGCTGGGACATAATTTCAAATGCTGGGGGATAAAACTGAACGTTCGATTATTATACCAAACTGTCACGCAAATGACACAATTCCAATTAGCATAAGATAAGACGCTATAAAGGCATGGACTAAAGTTTCAAGTAGGCCTGATACAACTGCCACCAAAATTGGCTCTCTTCTGCGTTATCCTTGTCCTGATAGTGTTGTGCAAAATTAACATGAGCCGAGGGCAAGGTACTTCTGTCGCTCAATTGCTCAACCCATGCTTGTTTGTAGCTCTGGGGGATATAAGCCAAGTCGTGAAATTCCATAAAAGTGAGCTTAGGCGATAATTTATAAGCTTGAAGTTCATGTTGGTCACACGTTCTAGCTTTACTTAAGCTGTCAGTAGGATAGTTATGTAAACTAACCTCATGACCATCACTCCTAGCAAACCTTAAGTTTGGCACATTCCGGCTACCACATATTTTATCGGCGAGTGATTTACTTAACGGGTATTCGTCGGCGAATCCAGCAAAATGCGCCAGTTCGTGAATAAACACATCGTAACTATCTTTTTTGTCTAAAAACATAATCCCGTTGCGTACATAAGCTTTACCTTGCTCAGTAAACAACACCAAATGCGTAAACTCTAGGCCCTTTAGGTATGTAGCCAAAACCGATAAATCGCAACTCACACGTTGGTTTACAGCGGCATTCACCTCACATTTTAGTCCTCTAGGATCAAAGAAAACCGTAGGTTGCAGACAAATAGGTAAAGTCGAAAAGCGTAAGTCTTTGGCAAATTTAGCCTTGAACGCCTCCGCTTGCTGCAACGAGGCTAAGCTACTGGCAACCAATAACAGGTTTTGTTGGCATGTTTCGTCAACCTTGGCTTGCTCAGCAATGAACTGATACAGGGTCCGGTTTAAAGCATGCGATAAATAAAAATGGTAGGTAAGCAGATTTTGATCAAAGCTATTTTCAACAAGGTTATCCAGCATATTCACTGCTGCAGCCCTTTGTTTATTGTTCCATAAATCGAGGGCTTGATTTAAGTTTGGCGCGACCACCTCTGGCTTAGGTTCAACTCGCATGGTTGGCTCAGGAGTAAGCCATGTATACAGTAGCCCCCCAAAGCTCAACGCAGCGATAAGCCAAGCCGTCCTCAGTATAAAGGTTGGCATGGTATTTACTGTACTTGGCTAGGCTCTAAATCGTTGATAGCAGCGCTTTTCTCACGTAATCGGCCTAATTCTAAGCGAGCGTATCTATGCTCAATATATTCAAAAACATTGGTGCTCAAAGACAATTTAAAATAGTTAGACGCAATACCGCTATTGCCCTGTTCAACGTGATATTTACCCAAGTAAAAATAGGCTTCACACAAACGATAGGTAAGCTGCTGCTGACTAGTGACACCTTGAATGAGGGCACCAAGCACCTGATTTTCTGTGACTTCTCCTAAAAACAAATCGACTATATAGGTTGCCCAATTTTCGTCGCTGAGTTCGGGTCGAATGACCGCTAGGCTAGCCATTGCGGACGCTTTATCAATGTCGCTTTGCGCTAAATAACGCCACACGGCGCGCAGTGGATCGGCTTTATTTTTATTGTAAAATGTATCTAAATCATCGCTGGCCAATTGTGGGCGCCCACCATAGTACAGCGCAATACCTCGATTTAAAAAAGCAAAGTCTAAACTCGGATCTATATCGAGTGTGGCATCAAATGATTCATACGCCTGAATGAAGTTCATCTGTTGAGTGTAATGCACGCCAATAGAGTTATAGGCTCTGGCCAAATCACTTTTTAACTGAATAGCCTGATTGTAATCGTATTGGGCCAATCCAGATAAACCTAGGCTGTCGTAATACGTCCCTCGCTGCAAATGGACTTGAGCACGTTGCTCGTCGTCTAATTCGGCACTGGTCAAAATATGGCTGTAACGGGCAATGGCCAACTGTGATTTAGGATTCATTGGCGCAGGCTCAGCAAGCAGTAAGTTACTCATTTGACTGGTACTAGACGAGGTTTGAAACTGGTTGGCACAACTCGAAAGTAGCGCACTGCCGACGATAAATAACAAGATAATGTTTTGCATAATGAAGGAGATTTTACCTGAAAGAGAGTCGAAAACAGCCGAAAAATTTGACTACAGAGTCGCTTATTTGCCTTAAAAAGTAAAGCCCAGCACCCCAAATTGGCCGTAAGTTAACTCGCTTGCACTAGGCATTGAACAGCTGGAGAAATCGCTATTGTGCACTTGACTTAAAAACAAGGACTACCCGAACAGCCAGTCAACTGTTAAACGACTTACCGAGTAGTCCAGCTGAGTAGTCCAAGTACACTATGTTTTTATTTGAGCTGTTTTAGTTGCACAAAACACTCGCTAACAAATACCGGTCTAAATCGACATAGGCTTAAAGGGTAAGTCACGGTATCGCTTGCCAGATGCGGCAAACACAGCATTACTCAATGCGGGGGCAAAAGGCCCTAGTCCGGGCTCACCTAGGCCAGTTGGCTTAGCATCGCTTTCGATAAAATAGACGTTAACCTTGGGCATTTCGTTGATCCTAAGTACAGGGTATTGATGAAAGTTGCTATTAACCACTGCGCCATTGCGAAACACAATTTCGGTACGCAGCGTCAACCCCATCCCCATGACTACAGCACCTTCCATTTGCGCTTTAGCGCTGTCGATGTTCAACACTTGCCCGCAGTCCACTACCGCATCAACTTCAAGGACTTTAATGTCATCTCCGTTGACTTCTACTCTCACCGCCATGGCGACATAGGTTTGAAAGCTATAGTGTACGGCTATTCCTAACCCCTGATTTTTAGGTAGACTGCCACGCCCAGCCCAATTGGCTTTTTCAGCCGTAAAATCGATAGCCCGCTTAGAGCGCATAACTTGCTCTTTTTTATCGGGCTGCTGATTCGCATCGTAGAGGTTGTGCAGCATAGTTAAGGTATCTTTGTTGGTTTTATGGGCCAATTCATCGGCAAATGAACCAAACGAAAACCCATAAAAAATCGCGTAAACGGCGCGATACCAGCCAATACGTGTATGAGCTGGAGCCTCACCCGATTCACTACGTACATTACTCAACCCAAAGGGATGATTTAACACTTCACCTATGTCCTTGGCACTGGCGCGGTCTACTTTAGGGTTAAATAACGAACCAATAGGTGGAAAAGCAATACGCTGTAACCAACCAGTGACATTGCCCTCGGCGTCTAACGATGCTTGCACATGTTGAGCATTAATTGAATGAAAGTAGCCGGTTCGCATATCTGCTTCTCGCGACCAAGTGAGCTGCACGGGAGCGCCCATAGCCACAGACAAGGCCGCTGCCTCTTGCACATAATCACACTTAAATTTACGCCCAAATGCGCCTCCGGCCATGGTTACATTTACGTAGATATCTTTCGGGTCACGTTTTAAATATTGACCTAAAACCTTTTGGATATCTGCTGGGCTTTGGGTAGCCGCCCAAACTTCGCAGCTATCGTCTTGTACCCAAACGACACTGGCGTTTGGCTCCATAGGCGAATGGGAAACATGCCCCCCCGTATAGGTCGCTTTTACTATTTGGCTGGCCTGTGCAAAAGCTTGGTCCACATCGCCTCTTTCTGCTCCAAGCAAAGCGGGCGATTCGACATTTTTTACCAGTTGAGCTTTGTAAGCTTGGGTGTCGTAGGTTTGGTTAGGTCCTAAATCCCAATTAATCTCTAATAGCTTGAGGGCTTGCTGCGCAGTCCAAGTATTATCGGCAACCACTGCAACCCCGCCAATTGAACCAAAAGGCACATCAAAGCGGGGGATTTCTACTACTTTTAACACCCCAGTCATAGCCAAGGCCGCAGCTTTGTTTTTTACGCTTGTTAGTTTACCGCCCAAAACAGGGCAATGAGCTATGGCTCCGTATACTAGCCCAGGCATTTTTGTGTCGACCCCGTAGGTCAATTGCCCCGTGACTATCTGAGGCAAGTTATGGCGAGATAAGCCCTTACCTATGTATTTGTAGTCAGATTTAGATTTAAGAGGTGGCGCTTTGGGGACATCAAAAGTAGCCGCTATACTGGCTAATTCCCCGTAACCCAAGGTTTGCCCATTTAGAGTATTTTTAACTTGGTGCTGACTCGCCACGCAGTGTTCAGTTGATACGCTCCAAACCTTTGCTGCAGCGCTTATCAGCATTAACTTAGCAGCTGCGCCAGCCTCGCGCATGGGAATAAACATAATGCGAATACTGGCTGAACCACCTGTATCTTGCCGCCCGTATTTCTCAATATTGCCTTCGCCTTGTTTGACTGTGACCCTGCCCCAGTCTGCTTCAAGTTCATCGGCTACCGCTGCTGGCAACGCTGTGCTGATCCCCTGCCCCATTTCACAACGACCACAATATATGGTGGTATCGCCATTTTCGGCGATATGAATAAATCCGCTTGGGTTAAAGTCAGCCGCTGCACCCGACGAAAGCTCAGCTATCACGTGTTTAGGTACAGTCACACCCAAAACCAGACCACCTGCGGTTAATCCAGAGGCTTTTAAAAACGTTCTTCTGCTTTGATTAGAGATAGACATTACTTTACCTCCTTGTACATCGCATCGGCCGCTTCGGCCACAGCGACTTTGATTCTTTGGTAGGTTCCGCAACGACAAATATTACCTTGCATAGCCTGATCGATTTGTTCAGCACTGGGTTGCTGGTTAGTGGCCAAAAAGCTCGCGGCATTCATGATTTGCCCAGCTTGGCAATAGCCACATTGAGGGACATTATTGTTTAGCCAAGCTTGCTGCAACGGGTGGTCACCGTTTTCTGACAATCCCTCAATAGTGGTAACTTTTTGTCCAACTACCGCTGAGACTGGTAACACACATGAGCGTGTTGCTTGGCCATTTAAATGAATCGTACATGCCCCGCATAAGCCCATACCACACCCAAATTTGGTGCCTGTTAGCTCAAGTTTGTCCCGTAAGAACCACAGCAGCGGCATATCATCGGGGACATCGACCGGGTAGCTAGTTTCGTTAATAACAACAGATTTACTCATTTTCACATCCTCATGTGGCAATCGCGCAAACCCAAACGTTACTCTTGAAGGGATAGCGGGTGCCGTTAATACGCTTTAGTCACTGTGCAGTGCGTCTATGGGGTTAAGTTGAGACGCTTTAATCGCTGGATATACACCAAACCCGATACCCACTGCCATACAAATAGTCAAAGACAGAATGATCGCCAATAACGACCAACTGACTGCCCAACCAGAATAAAAACCGATAATTTCTGACAAGACCAAGCCAAACACTATCCCCAGCAAGCCTCCTATTACCGAAATCGTAAAGCTTTCAGCAATAAACTGCATTTTAATATTTTTCTGGGTCGCACCCACGGCTCTGAGTAAGCCAATTTCTTTCGTGCGCTCCAGTACGTTGGCGAGCATAATATTCATTATGCCTATGCCTCCCACCAGCAGTGAAATACCCGCGACACAAGCCATCACAATATTAAAAATTTGTTGCGTTTGTTTTTGCTGGGCAAGCAAAGCCGCAGGCACGATCAAATCATAATCTTGTACTTCACCATGGCGCAATTTAAACAACTGATCCACTGCTTTTGCTGCGACTAAGGGATCAGTCTCCGTATTAATTTGCAGTTTAACTACATCCAACTGGCTCGCTAGTGGTTCGCTACTTAACTTTTTTAAACTGGTACTAAGAGGGATGAAAATCTGCTCACTTTCCCCTCCAATTTTCACGCCTTGGAAATCATCTTCTAGCAAAATAGGGTTATTCAGAATGCCTACGACTTGCAACCATAGATGGTTCACTTTTACTAGTTGCCCAAGAGGATCTTGAGCTGGAAACAAACGCCTTGCCGCTGTTGCTCCCAGTACAGCCACTTGGGCCACTTGCTGATTATCTTGCGAGGTTAGCACTCGCCCTTGGGATAATTGCATATTTGATAAAGAAAAATGACTGGCACTGACACCAAACACTGGGGTATCGGCACTCTGAAAGTCGCTATAAACAGACTGGGTATTTACTTTGCGTTGCGCACTAAATCCCTCAACAAAGGGCAAAGTCGCTACAGCGGCATCAAGATCGGCGAGAGTCAAACCTAAAGAGTCTTGTCTAACTTCAAATAGTTCATTGCCTGCAAAGCTTTTGCCCTCAACAATTAAGTTTCGTAAGCCCATAGAATCAATCATTTTAAGAGCTTGCTGTTCTGCCCCTTCGCCAATATTTAGCATGGCAATCACCGCCCCTACACCAAATATCATGCCTAAAAGCGTAAGCAATGTTCTCAGTTTATGTGCCGCCATCTCGGCTAATGAGTCTAATACCAGAGGTAAAAAGCTATTCATATTTGACCCTCAGGTAAACTCAATGCTATCTGTTCGCCTTCGGCTAGGCCCGACTTTACTTCGATAAAGTGGAGGTTTTTATCGCCGGTTTCTATGGTTCTTTTTTCAAACTCTCGACCTTGCTTAACGTATATGTAATTGCTTGACTGGTCGGTAAAAATGGCTTGCAGAGGGATCAGTAGTGTTTTTCCGGCATCTTTAACGATAATTTTGGCGCTTACCTTGTTCCCGGGTTTTAACTGTTGCTGATTGGTATCTAAGCTCACAATAACGTCAAAATACTTGGTTGGATTGCCTCTTTGAATAGTACGAGAAAAGCCCGAGACAGACTTAACCTGTCCATTAATGATAAGGTCTGGGGCAGACTCAAGCGTCACAGTGGCTTTTTGACCCGCACTTAAGCCAATGGCGTCTTTATCTAAGACATGAATCACTGCCTGCATTTGAGATAAATTAGGAATTTTTGCAATTACGTCACCGGAAAAAATAGTTTTACCTACACTGGCTTTTTCTCCTCGCCAATTTTTTTGATAAACCAATAAACCGTCATAAGGTGCTCTTACTTCTAAAGAGTTGAGGGCCTGAGTGTGACGTTCAAACTTTTTAGCATGCCCCCCTTTACGGATATCGAGTACATCAACCGAACTTTGAATACGCTCGCCAATACTGTCGGTTTTCCATTCGATAAACGCATCTTTTGCCCCTAGGTAGTCCCGATTAGACAAGGTATCAATAATTTCGAGCTTAGAGTATAAACGTAAATCATCGATAGCAAAGGCGTCGACAAATTCAAACTCCTTACCAATTAAGGCCTTGTCGGATTGTAACGCGGTTTTTTGTTCAACTTTCTCGGCATGTTTAGCTTCAATATCTTGGTCAATAAGCAACATTTCCAGTTCTTCTTCTCGGCTCTCTAGGCTCAACCTTTCAGAGTCAAATCGAACAACTAGATCACCTTTTTTTACCAAGGAATTTTCTTCGGCAATCCAATCAATCACCATAGGCTGCGGACCTGGGCTATTAATTAATTGAGCTTGAGTAGCGTCGAGCTCACCAAATCCAGGAATTTCAATCACTAGAGGCTGGCTTTGCACTGTGTAAATCGGAACAGATGCTTGTTCAGCTTCCGTACATCCCACTAACACTGGGACGAGTAACGCGAGTAGACTTAGCCTCATTACGCACTCACCTCAACCTTGGCTTTCATGCCTGGGCGCATAACGTCTGGCCTGTCATTGCCTAACTTAATTTCTACATCAAATACCACTTTAGGGCTCTGAACAGATTTAGGGAAAAATGCTCGTCCAAGCTTTTCGATGGAGCCAATAAAAGCCGACTCAGGGTAGGCATCAAACACCACTTTAACGGTTTGCCCTACTTTTAACTTGGCCGCATAGGGTTCGGTAAACTCCGCCTTGAGCGCAACCCTATCGAGGGACGGTAATTGCACTAAGGTTCGTCCTAAATAAACGGTTTCTCCTGGAGCAGCTTTCTCCCCATTCGAATCTTCTAAATACATAACTAAGCCATCTTTAGGCGCTTTAACCTTAAGCTTGGCAATTTCACTACTTAAATTGATCACTCGTTGGCGATAATTATTTATGCGGCCTTGAGATACTTCTCGGTTTAACTTAACGGCTTGCTCATGATGTACCAAAGCTTGCTTGGCTTGCCTGAGCTTTTCTTGTTGCAACAAGAAATCCGACTGTTGCAGTTTTTTATCAATTGCCGAGCGCGAGACATCTATTATTTCCACTTTGCGCTGGGCTTTTTCAAAATTCATCTCTGCTTCAGCCAAGTCTAAAACCAATTGCTGGTGTTTTGCCTCATCTTTGAGCCTATCTGATTCTCCTTTTTTTATTTCGGCAGCTAAGCTGCTTTTTCGACTAATCAGATAATCTTTAAGCTTTTGCCCATCAAATTCTAAAACCACATCACCTTTTTTGACAAAGCTATTTTCTGGCGCCATCTTCTTTATTTTAAATTGCCACATACGCTTAATTAAGGGTGGCCCTAGGGTGGCGTTATCTAAGGCGATGAGTTCTGCCGACGCCACCAGCGAAGGTTCAGGAGCGCTTTGTTGTTGCGAAACTTCGGCAGTTCCACAGGCAAACATCATTAAGCTCAAGAATAAGACTAACCACTTAGTTAACATGCTCAGAACTCCTATGTGTTTGCCCATTACTTAAGGTGATGCGTACACTCATGCCAGGGTAGATAGGCTGTTGGGGAAAGTCAGTAAAACCAATTTTAATCCCAAAATAAGCACTGTCACTCCACTCTTTTTTGGATTCGGTTTGAGACGATATTGATAGCAACTCTCCTGAGAAAGCCTGACCAGGATAGGCATCGAGTGAAAGGCTAATATGCGCAGAGTCAAAATCAATATTAGCCGCATCTAACTCATGCACCCAGGACTCTATTTGGTAGCTCTCTTGGGCCTGTACCTTCATTACATCCCAACCAACTTGTACATTCATGCCTGACGAAATCTTTTCTTTGTCGTGGGGATGCATCATGTGAGAAACGGGCCCAGTAAGTTCGGATACCACATTCATGCGGGTTAACTGACTTTTCCGATAAGCTATGTTTTCGGCCAATTTAGTGATCTCAATTTGCTGCTTATTCACCGCCACATCTCTATCGATTATGGCGCGCTCGAGTAGCTGCTCAGCCTTAATTTTTTCGACTAAAGCTTTTTCAAAATCAATTTGATATTTGCCTCTGTCATAGGCACTGATCTCACCTTCTGGGATGGCTGTTTGTACTTTACGTTTGTTGAGGCTGATTTCGGCGAGTTTGAGTTTTCCTTCGGCCTCGGTAACGAACTGCTGTTGGCGTGATTGAATTTGATTTAGCTCAAGGCGTTCCATTGCTAAGCGCTCTTCTGCTTGATCTAAATCTGTTTGGATACTCCCTGAATCAAAAACAGCAATTAAATCCCCCGCCTGAACAATTTCACCCTCACTTGCCATCCACTGCACTTGTACTCGCCAATTACTGCCTTTAGGCGCAGATACTACCTGACTTTGGGCAGACACAATTATGCCAGTAAGCCAGTATTGGCCTTGCTCAGACGCTTGTCGAGCGTTACTCAAACCACTCGCTAGAAGGCAGTAAAAGACAAATAGCTTTTTCATTTTCAATGGTAGTTCCTTGTCAGCTGTTCTTTTGGTCTGTGAGTATTTGCCCGTCACGCATAGTAACAATGCGCTGGGCGTATTGAGCAATATCATCTTCGTGGGTCACCATGACTATGGTTTGCCCCTGCCTATGCAGCTCGGTTAATAAACTCATTATCTCCAGAGACGTTTTACTGTCTAAATTACCCGTTGGCTCGTCTGCTAACACCACTGAAGGTTGGTTAATTAAAGCACGAGCTATCGCCACCCTTTGCCTTTGGCCGCCGGACATTTCGAATGGCTTATGCTGTTTTCTATGAGACAACCCCACTCTATCGAGCAATTGGTTAGCCCGAATGTTAGCCTCTTGCTCGGATACTTTAGCGTAGCGTAAGGGCAACAATACATTCTCTAGGGCGGTTAACTTAGGGAGTAAGTGAAAGGTCTGAAAAATAAAGCCGATATGCTGGTTGCGAATAGATGACAAAGTATCGTCGTCCATAGCAGCAACGTCTTTATCGTTTAACAAATATTGTCCTGAATTGGGCGTATCTAAACATCCCAAGATATTCATTAAAGTCGACTTACCCGAACCTGAACTCCCCATAAAGGCGACGAACTCATTTTCAGCTATCTGCAGAGAGATATCTTTGAGGGCATAAACCGTATCGGAACCATTCGCAAAAGATTTGGCTATGTGACGCAGTGCTAACATGAGGACCATTGATTAATCGATAAAAACTAAGTTGCTACCTTAGCCCGATGAATCTTGATAAGCAATGTAATTACTGACGCAAAAAACATGTGTCGAATTAAAAATTTTGCCGTTTATTTACACTATTCCCATACATCTAAAGGGCGTCTGAAAAGACTGTTATTTAAAACCCAATCAATAAGTTACAAAGTTTGAAATTACCAGAATATTTCCTATGCTAAACATGACGTCTACGAGGATTGTCAACTCATAGTTCACTTAATATCTAAGGCTTAGTAAATGAAAAACCTCAGCATTGCTATAAAATATTCGATTCCTACTGTCATCTTGGGTGTCTGCTTAGTCATTTTTGTCGTGATGTTTTCCTATATTAACAGTCAAATGGAAAAGCGCGCCGAAACCTTTCCCAGAGATTTTATGACCGCATTAAATGAAGTCCTTAATGGCGACAGAGACCTCTACCAAGCTCGATTAGCAGAAGTCACCATAGGTAACAATAGAGATGGAAATATTCAATCTCAGATAAAAGATTATCAAGAGAATGCCGAACAAGCTCTCGCAAGATTTAATATGTTTAGGTCTCATATGGCAGCATACCCAGACGTACTGCAGGAGTTGTCCGCATTTGATGGGCTATACACCGAGTGGCAAACCAGCTCTAAAAAGACAATTCAACTTCGCCAAAATCAAGGTAACCAAGCGGCACTCGCCCACATCAATTCTGATTCTCAGGCAAAGTTTTCTGCGTTACGCGAATTGTACAATTTAGCGGGTGAACTCAGTTTTGAAAAAGCCAAACTCCTCAAAGAATCCATTCGCAGTCAAAATGCCAACACTAAAATGACGACTTGGGTCATTGCTGCCATCGCTATGATTGTAGTAGTTATTTTGGTCGTCATAGGCCAAAAAGCCTTATTAAGACGGATCCATGAAGTAACCGATAGAATCAGAGAAATCAGCCAAGGGGGAGGGGATTTAACCAAACAAATTATTATCACCGAAAAAGACGAAATTGGTTTACTTGGCAAGGAATTCAACAGCTTTTTAGAAATGCTACGTGGCTTAGTTATTGTGATTAGCAAAGATGCTTGCACACTTAACACCACCAGTAAGACACTCGACCAATCAGCAGATAGCACCGCAAACATAGTTGAGCAGCAGCTAACCGCTACCGATACCATAGTTCACTCAGTAAATGAAATGAGCTTAGCGACCAAAGAATTGTCTGAGATTGCTCAAAAAACAGCTGACGAAACCAGTAAAGCCATGGACGCTACAGCAAAAGGGGTAGACATAACCGAGCGCTCGGTTAAACAGATAGAGTCTTTGTTTGGCAGTGTACAAGATGCATCAGAAAGTGCGAAAGCATTAGCCGCCGAGTCAACAAACATATCAAACGTACTTGACGTTATACGGGGCGTTGCTGAACAAACCAACTTACTGGCACTCAATGCCGCAATTGAAGCAGCAAGAGCTGGCGAGCAAGGTAGAGGCTTTGCCGTAGTTGCTGACGAAGTGAGAGCCCTTGCCTCAAAAACGCAGGAGTCGACGGAAAACATCCAAAATATGATAGAAAGCCTGCAAAGTGGTGTAAATGGCGTGGTGTCTAAAATTGAAGAAGGTTTCGACAAAGCGACCAGTTCTGTAGAGCTTTCAAAAGAAACGAGAGAACTTCTGGCCGGCTGTAATGAAACGGTTAATATCATCTCAGCCATGTCAATCCAAACAGCGGCAGCCACAGAAGAGCAATCTGTAGTGTCTGACGGCATCAATAGCAGTCTTCAAGAACTTAATGCTCAAACTCAACAAACACGAGCGGAGGCAAATAATACCAAAACAGGTGCCTCCGAAATTTCGGCTATGGCTATCAGTATTAGTAATGGCGTAGGTAAGTTTTCAGTCTAAAATGATTAACCATTAGCCCTCCACTCAGCTAGTGATGGGCGGTTCAATTTACTTACAAGGTTTGAGGTAATGTATTTAACCTGAATTCATAATCGAATTCAGGTTAGTTACGAGCAACCTTTACCCGCTTGACGGGCATCAAATGCAGCCAATTGCTCGGCACTAGCAGGCTTCTGATATTTTTCCTTCCATTCTTTAAATGGCATACCGTAAATAGTTTCTCGCGCTTGGTCATAGTCCATATCCGCTCCTAAAGCCTTGGCTTCGGCTAAATACCATTTTGCGAGACAGTTCCGGCAAAAGTCAGCCAAAATCATCAAATCAATATTTTGCACATCCTTATTGTCATCTAAGTGCTTTAAAAGAGTTCGAAAAGCTGCAGCTTCGGCTTGTACTTTTTGTTCTGGCGTCATGTTTACCTCAATTAGTTGTAATAAATTCAATACTCAATCTATGAGGGTTAAGTCTAATGGAATAAGGCTTAATGATAAACGGCTAGGTAATAGCGCATGAGAAAAGCTGAGGGTTACTGTGTCGTTAATTTACTAAAAATAATTACATAACCTGAGTTCCGAATAAGGCGTTCGCCAAAATACTCAATCTCCAAGCTCAAATTCCTAATTGGGTTCTAGGGCGTGCCCTAGTCAGCGACTCTTTCTTAGAGCAAAACTAAATAGTCTTCAGAAGGCTAGTTGTTAGCCAAAGTCAGTCTGTATAAAAAAGCCCCCAAGCACTTATATAGTAAGGCTTCGGGGCTTTAAAAAACACAAACGTTCTGCACACCAAGCAAGTATTGCTAAAAGCTCTTGTTGAAGCGCACTTCTATATTGTTGTTTCTACTGCCATCACTTAACCCAAACAACCATCTTGCTTGGTATTTAAGCCCTCCCAGCTTACCCGCGACAAATGGACCAAACTGATGGTTCTGGTCATCAAATGAACCAAAGCTTCCTAGTCGTCCATAACTGTTAAACAATTGCGCTCCTAGCCTATATCCGGCTTCCATCTTCTTCGACAACGAGAATCGGGTTGAGAGCCCTACATCATTCGATGTTCGATTTGGGCCAAATTGTAAATTCCCCACTAATAGCGCCCTAGCCCGGTAGCCGTTTGCCAGAGACCATTGATTTACCCAATGCGTAGCAAAGTCTTCAGCTCTTCCGCCACGCCGAGTCCTAAAGTCGAAACGAACGGCACTTGACCATTTTGAAGAGCCCGTTGCTTTCTTAAAATTATATAAAAGCTCTCCCCTAAGGTAGTCGTATTGAAAATCTCCTCTGTCTCTAAACTGAGTAGTGAGACGAACCCGCACTTTGTCGTTTAAGCTATGCTGGGCATGAAAACGATAAGCCCAATTATCTACTTGGTTATCATTGTCTGCCGGAGACAGGGCAATTCTCAATTGGATACTCGTGTCGTTAGGGTTAACATTTGGGCCATGCACCCCTGCGGTGTTGCTCGAAAATACTGGTGGAACAATCATCATACAGCCCACAATAAACCATGCCCTCTTAGACAAAATCATACTTTTCCCCTCATTAAACCTGGCATAAATAGTTATCTCCTTAGCGTAATAGGTTAAGTCTAGTAAACTTTTTAAATCTCGCCCGTTTTCGCTCTAAATTTGGTGACTAGTAGTTCTAGTAAGGTAACAAATCCTTTTACACTCAGCGCTTTACAGCCGGTCCGATAACTTACCCAGCAATGTCAATAATATTTACAGTCAATAATAGGCACGTAAAAAAAAAGCCAAAAACTCAATAATTTAATAGATAGGCATAGATTATGCTGTACATCATTTGAAAGTAATTTCAAAACCCACCCAATGTAGTTTCAATCTTTTGATAAGGGTTAATTTTTATCCTAACAAATGGACTCAGTTAAATGAAAAATTCCAACATAATTAAGCAGTCCCTAGTGGCTGCCACAATAAGCTTATCCTTTATGAGTTCGTCAGCACTAGCTGGCGCTATAATCAAATATGGTGATACCTTTTTAGGCGTTAATAACGAAGGGCACCTAAATATTGCAGCAAGCGATGAAGGGCTGACCATACCCGATGGTTTTATTGGTCCCGCCGAAGGCACATCATTCTTTGGCAGAAATCCAGAAAATATTCCCATAGGTTTGTACCGAAATGGTTTAGGTGATGCCACTTCACCTGGTTGCTTGTGCGAAGGTTGGGGCGTAGCCGCCACACTAAACGCAGGCGCTGGCACACGAGTTTCTGGTTTCGCTAGCATAGACAATGGCGGAATAGGAGGCCTAACAGGAGGGAGCTTTGGCTCAACAGATTCAACGGCAACCTCCTTGGTTACGTTAACCGATGCTGATGACAACATTAGCGTGACCCACTCTTTTGGCCCAAGTTTAGCCGAAGGCGTTTTTCAGGTGTCTGTTTCGATTAGAAATAACACGGGCTCTGCAATCGATGACTTGGTTTATCGCCGTGCGATGGATTGGGACATACCACCGACAGAATTTGATGAGTTCGTTACTCACGGCGGCGTAGAAGCCAACCTAGAGAGCGCAGGAGGCAACATTCGCCATGCCAGTAATGGTGGGTTTAGCGATGTTGATCCCCTTCAATCACCAAGTCCAGAGTCGGATAGCACCATTAACGTCGACTTTGAAGACAATGGCCCTAATGATCACGGTTCGGTGTTTGATTTTGCGTTTGGCCAATTAGCCGACGGTGAAAGAAGAACTTTCAATATTTTTTATGGCTCAGCGGCAAACGAAGCAGAAGCCCTAGGTGCAATCGCTACGCTTGGCGTAAACGCTTATTCTTTGGGTCAATCATCTGGCGATGGTGGCTTTGGTGGTGACGACGGCGGTGACTTTGGAGGCGATTTCCCTTCTGTGGCTTTAGCTGCAAGCACTGGCGAAGCTGCAGGCCCTGAATCTGGCGAACCTGCTACTTTCTTATTTGCATTTGGTGGCGTTGGCGGCATTGAGCCAGGCTCTTCGGAAGACACGCCTTTACTACCTTTTGTTCCGGCACCAGGTGTATTCGAGTTTGTTTCTCCAGAACCTCGCCAGTGGTTCGATCCTCCTTTTGCTGATGGCTTCGAGTATGCGTTAGCAGGTGGGGCGACCTTTACCTCAATCACACTTCCTTCTGCTGGCTTAGGTTTTGGCACCATAGACGTAGTCGTTGACGGCATAGTAGTGGCAACGCTTACCTCAGAAGATGCCGTTGAAGGTGGCATAGATACTTATGTGTTTGGCGCAGGCGTATCAACTTTCAGCTTGGTCGGCCTTGATATGGAATTAGACGTAGAAGACCCAGCATTTGCGACCGCTTTCCCTGTGTTCTTAGACTTCTCTGGCACGGCAGACTTGCTCACGCAAACTGCTTTAATCATAGATGATAGTCCTGATCCAACAACGCCTCCAACAGGAGTTTCGGCCCCTGCGAGTATGTTGCTTTTGAGTCTTGGTCTAGCAATAATGGGCATTAGAAGACGCAAACGCGCGTAATTGATTAAATAATTCAGTAAGTTGATATTTAGTTAAAACCGCCTGATGCATTTGCTTCAGGTGGTTTTTTTTATTGAAGGAACGAATACATGAAGAATCAACACCTACTTATTATTGCAGCAACTGTATTGAGTTTTAGTGCAAATGCCCTGGATAAAAATGGCAAATATGCCATTAAAGGCGTGGGGAATGCCTCTTGCGCGCAATTTGTCTCGCTAACCAAAAACGACGATCCTCAAAAATTACTTTTTGCTGGCTGGTTAAATGGCTACATGACTGCCCATAATCAACATTTAAAAGACAACTTTGATGTTGCATCTTGGGAGAATATCGAAACCCTAGGCAATTACTTACTTAAACACTGTGAAAAAAATCCCACTTTGAGTTTTTTTCAAGCCAGCACGCAAATGCTCAGCGAAATGTACCCTAACCGCATCGAAGAATTTGTTGGCGCTGAGAACGCAGCAAGTGGCAAACAAACTCAAAAGGTATATGTGCAAGTTATCCAAAGGGTTCAGCAAAGATTAACCGAGTTATCACTCTACTCAGGTGCGACGGATGGAAAAATGACCGCAGACCTAAAGCTATCGATAGATAAATTTAGAAAAGCTAACGAATTACCGCCACATGAGTTTCTTGATCAACAATTTTTGCACTTGTTACTGATGAGTAAACCGAACAGTAAATAATACCGGGGTTCAGGTTAACTATTTTGTAGCGTTTTCGAACCTAATTTTGCTCTAAGGGCGGGTTTAGTTAGTAGAGCACCTTCTGCGCCAATCTCAGCTCTAGAACAAACGCATTTAATACACCATAGCGGGTGGCTAGCTACAAAATATTTTTTACTGCTTGCTGCACATCTGCATAACGGTTCATTGCGCACTCTGCGTATCCATCGACTTGCCTTAACTTTAAACGGCTTAAGGCTGGCATAGCCATACCCGTTAAAAATCGGCAATACATACCTAGAGTAAACTCGCCCGTGTACTTGCCTGCAAGGTGATTTCGAAAATTATTCACCCACATTTGGATTTTATCAGGCTCTGGTAGCGTAACAGCCGCTGAATAATGCAGCTTTGCGACCTTACCAGCACAAACACTGCAATGACCACAGGATTCAAGCACTTGAGGGTCGTCAAAATGTTCAGCCAAATTAGCATTTAAACACCTAGGTGATTCGAAAAACTCAATTAAATGCTGAATTCTTAGGATTTCTTTCTGCTCATTTTGCGCGAAATACTCACTGAGATGTTTGGCTAAATCGGTACGATTTAAGTTTTCGCCATTGACTTGCCAAACATCCGTTAACAAACGTGATTCTAACTGGATATGATTTTGCTCATGCAAGTATTCTAGGGCCGAAATAACTCTACTTCGCTCTGATGGATACACAGAAGATATTTTGTCAAAATTCACCTTCGCCCAGACTTTTTTCATGTCAGAGTGGGTAAAAACCGCTTTAAGAAAGTCTCGTCTTTGCTGGTTGAATAAATTGAGGATTTCAGCTTCAGGGGTGATAAATCGATACTTAAATTCAGCAAAATAACTATATGAGGGTTCTAGTACCTTCATCAACTCAAGCTGCACTAACAAGGTTTTTAGAGGCAACTGACGAATGTTACTCAACACAGATAGTGTATTAAGTTGCGTCTCCCATTGAAAACTCTGACTAGCCAGTGATGGATTCTGGTTATTTTGATAAGACTTAATATTATTGATAACCGCTTCTATGCCAACTAAGTCTGGGGTATCGGCGTAAACAAAATTTTCTACCGTCATTAACCCATCTAAATTGGCTAACACCCTACAATTGGCCCATTGTCCATCTCGACCAGCGCGACCAATTTCTTGGCTATAATTTTCAATCGACTTAGGTAGGTCAAAATGCAGTACAAAGCGAATATCAGATTTATCAATTCCCATACCAAAGGCTATGGTCGCTACTACTACGTCTAGGCTATTTTGCATAAAAGCGTGCTGAGTTGCGGCTCGTACGTCTGAATCTAACCCCGCGTGATAAGCCCTTGCGTTAATTCCTTGCTGTTTAAGAAACTCTGCTAACTGCTCGGCGCTTTGTTGCAAGGTAACGTAAATAATACCTGCCCCCGATTGCTCTTGTAAAAACCTTAGGACTTGCTGGTGTTTTTGGCTTTCCGTTACAGGAAGCACATCTAAATTAAGGTTATTACGATAAAACCCCGTCTGCACTATATGCGATTGTGCAATAGCAAAACGCTTAGCCATATCTTGCTTTACTTTAGCTGTCGCAGTTGCGGTTAATAGTAGAGTCCGAGGAATATTTAAGCTTTGTTGGTAACTTGGCAGCTTTAAATAATCTGGCCGAAAATTGTGCCCCCATTCAGAAATACAGTGAGCTTCATCGACCACTAACAGAGAAATTGGAATCGATTGAATGAACTGCCTAAATCGCTCATTTTTAAAACGCTCGACAGATACCATCAGAATTTTGCACTGACCTTGCTTAATCTGTTTTACTACCTGTTGGCGCTCTTGTTCCGTTAAGGACGAATCGATACTCGCTGCGGCAATGCCTTTACTGTGTAAAAACGCCAATTGGTCTTTCATTAAGGCGAGTAAAGGAGAAACCACCAAAGTGAGATTCGGCAGCTGCGTCGCCACAAACTGATAACATAAAGATTTGCCTGAGCCAGTAGGGAAAATAGCTAAACTTGAGTGCCCCTCAAGCAAGTGCCTAACGACTTGCTCTTGGCCCTGCCTAAAGTCGTCAAAACCAAAAAGCTGTTTTAATTGTTGGCGATAATCTTTTGGATTGGTAGTCATTAGCAGTTCCTTTGCGCATATACGCCGAGTTGCAGGTATAATGGCCGCTAGTATAGCATTCAGTTCACTTTTTATTGGAATACCCATGACTCAATCTCCTGATTTCGCCCAGCAAAGCCCTGAACAAAGGCTTAATTTTTTAATCAAGCAAGCCAATCAACAACAACAAATTTGGATACTGACAGATGAGCACGGTTGCGTCATGCTCAACTCAGAAGACGAAGACTGCGCTCCAGTATGGCCAAGCCAAGAAACCGCTCAAGCATGGGCAACAGGAGAATGGTCAGAATGCAATGCCATGGCAATCGACCTAAAAACTTGGTTTGCTAAGTGGACCGACGGTCTTGAGCAAGACCAAGTCTGCGTGGCTGTTTTTCCTAGTCACGATCAAGATGGAATCGTATTAACCCCAGAAGAATTCGAATTTGAATTGAAAAATAAAAAGCTAACTGGACATTAAAAGCTGCCATTTAAAACCCTGTTAACTTACCTATTTAGGCGATTTTCAGCTATACCTAATACAGATACTTCTGATTTGTCGTTAACGAGCACAGCATAAATCAGCACAAATATCTCGCTATGATAAAAAGTTACGGCTTTATGCCGTTGCTATCATTGACAGGTGAAAGTCATGTCTGAAGTCAGTTTTTTTCGTCCTTGGTTAGCCTTTGCAATCCTTCTTTTTAGTTTATGCAGTTGTGAAGCTTTACCCAATTTTAACGCGTCATCGCCTCCTGCTTTTTACGATCTAGGTTTTCCAAAAGCATCAAACATCAGCATAGAAACCGAACAACAAATATTCTTTTTAGATGAACAGGCCAAACAATTTGTAACAAAGGTTACTTCAGGAGTTAACCGCTCGTCATCAAGAATAGAGGCCCTAGCCGTTGCAATATTTGACCGCGCAGAACTCAATTTACTGTATCGAGGTGATGCAAATACACCTGCCAATGAGACCTTTCATTCTAAAGCAGCGAATTGCTTGTCCTTATCCATCATGGCTTACGCTCTCGCTAAAGAAGCGGGCTTTGAAGCTCAGTTTCAAGAGATCATCATCCCAGAGTACTGGACTAGACGGCAAGGCTATACCTTACTCAATGGGCACATTAACTTAATTGTTTCATCCACTACCCAAGATGGGCCTTTTGAATTTCAGCGCAGTACTTATCAAATAGATTTTGACCCACAAAATTTTCACACTCGCGTAAAAAAGAAGATATTGTCTAAACGACAAATTGTCGCGACTTACTACAACAATAAAGGAGCGGATGCGTTACTCAAAGCAGACTACCCCCGCGCTTATGCTTACTTTAAAGCCGCCTTAACCTTAAATGCTAAATCTGATGCTGCGTGGATCAATATGGGCGTGCTTTATCGCCATGGAGGCTATTTTGCGCAAGCAGAACAAGCCTACCAACATGCGATTAGCTTAAATTCAAACAACCTGACATCTTGGGAAAATCTAGCTCGCTTGTACCAAAAAAGTGGCAAAAGCCAAGACGCTCAAAAAATACTGGCTCATGTTGAACAGTCGAGAAAAACCAATCCCTATTACTTTCTAAATTTAGGCGAAGAGCAATTCGATTTACAAAACTGGCAACAAGCTATGGTTCATTTCAAACACGCCCTATCTCTCGATAGACGCATTCATGAAGTCCACTTTAGTGTGGCGAAAACCTATTACGAACTAGGTCAAATAGACAAAAGCAAACGTTTTATGCAGCAAGCAAAAAACGTCGCTATCAGTAGGCATGTGGCTGACACCTACGCCAAAAAACTCGCATTTCTGAGTCAACTTTAGTCAACCCAAGGACAAGCTTTATGTCGTAAATTTACACGCCTAGTTCTCTCAATCGTTCAGCAAGATATGACTTGGCCGTATATTTTTCTGATAAGACGACACTTGGATTGGGGTGTAAAAACAATGGTAACGAAATCCTAGACTTAGTTTGATCACTGCCTTTTGGATTAATCACTCTATGGGTAGTCGATGGAAAATACCCGCCCGAAGCCTCTTGCAACATATCTCCAATATTCACAATTAAATTACCAAAGTCACAGGGGATATCTATCCACTCGTCAGCGGTTCCTTTGACTTGTAAACCTGGTTCGTTGGCCGAAGGTAAAATAGTAATTAAATTAATGTCTTCATGCGCCGCAGCTCGAATTGCATCTGGCTCTTCTGAGCCATCAATAGGTGGATAGTGTAAAATACGCAATAAAGTTTGTT
Organism: uncultured Paraglaciecola sp.; assembly: GCA_947498355.1. Classification (GTDB taxonomy): domain Bacteria; phylum Pseudomonadota; class Gammaproteobacteria; order Enterobacterales; family Alteromonadaceae; genus Paraglaciecola. The sequence goes on along the minus strand of CANMKA010000002.1, from coordinate 188,925 downwards.
GGCTATCTTCAATCATACTGGATAACAGTTGTGAGTATTTATCAGACACATGAGCTGGTGAATATTGCTCTATCCAGCCTAACAGTTCTGCAGCCAGTTTATTCGCGTCGTTATAATAACTACTGATCTCTTGCTTTAAAGCATCAGGGCAGCGTCCCCACGGATAATAGTGGTAATATTCTTTAATATCTTTCTTTTTAAAACCTTTGGCAGTTTCTGAAACCTTAGTAGAAAAGAAACCATCGTGGGTATCTGGGTTATATGCATACTGGTCTTTTTCGTCACTATTAAAAAAGTTCTGCCAGTTTGCATATATTTGACTCACTCGCTCTTTCTCGATTGGGTGATTACTCAATACGCCAAAGCCGGTTTGATACAAAGATTCGACAAATAATGCTGGGGCATTGGGGTCTCGGTAATCTACTGCTTCTAATTTCATATTCTACCTCTTAATACTGTTTTTTATCCTAAGCTTAAATAAAACCCTGCTAACGCTGCACTCATCAAATTAGCCAAGGTTGCCGCCAATACGGTTTTCAATCCTAATTGTGCGATTTCTTTACGGCGAGTCGGGGCCAATGCCCCCAAGCCCCCCATTAAAATGGCGATAGATGAAAAGTTAGCAAATCCACATAAAGAAAAAATGACGATTGCTTGGCTATGAGGCGACAGTTCTGATTGGTTTTCTAAAAAGTCCAAGTAGGCGACAAACTCATTAACGACCATTTTTTGGCCAATAAAGCTGCCAGCCAGATTTGCTTCACTCCAAGGTATACCTAGGGTCCAAGCAATAGGCTGAAAAACATAACCTAATATCATCTGAAAGCTAAGATTTTCGCTACCAAATAAGCCCCCCGCCCAACCAATTAAGCCATTTAACAGTGCGATTAGGCCAATAAAGGCCAAAAGCATCGCTCCGACATTAACAGCTAGTTTCAACCCAGACGCTGCACCACTGGCTGCTGCATCAAAAACATTTGCGTACTGATTTTCTTGGCTAGCCTCTGCGGTTAATTCATTTTTATACTCTTCGGTTTCGGGAATAATGATCTTAGCCATTAATAGTCCCCCAGGAGCAGCCATAAAACTTGCCGCTAGTAGGTACTTAATATCGACCCCCATACCGGCATAACCAGCCATAACCGAACCCGCAATCGATGCTAATCCTCCCACCATTACGGCAAACAACTCAGAACGTGTTAGGTTAGGGATAAAAGGTTTGATCACTAAGGGCGCTTCGGTTTGCCCTACAAAAATATTAGCCGCAGCAGACATAGATTCTGGGCGGCTGGTTTTTAACACTTTTTGCAAAAAGCCACCCAAAAAGCGAATAACCAAGTCCATAATTTTTAAGTGGTACAAAACCGTAATAAGGGAGGAGAAAAAGATAATGACGGGTAAAACATTGAAGGCAAAAATAAAGCCGAGAGACTTATTACCTAAATCACCAAAAATGAAATTAATCCCATCTTGGCTATACCCGATGATATTTTCAACATAGCCCGTTAGGGCCAGCAAAAGCTTTATTCCCGGCGGAAAGTACAATACCAAAGCCCCTACCAGGGCCTGAATAGCAAATGCCCCACCGACTGTCCGCCAATTAATGGCCCGTCGGTTCACAGATACCGCAAATGCGATGAGTAGCATAAGCGCTACCCCAACTAAGCTAACCATATTTTTTCCTTATTATTGTTAATCATCTTACTTCAACGAGGAAAGTCGCCCAATTCAAAGTAATGATTGTTGAATATGAGATTTAATAACATCTAACGCGATTTTATTCTCGCCACCTTGCGTCACAATCACATCTGCAGTGAATCTACTTGGCGCAATAAACTCATGATACATAGGCTTGACGGTAGACTCGTATTGATCTGCTACCGACATCAAGGTCCTGCCTCGTTCAGCAATATCACGCTTCATCCGGCGTAATAAACAAATATCTAAAGGCGTATCGACAAAAATTTTAATATCAAACATGCGCTGCAACGCCTCATTGGCTAACAGCATAATACCCTCGATGATAATCACGGGAGCGGACTTAAGTAGCTCTTTTTGATCCAAGCGAGTGTGAGTTTTATAACAGTAATGAGGGTAATCTATGGACTGCCAATTTCTCAATGCAGTTAGGTGCTCAACCAAGAGTTCGTGCTCGAAAGCCTTTGGATGATCATAATTGGTTTTTTCACGTTCCGACATCGCGAGATGGTCTTGAGCGCGGTAGTAATGATCTTCACGCAAAACCTGAACAGATTTACCTTTTTCGGAAAACTCCTTTAATAAGTTCTCGGTGAACAAGGATTTACCCGAACCTGAGGCACCAGAAATAGCTATTACAAGAGGGCTAGACATACTGCTTCACATCCCAAACATTCAAATATAATACCCTAGTTTACAGGTTTAATTACAGTTCTAAACCTATTTTTTGATCAGACCATTCAGTCAACTTTGTAAGTTTATTGTTAAAATTTGTCGGCAAATTACATGATTTAGACGATCAAATGCGACAGTTTGATGAAATATCAACAACAGGCTTGCAGTGGTCATAAAAGTGTCATAATTTATCTGCTACACTCAATCCGATCCAAATTAGAAGTCGTTCGAAGCAGCGACCACAATAAACATAGTTGAAACTGTTCAAATTATTAATCGAATAGTCAAAAAAAGAACATACGATAGTAGGAATTAAACATGTTAAAACGTAATAAATTGAGTCGCGTCGCCCTAGCAGTCGCATTATCAGTTGGTGTGTCATCGGCAGCGATGGCGCAAGTCACTTCATCGGCAATGTCTGGAGAAATTACAGACTTGCAGGGCAACCCTGCGGTCGGCACAACAGTAACGGTTATCCACGAACCCACAGGCGCAACTAAAACTATAACTATTGGCGCAAACGGTAACTTTAATCTATCTGGATTGAGAGTAGGTGGACCATATACGATAAAATTAGATTCTGACTCTTTGCGCGATCAAACAGTCACGGATGTCTATTTAAAACTTGGGGAGTCGTTTCCTTTAGAAATTGCACTAGAAAGCGAACAAAATGTCGAACGCATTTCGGTTACTGGTTCTAAATTAACAAGCGTTGCATTTGGTAAAGATAGCCCAGCAACTACATTTGATCTGGAGTCACTTCAAACAGTTCCTGCTATCAACCGTGATATCACTGACGTACTCAGAATAGATCCTCGAGTATATGTAGATGAATCAAGCAATAATTCAATCCAATGTGCTGGTAAAAGCCCCAGATTTAATAGCTTGACGGTAGACGGCATACGCTTAAATGATTCTTTCGGACTAAATTCTAATGGGTATCCAACAGAACGAATCCCTTTCTCGTTTGATGCAATTGAGCAAGTCGCTGTTGAATTATCTCCTGTAAGTGTTGTTTATGGCGGCTTTACTGCGTGTAATATAAACGCCGTAGCAAAAACCGGAACAAACGAATTTCATGGTTCTGCATTTTTTGACTATACAGATGATTCGTTGAAGGGCGATACATTGGAAGGTGATAAACTAAGCCTTGGGAATTTTAGTGAAAAGAGGTTTGGATTTAACGTTGGTGGCCCTCTAATTAAAGATAAACTATTTTTCTTTGCTGCTTATGAAAAACTTGAAGGAGCAAATTTATTTGAGAGAGGGGCTATTGGTTCAGGAGCAGTTACAGAAGTTAATGTTACTCAAGCCCAACTAGATGAAATTATTGAAATCTCTAATACTCTTTATAACTACGATCCTGGTCCTATTCCATCAAGCCTAGCAAATGAAGATGAAAAATTACTTATAAAGTTAGATTGGAATATAAACGATGCGCACCGAGCCTCATTAACTTACAACTATAATGATGGTAACAACTTCACACAAGCTGATGGAGATGATGATGAATTAGAGTTTCAAAACCACTTATACGAGCGTGGTGCAGAACTTACATCATTTGTAGGCTCATTATACTCAGATTGGACAGACAATTTCTCAACAGAAATAAGAATAGTTCGTCAAGAACTTGATAACCGTCAGAATTCATTAGAAGGCGACGGCACAATAGGCGGCAATGATTTTGGTGAAATACGTGTAGATACAGGTGATGTAAATGTATTTTTAGGTTCAGACGATAGTCGCCAAGCAAACGATTTAAATTGGGATCAGCTGGGTATTATATTACGTGGTACTTACTATTTCGACAACGGTCATGAACTAACCTTTGGCTACGAGCGTGATGAATTGGATGTTTTCAACGTATTTGTTCAACATACAGAAACTGAAATACGCTTTAATAGTATTGAAGACTTTCGAAATGGCTTAGCTGGCGCTATCTACTACAATAACGCACCTTCAGGCAACCCAGAAGATGCAGCAGCTAGATGGGGTTACGAAGTAAACTCTCTATATATTCAAGATAAATTTGATCTTACTGATGATTTAATAGTCACAGCGGGGCTACGTTATGAGTGGTACACCTCTAGCGACGCCCCTATCGAAAATACTGAATTCACAGCTTCATATGGTTTTAGTAACACTAGTACCATAGACGGCGAAGGTCTACTGCAGCCAAGAATTGGTTTGAATTATACAGTAGATGAAAGTACCGAACTACGTGCGGGCTTGGCTTTATATAGCGGCGGAAATCCTAATGTTTGGCTATCTAACAACTACTCAAACAACAATGTTGTTCAATTTGGACAAAGAGGCAGAAACTTCGGTTATACTGACGGCTCACGCTCATTATTTGATGATGATGTAATCTACAGTGCAGTAGAAGAAGGAGCTCCCAACGGTCCGGGATATGGAATCCCATCAGAACTATTCAATGCTGTCGCGGCTGGAGAAGGTAGTAACTTCGAAATAAACTATCTAGATCCAAACTTTAAGCTACCAAGTGAGCTGAAATTTACAGCTGGTATGACCCACGTTACCGATTCTGATTATATTTTTGATGTCGACCTCATTATCTCACGTACCCAAGACGCTGCGACTGTTAGACGTGGCGATTTAGAAGAAGTTGGCGTAACAGATAACGGCTATATTGATTATGATAGCGTACGCTTGCCTTCATTTGTCTTGACTAATAGCTCAGAAACACCTATTTCGTACAACATATCGGGTAGCATGACTAAGAGCTGGGACAACGGCATACAACTTACAACTGGTTATGCTTACAGTGATGCTGAAGACGTAAACCCAATGAACAGCGCGGTTGCATTTTCTAACTACCAATTTAGAGCGTATACCAATCCAAATGAAGACGTAGCCTCTTTATCGGACTGGAACATCAAACACCGTTTTACTGCAGATTTTCGTTACACGACTCAGTTATTCGATGGCCTTAATACAAACTTCTCGATCTTCGCGGTTAGCCAGTCTGGAAGCCCATACAGTCGAGTTATTGATAACGGAAATGCAGAGTTTGGATTTACCCCATTTTTAGAGTTTTTCAATGACGGTAGCGGGGCTGTTTTACCGATTGGCGCATCACGCAACTCAGAAGAGAGTTCTTGGTGGACTAAAGTGGATTTAGCTGTGCGACAAGATATACCTGCATTCTCTAAAAACCACTCAGCAAACGTATTCTTTGTTATCGATAATTTTACAAACTTAATAAACGATGACTGGGGCGTATTATACGAAGCAGGAAATACAGAGCGCGTAAGTAACCTCACACCTGAAGTACGCCAAGGTGATGCTTCTCAATGGGAACTCCGCTTTGGAATTAAATACGGGTTTTAGTAATCAGTTAAATTACTCTTAATTTAAAATACCAATTGAAAGCCTGATGGTTTACACCATCGGGCTTTTTTTTACAGTTACTAAATTTTGCCTACAACTCCCCAAAAAAATCGTTCATTTAATATTTGCAATAGCGCACTTTTTTATTTAAATGAAAGTGGCAATTACATCTCATATCTAAAGCGAATCAAACACTCTCAAATAAAGCTTCTATCTTGGCTTGGGTCTGCTCTATTTGACTAACGTCTGTCGGTGCAATAAAGATAGTGTCGTCTCCTGCTATAGTACCCAATACACCATCCGATTCGCCTAAGGAGTCGAGTAACCTTGCAATAAGCTGGGCTGCGCCGGGACTGGTATGGATCACTATCATCATATGATTGTGAGCCGTGCTTAGCACTAACTGGCTCAAAGGGCTTTTGGCTGTAGGCATGCCTAATTCTGGAGGCAGGCAATACACCATTTCTCCTCTGGCATTGCGCGTTCTTACTGCACCGTATTTACTGAGCATTCTTGATACTTTAGATTGACTCACATTATCAAAGCTTTGCAATTTTAGGGCTTCGACTATGTCGCCTTGGGAACCAAACTCTTCGGTTTTTAGCAGGTCTTTAAATGCTTTAATAAGTAAATCTTGTTTAGTTGCCGCCATAATACCCTCATAGTTAGTCACTGGCATTTTGCCTGATTGCCACAACTTATTCCAATTCGTATGAATATTTGCCAACCCAACTCTGCGTTATTCGCGTATAATGCAGCGCGATCTACAGACAAATTCAAATGTGCACACAGCATAATTGGACTTAAGACACATAAAGTATTTACAGGAGATATCCATGAAAGTAGCGGTACTAGGTGCAGCTGGCGGTATAGGCCAAGCGTTATCACTTTTATTAAAAACTCAACTTCCTGCGGGAACGGAATTGTCTCTTTATGACGTTGCCCCTGTTGTTCCAGGTGTTGCAGTTGATTTAAGCCACATCCCTACAGACGTTACTGTTAAAGGGTTTGGCAAAGACGACCTAGCCGATGCTCTAACTGGTTGCGACATTGTGCTTATTCCTGCTGGCGTTCCACGTAAGCCTGGCATGGACCGTTCTGACTTATTTAATATCAACGCGGGTATCGTGCGTAACCTAGTTGATGCGATTGCTGACAACTGCCCAGATGCATGCACCTGTATCATCACTAACCCAGTGAATACGACTGTTGCCATCGCCGCAGAAGCCCTTAAAGCTAAAGGTGTATACAACAAAAACAAATTATTTGGTGTAACCACCCTTGATGTTATCCGTGCAGAAACTTTTGTGGGTAACCTTAAAGGCTTAAACCCAGAAAACGTTCATGTGCCTGTTATTGGTGGTCACTCTGGTACAACTATTCTTCCGTTACTGTCTCAAGTTGAAGGCGTTGAATTTACGGATGAAGAAGTAGCAAGCCTAACGACTCGTATCCAGAATGCCGGAACAGAAGTGGTTGAAGCGAAAGCTGGCGGCGGCTCTGCTACCTTGTCTATGGGTCAAGCAGCAGCAAGATTCTGTTTATCATTAGTTGCAGCAATGCGCGGCGAAAACGTAGTTGAATATACGTACGTTGAAACTAAAAGCGACGACGCAGAGTTTTTCTCTCACCCAGTACGCCTAGGTAAAAACGGTGTAGAAGAGATTCTTTCTTACGGTGAGCTTAGCGAATTTGAAGAAAATGCTAAAAACGCTATGTTAGACGGTTTACGTGGCGATATTAAACTTGGCGTTGATTTCGTTAACGGCTAGCTTAATTAGCAAACAAGCAAAAAGGCCAGTCAGATAATCTGACTGGCCTTTTTTGTATATGTACCAACAAGTTTTATCAATAAGTATTAATCAAGACAAAGTTGCGCAACGCTGAATCAACTATGCAGCGACTACTGGCCTACCTACGGTTTTATTAGTCTTGATAGGGCGAGTGGGTTTACCTTGATTAATCAATTGCTCACGCAGTTTAGACGGCGGTTGACTGAAAGGGCTATGCACTAACTGAGTGTTGGGTAATTTAGCCTGCAAACTGTCCTGAATGTCTTTTACCGTATAGCCTGAACGCACTTTAATACGCAGGTGAGGCACACGAGCCGCGTCTAATGCGCCACTCACAAAATAATCTCGCTGATTCTTGTATCCCTCTTTCCCTTTATTGTGTACTAAATCGATGGCAATCACGGGAGCCATAGAATCTTTAGCACACAACACAAAATCAAATTGTTTTGACCCGGCCTTAGACAAAGCATTTTTAATCGTTTTTTTGTCGGCATTTTTTCGTACCGCTAAAATATCGCTCATTTTGACACGACACATTACCCGGTATTCCCGTCCAACGGCACTCTCAATTAAGTCTAAAAATGAACGTTCGACAGGAGTAAAGAGATTGACCTTCTTCTGAAATGGAAATGAGATAGAAGGCTCGTATAACTTCATTGCGCCTACCGCAACAATGATCAGCAACATCATCAAAATAATGGCAAGTTCCATGGTGACTCCAAATGTAATCGTCAAAAAACTGACTGTGGTAAATATGGAGTTACCTATGCAATAAAAGCGCCATAAAATTTGAGTAACTTATATGGCGTTTTGACAAAGCAGAAACACTAAGTCAGCTTAGGCTATAGCTAGCCTACTATTGGCATAAAATACGATTCAAAACACACATAAAACAGATTTTATTACGTTATATTTCAGCGCCAAAACTTAGAGTTCGTCAATTATTTAAGTATTTTTAACGAAGGCTTGATTGCAATAAGATATCGACTTGGCTACCTTCTCCATCTTTAGAAACCACCACAATATGTTGGCCTTGCTGGTATTCTAAGATACTGCGTCCTTGATGCTGCTTTTGGCTTTGTGCTTTACCCAATTGAGTAAGATAAAAGGCCTTAGCATCAGCAGGTTTGTATGATGAATGATAAGACAGGCTCGAAGAGCCTGCGCCCAAAAACTGCTGGCAGAACCTTGCTTCGGGGATAATAGGCAAGGTATAAAATGCGGCAGGGCATACCCCCGAGTAGGTTTGAGCTTTTAGGGCTTTGGTTTCCTCGTCAGCTTGAGCAACAAATACCAGTAACCAAGCTAAGCTCGAATATGCCATCACGTTATATCGAAACAAACTGGGCTCCAATGGGTTATCATGTGATTAACTATAGAAGGTAGGTATTTAGCCAGCAAGGTGTATTCACGCGATTCAGTTATACCTTACTGACCATAAGTATAGGGCGTAATAAATGAAGTTTATCAGTGATTACTTAAGGCTCATTTTATTTTGCAGCGGTTTATTGATTGGCGTGCAAATACCTGCATTTGTGAATGAATATCAAAAACGGGTAGATGCTCACCTTAGCGAAGCCCAAACGTTAATCGCCGGATTTAAACAAACTGCCGAGCGTTACTTCTCAGGAGATTTAGCTGCTTTAATTAATCATTACGAGCAAAGCGAAGACCGTATATTTAGAGACGACGCTAACAACATTCGTTACATAGTTGATCGCGTTAATCTATTGCAGACAGAGTCTGCTGCCCTGAGTGCGAACCCTGTATCTCGCGTATTACATGTTTTATTTAGGCACGACAAAACTCTGATGTCCGAAACATTTGCCCAATATAGCTACGTCATATTAATTGATATCAGCGCGTTAATTTGGGGAGTATTAGTAGGTTTAGTCATAGCAGCAACCTTAGATATAGGGGTCGCAGGCGTAAGGCAATTGTACAGCCGTTATATCAAAGGCATGTTAGTCGGTTTAAACAAGCCAAGCACTCACAGTAAATGATGTGAAGGATAATATGAATATAGTAACGACCACAGTTCAGCACTGTCTTTTGCTGCTAATGTTATTTAGTGCAAATCTAGAGGCCAACACTATTCCTTGGAATAAGCTTCATGGGATGGGTACAGTAGACTACTTATCATTAACTAATCCTAAAAAAACCAAAAATCAGTACCCCTACCATCTATTTGTACGTATACCTGAAGAATACCACGACCACCCTGAACAAACCTTCCCTGTCTTATATCTGCTTGATGGGGGGACAACTTTCCCTATGTTTGCCTCGAGTTATACTCAACTCAGGTGGATGGAAGACGTTCCTCCTATGCTGATTGTAGGCATTAGCTATGGCACCCACGATTGGCAAAAAGGCAACGACCGTAGCCATGATTTCACTGTGCCTTCCAAAGAAAGAGAGCACTGGGGAGGCGCGGCCGTATTTGAACAGTTTTTAATCGAGCACGTTATTCCTGCGATTAATAAAGGCTACAAAACAGATACCAACAAACACATATTGTTTGGGCAATCACTAGGTGGTCAATTTGGACTGTACTCAAGCATGTATGGGAGCGCCCCCTTCTATGCTGTAATTGCTAATAATCCAGCGTTACATCGCAACTTAGACTTTTTTAAGCGTCCTCTCAAAGCTCGAAACGATAGACCTAAAATATTTGTATCTCTAGCCGAATTTGAAAGCCCCCAATATAAAAAGCCGATTGATAATTGGGTGAGTCACTGGCAAAAACGGCCCGCCGACTGGACCATTGAGTACGCACATCTTGCTGAGCACAATCACTTGTCTGGCACCAACGAGGTACTCAGAAATGGGTTAATTTGGTTATTCAACGAAACAAAATGAAATTTTTTGCTTAAAAAACGGTCTATTACCACAACATAAGTAATTTTGAGGCCGTTATGTCGTCCCGTTTAACCATAGATATCGTCTCTGATGTGTCTTGCCCTTGGTGTGTTATTGGCTTTAAATCATTTGAGCAAGCCCTTTCAGAACTGGCTGATCAACTGCATGCAGATGTAAGCTGGAAACCCTTTGAGCTAAACCCAAACATGCCTCAAGAAGGTCAAGAGTTAGTCGAACACTTAACCGAAAAGTACAACATTAGCCCAGAGCAAGTAGAGCAAAATAGGTTGGCAATTGAGCAACGCGGAGCTGATTTGGGCTATGAATTTGGGTGGCGTGGAAAAGGCCGAATTTACAATACCTTTGATGCTCACAGGCTACTACATTGGGCCGCTGAATTTGATAAGCAAACTGAGCTAAAGCAGGCTCTATTCAACTTATATTTTCAACAAGAAGGCAATCCTAGTCATCACTCCCAGCTTCTTGACCTAGTAGATGTTTTGGGCCTTGATCGTGATAAAGCTAAAAAAGTACTAGAATCTGATCAGTTTGCTAAAGAGGTACGGGACGAACAGCACAAATATCGTAGTGCAGGCATTAGTTCTGTTCCGGCTTTCATTATTAATAACAAACATTTAATTAGCGGCGGCCAACCTGTAGGGGTATTTAAACAAGCCCTGAGTCAGATTGCAGCCGAAGCTTGCACTAATAGCAATTAAATCCAACCATTTTGCTTGGCAATCCGTGCCGCCTCAATTCGGTTTGAGGCGTGCAACTTTGCGATGGCCTCGGATAAATAATTACGAACTGTTCCTTCAGATAAGAACAAGCGTTTGGCGATATCTGCTGTTTTGTGTCCCTCGCCTGCCAACTTTAACGCCTTTCTCTCTTTATCCGTCAGAGGATCATCGTCACTCATTGCCATTAGTGCTAACTCTGGGTCAATGACCCGTTTACCCATTTGTACTTTATAAATTGTGTCAAGTAGAGCATCAGAAGGGCTTTCTTTTAAAATAAAAGCTTTGACGCCAATTTGCATGGCGCGCTTGATATAGCCTGACTTAGAAAAGGTGGTCATGACCACGACTTTAACGTGGGGGTATTCCTCTTGTAGTTGCTGAGCCAACTCTAAGCCCGACATATCAGGCATTTCAATATCGGTTAGCACCACATCTACCGTTTGCTCTTGCAACAAATTTAGGGCGATAGCTGCGTTTTTTGCTTGTCCCACCACCTCTATATCATCTTGCAATGACAACAAAGCACTTAACGCACCAAGCACCATGACTTGATCTTCTACTATTAACACTCTAATCAATTGCTTGCCCCTCGTTATTGGCTAATGGAATGCTAATACTCAAAGACACGTCATTTTGCCATATGATACTCATGCGACCTTGCATTTGGTTAACCCGAGCACGCATACCCGTTATCCCATTTCCCTCTGTAAGATGCGCCCCGTATGTTTTACCCTCTTTGGTTTTAACTCTGAGTTCAGGATCAGGGTTGAGCACATCTAGCGTTAGGGTGTTCCTAGTTTGTCGAATAGTGAGTACGACTTTTCCAACAGGGCTATGCCTTAAAATATTAGTTATCCACTCTTTAACTAACATAATTACACTTGATTCAATCTTTGCAGGTAAAGTAAGTTCGTCGATACTCGACTCGACGTTAAACCCTTGAGAAACCAGTTGCTGAGTAAGATTTGTGGCGACTGCTTTTAAGCCTTTTTGCTGCATATCTGTCACCGCATACCTGACTTCACTTAACGATTGCCTTGCTATATGGGCTAGTTCTGAGACCTCTTTCTGAGCATCATTGAACCGGCCTTTAGCTAATAGTTTTTCTGCCAGCTCAGCTTTTAAGGCTAAGGATGACAAAGAGTGCCCAAGTAGATCATGCATGTCTCTGGCAATGCGCTCACGTTCAGCTATGGTTGCCAACTGTTCAATTTGTTGGCTATGTTGCTGTTGAATCTGCTTATTTATATATTCTGTTCGGCTAAAACGTCCATAAGTCACCATACCCACCGAGATCCCCAGAGCAGGAGCCAAGTAAAACATAGAATACAAGTCAAACAGCCAAGCAGCACACAAAGGCGTAATCACGGTCAAACAAGCAAACAGCCCGGCTCGCCCTTTGGCAAAATAGTAACTACTTAAAAAAGCCACATAACCAAACAAAGATGAGGTACCAGGAGTCAAAGAGGTTCCAAATAACAGCATAACCAAAATCAGTACTAACACCCAAGAGACACTAGTTGAGGGCAAGCTTATCGCTACCAAGTACAATCCAATAAAACTCAAATATAAGCCAAGTTGCAGAGCAAGATCCGACAGGCTCAGCGCATCAAAATTGATCCCAGTGTGGATAAAGTAAAATAACGAAAATATTAGGCCAATGTAGGCCCAGCGCCCCCCACCAGATTGGCGGATTGCTGGAGTATAGCTATCGAGATTGTTACGAACTAACATGCTAATGATCCCTTGTTATCCTTAGGGCTTTGTCTCAACCTAAGGGTCGAGACAAAGCATACTCTTTATTTAGCTTTATGCTTGGATAACAGAGACTTAGCCCAACCTGAATCAGGATTAATTTCTACAGCTTTCTGCCAGTCCACTCTTGCCAAGTCTGTGTTGCCAGCGTTGTTATGAATAATACCTCGCCACGTATGTGCATCAGCATACCCCCAATGATAATCAGAACCAAGGTCTTGGCTAAACGCCTGAATAGACTTATCTAACGCTTGCTTACCTTGTTCACTACTGCCGCCAAATAAAGCAGGCGTATTCACCTTAATGATCCCCTTTACCAATTGTACTCTTGGGTGCTCTGGTGCTAGGGCTTCTGCTTGAGCAATAGCACGATTTGACTTTGGCCCGTAAACTATCGCCTTCATTGGCTGCAAGCCAGCTTTATAACCATAAACTTGAGCGAGTAGTGCCAACACTTCTACGTGGTTTGGTTCGTCTTTAAGCATTGTTTCTAGGGTGACAATAGCCTTATCAAGAGCAGCAATGGCTGTGTCCTTGTCTTGTTGAACATTGGCGACTACAGCCAACTTATAGTGAGCAAAAGCTAAATCATAGGCTTTATATTCAGAGGTTAGCTCAAGGATAGTCGTGCGATCTAATTGATTAACCGCTTGCTCGATGGTATCAATTTCTAGTTGAGCAGCACTAGCCGAAACGGTAAAACTTGTCATTAAAACGATAGATATTGCGCGAAGGGTGTTTTTCATGTCTTTTCTCCTGTGTTGTAGACAGGACAAATTATTAGGGAATTGGAACAAAAAAATTAGACGTGTTTGTCATCAATTACATGTGACAATTGTCAGCAAGTAAACATCAAAAAAAAAGGCGATGTCACCGACATCGCCTTTATACTCATTAATTGGTTAAACGTGAGTTATACGTTTAAGTAGTCCAAAATACCTTCTGCGGCAACACGGCCTTCGTCGATAGCTGTTACTACTAAGTCAGAACCACGTACCATATCACCACCTGAGAAAATCTTAGGATTTGACGTTTGGAAGGCAAACTTACCATTACGCGGTGCACGCACTCTACCTTTTTCATCAAGGATGATGCCATAGTCGCCAAACCAAGGCGCTGGGCTAGGTTGGAAACCAAACGCGATAATTACCGCGTCAGCTTCTAGAATGTGCTCTGAACCTTCGATAACAACAGGACGTCTTCTGCCCGCTGCATCTGGAGGACCCATTTCGGTCTTAACCATTTTCACGCCAATCGCATTACCATTGTCGTCAACTGCAATATCTAAAGGCTGAAGATTAAACTGGAACTCAACCCCTTCTTCTTTTGCATTCACTACTTCACGACGTGAGCCTGGCATGCTCTCTTCGTCACGACGATAAGCACAGGTTACGCTAGTTGCACCTTGGCGGATTGACGTTCTCACGCAGTCCATAGTGGTATCACCACCACCCAAAACAACCACTTTTTTACCTTTCATGTCGATAAAATCGTTTGCGTCTTTTTCAAGACCAATATGACGATTAATATTAGCGATCAAAAATGGTAAGGCTTCGTATACACCCGGCGCTGATTCATGATCGAATCCACCTTTCATTGGCTTATAGGTGCCCATACCTAAGAAAACCGCATCATAATCTTTAAGCAGAGAATCAAACTCAACGTCTTTGCCCACTTCAGTGTTCAAGACAAACTCGATGCCCATTTCGGTAAAGATTTCTTTACGCTTATCTAGCACTTCTTTTTCAAGTTTGAATGCAGGAATACCAAAGGTTAACAAACCACCAATTTTTTCGTACTTGTCGAATACCACTGGCTTAACGCCGTTACGTACCAGTATGTCTGCACAGCCTAAACCAGCAGGACCAGCACCAACAATTGCCACTTTCTTATCCGTTGGGATAACACCAGACATATCTGGACGCCATCCTTGTTCGAACGCGGTATCGGTAATGTATTTTTCGATACTACCAATAGTCACTGCGCCGAAATCATCGTTTAGGGTACACGCCCCTTCACATAAGCGGTCTTGAGGACATACACGGCCACATACTTCTGGCAAAGTATTGGTTTTACTAGACAGTTCGGCAGCTTCAAAAATACGCCCTTCATTCGCTAGCTTCAACCACTGAGGAATATAATTGTGAACTGGACATTTCCATTCACAATAGGGGTTACCGCAATCCAAGCAGCGGTCAGCTTGGCCCGCTACTTGTGATTCGCTCATTGGCTGATAAATCTCAGCAAACTCTTCTTTTCTGATGTGCGAAGGCTTTTTCGGTGGATCGATACGCTCGACATCTACAAATTGGTACACATTGTTAGACATGAGACCCCCTTACTGCACTTGCACACGTAGCTCAGCAGAAGAGCGACTTATGTGGCCAAGTAAATTTTTAACATTACTGGTTTTTGGTTTAACCAGTCTAAATTTAGGAAGAAACTCAGCAAAGTTACTCAAAATATTATGAGCATGCTCACTGCCAGTTTCTTCGTAGTGTGAATTAATCAGTCCACGCAGGTGCTCAGTTAATATTGCTTTGTCGCCAATTTCCATGGCTTCAACCAACTCACCGTTCACGCGCTGATCTAGGTCGCCTTTCTCATCTAAGATGTAAGCAAAACCACCTGTCATACCCGCACCGAAGTTCACTCCAGTCGAACCTAATACAGCAACAATACCGCCAGTCATGTATTCACAACCGTTGTCACCAATACCTTCGACTACAGCAATGGCACCCGAATTACGTACCGCGAATCGTTCACCAGCAAGGCCTGCAGCATACAACTTACCACCTGTCGCACCATACAAGCAGGTGTTTCCAGCAATGACGCTTTCGTTAGTTTTAAAAGTCGTACCTTTAGGCGGATGAATCACTAGCTTACCGCCAGCCATACCTTTACCAACGTAATCGTTCGCATCGCCTGCTATGGTCATTTCTAAGCCACCTGCATTCCATACTCCAAAGCTCTGCCCAGCAGTACCAGTGAAGTATAGCTTTATAGGGTGCTCATCCATGCCTTTGTTGCCATGATGCTTGGCGATTAGACCAGACACAATAGCACCCACAGAACGGTCGGTGTTGCGTATGTCATAATGGAAGGTGCCACCTGACTTACTTTCTACCGCATTGGTTAATTCAGCCAGCAATCGCTTATTCAAATCACCCTTATCAGCAGGTTCGTTATTTAACTGATCACAGAATAGCTTAGTATGATCACCCGCTTCTGGCTTAGCTAAGATAGGTTGCAGGTCTAGCTTGTTTTGCTTAGCAGTTACGCCATCTAGCACTTCAAGTAAGTCCGTACGTCCGATTAGATCATCAAGCTTGCTAACGCCTAGAGAAGCCATGATTTCTCTAACTTCTTGAGCAATGAATTTAAAGTAATTCATCACCATTTCTGGTAAGCCAATGAAATGGTTTTCTCGCAAGTTTTCGTCTTGTGTTGCGATACCTGTTGCACAGTTATTCAAGTGACAAATTCTTAGATATTTACAACCAAGGGCTACCATAGGGCCAGTACCAAAACCGAAGCTTTCAGCACCTAAAATGGCACCCTTGACAACATCAAGGCCTGTTTTTAACCCGCCATCCGTTTGTACGCGAACTTTGTGTCTTAACCCATTGCTGACCAAAGCTTGCTGAGTTTCAGCCAAGCCTAACTCCCAAGGGCTACCAGCATATTTAACCGAGGTTAACGGACTTGCGCCTGTACCGCCATCGTAGCCAGAAATAGTAATTAAGTCGGCATAGGCTTTTGCTACACCACACGCTATCGTTCCTACACCAGGCTCAGATACCAATTTAACTGAGATAAGTGCAGTTGGGTTAACTTGTTTTAAATCGAATATAAGCTGAGCCAAATCTTCGATTGAGTAAATATCGTGATGCGGCGGAGGCGATATCAAGGTGACACCCGGCACAGAGTGACGAAGTTCTGCAATATATGCGTTTACTTTGTCACCCGGAAGTTGTCCACCTTCACCCGGCTTAGCCCCTTGGGCTACTTTAATCTGTAAGATCTTAGCATTTACTAGATAATGAGGCGTTACCCCAAAACGGCCAGAGGCGATTTGCTTGATGTTAGAATTACGCTCGTTACCAAAACGCTTAACATCTTCACCACCCTCACCTGAGTTAGAGTTGCCGCCCAAGCGGTTCATAGCAATGGCTAGGGCTTCGTGAGCTTCTGGGCTCAACGCACCAATAGACATTGCTGCAGTATCAAAACGCTTATATAGGTTTTCTGCAGGCTCTACATCGTCAACAGATATGGCTTCAGCTTTAGGCGAAAACTTCAGTAAATCACGGAAACACGCAATAGGTCGCTCGTTAACCAGCGCACTAAACTTCTTGTACTCTTCGTAATCACCACCCATTACTGCTTTTTGTAGGGTAGTTACTACGTCTGGGTTGTACGAGTGATATTCGCCACCATGCACGTATTTAAGTAACCCACCGTGGCTAAGCTTTTTACGCTTAAGCCATGCTACGCGATTTAAATTAACTTGGTCTTGCTCAAAATCTTCAAACCCTGCGCCTTGAATACGACTTGGCACACCTTTAAAGCAGGTTTGCATAACCGAATCATTAATGCCCACTGCTTCAAACAGTTTAGACGAACGGTAACTCGCAATCGTCGAGATACCCATCTTAGACATAATTTTGTAGAGGCCTTTGTTTATACCTTTTCGGTAATTCAAGATGGCTTCTAGTGGCGTTTGATCAATTTGACCCGACGCACACATGTGCTCGATCATTTCGTAAGCCAAGAACGGATAAATAGCCGTCGCCCCCAAGCCAATTAACACTGCGTAATGGTGAGGGTCTCTTACTGACGCTGTTTCAACCACTATATTGGCATCACAACGTAGGCCTTTCTCGACTAAGCGCTTTTGCACCGCACCAACCGCCATTGCAGCAGGAATGGGCACGAGTGAAGGCTTAATGCCTCGGTCGGTTAACACAACAAATGCAGCACGTTTGTGACTGACTAAATGTTCTACTTCGTCACACACGCGATTAATGGCTTGTTTAAGACCTTCAGTAGGCTTGTAGTTAAGTTCAACAAACTCAGCATAGTAGTGCTCTGGGTCATATTGACGAAGCTGCTTTAGATCTGTGTACACCATAATAGGCGAGTCGAACAATACACGGTCAGCGTAACCAGAGGTTTCGGTAAAGACAGACTGCTCACGGCCTATACAAGTCGCCAACGACATCACGTGATTTTCACGTAACGGGTCAATAGGTGGATTAGTAACCTGAGCGAATTGCTGACGGAAGTAATCGTAGATAGTCCGGCTATGGCTAGACAACACAGCCATAGGCGTATCATCACCCATAGAGCCTGTTGCTTCTTGACCGTCTTTAGCCAACACTTTTACTACTTGCTCGATTTCTTCGTAGCTAATATTAAATTGCTTGTAGTAAGTGTTCATCATGTCTTCGTCAAACATGCACTTACCAATTTCTTGAGCATCGCACTCTTCTAGAGGCGTCAAGCGTCGAATATTTTTGTTCAGCCACTCTTTATAGGGGTGACGGTCTTTAAGATCCGCATCGATTTCGTTAGAGCGCCAAATTTTACCTGTTTCGGTGTCAACAGCTAGCATTTCACCTGGTGCAACACGGCCTTTTTCGATAACGTCTTTTTCGTCATAATCCCAAATGCCCACTTCTGATGCTAGGGTGATAAACCCATCTTTGGTGATAACGTAACGTGCAGGGCGCAAGCCATTTCTATCTAGGTTACAAGCTGCATGACGACCGTTTGTGAGTACGATACCAGCTGGACCGTCCCATGGCTCCATGTGCATTGAGTTAAACTCATAAAATGCTTTTAGATCTTCGTCCATGGTTTTGTCGTTTTGGTACGCAGGTGGCACAAGTAAACGCATAGCACGGAACAAGTCCATACCACCGGCTAAGAACAACTCAAGCATGTTATCGAGTGATGAAGAATCTGAACCCGTTTCGTTTACGAAAGGCGCAGCGTCGGCTAAGTCTGGCAATAAAGGCGTTTTAAACTTACCGCTTCTTGCTTGGGCCCAATCTCTGTTGCCTCGAATGGTATTAATTTCACCATTATGCGCTAAGAATCTGAACGGTTGCGCTAATGGCCACCTAGGCAAGGTATTGGTTGAGAAGCGTTGGTGAAATACGCATATAGCTGATTTCATATTCTCATCAGCTAGGTCTAAGTAAAACTTAGGCAAGTCACCGGCCATGACTAGGCCTTTATATACAGTTACTGAGCTTGATAAACTGGCAATATAAAACTCAGAATCGTGCTCTAGACGCTTTTCGATACGACGACGCACCATATATAAACGACGACCTAAGTCTTCTTTACGCCAGCCTGTAGGGGCATTAACGAACACTTGTTCTATCTGAGGTAAACAGCTTTCAGCTAAGTCGCCCAATATAGAGTTATCTGTGGGTACAACGCGCCATCCGACTAAGGCTAATGTTTCTTTTTGTAGTTCTTCAGCAATTACCGCCCGAGCAGCGTCAGCTAAGGCTTGGTCTTGGTTTAAGAAAACCATACCTACGCCGTATTTTTGACTTAGTTTCCAACCGTTGTCAGTGGCAACTTTTTGGAAGAACTCGTCAGGCTTTTGCAACAATAATCCACAACCATCACCGGTTTTGCCATCGGCGGCAATACCGCCTCGATGCTGCATGCGGTCTAAACCTTCAATTGCAGTGCTCACCAATTTATGGCTAGGCTCGCCTTGAGTGTGTGCGATTAATCCAAATCCACAGTTGTCACGTGAATCATTAGGATGATATAAACTCATAAATGTAAACTCCTTCAATCATCGACCAGGCGTATTTTATTGTGTTTAAGCTGCTAATCATGCATCAAAGGTGCGTGTTAAAAACGCGATGTGGCGTCATGCCTAACCTGATGCTTTTTTCGTCGTAATTATTATTGGAGGTGCCAGTCGACTATCGAATATTTATACTAAGCAGGTCGTGTAAAATACCGAGTATCAAAATATAAATCAAATTTGATATGCTGATGAATTAAAAAAAAATCTTACACCACATCCAAATATACGACTTTTAATATAAAAATCATAAAGTTAGACCAAACCACTCGCTTCTGCATATGCTATAAAAAAAAACCTGTTTGCCCCCTTAAATGTTTTAGTTTTGTTAAATATTGGCGCTAATAATGTAATTAACATAGTTGTATTGAGAATAATTATTTAATTATAGTGCATAAAAAGTCGATTTACCCTTTATCCAATTTGAGTTTTTATCCGTAAATTTTGATCATTCATACATTCTTGCTAGGATGACGCGGCTGCCATGCAATTGATGAATTAATAAACAATGCTCAGCCAAGGTTAATACTCGCATTTTACATTACGGGTCGACCTTCTTTTTAAGGCAATAAGTGAATAATAATGAGGACTATATATGCCAAAAAATACCGCAGTTGATCCGTGGGTAATTCGTTTTGCTAGGTTTATTATTCGCTTTGGAGCGGTAAAAGTTAGCATATTGTTTGTAATGCTTAGCCTGATTTTTACGTTTGTGGGTTCATACTTGATGCGTTTACTGATCAGCGGTGAAGTCTATGCAGAAGATTTTATCAGTCCAACTATTTTAGCATTACTGAGCGCACCTTGGGTATTGTGGTTTTTTAGTGAATTAGTCAAACAGTTAGAACAATCTAGACTGAATTTAAAAGAGGCCGTGACCGAGTTAGAAAGATTGAGAGAAGAAGACGAGCTACTCAATCGTACGTTGCAAAATAACATCAAGCAACTGAACCACGAAATCGAGCAACGTAAGAACGCCCAAGAAGAAAGAGAAGAAATGTTTTCTGATCTTGAGCGCGAGATCGAAGATAAGTCTACCAAAGAGCAACAAGCTCTTCGTCTTTCAACCTTACTCCGTTCAATTATCGATGCATCTCCTGATTTAATTTACTACCGAAATGAAGAAGGCCAATTTGCCGGATGTAACCGTGTAGCCGAGCAAATGACAGGCAAAACAGAAGAAGAGTTAATCGGCTTAACGCCTCACCAAGTGTACGATGAAGAACTCGCAAGCCAAGTGGTTGCAAGTGACAATGATGTACTCGAGCACAACATGAGTATCACAGAAGAGCTCTGGTTGCGCTTTGCCGACGGCAAACGTCGTTACTTTGAAATGCGCAAAGTTCCTTTTTACGGAGCAGATGAGAATCGTTTAGGACTACTCGCGTTTGGTCGAGACATAACCGAACGTAAACAAGCCGAAGAAGCCATAGCGAAGGCAAGCAAAGACAAAACTAAGTTCATCGCCACAATAAGCCACGAATTGCGCACACCACTAAACGGAATAGTGGGTTTGAGTCGCATGTTACGGGATACAAAACTCACAGAAGAACAGTTTTCTTGGGTCAGCACTATATATGCTAGCGGCATTACCTTAGGTAATATTTTTAACGATATTATTGACTTAGACCGACTTGACAGAGATAGACTCGAATTATCACTAAAAACTGTATCACTTCGCGACTTTACTAACGAACTCGGCAGTATCATTGACTTACTCGCAAAAGATAAAGAACTCGCGTTTAAAGCCAACATAATCGATCCACTCCCACCTTTAGTAGAAGTTGATGGCACAAGGCTGCGTCAAATTTTATGGAACTTACTATTTAATGCTGTGAAGTTTACGCAGCAAGGCGCAGTCTCTCTTGAAGTGTCGTCTGAAGTCATAGATGCAAAAACTAACATGGTCACTTTTAAAGTTTGCGACACAGGCGTTGGGATCCCGCAAGATGATCTCGAAAAGATTTTTGCCATGTATTACCAAGTTAATCTACCCGAGCATCAAAGTGCCACGGGCACAGGTATTGGCTTAGCGATTTGTCAGCAAATGGTATCGTTAATGAAGGGGACTATTTCGGTCGACAGTCAAAAAGGAAGAGGTACCTGTTTTACCGTGAAATTACCTCTCACTATCAGTGATAAACCCATTCAAGTAGAAGAGCTACGTATAGCTGGCCTTGAAATCCTGTTAGTTGAAGACATCGAATTAAACGTCATGGTAGCCAAAGCTCTACTTGAAAAACTTGGGCAACATGTAGATGTGGCTATGACGGGGACCGAAGCGATAGAAATGGCCCGAGACAAAGAATACGACTTAATATTGTTGGATATTCAGTTACCTGATATGAACGGCTTTGAAGTCGCAAGCGCAATGCACGAAGAGAGTTTAGTTGAGCAAACCAGTATTGTTGCCCTAACCGCTAACGTGATCAAAACTCGACAAGAATATTTAGATAACGGCATGGATGACGTCATAGCTAAACCCATCAAGAAAAGCCGAATTATCGAAGTCTTTAACGCCCTATTCTGCGATCACACACCAGAGCCCCATAAGCCAAAAGCCCAAGCAAAAAATGTTGCCCTAGAATCCATACTCGATGTAGAACTGCTGCAAATGCTGGTAGATACCATAGGTCATGAAATGGTGCGAACTAGCGTAGGCGTTTTCCAAGAAAATATCCCTGAGTATATGGAAATATTACAACTTAGCTTGAGTGCCGACGAGAAAGACGAAGTCTGCTCTCAAGCTCACAAAATTAAAGGTGCGGCAGGTTCAGTTGGACTTGCGCGAGTACAAAAGCTTGCCAATGAAATCCAACAAGGAGATCATCCAGCATGGTGGGAGAATGTTCACGACTGGGTGGAGCAGCTAATAGCCGCAACAGATAAGGACATAGAGCAATTACTCAATTGGCTAAATGAGCAAGGAATTGATGATTAAGCCAGTTTAATTTAGACAAAAAAAAGCCCAGAAAAAATCTGGGCTAAATAGTCTAGGAACACACACAAAATAAAACACACGCTACATATGACCCTGTTTCGCCAATAAAAGTTCAGCAATAACCCAAAAAATCTAAAATAGAGAATAAAACTCGTTTTTTCAGGCCTAACTACTAGGGCGACGCTTACTAACGAATCGTAGACAAAAAAAAGCCCAGAAAAAATCTGGGCTAAATAGTCTAGGAACACACACAAAATAGAACACACGCTACATATGACCGGACTTCGCCAATAAAAGTTCAGCAATAACCCAAAAAATCTAAAATAGAGAATAAGACCCGTTTTTTCAGGCCCAACTACTAGCCCGACGCTTACTAACGAATCGTAGGCAAAAAAAAGCCCAGAAAAAATCTGGGCTAAATAGTCTAGGAACACACAAAATAAAACACACGCTACATATGACCGTACTTCGCCAATAAAAGTTCAGCAATACCCAAAAAAATCTAAAATAGAAAATAAGACTCGTTTTTTCAGGCCCAACTACTAGCCCGACGCTTACTAACGAATCGTAGACAAAAAAAAGCCCAGAAAAAATCTGGGCTAAATAGTCTAGGAACACACACAAAATAAAACACACGCTACATATGACCGTACTTCGCCAATAAAAGTTCAGCAATACCCCAAAAAATCTAAAATAGAGAATAAGACTCGTTTTTTCAGGCCCAACTACTAGGGCGACGCTTACTAACGAATCGTAGGCAAAAAAAAGCCCAGAAAAAATCTGGGCAAAAGGTCAATGAATTTACTCGAAGGTAAACACATGAAGTAAGACTCAACGATTTTCAGAAAGTTCTGTTAATTAAAGAATAATAAGTCTGAATCCCTCAAAATATGAATCAACATATTGAGTTAGGCTATTTAATGTCACAATAAAGTTGATGTAGCGAGCAGATTCAGGGTTTGCTCTATTTTTTAGGATGTTTAGCTGTTCTTAGCGCGTTTCACCAGTACGAGTACTATCCCGCCTAAAATGAGGCCACTCGATGTAACCAAATGAGATGTGACACTCTCCCCGACCCATATTACTCCACCTAACGCAGCCCAGATTGGTACAGACAGTTGACTCACCGCAGCCACACTTGGCTGTAACTTTGGCAAGACATAATACCAAATGGCATATCCTGCGCCAGAGGCCAACACACCTGATGCCAAGGTATAGAGCAAGCCTGCAGTAGATAAATGCGGAAAACTCAGAGTTAACACGAATAACAAGCCTACTATTGACACAGGAGCGAGTCGGATAAAGTTTCCCGCCGTGTCTGCCAATGGTGACTTAGACCCAGCACCGAGTAAGCTATACCCACCCCACGCAACCCCAGAGCATGCCATTAATAGTAAACCTATTACACCGGGCGTACTGAGTTCTGGTAACACAAAATATACAAACCCAATGATTGAAATACCAATACCTAATTTTTCGACTCCAGACAATGTTTTGCCGGCCAAGATACCCGCACTAAGCATAGTAAACTGCACGCAAGCAAATAGCACTAAAGCCCCAGTAGCAGTGTTTAAGGTTAAATAGGCAAAGGAAAAACACGCAGCGTAAATGAACAGTAAGCTAGCGCCTCGCCAGCTTCCCATAGAAGAGAGTTTTGTTTTATTACCTGATTTTACAATCACGGCCAACCATAACACCAAGGCGGCAGACAGCAAACGAATAGCCGTGAACACAGTGGGATCGACTTGCTCATCATTTAGCGCCAAACGGCAAAATACCGAATTGGCAGCAAAAGCAAACAATGCAACTAGCGTAAAAAACAGGGTGTGTAAGCCAATCATATGAAACCTAAAGTAATAACCAAGTAGCAGTACCTAAAAAAGTAAAAATACCAACAACATCCGTAATAGTGGTGAGTATCACGCTTCCCGCTAGGGCTGGATCAATGTTTAAACGGCGCATGATCATGGGTAAAGTTGCACCCGCTAATCCAGCTGCAATCATATTGACTAACATAGCAAACGCAATCACCACACCCAACATGAAATCCTGTTTCCATAAGGCAATAACCGATGCAATAAGCACCGCCCAAATTACACCATTTAGAAATCCGATGGCCAATTCTTTGCCTACCAGCCACCTAGCGTTACTAGAGCTGACGTGCCCAAGAGCCATCCCTCGGATCACCAGAGTTAAGGTTTGATTACCCGCCACTCCGCCCATACTCGGTACTATGGTATTTAAGATAGCTAACACAGCTAACTCGCTCAGAGTATTCTCAAATAAGTCACTCACTGCTGCCGCCATCAAGGCGGTAAATAGATTAACGCCAAGCCAAAGTGTGCGCCTTTGGGTACTTTTAATTACAGGTGCAAAGGTATCTTCTTCGTCATCTAAACCCGCCATGCTCATCATGGAGTGCTCGGCATCTTCACGAATAATATCAACCACATCATCTATAGTAATTCGCCCGAGTAAGTGATTGTGTTTATCTACAACTGGGGCAGACAACCAGTCATAACGTTCGAATAAACTGGCGACTTCAGCCTCTTCCATTTCGACAGGTATGGGCACTGAATCTTTGATTAGGGTTTCAACAGGCGTATCTGGAGCAGCCGTGATCAATTGGGTAATTGCCACGCCCCCCATAAGCTTATCGTCACTGTCAACGACATATAATGTGTCCGTATGTTCAGGAATATCACCTTTAAGACGCAAATATCTGAGTGTGACATCAACATTAATTTTTGGACGAAGGGAGATAGTATCTGTATTCATTATAAAGCCGGCTGTACCTTCGCCGTATGCAAGCGCTAACTCAGCTCGTATTCGATCCTGCTCATCCAAAGTGGCCAACAAATCTTGAGAGACGGCATCTGGCAGGCTACTTAAGGTTTCAACCAGATCATCTGTGTCCATCTCTTCTAGGGCATCAGTAACTTTCTCTGGCTGCATGCTATCGATAATGCCATTTCGCACATCTTCTGATAGCTCCTCAAGTACATCACTGTATAAATCAGGTTCGATTAGTTGCCACAAATCACTACGCGAACGCGAATGGCTAGACTCAAGCATTAATGCAATATCACAAGGAGCAAGCTGCAATATCATGCCTTGCACCGACTGCGTATCACCAGCAACTAGAGCAGCATTAATTGCATTTAATTGACTTTTAGTACTCTGGCTTTCAAACGTTTCTGGCATAAGTGCTGACTCTTTTTAGTTCGGAAGACTGGATGGGGTTGATGCTAAATTTCACGATAATTTATAGTCTAATAGATAAGACTCTAAGGTACAGTAGATATTTGTAAACTCAGTATTTTTTTGACTTTTCAGGCAAAACAGCCCTCCCTTTATTGTCTTGAAATTATCGAAGTATGGCATCAACGCCAGTTTTAAGACTCAGGGAACTGACTGATAATAGCACTCCATACATCAACCTGAGGTGCTTGCAATGGAAATTCATCAACAATTAATCAAGACTATCGGCCTATACTTTGACGCAATATACGATTGTGACGATAAATTACTGTCTGAAGTATTTCATCCTCAAGCTCATTTATTTGACGCCGAACAACAAGAAATATTTGTCGACCCTCTATCGAGTTTTTTGCAAGACGTAGCTTCTCGTCCCTCACCTGCGAGCATTAAACAAGTTAGAGACGATCGAATACTGATGATTGACTGGTTATCAACTAAAAGCGTATTGGTTAAAGTCCAACTTTGCTCTATGGATAACCTTTTTGTCGATCACTTAAATTTACTCTATCAAAACAATAAATGGTTAATCGTAGCTAAAATTTGGCACTGTCAAACTACCCAACCCGTAGTGACAGACTCACCTCAAATTTAGCCAATACTTAGATTGAAAAATAATTAATCTCATAATAGTTATTTTAAGAACATATATTCCTAAATAAATGCATGGATTTGTTTGCAGATACACTAACTTGCTGGTAAAAAATATATGAGGTCAGGAATCATCCCATCCTTTGCTCGTTAAAATCACAGTGTGATAAACCGAGCCAATTACATATGTCTGTAATCCCCATAAAGGAACTTATATGCCTGATATGAACGATACGCCCTACTTATCTAACTTAAATACCAGTGAAAAAGAAAAATTAGCCGAGCATAAAAATGGCACTAAACTCTGGAAACGATGGGGGCCGTATCTAAGTGAAAGACAATGGGGAACGGTACGCGAAGACTATGGTAGCCATGGTGATGCCTGGGATTACTTACCTCATGAACATGCAAGAAGCAGAGCGTATAGATGGGGCGAAGACGGCCTAGGGGGATTTAGCGACCACAGGCAAAGATTGTGCTTTGGTTTAGCACTTTGGAACGGCAATGATCCAATATTGAAAGAGCGTTTGTTTGGCTTAACCAATAACGAAGGTAACCATGGAGAAGACGTAAAAGAGCTCTATTATTACTTAGACGCGACACCCAGCCATTCATACTTGAAAATGCTCTATAAGTATCCACAAGGTGCATTCCCTTATGCGTCACTTGTCGAGAAAAACCGAGGCAGAGATAAAGCCCTACCCGAGTACGAGATAACTGATACAGGTATATTTGAAGAAAACCGCTATTTCGATGTTTATATCGAATATGGGCAAATTGCTCCCGGTGAAATATTAATGCAAATTACCGTTCACAACCGAGCAGAAAAAGCCCACGACATAACAGTCATGCCTCAAATGTGGTATCGCAATACATGGGCTTGGGATAAAGAGGCAGAAAAACCCGTGCTACAACTCACCAAAGAACACGGGATTAAAAGTCAAAATGAAGATTTAGGGGAAAATTACTGGTATCTAGATAACCCAGACGAAATTGTTTTTGCTGATAACGCTACAAATATTCACCAGCACCCACAATGCACAGTCAAAAGTACCTACTACAAAGATGCATTTCACCAGTATGTCGTGAATAAAAACCTAGCTGCCGTTAACCCTGAGAATGCAGGAACCAAGTCTGCTGGCATTTGGAAAAGTACGGTAGAAGGGAAAGGCACTAAGGTATTTAGAACGCGCTTTTCTGCACATCAGTTGGATAAGCCCTTTGATGATTTTTCGCAGATCCTCTCTCGCCTTAATGAAAATGCAGATGCTTACTACGATACTTTACAACACGACATAAGCCAAGACGACGCAAAAACCGTGCAACGTCAAGCACTTGCAGGGATGATTTGGTCAAAACAGTTTTACCATTTTAGTGTTCGCCAATGGCTTGAAGGTGATAGCACCCAACCCCCACCAGAACGCGCTAAAAGACGTAATGAAGACTGGCCATACTTATATAATGAAGACGTTATATCTATGCCTGATAAGTGGGAGTACCCTTGGTACGCCGCATGGGATTTAGCTTTTCACTGTTTACCTTTAGCCATGCTAGACAGTGATTTTGCTAAGGATCAACTGACCTTGCTAACCCGCGAGTGGTACATGCATCCAAACGGTCAACTCCCCGCTTACGAATGGAATTTTGGTGACGTTAATCCTCCTGTGCATGCATGGGCATGTTGGCGTGTTTACCAAATTGATAGAAAAAACAATGGTAAAGGAGATATCGACTTCTTGGAGCGTGTATTCCACAAATTGATGATCAACTTCACTTGGTGGATTAATCGTAAAGACACAGAAGGCAATAACATTTTTCAAGGCGGATTCTTAGGACTAGATAATATAGGGGTTTTTGACCGCAGCCGTCCTTTGCCTACAGGTGGATACTTAAACCAAGCTGACGGTACGAGCTGGATGGCCATGTATAGTCTCAATTTACTTAGAATCTCAATTGAATTAGCCCTACACAATGACAACTATGAAGACGTAGCATCAAAATTCTTTGAACACTTCTTACACATTGCCGAAGCGATGACACATATTGGCGGCGAAACCTCAGGCTTATGGGATAAAGAAGATAAATTCTTCTATGACCAGTTACAACTACCCGATGGACAACTCATACCATTGAAGCTCAGATCTATGGTGGGCTTAATCCCTCTGTATGCCGTTGAAGTTTTTGACGAAGAAGTGTTAGATAAACTACCAGGATTTAAACGGAGAATGGATTGGTATTTAACCAATCGACCTGAACTAAACTCCCTTGTTTATGGATGGCAGAACAGAGGAACAAAAAGCCGCCACTTACTATCTTTAGTAGACGAAAAACGCTTACGCCAGATATTAGAACGAATGCTAGATGAAACTGAGTTTTTATCGCCCTTTGGTATCCGCTCTTTATCCAAAAGCCACAAAGCCGAGCCTTACAGTTTCCAATATCATGACATCAATATTCAAGTGGGTTATGAATCATCTGAATCACAATCGTACTTATTTGGTGGGAATTCTAACTGGCGCGGCCCCATTTGGTTTCCGGTTAACTACTTGCTAATAGAGTCTTTGCAAAAATTTCACCATTATTTCGGCGACAGCTTTAAAGTAGAGTGTCCAACAGGCTCTGGAAATCTAATGAACCTGTGTCAAGTTGCTGATGAGATCAGTAAGCGGTTAAGCCACTTATTCTTAGAAAACGCTGAAGGCAAGCGGGCAATTTTTGAAGACTACCCATTCTTACAAAATGATCCTCTGTGCAAAGACAATATTTTGTTTTACGAATACTTTGACGGTGATACAGGTCGCGGGTTAGGCGCGAGTCATCAAACTGGCTGGACTGGTGTTATAGCCAAGCTTCTTCAACCCAGAAATGATAATCATTGATAAGCAACATCAAGTTCGGGGCCAGCAATACCCAGTGTAGGAAGGCCCCAAGCAGCTTTATCAAAGGTTACACCAATAAATTTAAAGAATTAAATTAACAACTGAATAGACTCGAATGGGTCACTGAAAATTAATTGTACTCAGGACTATAGCTATAAACGCTTTTGAGAATTCAATTCAAACCAAAACACCAAGTTAACTAAATGTTGCGAAAAAGTATTAAAATTTTTTACAAATAGATAAATCGTGTAGTATTGAACCCACAGTGAGTTTTCGTCCCCAAGTCACTGAGTACCCCAAAAAAACAGAGGTTTACTATGCCAAACAAATCATCAGAACAATTCGAAACAGGAGAATTGGTATCTCCTAGTCAAACAGGTATTTCACGCCGAGATATACTCGTTGGCTTACTTGCATCAGTTGGGGCAGTGGTAACCACTAGTTGTGTTGATAATCTGGAGAAAGCAGTTAGTAGCAATACAGATGAAAAAGCTAGTAAAAGTTTGCATTTGAGTTTTTACAGCGACAACGAATATGCGTTAGTTGCGTCTCTTGCTGACTTAATCATTCCAGATACCGAAACCATCGGAGCACTATCGGTCGGTGTACCTCTTTTTATGGATCGCTTATATAATGAATGGGCGGCCACAGAATCAAAAAGCGCTCATAAACAAGACCTTGCACGAGTGCAACAAGCACTAGACGCTATATCTAAACAAAATTATTTAGCACTTACCCCAGACGATCAAACCGCTTCTTTAAGTGAATTAGACCAGCAGGCGTTTAGCAATAAAACAGCGGTTGCTGCAAGTTATCGCTCAATTAAATCACTGATTGCTAGGTTTTATTACTCGTCTGAAGTTGGGGCAAGTCAAGAGCTACGTTATGAGCTAGTACCAGGAAGGTGGGAGCCTTGTGTTCCATTTAAAAAAATAGGCCGCACCTGGGCCGCATAATTACTCACAACGCATATAAGAAGAATTTAGTTAAGGTTTATACATGACACATTATGATGCCATAGTAGTAGGCTCCGGAATGAGCGGCGGCTGGAGTGCCAAAGAACTCTCAGAATTAGGCTTAAAAGTACTGGTTTTAGAACGAGGCAAGCATATCGAGCCAAGTAAAGATTATGCCGACTTTGTCTCTCCATGGGACAAACCTAATCTTGATCAAATTCCGCAAGACGAAATAAAGCAACATTACCCTATTCAATATAGTGGTGTGAGTTATGCGATGCGCAACAGCACTAAGCACTTTTGGGTAAAAGACAGCGACCATCCATACGACACCCCAGAAGACAGGCCTTTTGACTGGCTGAGAGGCTATCACACAGGAGGCCGTTCACTACTTTGGAGCAGGCAATCATATCGCTTAGGCCCTCAAGATTTTGAGGCAAACAAGCAAGACGGGCATGGCACCGATTGGCCTATACGCTACCACGACCTAGCCCCATGGTACGAATACGTCGAAAAGTTTGCGGGAATAGCTGGCAGCCAAGAGAACCTCCCTCAACTACCCGATAGCGTATTTCAGCCGCCTTTTGCCCTTAATTGTGCCGAAGAAGCATTTAAAACGCGTATGGAAACAGCTTTTCCCACTCGTAAAGCTATTCATTCTCGAATCGCACACTTAACCGCCCCTACCGAAGAACAAAAGTCTCTAGGTAGAGGCCCTTGCCAAGTCCGAAATCATTGTAACCGCGGATGCAGCTTTGGTGCGTACTTTTCATCAAACTCAGCCACCCTCCCAGCAGCTAAGCGCACAGGAAACTGCACTATTGTAAATAACGCAGTCGTGCAGGCTTTAGATTATGACGATACAACTAAGCGTGTTACAGGCGTGCAGGTTATTGATGCGAATACCCGAGAAAAAACCACTTATACCGCAAGAATTGTTTTTCTCAATGCGTCGGCTATCGCTACCGCTATGATTCTTTTACAATCAAAGTCAAAAGCCTTTCCAAATGGCTTAGCCAATCACTCAGATCAGGTTGGCCGTAACCTTATGGACCATGTCAGTGCCGCTAGTGCTTCGGGGCAATTCGAAGGTTTTGAAAAAAACTACTATTACGGCAGAAGACCAGGAGGGCTTTATATTCCACGCTACGCTAACATTACTGAGCAAGACCAACCTTATCTACGTGGTTTTGGTTTTCAAGGTGGAGGCAAACGAGTTGGTTGGTCAGGTAACAGACCCGGCATAGGCAAAGACTTTAAAGCGGCAAACCGCACACCAGGTGCATGGCAAGTCGGTATCTATGCCTTTGGTGAAGTATTGCCTAACCCCGAAAATAGAGTGACATTGCATCCTACTAAGACTGATAAGTGGGGCCTACCTATTGCTTACATAGATTGTAAAATGGGTAAAAACGAAGAACTAATGATGCAAGCTGCGCAGCATGATGCTTACCATATGCTGAAAGCCGCAGGCGCAGTTAATATTAATCGAGGCCCAGATGCCGAAATTAATTTAACGAATCCAGGAAATCGAATTCACGAAATGGGCTCAGCTAGAATGGGGCGAGACCCAAAGACTTCAGTATTGAATGAATGGTGCCAAGCTCATGATATACCCAATTTATTTATTACCGACGGTTCATGTATGCCATCAGGTGGGTGTCAAAATCCATCGTTAACCTATATGGCCCTCACCGCTCGTGCAGCACACCATGCGGTCGATTTATTTAAAAAAGGCATCATTTAATAAACTTAGGCATTGTAGTAACGCAACACCTCTACTGTGCCTTACACATAATTTAGACCGAGAGCCTTTGATAAGCATTACCTTTATTCTAAGGCTGCCTGCGACTCTGTTTTGCAGAACTAAGTGAGATAAGCATAATAAAAATATGAACAAGTTTACCTTGACGCTATTTAGCAAGTTCAAACTACTAGCCTTCATCATAACTATCATTCTAGTGATCTTTTATGATCACCTGCCTAAAAAGAAACTACAGCTACACCCTAAGCCGACAACTTTCCTCGAGTCTACTGCAGATAGTGTTGCTGGTGGCAGTTCTACTTTTTCTTGGATAAATGAAAAAAAGCATCACTGGGTATGTGAATACCGAGATGGTGTTTTATATACGTTTTGTAGCCTGAGTTTAATATTTTCGAATCGCCCCCTTCAACCTGTCGACTTGTCGGGTTACAGCCACCTCGAGATAGACTTAGACTACAAGGGGACTGCAAACTATTTAAGAATTTTTGTCCGAAATAAATACGATCACGAAACCAAGGTTAGCCAGCTAGAGGGTGGAAAGTTCAACGCAGTTTTACGTAAACCTCAATTCTTTGATATGTCCACTCATATCTACTTTGATGAATTTAGAGTGGCCGATTGGTGGATAGCTGAATTCAATGTCCCTCCAAGTGAAATTACACCCGATGTATCTAAGGCAATATCAATCGGTATAGATTTACCCCACCCTGCGCCACTGGGCAAACACGAATACAAACTTTATTCTTTAAATGCCGTTGGGGTTTATATCCAAAAGGAGTCGCTGTACTTTGGCATCATCTTATTTTGGACAATTTTATTACTAGGCGAAATGGCATTTAAGTTTATTCATTTACGCAATAATTCCGCCAAGTACAGCAAAATGCTGTCTAACATGACAGAACAAAGCGCCCAATATAAAGAAAAGGCCGAAACGGATAAGTTAACCCGAGTGTTAAACCGCGAAGGACTCTCACAAATTGTATCTAGCCTTGAAGACAAGGGGCTTCTTCAACAATATTCCTTAATGGTACTTGATCTGGACCACTTCAAAATTATTAACGATGAGCATGGACACATGGTGGGTGATAGTGTTTTGCAAGATGTTGCCAAAGTAATCACTAGCTGCATGCGCTCATACGACATACTCGCACGCTGGGGCGGAGAAGAATTTGTTGTGCTGTTTCACTGCATGAACGACCAGACTATGGTCACGTTTTCGGAAAAAGTGAGGAACGCTATTCAATCAGCAACCTATTGTAATGGCCAGCAAGGTTTTGTCACAGCCAGCTTGGGGGTGAGTAAATTAGGTAATCCACCAGACTTTGACCTCGCATTTCAAAAAGCCGACAAAGCCGTCTACAAAGCAAAAGAGCTTGGCCGCAACCGCTGCATTATTTACGATGAATAATCATTCTCGTAATTAACTCTATACGTTTTGTCAGTTACTGGGGGCACAGTTGACACGCTTTAAAACACTATTTAGCAACTTTGGCTCCTTCACCACACCCAGTTATTTTACGCGAATGCCCATCACGCTAAATATCACACATTGAGACGCCGGTGAGACTCAAAGAGCTCCCTGAAAGATAAGCTATTTTAGATCCTAACACTCAGTCAAAAAACAAAAACAAGCCATAAATGGATAGTAAGTACACACTAGATATTAAAATTAGTAATTTTAATATCTTATTGTTCACTTTTTTGTTTATGGGTGCTAACTTACCGTTATTGGTATCAACAAGGAATTCAGATGGATAAATTTATGCAAGCAGCCATTGATGAAGCCAAATTAGGCTTACAAGAAGGCGGAATTCCTATTGGTTCAGTCATAGTCCACAATGGTAAGATAATTGGTAGAGGCCATAATCGTCGTGTTCAAAGTGGCAGCCCAATCTTACATGGTGAGATGGATGCATTTGAAAATGCCGGTCGTCAAACCGCAAAAACCTACCAAGAATCTATTTTGTATACCACTTTGTCACCCTGCTCTATGTGTTCAGGCGCCATTATTTTGTATGGTATTCCAAAGGTAGTCATAGGTGAAAATACGACCTTTTGTGGTGAAGAAAGCCTTTTAGAAAGTAAAGGCATAGAGCTATCTATCTTACAAAATCAAGAATGCATTGATTTGATGAATGACTTCATTACCAATAAACCAGAACTTTGGAATGAAGATATAGGCGAATAATACCTAAAAATATTCACATAAAATCAAGTAAATCTTACCTAGTGTTATTCCCATCATACTTAATGTAAAATAATTCATACTTAAAAATATCAGCCAATAGTATTTATTAACATTAAGGCGCGCACAAAAAGTTTAGTTACAGGCTAGGTATAATGTTTCATTTAGCCAAGATTTAAAATATCTCTTGATGTTGAACATTTCTCGGTAGCCAAACTATGTTAACTCAGCACGAATGACAGACTTAAAACATACCCTATGATTTTTAGGAAAGGCGCAGCTTACCCAGTCCGGCTTAGATATTATTAGTGTGGCGTTACCACGACGCTAGTAGCTTCGATTAAGAAAGAGATAAATGTGAATACCGTACCCATTAAAAACAATATAAGAGAACTGCGATTTTTTGCCGAGGAGATGACCCAACAAGAGTTGGCTGAACTAATCGGAGTGACCAGACAAACCATAATTGCCATTGAAAAAAGCAAGCACTCACCAACTTTAGAGGTTGCCTTTAAAATTGCGACCGTATTCGGCCATTCAATAGAAGAGGTATTCCAATATCAAAATGGTTAGCTCGGTCTTCGTGATCGAACAATATAACCTGTAGTTACTGTTCAATTAGTGTGAAACATCTTGATGACAACGGGTGAAAATGCAGAGTCAATAAATGACTAATAGTGAACACCCACTGTCATTAAAATCCTTTTTAAATATATACCCTTACTTTTTGATCAAGATTCTCCAATCCACTCTACGCGATATAAATCTCGCCGTCTGTCTAGGTAATTTCGTACCGAACCTTCGTTTCGCAACTCTGTTAACTTATCGAAATCTAAGTCAACAATTAAGGTCATCTCGGTATTTGGTGTGGTCTCAGAAACGATAGCGTCGTGAGGGAAAGCAAAATCCGACGGAGAAAATACAGCAGTTTGCCCGTACTGAATATCTACGTTATCTACCTTAGGCAGATTACCCACACTACCAGCAATTGCTACATAACATTCGTTCTCTATGGCTCTGGCTTGCGCGCAACGCCTGACTCGCAAGTATCCATTTTTGGTATCTGTCCAGAATGGGATGAACAACACCTGAATTTCTTGCTCAGCCAAAATTCGGCCTAGCTCTGGAAACTCAACATCGTAACAAATCAGAATACCAATCTTTCCAAAGTCTGTATCAAAGGCCTGTAGCTTATTACCGCCTTGCATAATCCAATCTTTCTTTTCGTGAGGTGTTGGGTGAAGCTTGTATTGGCTGTCGATCTGACCATCCCGGTGACACAAGTAACTAATATTGTACAGCTGCTCGTCTTCAACCACAGGCATAGAGCCTAAAATCACATTGATATTATATGACACAGCTAAACGAGACATCTCGGTTAAAATCTCTTCGCTGTAGGTGGCCAAATTCCAAATGGCATCAATCGAGGTATCCGCTGGTTTAATTCCCATTAACGGGGCGTTAAAAAACTCTGGGAACAAAGCAACGTCACACTTATAGTCGGATAAAGCATCAACAAAATATTCAGCCTGCTGCAAAAGCTCTGCAACATTTTCAAAATAACGCATTTGCCATTGAATACAGCCGATGCGGGCCGTATTTCTATGCCCACCAAATAGTTTGGGCGCTTTGGCTTGATAATACATATTGTGCCACTGCAACAAGGTGGCATACCCTTTGGACGCTTCGTCTTCGGGCAAATAAGCCTTTATGATTTGTTTTACTTCAAAACCGTTAGATATTTGGAAAGTCAGAATGGGGTCGTATAAGTCTTTACCTTTTACTGCTTCGATATATTCATAAGGCGTCATGGCCGCCGCATGGTTTGCATAGTTTGGGATCCGCCCACCTGCCATGATAGATTTTAGGTTCAGATTTTTACATAACTCTTTTCTGGCTTCGTATAGCCTTCTACCAACTCTCAATCCTCTGTATTCCGGTGATACAAAAACGTCTACGCCATACAAAACATCCCCTTTTGGATCATGAGTGGTTAAATAAGCATCTCCGGTAATTTCATCGTAGGTGTGCTTATCACCAAACTTATCGTAATCGACTATGACCGAGAACGCTGCCCCAATCACCTTGCCTTTATCCTCGATACAAAGCTGCCCTTCTGGGAACGTACTTAATTGAGACTGATAGTTCTTTAATGGCCAAGCTCCACCAACTTGTGCATAAACCTCGTCCATCAGCTCTTTCACGTCAGGGTAATCTTGAATAGTTAAATAACGCAGTTCAAAAATATGCTCGGGCTCATCTATGCTTGGAGCGGGGTTACAGGGTCTTTCTTGCATGCTAGTTTAGCCTCTATATTGACTAGATATTTGATGAGCAAAGCTTTACTTTTTCTGAATTGATTTGCAATCTTTTATCAAATCATAGATAGCATTCTGATTGTATAAAATTGCGCTAGTTTCAAGGCAATTTGTTGACTATAATCCGCCAATTTCCGACCCAATAACATGAGATATTCCCTTGCCAACTCGCACTTTAAGTAACGATAAAAATTGGACCATTGAAGACGCTGAAGACTTATATCGCGTAAAGCGCTGGAGTGATGGTTATTTCGAAGTCGGTGAAAATGGCAACCTATTCGCGACCCCCGATCCTACAAATACAAAAATGCGCATTGATATGCAGGCGGTTATCGAAGAGATCAAACAAGAAGGCATACAATTCCCCGTAGTCGTGAGGTTCCACGACATTTTACGCTCCCAAGTCGCACGCTTAAATCAAACGTTTGCCAGCACGATTGAAGCTGCAGGCTATAAAAACCGTTACATGGGCGTATTCCCAATAAAAGTCAACCAAATGCGTGAAGTCGTCGAAGAAGTGGTCGATGCGGGGGCTAGCTTTGATTACGGCTTAGAAGCAGGCTCAAAGGCCGAGTTGCTTGCCGTTATGGCCATGAATACCAATCTCGATTCACTAACCATACTAAATGGCTACAAAGACCAAGAGTTTATGCGCCTAGCCCTACTCAATTTAAAACTTGGACGCAAAACCCTTGTGGTTATTGAAAAATTCTCTGAGCTTACCCTGCTGGTAAAAATTGCTAAGGAATTAGATATTCGCCCGCTCATTGGGGTGCGCTCTAAAATGACAGTAAAGGGCCGAGGAAAATGGGAAAGTTCTGGCGGTGAGCGTGCTAAATTCGGCTTAACCATAAGTGAAATCATTAATGCCGCACGTTACTTAGAAGAACATGGGTTTGCCGATAGCTTTAAGCTTTTACACTTTCATATTGGTAGCCAACTTACCGATATTCGCTCAGTAAAAGAGTCGATTAACGAAGGTGCGATGATTTACGCCGAATTGCACAAAATGGGCTTTGCTCTGGAATATGTTGACGTTGGTGGGGGTCTAGGCATTGACTACGACGGCACAAAATCGACCAACGACTCATCACGTAACTATTCGATGCAAGAATACGTCGACGATATTGTGTACGGCATGCAGCAGGTCTGCGATTTGGAGCAAGTTCCCCATCCTATTATTGTAAGTGAAAGCGGCAGGGCTATGACGGCCCATCATAGCTGCGTGGTTACCCAAGTAGTCGGCGAAATCAAATCACATGGTTCAGGTGTACCAACCCATGCAAAAAGTGGCGAACATATACTGGTTACCAATATCCGCGACTTATCTGAAATGGTTAACCAACATCACAACATCCAAGAAATCTTCCACGATGCGAGCCAATATAAAGAACAAGCCTTAGACGCCTTCAAATTGAGGGTTATCTCCTTAGAAGAGCTGGCTAAAATCGAGACATTGTATTGGCAAATTATGGAGGTCGTGCAACGACGCAGCCAAGATCAAGACTTTGCGGCCGACGAAAGTGACGAACTAGAATTTACCCTGTCATCGCAGTATTTATGTAATTTCTCTGTATTTCAGTCTGCCGCTGATACTTGGGCAATTGATCAAGTCTTGCCCGTTGTGCCACTCACTCGCATGAATGAAGCGCCTACGG
This sequence comes from uncultured Paraglaciecola sp., assembly GCA_947498355.1. Classification (GTDB taxonomy): domain Bacteria; phylum Pseudomonadota; class Gammaproteobacteria; order Enterobacterales; family Alteromonadaceae; genus Paraglaciecola. The sequence goes on along the minus strand of CANMKA010000002.1, from coordinate 150,665 downwards.
TTAACTGCTCCTTGGTTGATATTACCTGCGATAGTGACGGTAAACTTGACCAATTTATCAGTGAAAATGGCTTATCAAATGTCATCCCGATGCACTCTATTACCGAGCAAGACGATTACTTTCTGGGGCTATTTTTAACTGGCGCTTACCAGGATGTAATGGGAGATATGCATAACCTATTTGGACGTTTAAACGAGGTGCATATTTTCAGCCATGACGATGATCCAAAAGACTTCTATATAGAAGAAGTGGTTCATGGCTCATCGGTAGAAGACGTGCTATCCATCATGCAATATCACCCCAAGTCTATGGCCTATGATGTCAAAAAAGCCATAGACAAACACGTCGCCAAAGGCCAAATGCAACCGCGAGAAGGGGTGAAATGGACCGATTTTTATGAAGACTGCCTAAAAGGCTATACCTATCTCAAGGTTTAAGGATAAAATAATCTCTCTTAGGGACGATTTAAAACGAGCAAAAAGATGATCAAAATACCACTTACTCTCATCATAGTGGGCACTATGCTCTTCTCCGGTTTGACTTATGCCGAACCGGTATCGACGTTAATTCAATCAGTAACCAACGCCAAGCGAGTCAAAGTTGCTCATGCTAAATACCCCACTAGCGCAGCTAGAAAAGGGCAAGAAGGTTGGGTGAAATTGAGTTTCGTTATAGATCAAACAGGCCACGTGATTGATCCCGTAGTAGAGGATAGTTCGGGAGTAAGCTCTTTCGAAAAATCCGCAATCAAAGCCATAAAAAAATGGGAATATGCTCCTGCACTTATGGATGGAAAACCCATAGAACAGAGTAAGAACGCTGTCATTTTAAGCTTTGTCCTCGATAAAGAATCAGGAGAGAAAGGTCGAGTTACATCTAAATTTATGGGTAAATATAAATCCATAAATCGCAAATTAGAAGCTAAAGACTATGAAGCAGCCAAACGCTCAATTGACAAACTCTCTGACAACAAACTCTGGAACCTAACCGAAAACGACTGGTTTTGGTTAATTAGCTCACGCTACTACCGAGAAACAAAAAACCAGCGTAAAGAGTTACATAGCTTAGAGAAATCCAGCTACGGAAAGAGCACTTCGTTAGGCAAAGACAATTATGCATATGTTTTATCTCGTAAATTTGCTTTGCAACTTAAACAACAGCGGTACTCTAGCGCCCTTAGTACCTATGCAGAAATACAGAAAACCGAAGATAAGAAATTGATTGATCTGTATGCCCCCTATGCATACAAGATACGACAGCTAATTACCGAAGACACCCCTATTGTTCGAGACGCTCAAATCAACAAGCGCGGACAATTTATCTACTCACTGGTCAGAAACCAGATGTCTATCACAGATATACAAGGGCAAGTCGATGAATTAGAAATACGCTGCGACAACAAACGCTCAAAGTTTACTGTCGTAGAGGACTCTATCTGGAGCATCCCTGTCTCTTGGGGGAAATGCACCGCCTTTGTAAAAGGCGACACCAGTACAACATTTAAACTGGTTGAATTAAAAAATAAAGTATAAAAGCGACCAGAAGTGGTTATTCTAGATCTACAAAAAAGCGGCTAAACATCACTGGCCGCTTTTTTATTTTCTGTTTTTTCTGAGTAATCAACCCCCTGCTCCTCCAAAAAAGTTACGACTTAACCACTTGCTTAATGGATGCCCTCGAGGCTTTAGCTTGCTTAAAAAATCGTTGCCAAAAATCAGGGGTAATTTCGTTGATTAAATTGGTTTCTGAGTTAATTAGCATAATATAAGCCGCTCCCCAGTCTGGCGCAAAGGCAATAGCAGCTCGGTAGCCTTTTACCCAACCACCATGATAATTCAGGGTTTCACCAGAGAATTTATACACACGCCAACCTAGTCCATAATGTGCATCAGATAGATGCTTTCGCCAGTTTCTACGGTAAAGCTCTTTTTTACTTTTAGTTAAGGGCTGTGTAACTTGTCGCACCAAGTCGTTAGGCAACACACTAGAGGACTCTCCCATCAAAGCTCGCATCCAAATGATCATATCTTGCAAACTGGCGTTAACGCCTGCTGCAGGTGAGTAGCGATAATAATCTTCCCTCACGCCAGATTGCCGCCATCCATTTTTCGAAATAGCCACATGAGGCCTAGCCCAGCTTTCAGCATTAAGCAAAGCCTGTTTGCCTACACTGGCGTTTGACATACCTAAAGGCTTAAGAACATCTTCAGCTAACGCCTGCTGATAACTGCTATCTCGCTGAGAAAAATACTCATCTATGACTGCAAAAAGTGCATTTTGGTAAGTATAACACTCCCCAGGAACGCACAAGGGTTTCAGCCCAGACAACATATTTAATACTCGTTCAACTGGGTAATTGGCCTCAATCAAATTGTCGTAGGCATTAGGCGTAAAGCCGCTGGATTGACCCACTACATGTTCTAACACCAAAGGCTGTTTGCCCTTATTGACCAACTCAAACTTTGGGTAAAAAGTCGAAACGGGTACCTGCCAATCAAGATCTTGCTTTTCAACCTGCTTAGCCATAAGCAAAGCGGTAAAGGTTTTAGATACAGACGCCAACCTAAAAACGGTATCAATATCAATAGGTGCCCCTCTTTTGTGTTCTTTACCACTTAACACTATAGAGGCGGGTTTACCTTTTGGAACATAAGCTAATGCATAGCCAGGCAAATTCTTTTTTTGAGCTTTTGCTTTAACATCGCGAGAAAAGTCAACAAACCACTGCTCAGATGCGGCTGTAGGTTCGGGCGCAGCAAAACTTAAGCTACTTATGCAAAGGCATGAAAGAGAAAAAACACGAACAAACAGCGAGGAGAGTCGATGAACAAAAGCTGACAAAAAGATAGGGCTTTCCTTTATTATTCTTGTGGGTCTTGGAGCACAAATAGCGGTAAAAAGTTCATGGGCATTATCGACTTTGTGCCCCCTCAGAATCAACTAACTTTTATCAAAACTTAGTGCAGGTAAATTGTATACTCTTGTTGCCGGCTTTTATGTCGATTAGCATGCTCATACTTTATTCATTCCATACGCTTTGAAAGGGTTACCGAGGCCCAACTTATGAATACCGCCAAATATACAGCATACTACCCTTCACCCGCTGGTCTTATTCAGCTAGAGGCCAATACATCTGGGATTACAGGTTTAATTTTTTGCTCTGAACAGCACTCAAATATTCAGGACAATGAGCACACCCATGCGGCGATACAACAATTGTCTGAGTATTTTGCTGGCACCAGACGGCAGTTCGAATTACCTCTATGCTTGAATGGAACCGTGTTTCAAAAGCAAGTATGGACGGAATTAACCCAGATTGAATACGGCGACACCGCAACTTACAGCGACATAGCGTATGCCATTAACCGCCCAGCAGCGGTACGAGCAGTAGGCGCGGCTAATGGTCGCAACCCTATTTCAATCATTGTTCCGTGCCATAGAGTAATAGGTAAAAATGGCCACTTAACAGGCTATGCTTGGGGGACAAAAATAAAAGCGAAATTATTAGCGTTAGAGCAACAACACCTCCCCTTAGCTAAATAACATCAAAGAGTAAGGCGAGACAGCCGAGCAAGTTAGCAGAACGCGAGTTCTGTTAACCATTACTCAGATTTAACTAACTCCATACGCACGATATTTCTTCCGTCACGTTTAGCCGAGAATAACGCATCATCTGCTGCCGAAATGACTTCTGACATGGGCCGAGGAATGGCAGTAAACGACACACCGAAGCTAGCGGTAATCTGGATAGAAGTTGAGCCTGTGGTAATGGTCATAGCAGACAATTTTTTACATAAACTTTGACACAGCTCAACCGCCTCATGAGGGCCAGTATTAGGCATCAACAAAATAAACTCTTCACCGCCCCAGCGCCCTAGATAATCCGTATTGCGGATCTCACTTTGCAGCATTTGCGCTACTTGCCTAAGCACGATATCGCCTGCTTTACGACCATGGGTTTCATTAATGGGTTTAAAGTTATCTAAATCGATTAGTACTAAGCTCACAGATTGCTTTTCGTACATCAGTTCTTCAAACTTTAACGTCATTGTGCTGCGATTGGATAGTTCGGTTAAAATGTCGATTTCTTTGATCTTTTGCATGTCTTTCTTGAAGTAATACAACAAGTTGTATATCACTAAAAACAACCCAAAAATAATTGCCAGCAAAGTTACTATGCTCACAATAAAGCCTCGGCTGATTTCAGTCTGGCGCGACTGCAAAGGGGTAATTAAGTACAGAGTCCAATCAAATGGTTGAATATTGAGCTCGGCAATTAGGGACTCTTGGCCTTTAATGGGTAACAATAAGTTATTCAACGAACTGGCTTGCTGCTCTTCACTTAAGGCCTGATACCAAGGTAACTGAGTTAAGTTTTTAAAGGTTGCGCCCTGAACTAATAACTCAGGGTCAGATGTCAGGGTAATATCTTTGTTTTGGTCAACAAAAATGAAATCGTAGCCGTGCGCTTCTTTGTATTGTCCAAATACTTCGGTAAAACCAATCAGACTTTTGCCAACACCAAATACCCCTAAAAACGTTTCATTCTCATCGTAAATTTTTAAATCAATGTAAAACTGCGGATTTTGCCACTGGCCTATATCCGCCATGGCATTCTCGGGTTGAGCCTTGTATCTAAAGTACCAATCGACCTTGCCTTCTTCTAATACTATGGTGCGACCGTCAGAATTATATTGTTCGCGATTTAGCTCACTGGCGATAAAAAAGTTCAAATCAAATTCTTTATTCAAGCGCGCCAGCATAGCAAAAATTTCTTGTTGCTTGCCTTCAGGAGCAGCCATTAACCTAATCAACTCTTGGGCCTTCGCTAAGGTCTGAGAAATGTGTAAAGGCCGCATAAGCTCTTCGGTGATCAAGCGCAATGCAGGAGAATGCGACTTCTGTTGAGCGCGACTTTGTTCAGCGACTATTTTAGAAATACTGATGTGCACTAAGGTTACAATCGAAATAACCACAACAGCGAAAAGAATGAGTATGCTTCGGTGCAATGTTCGGAATATGTTCACGGGCGGCCTTGCTCTTATGTGTCCAAAATATAAATGGGTGTGTTTAAAGGTTAAGCACAATAATGCCCGATAATAACCGAGAAAAGCCTATTAGGTAATCTTTTACGCGTTATTTATTTTTCAATTTTTGAACAATTTTTGGCAGAGCTAGTTATTAAGGCAGTAATCACTACACACACCTAACGCTTTGTTGTATAAATGGCGGCTGAAATAAAAATTGGATCGGCCGAGCTTTAAAATACTTAAGTTTGGCTAACTAAAAGTTAAATATTGACCTGTAAGGAACCAGCATGGCGTTTTCAGTAGTAATTTTGGCGGCGGGTAAAGGCACAAGAATGAAGTCTTCACTACCCAAAGTATTGCATCCAATAGGCGGCAAACCTATGGTGCAACGCATAATTGATACAGTAAACACCTTAGGTGCTAGGTCCATCAATCTTATATACGGCCACGAAGCCGAGCAACTTCAGCAGGCTTTATCTCACAACGCCATCAATTGGTGCTTACAAGCTGAGCAGTTAGGTACAGGGCATGCCGTGCAGCAGGCCGTGCCTAATATTCAAGACGACGAAGATGTACTAATTTTGGTGGGTGATGCGCCCCTCATTAAGCCTTCAACCCTTCAGCAACTAATAGAAATAAAACAAAGCGCAGATTTAGCATTGTTAACCGTCCACTTAGACGACCCGACTGGGATGGGCCGAATTATTCGCCAAGGCGAGCAAGTTACCGCCATAGTCGAACACAAAGACGCCACTCAAGCCCAGCAACAAATCACCGAAATCAATACGGGCATGATGATCATGTCGGGCCAAGATCTGAAACGTTGGTTGGGCCAGCTGAACAGCAATAATGCCCAAGGTGAATTTTATCTAACCGACGTTATCGCTATGGCCGCCGAAGAAGGCAAAGTTATCAAAGCCTCACATCCTAGCTCAGCAATTGAAGTCGAAGGCATCAACAACCGCATGCAACTAGCTAACATTGAGAGAGCATTTCAATTTGAGCAAGCTCAGCAGGCTATGACTCAAGGGGTAAGTTTGGCCGACCCTCATCGTTTTGACGTACGCGGAGAACTGAGCCTGGGTCAAGATATCAATATCGATATCAACCTAGTGGTACAAGGAAAGGTATCTATAGGCTCAAATGTTAAAATAGGCCCCAATTGCCTGTTGATCGATTGCGAAATAGCCGATGGCGCAGTAATTGAAGCGAACTCCATTATCGAACAAGCCAAGGTAGGCCCTAACTGCACAGTTGGACCATTTGCTAGGCTTCGCCCTGGCGCTGTCATGCATGAAGATAGTAAGGTCGGTAACTTTGTCGAAATGAAAAAAACTGTGCTCGGCAAAGGCTCTAAAGCTAACCATCTCACCTACTTAGGCGACACAGTGGTGGGAGAAGGAGCCAATATTGGCGCAGGCACTATTACCTGTAACTATGATGGTGTAAATAAATTCAAGACCGAAATCGGTGACGGTGCCTTTATTGGATCGAACAGTGCCTTAGTTGCCCCAGCGGTGATTGGTAAAAATGCGACTGTAGGAGCAGGTTCTATTGTGACCAAGCCCATTGAAGATGACACCTTAGCCATCGCTCGCGCCAAGCAACGCAACGTAACCGGCTGGACCAGACCCAGCAAAAAATAAACACACTAAACCTTGAACCAGAAATTAACTAGCTCATTGATTCACCTAGCTTAATTTCTCAATCAAGTTAAATTACATCACTGATTCGGCAACTTAGGCCTCAAGTAAAGCCAAAATGTCAGGGCCGAGCAGTTTTATATCAAGAGCAAAACGGATCATACCCAAGAGTTTGCTAAAATGGAGCTAAAAATATGTGCGGGATAGTAGGCGCAATTGCCGAAAGAAATGTAGTAGAAATTTTATTAGAAGGCCTAAGAAGGCTCGAATACCGTGGCTACGACTCGGCAGGTGTAGCCCTACTCGACAAAGCCGGCAACCTAACCCGCACTAGACGTATTGGTAAAGTAAAAGAACTTGCCGATGCCCTCCACCAAGAGCCAATTAAAGGCGGCACAGGTATTGCCCACACCCGTTGGGCCACCCATGGCGGTGTAACCGAAGCCAATGCTCACCCGCATTTTTCCACAGAGCGTATTGCCGTGGTTCACAACGGTATTATTGAAAACTATCAAAGCCTGCGCAGTGAACTGTCTGCCAAAGGTTATGGCTTTACTTCAGATACAGATACAGAAACCATAGCCCATCAAGTTCACCTAGAACTCGACCAAGGAAGCGATTTACTCACTGCGGTGCAAAACTCTGTGAAAAAATTCCACGGTGCTTACGGAACGGTAGTGATCGACAAAGCCGATCCTGATCGCATGATAGTCGCGCGCTCTGGTAGCCCTTTGGTTATTGGCCTAGGCATAGGCGAAAACTTTGTGGCCTCTGACCAAATGGCATTATTGCCTGTTACTCGTCGCTTTATGTTTTTAGAAGAAGGAGACGTAGCTGAAATTACTCGCACCAGCATTAAAGTATTCGATGCTCAAGGTCATCCAGTAGAACGCGAAGCGAGCGAATCAACCGTTGAACATGATGCCGGAGACAAAGGTGGCTACCGTCACTACATGCTCAAAGAAATTCACGAGCAACCTAGCGTAGTGCGCAACACCTTAAGCGGGCGTTTAAGCGACACAGGCATTAGCCCCAATATATTTGGTCATGGAGCCGACGAAATTTTAGCGGGTATTAAACACGTACAAATTATTGCCTGCGGCACCAGCTATCACTCAGGCATGACAGCCCGTTATTGGTTAGAACAATACGCTAACGTCTCCTGTAATGTCGAAATTGCTTCTGAGTTCCGTTACAGAAAATCGTTTGTCCACCCAAATAGCTTAATCGTTACCATTTCTCAATCAGGTGAAACTGCCGACACCTTAGCCGCGTTACGTTTGGCTAAAGAACAAGGTTACGCCGCCAGCTTAGCAATTTGTAACGTACCTGGTTCATCTCTGGTTAGAGAATCCGACTTAGCCTTTATGACCTTAGCAGGAGCCGAAATCGGGGTAGCCTCAACAAAAGCCTTTACCACTCAGCTAACCGGCTTTTTAATGCTGACCTTAGCCTTAGGTAAGCATAACGCTATGTCCACCAGCGACCACGACAATATAGTTAAAGGGCTACACGCTTTACCAGCCAAGTTAGAAGAAACCTTATCTCTAACAGACGAAATTAAAGACTTAGCCGAAGAGTTCGCCGACAAACACAACAGCTTATTCTTGGGTCGAGGGGATCAATACCCAATCGCAATGGAAGGAGCCTTAAAGCTCAAAGAGATTTCTTACATTCACGCCGAAGCCTACGCCTCAGGTGAACTCAAACACGGCCCACTCGCCCTAATCGACGATGAAATGCCAGTGATAGTGGTGGCACCCAACAACGAGCTACTCGAAAAACTCAAATCCAATGTTGAAGAAGTTCGAGCCCGAGGCGGCATCATGTATGTATTCGCCGATAAAGACGCTAACTTCCAAAGCGACGAAACTATGCGCGTGATAAACGTGCCCCACTGTGACGAAGCCATCGCCCCAATCGTCTACACCATCCCACTTCAATTGCTGTCTTACTACGTAGCAGTTATTAAAGGCACAGATGTAGACCAACCACGGAATTTAGCCAAATCTGTTACGGTGGAATAACAAGAATGAGGCGAAAGTGTGCACGTGTAAGAGAGTAATAAAGTATCATACTAAGTATTAAAGTATCATACTGAGTAATAAAGTTGCATACTAAAGCCGTCTTATCTATGCTTGATTTATGAGCATATACAAGGCGGTTTTTTATGGCATCGAGAAAATTAGGAAACTCGGAGGCTAAAAACAATAAATGGATTAAAGAAGGACGAGGTTCAGGCCAGCATTCTGAATATAAACCTTGGATAACGGTCAGAGACTTACCTTCAGATGGTAGAGTACATCGTGTATTTGGCCATAAATCACAACGGACTCATCATTTGCTTTCAGATATAGAGCTTGCCGTATTCTTATTGCTTGAGTGGCATCAGGATGTTGTGCAAATTCGCGAACAGTTCCCTTTAGAAGTAGAAGCAACTCTGCAAATAGCCAGAGAATCAGGAATTGAGCACCCAAGTGTATCTGGTGTTAAACAGTATATGTCTTCAGATTTTCTCGTTAACTTTCAAGATTCTAAGCAGCCTAAATTTGTTCTTCAAGCAAAGCAATCAGAGGCGTTAGATGATGCTCGAACTATTGAAAAACTTGAATTAGAGCGACGATATTGGCAACTAAAAGAAGTATCTTGGTTTTTGATAACGGAGAGGGATATACCTGAAACCGTCATCAAAAATATCAAATGGTTGTACCCTGCCCAGCGTGATGAAATAGATATGGAGTTGTTAATTCAGCGCGTTGATTATTATGACTATCACTTTTCTCAAAACCCGAATAAAAACATCATCGATATTTGTAAAAATTTAGATATAGCTTACGAACTTCAAGTTGGAGAATCGTTAGCAGAAGTTAGGCACTTATTGGCTAAACGTTGTTTTACCTTTGATATTTTTGTCCTAGCGCCAAAATTAAAGGCTCATCAATTAAAAACAGGGACAGTCAAACTGTTGCAGGAGGCTTACTGTGTTTCAAATCAATGAGGTTGTTGAGTACAACGAAGTGCCTTTTAGAGTGTTAATGCTGATGCCCGATCACCTGATATGGATCGCATTAGATAATACTTCCGCATTCCCTCAGCTGGTGAGCAAGAAGGAACTAGAAGTTGCTATTGATGAAGAGGTATTAACAAGAATAGAAGACCCACATGCAGAATTAGCTTTTCAAACACCGGAAGAAGGTACAATTGCAAAAACAAAACGAGATAATAATTATCAGTTGATAAAGCCTTTGGTGGAATCTTCGGAGTTTTATCTTGCTAAGTCACGCTCTGCGATTATTAATCAAATTATCGAGAAGCAAGGTTCGACTAAACAAACGCTTTATCGCTTAGCTCGCCGTTATTGGCAACGAGGACAAACTCAAAATGCTTTGCTTCCTGATTATAAAAACTCAGGAGCAAAAGGTAAAAAGCGTATTGCCACTAATAAGAAGCTTGGTCGACCAAGAAAGTACATGCCAGGTACCGGTGCAATTATTGACTCATTTATTGAAAAGCTATTTCGAATTGCAATTGATAAGTACTTGTTAACTGATAAAGGTTACTCATTTCCTTATGCGCACCGAAGATTTAAATCTTTGTATGAAAATCATTTCCCGAATACTCCTGAAGAAGAAATCCCGACCAATTGGCAAATGATGCATTTTTATAATCGGGAGTATCAACAGGTAGATAGAATACAAAAGCGAGTATCTCGAATTGAATACAATAAAGACGTAAAACCACTAAGTAGTACAGCGAATACGCAAGTACTTGGCCCTGGTTCTCGATATGAAATTGACGCGACAATTGCTGATATTTATTTAGTCTCAGATAGTGACAGAGCCAATATTGTTGGTCGACCAGTAATTTACATGGTTAAAGATGTTTTTAGCCGTATGGTTGCTGGCTTTTATGTTGGTTTTGAAAATGCGTCATATATTGCTGCAATACAGTCGCTAGCAATGGCTATGACAGATAAAGTTAAGTTTTGTAAGGAATATGGCTTTGAAATAACTAGTGAAGATTGGCCTGCTGTTGGATTACCTGATGCTATTTTAGCAGATAGAGGTGAAATATTAGGTTATCAAATAGAAAGTTTAGAAAGTAACTTTTCTATACGTATTGAAAATACACCTCCTTATCGAGGTGATGCAAAAGGCATTGTCGAACGAAGTTTTAAAACTTTGCAAGCCGATTTCACTCCGTTTGCTCCTGGTGTCGTTACAGGTACTAAGATTAAAAAGCGTGGTGATAAAGATTATCGATTGGATGCTAAGTTAACTATTCGTGAGTTTAAAGAAATTATCCTGTCATCTATTTTGTATCACAACCAGTTTGCCGTTCTTGAAAAGTATGATCGGGATGTTGATATACCAAGTGATCTGCCTTTAGTGCCGAAAGAGCTATGGCAATGGGGATTACAGCATAGGACTGGTAGATTAAGAACTGCATCGTATGATGCGTTGAGAGTATCCTTATTACCAAGAGTTAAAGCGACACTCTCAGATTTGGGTGTTTGTATTTATGGCGTTTATTACACCTCCGTTGAGGTCGTTCAACAAGGCTGGCTACATCGTTCTTCGGAAGCTAAAAGACCTGAAAAGCTAGATGCAGCATATGATCCAGCATCTGCTGATCATATTTATATTTTCCCAGAGAAAAACTCTACTAAATATTGGATCTGTAAATTAACTCCTCGCTCAAGAGAGTTTGAAGGTGCATCTTTTTGGGACGTTTGGCAGGTTCAAGAAGAACAAAAACAAACTATGGCTAAAAGTAAGATGTTCGCTGAACAAAAGAAAAGAGATCATGAGGAGTTTGTTGAAAATAAAATTAAGCAAGCTGTTAAAAGTGCTTCAGGTGTTAAACCATTATCTAATGCTGAAAGAATATCGTCTATTAATGATAACAAGCGAAAGGTTAAAGCTATAGAGAGGCAAAGTAATGCGTATCGACCAGAAGTTAGTGTTAAAGAAAAACAAGCCGATATTATTCATCTAACAGAGCAAGTAGATGAAGATTATAGTTATCCTGATCATATTGATGAATTATTTAGCGAGGATGATTAGCTATGACGTTACCAAGTAATTTTGTCTCCGCAATATATAAAGACCCTGGTATTGAACGGTATCGTGGCAATCCTTTTATTGAAGCATTAACGCCAATCATGTCAGTGCAGCAAATTAAAAAAAGGCTAACAGGTAAAATTAAATATAATCCGCAAGACGTATTTAGTAACGCCCGGGAACGAGCTCATGAAGTAGCAGCACTTCTTGATGACTTTTTTCAGCCTATAGCCAATCACCTTCAGCTAGAAGAAAAAATATCTATCATGATCCGTGGAGGGTATGTAGGGAGAAACTTAGCCGATGGCTCGCTTAATACCCACATGCAAAATGGTTACGAACGGATTATGTCTGGTGAATTGGATAACTTCCGTTTTGCTCAAACTAATTCAACAGCCAAAAGCTTATCTTTAATAGGTTGTTCTGGTAGTGGAAAAAGTACCACTATTAATCGAATTTTAGCGACCTATCCTCAAGTTATATTTCATGAACAACATAACTTTATTCAGCTATCTTATTTAAAAATCGAATGCCCCCACGATGGCTCGTTAAAAAGCTTATGTTTAAATTTCTTTCGTGAACTAGATCGTGTTCTTCATTCCAATTATGAAGATAAATATGCTAAAAAACGTCATAGCACTGAAGTTTTATTGGCATTAATGAGTCAGGCGGCTACTCAAAAAGCAATTGGTATATTAGTTATTGATGAAATTCAGCGATTAAGCCAAAGGCGTTCAGGTGGCAAGGAAAAAATGCTGGAATTCTTTGTCGCGTTGGTGAATGTAATTGGTGTTCCTGTCGTTATGGTAGGAACACCGAAAGCTAGACCTATTTTTGAATTGGAATTGCAGTCTGGGAGAAGAAGTGCTGGATTTGGCTCACTATTTTGGCAACCGATGAGGGCTGAAAAACCGAGTAGAGATCGTAAAACTGGAGAATTACGCAAAACAGAATGGATAGCGTTCAGTGATAAATTATGGCGCTATCAGTGGTTATTAAAACGAGATGAAGTGCTTTCTGATGATATCCGTGAATGCTGGTATGACTTATCACAAGGGGTGCTAGATATCGTTGTTAAATTATTTGTATTAGCTCAACTTAGAGCAATAGCTACAGGTGTTGAGCGTATAACGGTTAATTTGTTGAAACAGGTTTATCAAGATGAACTTAAACCTGTACACCCTATGTTGGCAGCATTACGCTCGGGCGATGTAGAATTAATTGCCAAATACTCAGATTTACAGCTAATTGATATCGATAAAAAAGTATTAAATTTACGGCAGAAAATAGATGAGCTGAAAGCTGAGCAGGTTAAAGAGCAACCATTTCAGAATAATGAACAAGCGATGCGGCTTTATAACTTATTATTGGCATTGGACTGTAACTCTAAAATATTACCACCACTCATAGAGCAAGCTTTCAAAGATTACCCTAAATTAACCGTACGAGAGCTTATACCTATCGTATTAGATTGGTATGAAAAACCAGATAAGCCTAAAGCAAATAAAAGGCAAAGTAAGATCCAACAAAAAAACTGGCATACATTGGACTCTGATGACATGCGTTTTAAATTCTCTCAGGCTAAAAAAGGAGAATTATATAAAACCTTAACCTATGGAAATGAATTATTTGATTTGCCTAGTTGGATAAAACAAGTCGGTTAACATGTTTGATTTCCCTTTACCTTACCGCGATGAACTACTTTATAGTGTTATCGCAAGGTATGGGGTTCATCAGGGCATAATATCCCCTAAAGAGCTACTGGATGATGTTTATAATGATAGGAAGGTAGTTGCTACCGTTGATTTACCTAGTCACATTAATAAAATTTCTAGTTTATATCCTCAGAGTGAAGCTACTTCACCTGTTGAGCTAATTTACTCAAATACCCTCTTCCCTCTATATGCACCATTTGTTGACGAAAAACGCAGAAATAAATGCATTAATTTTATGAAGAAACAGGCAAAAGGAGGTACTCATTTAGCGTTAGGTGTTGCTGCTTCACGAATTAAACAACCTAGATGGTTAAGGTATTGTACAGCTTGTCTTTTAGAACAAAAAGAGAAATTTGGCGAGTACTATTGGTCGCGCAATTGGCAAATTTCAGGTGCAGACAGTTGTTTGTTGCATGGAGTCTTAAAAGATTCCAAAATACTTAGGCATCCAGAGCATAAACATGAATATATCCCTGCAACGCATCACTCTTGTCGAGTAGATGAGACTCAGCGACCAAATAGTTTTCAATCTGATTTAATAACTCAAAGTGTAGATGAGCTGTTACTACATAAACCGTTTCATTCACCGACTTATGAGCAGTGGACTAATTACTATAGAACAATATTAACTGATTATGGACTCAATCGCGGAAAACATATTGATTACAGCAGATTAAAAGAAAAGGTAATTATGTGTTTTGGAAGCAAATGGCTTCAAAAGTATGGCTTATATCCTGAAGGCTGCGAAACGTGTTGGCTTAAAACAATTTTTCGCAAACACAGAAAAGCATTTAGTTATTTAGAGCATCTAGTTGTCTGGCATAGCTTGCTTGGAGGTGAATGGCGGGTCGCTGATACTTTGAAGCAGATATGTTTGCAACCTAAAGAAATCAAAGCACAAGTTACACCGCCACTGCTTGATTCTTCAAAATTAGCGAAAGCGAGATATCGGGAGTTATGGCTACCTGAGGTTGCTAAACACGGAGTAAATGATGCTCGTAAGCATAAATTCGGTTATGTATATGCGTGGCTATACCGTCATGATAGGAAATGGCTGTTACAAGTAAATGACCAGTTTCAAATACCTAACATAATTAAAAATCCAAGGATTGATTGGCATAAGCGTGATTGGCATTTGGTAAAATTATTATGTGGTATAAAAAATGATTCAGAACTTAAACTAGATGATCCACGCCATTCTATGACCTGGTATTTATCAAAACTTTATTGTGGATCAACGGTTGGAAAACATTTAAATGATTTACCTCTTTGTAAATTGTTTTTTATGAAGTTTTGTGAAAATATAACTGAATATCAAATAAGAAGAATAACGTGTGCTGTTATTGCACAAAGCCTATCGAATAATATATTACGGCGATGGAAAATATTAAGGATGTCAGGGTTAAGTGAGCAAAGATTAACTTCTCTTGCTGATACTTTTCTACTTAGGATTATACGGATTTAATGGATAAGTTTAGAATAGATGGATTTAGTGATGATTCACTCATCAATGGTATAGGCTCTTTATTTCGTAGAGCTGATGGTTCTCTCTGGCGTATCAATCTTTCCAATTCCCCTGTGCGTAATACTACACTGTAACCTTCCTCCAGCATCGGAACGGCTTAGAGCCTTTATATATAATTATAATCCCATCGTTATAAGAAGCTTGGTCGTTCTGTTGGTTTTTACTCTCAAGCACAGTTATTCCTTGGCTAAGGTATTTTGTAACCCATTCATTAACAATTCTTCTGCTCATATTCAGTATTCGAGCTATCTAAGATCTGTTTTTGCCTAATTTAAAGAACGAGACGGCTAACAATCTAAGCCCATTCTATTGGCTTTAGTTATTGTGATCTATGTGTATTCAATATCATTTAATTGTTGGTAGCAAAAAAAGGATATAAGAGCACCAGCTCATACTGCCAGACATATTGTCAAAACTTTGTTTTTATACTTGCTCTTTTGGTTAGTTTATTAAAACTCACCTTCAAGATGATATACATGGATCGAATAAATAATTTAATAATTTTTGTTGACTCGGCGTTCACATTAGCTATATAGTAAGGACTCCTAATTAAATACATCTTTCAAGGAGATGAATAATGAACAAAGTAACTTTTTATCACGCTGGCTGTCCTGTATGTGTTTCTGCAGAAGAACAAATTTTAGACTTACTTGACCAAAAAAACGTAGATCTTGAAATTGTACATTTTGTCGAAGCAAAAGGCCGTATTGGCGAAGCTCAAAATCTAGGTGTTAAATCTGTACCCGCTTTAGTAACCAATGGACAGGTATTGCACATTAATTTTGGTGCAAGCATGGAAGATGTTAAAAAAGCAGTTGGCGTAGCTTAATGATCTGATATCCCCAGTCCTGTTGGGGATATACAAAGGCTTTTTTTTATTCCTTATTTTATATCTACCGCTTGGTCAGAGATCATTTAACTTTTATTTACAGGTCATCAATATGAAAACTTATACAAAAATATTTACCGCTTTACTGGCTACAACCTTATTTTCAACGGCTCAGGCACATAGCAACGACCATACAGGTCATATTCAAGCTGAAAAGTCCGAAAAAACGTTAGCTGAATTTGATATTTTACACACTAAAATAACGACTCAAGGTACACATTTAGTTTTTCAACAACAAGTACGAGGAACTATAGGTAAAAGCGTTCCTGAAGCACACGGAAAACTTTCCGGAGCTGGTGTTTATAGCTATGTTTGGCCGACAAAATTGAATAGCTCTGTGGTTGGTTTTGAGGCCGATCAAGGGATTTTAGCGTTAGCATTGACCGTTCATCCTGATTTTGATGATACGCCATTGTACGATGAAGATAATGACGGCAATAAAGCTAATGATGGTGACAAGTGGCACAGTCACTGGGTGGTTCTAGTTCCAGATGAAAGCTGTGGTTCAGGCGCTCTGAAGGTGCGTGATATCCCTGAAGGTCAAAAACCGACAATGCCAAAAACGTGGCCAGGATTACCTATTTTCATCGATAGCCCAGGTTATGACTTTAGCATGGAAAATAGTGAAGTATTAGTACGTGTTCCAATGAAAGATATAGGTTTCAGTGAAGCGTTCAATTATGACGGTGTCACCGCAGCTTTGAGAGTAAATCAACAAGTACATGCCCCTTTACTGTGTGTAACTAATGTTTTTGATGTTGCGTCTGGTAATTTAAGCCTTCCGGGTATTAGTGGCTAATAAAAACAAATAACGGTCAACATTATCTATTTGTTCATGTTGGCCAATTTCCCCCTATGGATAGAGTCATAGGCTCAAAGAACAAACCTTTTGGTAACTATAAAACTGAAACTTAAGTGACCCTATGTTATTAGATACGCATACTTTAGGGTTAGTCTCATATGCCAAACAAGTAAGTCGTGTTTTAAGAAAGAAGAATAGTAGTTGTGAGATAAACACCTCGCTTTCGAAGGCCGGGGACTCCAGCATGTTAATAAATATTTGGTGATACACCTAAGGATATAATGATGACAGTACAAACTAAAGCTATGAAAGTACATATATATGATACACACGTAACAACGTCAAATGGCAATTATTACCATTTTGATGTCTTGGTTTCAGATGAAACTATAAGCCGAGCAACAGAATTTGCTCAACAATATATTAAAAAATTAGGTTTGTTGGAAGCAGAAATAGACCAAAAAAAATGTAATTTCTGCCATAGTGAAATGGCAAACCCAACAGTTCAAGATGAAATACTGAATAGCGGTTATTACATTATTCCGATGCAAGGTTGCCCTAAAGGTTAATCAAGTAATACTTCGGGATTAACGATAACTAGGGTTGGTTATGTCGAAATAATTTATCTACCCTTTAAATCGGTAAAGTATTCAAATGGGACAGCATTATAAATTTTTATAAGGGTGCAATAGTAATTGTTTCTATTTTTCTACAAGATGATACGGCTTAAAATAGCAAGAAATGTGACTAGGATAATGATATTATGTCTGAATTAATCGCTTCAAAATGGCTTAACACTAAAGATGAAATTTCATTGGATAATTTACGAGGCAGTGTCATCTTAGTTTATGTTTTTCAAATGTTATGCCCTGCTTGCGTAATTGCCTCTATTCCACAAGCAAATAAAATACAGCAGATGTTTGCTCAGGAAAAATTACAAGTCCTCGGTTTACATAGTGTCTTTGAACACCACGATGCCATGAAAGAGCAAAGTTTAATTGCTTTTATGCATGAATTTAAGGTCAAGTTTCCTGTTGCGATAGATAAAGCAAGTGTATCGAGGGGAATACCACAAACCATGGAAAAGTATTCAATGCAAGGCACTCCTACTTTGTTAGTATATGATAAGGTCGGCGACCTTAAATTACAAAGGTTTGGGCATGTGGATGATATAGAACTAGGTTTTATTTTAGGCTCTCTTCTTTCCTAAAACGTTATGCAAAGTTGCAATTAGGTATCTCTAATGAAAAATGTTTTTTCTTCTATAGAACAAATAGATAACCTTGAGGCTAAGGTCATCGCTGGTATTGAGCGCTTAGCGACACTCTTCAAAAGCAGTCTGCAAGATACCGCCAAACGATATAAGTTAACACCTCTGCAAGCTCAATTATTAATATTTATTGCCGAACACTCTACTAAATTATGCTCAGTGACCATGTTAGCAAAAGAGTTTTCGGTTACTAAAGCAACAGCGAGTGATTCTTTAAAAGCACTGGTTAATAAATCATATATAGAAAAAGTTTATAACCCTGATGATGCACGGGCATTTAGTTTTGTTATTGTTGATACCGCTAAGCCTATGGTTAATGAATTGACTCATTTTGGTTTGTTGATGTCGAGCTCATTAAGCTCATTAAATAAAAATGAGTTAATACAGTTATGCCATTTGAATTTAAAGATGCTCAATATTTTTAGTCAGTTAGGCTTAATAACATGCCGAATGTGTTATTCGTGTCAATATTATCAACAAAAGGATGGGGGATTTTATTGCCATTTAATGAAGGAAGAACTTCCAGCTAAAGCGCTTCGATTAGATTGTCCTGAGCATCAGAAATCTAGTTGACTTCCGCCCAATTTACCAGAGTTGTTTAACGGTTAGACACTAGTCAATTCTGAATATTAATAGGCAGATAATAAAGAAGTTAGCATAATATACAATCGTTAATTTGAAATGTTATGTTACCCCCCCCATACCCGTAACCATCACGGCTAGCGCCTTTTAATCCCAGACTCTAGTAGGGTTAAGCTATAATCATCGTATAGGCATTCCATTTTCTTTTTCTTCGCCATACTCGCTGATTTTGTTGTATCTTGCTTGAATAGTGCCATCGCTATTTTACGTATCACATTAAATACAAGCGCCCCTTGTATTTCACTCGCCTTTAACCGACAAATAACACGTGCAATGGTGTCATGCATTTTCAATGCTTGCTTCAAATGAGCCGTACTTTTTAATCCATTTCAGTTTTAAGTGATCAAATCTTGGATACCTTTCCAGCCCTTTGCGCCAGAGTGTACAGCACTAATTGAGGGTGAAAAAAGATTGAGTAAGTTATGCTTTTGAAGCGGTCGGTGCGTGCTCAGTGATAGAATCAAAGTATTTAAGAAAAATAGCGCTCATTTGTGAATACCAAAGTTGTGATAATGCCTTGAACTGTTCACCATTTGTTCAACATGTTTAATTTATAATGATCTTGCCGTGTTAATTATTCCTTAAATGATAACTAGCTGTTTGTGAAATGTCGTGAAAGTATTTCGATCAAAATAGTGAAGTTACCAGCGGTATTCATCCACATTCGCCTGTTAACTTAACGTGGACATTTTGATTATTAATTTGTCAAAAATAGCAAATAACTAATCTCCTACCTATAAACAGGATAACGAGAGCATAATTCCTGAACACTAACTTTCACTGTAGCAATAGTATTCTCGTCAGTAATATCGTCTAAAATATCACAAATCCATCCTGTTAATACTCTAGTTTCTTCGATATAAAAACCACGTCGAGTAATTGCTGGGGTACCCAAACGTAAACCTGAAGTGACAAATGGAGATCTAGGGTCATTAGGTACTGAGTTTTTATTTGAAGTAATATTTGCCCGACCTAATGCAGCATCAGCATCTTTACCTGTGATATCTTTATCGATTAAATCAAGCAATAAAAGATGATTATCTGTACCATTAGAGACTACTTTGTAACCTCTCTCTTGGAATACTGCAATCATAGCTTTAGCATTATCTAAAACTTTTTGCTGATAAATTTTAAACTCTGGTTGTAAGGCTTCTTTAAAGGCAACCGCTTTTGCTGCGATAACATGCATTAATGGACCGCCTTGGATAGCGGGGAAAACTGCACTATTTAATTTCTTATAAATAGTCGGATTATCACAGGCAGAAATAATTAAACCACCACGAGGACCTGCTAAGGTTTTATGAGTTGTAGTGGTGACTACATGAGCATGTGGCACAGGGTTGGGATATAAGCCTGCAGCAACAAGGCCGGCAACATGAGCCATATCAACGATGAAGTATGCTCCCACTTTGTCAGCGATTTTACGCATATGAGCCCAATCAACAATTCCTGAATATGCCGAAAAGCCACCAATGATCATTTCTGGTTGATGCTTTAATGCTAAATATTCAATTTCTTCATAGTCAATTAAACTTGTTTTATTATTCAAACCATATTGAATAGCTTCGTATATTTTTCCAGAAAAGCTAACTTCTGCCCCATGGGTTAAATGGCCTCCGTGCTCTAAGCTCATACCTAAGATTTTCCCTCCAGGGGAAACAAGAGCCTGAAAAACAGCCGCATTCGCCTGTGAGCCTGAATGTGGCTGCACGTTGGCATAGGTCGCCCCAAATAATTCCTTAGCACGATCAATCGCTAAATGTTCAACAACATCAACGTATTCACACCCTCCATAGTAGCGTTTATCTGGGTAACCTTCTGCATATTTATTGGTTAATTGAGAACCTTGTGCTTCTAGTACACGAGTACTACAGTAGTTTTCAGAAGCTATGAGCTCAATGTGCTCTTCTTGTCGAGTAACTTCATTGGTTAACGCTTGAAAAAGTTCAGTATCAAAAGCAGCAATGTTCATATTACGTGTAAGCATTTTCTTTCCTTGGAGTATCGACTACAGGTCGTAATAAACTAGTTTCTTTTAACAAAATCTTATAAAACATATATTGACTTAAGCTTGTATGTTTTATATTAGTTTATTATCAAAACCTTAAAGTAAAGTTGTTAATAATTTTAATGGGTTGGATAAGTTTTATAGCGTAAATTCAACGAGCTTTCTCTGTTGTTTTCAGTTTATGCCGTAGACAGCCTAATCACTTAAAGAACTCTCATTCAACACTTGAAATTTACTGGCTCTGTTGATTGATATGACTATTGTGTTTATTGACGATAATTACTAAAAAATTTTTTTATTTTTTCAATTGCCAATCTTAATTCATCAATATGTGGTAAAAATACAAGTCGAAAATGATTTTTATCGTCGGCATTAAAGCCACTTCCATGCACAACTAAGATTTGTTGTTGTAGTAGTAGATCTAAGACCATTTTTTCATCATCTTTAATATTGAATTTTTTTGCATCAACTTTTACGAATAAATATAAAGCTCCCATAGCAGGGTTACAAGATAATCCATCGATAAGATGGATCATTTTATGCGCCAAATTACGTTGTAAATTTAATCGACCATTCCCTTGAATAAGGTCATTAATACTTTGATAGCCGCCTAAAGCTGTTTGTATGGCATTTTGGCAAGGCACATTGGCACATAAACGCATTGAGGAAAGAATATTAAGCCCCTCTATGTAGCCTTTTGCATGTTCTTTTGGACCGGATAGTACCATCCAGCCGACTCTAAAGCCTGCAATACGATAATTTTTTGATAATCCACCTAAGGTAATAATTAACACATCCTTTGCTAATCGTGCAATAGGTATGTGTACTGCTTCGTCATAGATAATTTTATCGTAAATTTCATCACTAAAAATGACTAAACTATGTTTACGAGCTAACGCAATTATACCTTGCAATATTTCTTCAGAATAAACTGCGCCGGTAGGGTTGTTAGGATTAATTAAAACAATCGCTTTGGTATTCTGATTAATTTTATTAGCCATGTCGTCCAGGTTTGGAAACCACTGATTTTCTTCCTCGCATTTATAGTGAATAGCTTTACCGCCTGATAATGAAATTGAAGCAGTCCATAAAGGATAATCGGGTGCGGGTACTAATATTTCATCTCCATTATTTAATAATCCTTGCATGGCCATCACAATAAGTTCACTAACACCATTGCCAATGTATATATCATCAACACTAACGTCCTGAATTTGTTGTTGTTGAAAATATTGCATTATAGCTACCCGAGCAGAGTAAATGCCTTTAGAATCAGAATAGCCCTGAGATCTTGGTAAATTATGAATAACATCCTTTAAAATATCACTAGGCGCGGAAAATCCAAATGAAGCTGGGTTTCCAATATTCAATTTTAAAATTTTATGCCCTTCATCTTCAAGACGACGAGATTCTGCCGCTATTGGTCCTCGTATTTCATAACAGACATGATCTAATTTTGATGATTTATTGATGTTTTTCATTCTTGAATTCCTGACTTTTAATGCTGCGTTAGTGCAGAACTCTATTATTTCGATAACTTTGAGACGAGTGTATTGGTTTAACTCGGTATTAATAAAATCCCCCTCTTTATTTAAACGACTAAGGCTTCGCTCGGTCCGAAAAATTCATAGTGAATCTGACCTTCAGGTATCCCTAACTCCCGCGCTATTTTCAACGCGGTAGACATGAACGGTTTTGGTCCTAAAAAATAGTATTCTACGTCTCTATCATCAGGTATCAGTGATGCAATAAGTTCTGAGGTGATATATCCTTGCCCGTTAGGCTCACAACTTGCCGTCGGTTGGCTATAAAGATAATAAGACGAGACGTTGCTATTGTCATTCGTGAGTTGTGTGACATGCTGCTTAAAAGCGTGTACTTGGCTATTGAGCGCAGCGTGAATGAAATGAATATCACGTTTTGAATTAACTTCAGTATTCAACATACTAATTGCTGGAGTGATCCCCACGCCCCCGGTGAGGAGGACTAATGGTTTATCGTTTTTACGTAAGGTAAAATCCCCGCACGGAGGTAATAAAATTATTGTTTTCCCCAGTTCTAACTTATCGTGTAGGTAATTTGAGGCCAAACCTTTAGGCTCACGCTTTACACTGATGCGCAAATAATCCTTATTTGGTGCGTTGGATAAACTATAGTTTCGACGTGTAATTTTCCCTTCTATTTCCAGTACTAAGGTAAGAAACTGACCCGGTTTGAACGTCGGTATAGCACCGCCATCGACCGGTTTAAAATAGAAAGAACTGATAATTTGACTTTCATTTTCTCTTTTAAAGAGTTTAAATGCACGCTCGCCACGCCAACCACCATCTCGATTCTCGTTTGCGCTATAGACGGACTCTTCAGCGCTGATCAATATATCAGCTAACTGTTGATAGGCTTTACCCCAGACCGCAATCACTTGCTCGTTAGCGGCTTCACCTAAAACGGCTTTTATTGATTGGAGCAAGCAGCTGCCAACCATGTCATACTGGGAGGGTTTTATGCCTAATGCACAGTGCTTTTGTACTATTTTTTCTACAGCACTGCTCAGATTACCCAAACTATCGATATTTTCAGCATAGGCGACTACAGCACCTGCCAATGCTTTAGCCTGGATTCCCTTCCCCTGGTTAGTTTGATTGAAATACGGAATAACCTCTGGATACTGATTAAACAACAGAGGGTAAAAATGCTCAGTAATTGCATTAGCATTTGCTTTAACAGCTGGGATGGTGGCTTTAATGACCTCTACGGTCCTTTGATCTAACATGGAGTACATCCTGTATTTAGTTGGAACAAGAAGATCTACTTAATCTCCTTATAGTTATTTTTGATTATTAATAGCTTAGCTCTGAACCTGAATTTCCAAGAAGATTGGGTAAAGTTACCCATCGTTTAACTTGATGCTAGTACTGCCAAAGCCGCATCATAATTTGGTTCATCGGTTACTTCATTAACCCTTTCAGCATAAATAATCTCATGTGCCTCATTTAGAATGATTACTGCTCTTGCGTAGAGGCCAGCTAACGGCCCATTTTTCATTTTCACCCCATAGTTGGCTGCTAATGATGACAGCTTGTAATCTGACGCGGTAATGATATTTTCGATCCCTTCAGCGGCACAAAATCGATTATAGGCAAACGGTAAATCAAGAGAGGAAAATAATAGTGTGACATCTTTCATCCCAGATAATTGATGATTAAAGGTCCTTAACTGAGTCGCGCAAACAGGGGTATCAATACTAGGAAATATATTCAATACCAGCTTTTTACCCAGTAGATCCTTTCTGCTTATAGACGATAAGGCATTATCGATTAAGGTGAAGTCTGGTGCTTGCTCACCCACTTGTGGAAATGTACCTTCAACTTCAATAGCCTGGCCTTTAAATGTTAATTTATTCATTGTGATATCTCTCTTTCATTTATTACTGATAAAAATTAATCTGTATCTTGTCTAATTGTAACTCTGTGAATATCAAGGTCGGTATGAACCCTAAGAG
Source organism: uncultured Paraglaciecola sp. (assembly GCA_947498355.1). GTDB lineage: Bacteria > Pseudomonadota > Gammaproteobacteria > Enterobacterales > Alteromonadaceae > Paraglaciecola. The sequence continues at coordinate 126,579 of CANMKA010000002.1, read as the reverse complement.
CAACTATGAATCAGAGCGAGAAGGGATTGATAGTTGCTTGAATTTGGTTTTAATCAAGTTTCGTTTGAGACAAGCTCCGAAATAGAGTTCGTATCATCTTGCGGTAATATCGGTATCACCGTGCTTTTGATAAGAAAAGGTGAGATAGCTTTACAGTAAAGTGCCGCCCCAAATTGCGCGCCAATAATTGGTCCTATGATCGGTACCCAAAAATACATCGTGTCACGACCACCTGTGAAAGCGACGTCACCCCAACCAGCAAAATAGGCAAACAATCTTGGTGCAAAATCACGGGCTGGATTCATGGCGAATCCGGTTAATCCGCCCATGCTTGCGGCAATAATAGCGACAAGAAGACCAATAAGTAAAGGTCCTGCCATACCCTTTGGCACACCATTTTTATCATCAGTTAAAGCCAATATACCCAGCATTAAAATAGCTGTTATGATGATCTCTACATTCAAGGCCTGTAGGTTAGTTAAAGGATCAAGTGGAAAGGTGGCAAATATACCTGCCGTTGCGACACTCTCGTTGGATCCTCTGACGACATCATTTAACAGTTCCCATTCGATAAATAATTGAAAATACATGAAGTATATTAACAATGCGCAAGTAAAAGCCCCAAGGCATTGCGACGCTATATAAGGTAATACTTTTTTCTTATCAAAATTTTTAAAAACCATCAAGGCTAAGGTAACCGCAGGGTTTAAATGTGCACCACTTACGCCCACTGAAACATAGATAGCAATGGCGACACCAAGTCCCCAGATGATGCTAATATCCCACTGGCTCAAACTAGCCCCCGAAAGGACAAGGGCGGCGACACAACCGACCCCAAAAAAAATAATGAGGGCGGTGCCTAAAAACTCACTAATGCATTGACCTAACAATGATTGGCTCGGTTTGTTCATGCTGTACTCCTTATGTTCAATGCCATTTAATATCGGCATTAATATATATAATAAAAAATAGGGTGATTAAATCGTTTGTAGCAACTGCTGGTAATTTAGTTGAAACTCACTTTTTGGTATCGACTCGATACTTTAATGATTGTCATCTCTCTACCTGAAAAAGTCAACCGATCATTATCATATTTAACCGCCTATCTTTTTTAGGAAAAATATCTTCAGAACACGGTTTTATGGCTATAGAAAGCCCTGATAGTTTTATGACTATATAGATTTAAAAAGAGAATACTTATCTTTAGTCTACAGGGAAATTAAGAGGGCAAATGTCCGCTAATTTTTATATGACGGTCGACGGACCGTAGAGGCGATGTTGCCAACTTTCGATATTACCTGTACTAAGCCTGTCAAGTGCTACTTTTCGCCAGTTATCTGAGAGTAATTGATTATCAGCAATCGCATGAAGTTCTTTCTCATTAAGCATTGTTTTGTACATAGGTGACTCTGCTTCACCGTATAATTCACTAACAATGGTTTTTATACTCATTTGTTGAGGCATTCTTTCAATTAAGAGAATTGAATCGCCAGCTTTGATGTAACCAGGTTCTATTACTCGATAAAACCAACCGGTTAGCCCGTTCATTTGCATTAATATTGATGCATTAGGAAGTCCCGCTTTCCAATTCAATTTCCAACATGGTTTTCTCGGCTGAGATACTTGCAACAATGTAGAGCCAATGCGATAAATATCGCCGATATAGGTCTCACTTTCTTTCATGCCTAGAGACGAAATATTTTCACCAAATAGGGACGGTTGAAATATAGACGCATTTGATTGAATATTAAATAAAGTTAACCAATGTCGATAATTTTCTGCTGGATATTGATGCACTACCCGCTCGATGCCACCATGACGTTTAACATCACCGACACCATCACCAGGCAAACCTGTTCTATCAACATAAAGCGCAGTACTAACAGGAAATTTCTCAATCGCAGTTACACCTTTTATATCTGCTTGATAGCACGGTAATCCGGTATACAGATTAATAATTCTTTGCATGAAATACCTTTTACGATTTATTCTGTTAACTTAGAGATATCAAACGAATACCAATATCATTTAATTATTGCTCATTTGTGCTATTTAAAATATTCCAAGGCGGCTTGCTCTAATGGTCTACATCCCTGTAGAAGCCAATAGAGCACTTTACCTACACCGATATGTACTTAAGTTAGGTATGAAACAAGTAACCTGCGGCCTGATTTATTTTTTATCACAACAAAATCATAAACTTAATGAAACGAGTAGAATTGATTTTGATATCTCTAACCAAGGAAACTTTCCTTAGTGCATAGGACCAATAGAGGGCACTAAATAAAGAAAAGTTAGTGCCCTTTTGTTGATAATAGGACGAGTTTACTCGTCCTATGCAATCTTATCGTATAGCACCTGAAACATAGCCGCCATGTGGCATGGTTAAACCATCTTCAGCACCATAAACTTTTACGATGGTATCTGTTTTTGTATCCAATTTTAAAATATACCGAGAGGCATAACTAGTAATATAGATAAAGCGTTGATTTGCAGTAACACCTAAACCATGAGCGACAGCAAAGTCAGCAGGTAATTCAACCCCCGGCTTCAAGCGTTTGATAAATCTAGGTTTATTTCTATCTGATAAATCATAAATTGAAATAAAGCCATCTTCACCATAGATACCATCAATAGAGTCTTCCTCTGCTATATAGAGTTTGCCCGCAGCTACCGTAAGATCAGACGCTGAACGTAATACACCAGAGCCAAATTCATCGTTTGTACTGTCTAAAATCTTCCACGCTTCACCTTCCCAAGTATCGATCATCCACACACTTGGTGGAATGATACTTACGCCTTCAGGTGTTAATGACGTTGCGCCGAATTGCATCGAAGCCGTTACCGCATAACGCTCGTCGAGCCAAGTATTAAAATGAGTAAAAGCAGCATAAGAATTTTCATCACCTAAGCGTATTTTCTTTTTCAGTTTCAATCCGCCAGTTTTCTTATTAACCTTAAATAAGTCAATGTTGTAATCATCGTAATAATAACCAGTAGAAATACCTAAAGTACCTGACTTATTGAAAAATATTCCGTGGCTATTTTCAGTAACACCTTCAATAACAATGGGATCTACCGCAGCAAACTGTTGTTTTTTGGTATTAACAACACGAATTTTATTATCCGTCCATTGGGTAAAATAAGCGTATTCTGAATAAGGAAGAAGTGTTGGGCCATGTAGCTGCGTCATATCCGGTTGTGTCCAACTCGCGATAGGTTGTTCGTATGATGTTTGCGTTGGAGTGTTGAAGGTTGATAAAGTTCCTGCACTTTCGGCAAGTAGTGATTTGACAACTTTAAGTTCGGCAAATCCTTCTTTCCAGTTATATTCTTTAACATTTAGGATCACTATTTGAGCAGCAGAATCGGCAGAAGCATCTGTAGTGACATAAATTGTTTTAGCGTTAGAAGAAACCACAACGTGCTGTGGACGTCCTCCTGGCCAACCGGCTAAACAATCTAAACACTGCTGAAGCATGATGTCGTTGTTTACATTTACAAGAATAAGCTCAGCTTCCATCATATCGACAGCCGCCATTACATTATTCAGTTTAGAAACTTTTGACAGAGGCGCAGCCATGCTCTGAGCTTCTAATGGGTAGGTGTTATAGTCTACGGAAGTAGTTTCTGCCATGCTGTTAGTGGTTAAGGTTCCCATAGTCATCATGACTGACCAAAGTATTGATTTTTTCATAATATTTCCTTATTTTGTTGTTAAAGTTAAATTATTTGCTTAGTTGATTTATCAAGTGAGTTGCTAAGCGACAACTACATATATCTGAGCTAATACTTGTATTCCTTGAGAGTGTTACTCTCAAATTATTTTCAATAGAAAAACGGCACGGTTTGTTGATGTTATGTATAGTTATTTCAGCCTTGTTTAATAAAATTTGATCTATTCTCTAGCGTTATTATTGAGCTAGTGACTAACTACCACGGTAACTTTTCGAACCAATTTGTCCATATCTTCTGAGCTATCGGTTGTAATGCCCGACCAATTTCAGCATTATCTTGGCGAAGTGAAGTGACACTCACCTTATCTGTTGCTGCTATTTCCGCCGTATGGCCGATAAGCCAACGTTCCATACCTGAGACGGTCACTTCAGGGTGAAATTGTACGGCTAAGCAAAAATTTCCAATGGCAAAAGCTTGATTAGGATAATTATCATTACTGGCTAGTAACGTCGCTGATGATGGCAAATCAAAGGTATCTCCATGCCAATGTAATATTGCTTGTTCACCCAATATCGCCAGAGGGTTATTGACATGCTCATTAAGCGTTAATCGACCCCAACCAATTTCTTTTTGGTGACCTGGGTATACCTTTGAGCCCATGGCTCTGGCAATTAATTGCGCACCAAGACAAATACCCAGCAACGCTTTTTTAGATGCAATGCGCTGTTGAATTAAAACTAATTCGTCTGCTATAAATGGGTAATCTACCTCTTCATAAACTCCGATAGGGCCGCCGAGAATGACCAACAAATCACAGTCATTAACGCTGCTATTAATGAGATCTTGTCCCGCTTCAATGTAAGTTACCTCGGCCCCAAGTTGATCTAAAACTGGCTGAATATTCCCTAGGTCTTCAAAAGCTAAATGACGGATTACGTGTATTTTTTTCATATTTCCTCCTTAGTATGGTACGTTTAAATATCAAGCACGATATCACTGGTTGGTTTACTACAGCACAGTAAGACCATGCCTTTGTTTTTCTCAGTAGGTAAAATTCCGCCTAAATCTTGCATATCGACATTACCTGATTTTTTCATTATCATGCAGCTGCCACAGATACCTGAACGACAGGCCGTTTTTATAGATATACCTGCATTCTCAGCGACATCTAATAATGTTTCTTGGGCATGACAACTTACTTTGATATTTGAATTGGCAAAGTAAACTGTGAATTTATTACTCCCTTGCCCAGTTGATAACGGTATAATTGGCACTTGTTGAGGGGAAATAAAAGTTTCTTCGTGATAGTTTGCTAAACCTATACCCGTGTCTTGTAAATATTCCTTAATCGTCTGCATATAGAGGCTTGGCCCACACGTAAAAACTTCCCGTTTAGCGATATCTCTACACAAGGAGGATAGCCATAAAGTATCCAAGCGACCATATATGCCATTCCAGCTTTGATGTTCGACATTTTCAGGCATAAAAATAACTGAAAGACCTTTTATACTGTAACAAAGTGACTTAAGTTCTTGATATTCAATTATTTGCTCTGGATTTCTGACATTAAAAATCATAAGGGCATCAACAGAAACTCCTCTATCACGCCACCCACGTAAAGTGGATAAAAATGGCGTAATACCACTACCTGCAGCAAGCAATAACAATTTCTTCTGTTCAAATTTATCTGGTATAAAACGACCATAAGGACCGCTAAATTCTATTTGGCTACCAGGTTGTAAATGTTGGTGAAGCCAATGAGAACCTTTGCCGTCTGAGACTTTTCGCACAGTGACTGAAAAGGTACTGTTATTTATTGGTGAGCTGCTCAGTGTGTAACTGCGCTGAATAATACCTTCATCAGTTGGTAGTGATAAGGTAATAAATTGTCCCGCTGAAAAGTATAAATTTTCATTAGGTTTAAAGCAGAAAGTTTTTACTCCTGCAACATCTTGTTTAATGTCTATACAAACAGCGTGTTGGTTCATTATGTTATAAAGTCCATTTTGTTTCGATGCGATACTTTATAGCATAGAGATTACTAATGTAAACCTTTATTTGTAATTTTATTATTATTCTATTTATATATTACAATCAGTAATTTACATTTAATAAATATTTAATTATTTTTGTGTTGATTCGAAACTTGTTTTGATATTTACTGTCCTCGTCGAATTATTACGTTCGTATTTTTCTGTTTTTTTTAAATGAAATGAGCGCTTCATTAACGAGACTTAATCCGTTAAAAGTCGGTGTGAACAAGGTAGTTATATAAACAAAAATTAATTTAAGAGGATATAATAGTTATGATACATCAAACAGATAATAATCAGGTCATGAAGGTACTGAATGGTTTAACAAATTTATGGAATAACAGAGCTAAAGTACTTGAAGGTGATCCTAGTGTAGCCCTTACTTTTGAACCAGAAAAATACGACTTTAAAGAAAATTTATTACCTTTTCACCAACATGCTGCATGGCTGAGTACGGATGAAGAAATGAAGCGTAAAGTATTATCGTATGGTTGGATTATTTATAACGAAAAAACCATTCAGATAGAGTCTAAATTAATCGCGCCAGTTTGCGATTTAATCATAGATGCGGAGTATCCAGGCTCGAGAAATGATGCGATTCAAAATTCGATTAGCCAAGCGTTAGTTGACGAAGGCTTTCATACTTTGATGGCGGTCAAGAGTATTAATATTGTTTACCGTGAACGGGCCCTAAAACGCATTAAAATGCCAAAATTCCAACTTATCCATCAACTAGATAAAATGTTATTAAAATGCCAAAATAATGAGGAGCGTAAGTTGGTAAGACTAGCAGTCGCTTGTGCCTCAGAAACCTTAATCACTGATTATTTAGGGGCATTATCTAAAGATGATAGATTGCAACCTTTGTGTTATAAAACAGTTGAAGCTCACGCGGCTGATGAATGGAGTCATGCTAGTGTTTTTTCGTATACCATGGCTGAAATTTTTCAACAGCTATCTCCGGAGCATCAATCGCTTTATATCAATACTCTACCGCAAGCGGTGCAAGCCTTTGGTGACAATGAGTTAGATGTCTGGGAAAGTGTTTTGTCGACCATTAATTTCCCCAACTATCAAGAAATAATAACAGATTCTCGGAACGAACAAAACCAAGGGATCTGTGTAGACATAAAAGGTATTGCTAAGCTATTGAGTAGCCTTGGCATTGACGAACGTAACATGAAATTAGTGGCTTAAGCTCTGCAAAAACGTTGACTGATGACTTAAACTTCGCTGCATAAAATATTGGCAGATTATTTTGAATGTGGCGATAGGAGAATGTCAACCGTAAACGGCATGACACCAGTAATATTTGTATGCTTTGCGCTGAAAATTAGGCAAACTCAATCGACAATCATACACAGTTAATGAAAAATAAATTTGTCCACCTAAGTGGGCTACGGAGCCTCGAAGATTTTTACTAGCGATGAGTAAAAAGCTTCGAGGTTTTAACGTTTTTCATCATATTTCCATTTTGTTGCATCTACTCTCCATCTTGTTATGAGTATTAACCGTTATTTGGTTTTGCTCAAGGCACGATCACCTAATATATCATTCAAATAATATTTACTCATTATTACAGTTTTGTTATAGTTAAATAGTTTCGAATGAAAACCAATTAAATTTTAAGGCTGTAGATTATCTTGAAAGAAATAAACCGGATATACAATGTACTAGAACGAGTTTGTACATTATTTCGCAATGAATCTCGACTTGAAGGGGCGATATATGGCTTACAACCCATTCATCTAGATATATTATTTTATTTATCTCGTTGTAATAAATATAGTAATACGCCTGCAGGTGTCACTGAGTATATTGGCATCACCAAAGGAACTATATCGCAGTCAATTACACTATTACAATCCAAGAAGTTGCTAGAAAAAGTACAAGACCAAAATGATCGTAGAATAATACACCTTCATTTAACCAAAAAAGGTGATATGGTCACGAAAAAAAGCACTCCACCATCAAGCTTAAAACTAGCTTTAGAAAACTATTCCGCTGAACATAAAAATATACTACAAAAAGAATTAGAGAATATTTTAATCTCTTTACAAGGTGGTAATAACAACAGTAGCTTTGGCTTGTGTAATACTTGCACTTTTCATCGACCAATATCAAAGACACACTTTCATTGTGAACTAACGGGTGAAACCTTAGAAATAGCTGCTAGTAATTTGATTTGTCGTGAACATATTCCAGCTATAGCATCACACCGCAATAACAATGTAAAAATTAATAAAAACAATTAAGTAGTCAATTAAAACTGAAAAGTTCTTAATGATAGAATTGAGAATTAGACCCTGCTAGTGACCAAACAATGATATCTTGTACTATATCGTTATTTTATACTTTGGCGTTATTGAATAATGGCGGGCAGCATTCCTAAAATAAGGGGATTTACATCCAATGACAATTATTGGAGAACCGATTTATTTGGCTCAAATCTGCGAATTTGTTTGAGCCTTTACTTTATCGACTCAATCAATCGTTATTAGCGCAACTGACCATGCACGCTGATGAAACGGCGCTAAATGTGGTTAAGTCAGATAAAGTGAAAAGCTATATGTGGGGTCTATTGCACCTCACCAGCAGACCACAACCCACTGCAAAATATAGGTCTTTAATATTTGATCATGGGCTCAATCGTGGCAAATATATTGATTACAGCAGGTTAAAATAAAAAGTAATTTATAAATTTGGAAGCAAGTGGCTTAAAAAGTATGATTTATACCCTAAAGATAGTGAAATATGTTGGCTTAAAACTATTTTTCGTAAGCACAGAAAAGTATTTAGTTACTTAGAGCACCTAGTCGCCTGGCATAGCATATTAGGTAGTGGTTGGCAGGTTGCTGATATTTTTAAACAGGTACTTTTACAACCAAAAGAAAATAAAACATCAGTAACATCATTGTTTGATGCAACAGAAAAAGACAAGATGAAATATCGGAATTTATGGTTAGTAGCGGTAGCTAAAAATGGTGTTAATTATGCTCGAAAATATAAATTCGGCTACGTATATGCTTGGCTTTACCGCCATGATAGAGACTGGTTACTACAAGTTAACAATCAATATAAAGTAACTAATATAGCTAAAAATCAGCGTATTGATTGGCACAAACGCGATCGACATTTAATAAAGCTACTGTGTCGAATTAAAAATGATACCGAATTTCAGTTAGATGATCCGCGACATTCAATGAATTGGTATTTATCAAAGCTTGACTGTGGATCAACGGTTGGAAAACATTTAAATGATTTACCTCTTTGTAAATTGTTTTTTATGAAGTTTTGTGAAAATATAACTGAATATCAAATAAGAAGAATAACGTGTGCTGTTATTGCACAAAGCCTATCGAATAATATATTACGGCGATGGAAAATATTAAGGATGTCAGGGTTAAGTGAGCAAAGATTAACTTCTCTTGCTGATACTTTTCTACTTAGGATTATACGGATTTAATGGATAAGTTTAGAATAGATGGATTTAGTGATGATTCACTCATCAATGGTATAGGCTCTTTATTTCGTAGAGCTGATGGCTCTCGTTGGTATATCAACCTTTCTACCACTCCTGTAAAAAGTGAACGTTCATACCTCACTTTATCTCAAGCTCCTGTGCTTACACGTCAACGAATATTAAATTCAAAAACAGAAATTAGTAAAGCTGGCTACCACAAATCTTTTACTATCGGTGATACTCAAAATTGGCAGGTAGCTAAGGTGAAAGATTGCCAAGTCATCAAACATCATCGTAAAGCTGATGGTGAACAGTATTGCTTTGTTTTTCAGATAGACGATGACATAACTGTTTACTTGCCTCAATTTGAATTAGCTAGAGCACTATTTTTTCATGATGGCTACTTATCTCGTACAGCTATGACACCAGATGTATTACAGGCGGAATTTGATGTCATGGTGAATAAAGATATAGGGATAGCATCAATCGATGTAATGCCCAGCTGTACCTATAAAATCGATTACTTTAATGAACCAAGCTGTCGAAGATTACTTAGCTGGATATTGATTAATGAGAACGCGCGTCGATCGTATGAGAGTATTGGTCGTTATCAATTATTGGAAGGTAAAGAGCTTGGTAGATACAGAGTTTGGGATTTCAAGTTCGAACCACCACTATTGGAAAATACACGGTTTTCAGTTAAAGGATGGTTTAATCCTGACTTAAACTCTATGTTTGTCCATGAAATAGAGGGACTTGTAGGCATACCAATTGATTTACCAGAGAAAGTATTATTTTCACATCCTAATTTTACCAAAGATGTTAGCGGCAAAGGAAATGGTGGTTACGTTGCTGGAGCAGAGCGACCAGCTGAACATAATATTGATGATGAAGCGAGTGCTAGTGTCGACAATAAGACTGTAATAATAAAACCACCTAGCGTAGCCATGTCATTTGATAAGGCTATTGAAACGATAAAAGTTGTTCAAAAGAGCCGAATTAGTAGTAATGGCAAGCAAGACGATGATGTCCCTGAAAAGGCTTCTAAAGATATAAGTACAGATGAAACAACTACTATAGGTGAATTGCCTAATGCCGATTGGGATAACATTGATGATCAAACTGATGATAGTCATTTGTATATCAATAAGTTTGAAAGCTATTTCAAAATGCTGGATTTACTTAAAGATAATTACGGATGCAAATTAGCTGTTTACTCGTTACGAAAGTTACCTAAGATTGCTCGCTGTACAAAGCATCTTCTGGCTACAGATGGTAACCCTAGGTGTTTGTCAGTGTCTTATATTGAAATTGATAACGCTGCATATTACCTATTGGAAGTTGACACATCCGATACAAATAAACCTTTGTCTACAAAAGCTATTTTGGCCTCCGTAATCGAAAATATTGATGATTTCATAGAAAATGTTGAAAAGAAGCTGCTTAGAGGTTCGATTTCATGGCCTAAAGAGTATTTTGATAATTTTGTAGGGAAAAGTAATCACTTCGGAATATCTCATCAACAGTCTGGTAATAATGGAAGCTTAACGCAGGACGATATTAATAACTGGAGCAAACGATTTTATCAAAAATTGTGTTAAGAGTAATTGTAATCAACCCTGGATAGTTTAATTTCAAACTGATATTATTGAACTTGAATTCAACTAATAAGTGCAATCATTTATGCAGCCACGAGTATTTCTGAGACTGTAAGATTTTCTGTGTAAGTGGCTGTTCATCATAGTGATACGCGGTCACTGTACATAATCATAAACTGACTCATAGCGGCTTTCCAATCTCTTATTGGCATTGTCCACTTCTTCGATATCTGATGCAGAGCCAGATACAATATCTTCAACACTGAATCGTCGGTTGGGAATGAGCGTCTGGTTTTGGTAATTTTCCGCAGGCTGGCGTTCAACGATTCGATAGCATTCGTGGTGTAAATCACTTTGCGTATCTCAGGTGGATAGTCGAAGAACACGCTTAATCGCTCCCAGTTGTTGCGCCAGGACAGGCTGATTGTTGGGTGCTGGTCATCCCACTTTTCAGAGAATTCGGCTAGCGCCAACTCTGCTTCAGCCAGCATGGCCGCGCCATATATGCGCTTAAGGTCAGCTGCAATGGCTTTACGCTGTTTCCAGTTTACATAACGCAGAGAATGACGGATTTGATGGACGATACATAATTGCACTTGGGTTTGGGGATAAACCGCTTCTATGGCTTCAGGAAAGCCTTTGAGACCATCAACACAGGCGATAAAGATATCCTGAACTCCTCGGTTCTTGAGTTCGTTCATCACAGACAACCAGAACTTGGCACCTTCAGTTTGTGCCATCCATAAGCCTAGCAACTCCTTCTCGCCATCAGCGTTAATGCCCAGAGCCAGATAAACCGACTTGTTCTGCACCGCTCCGGAATCACGGCTACGTACGACCAAACAATCGAGATAAACGACAGGGTAAAGGCTATCAAGCGGCCGCTGCTGCCACTGTTTTACTTCATCCAATACTTCATTGGTAACCTGAGAAATGAAGGTAGCAGAGACCTCAACACCATAGGCTTCTTCGAAGTGTGCCTGAATATCTCGGGTCGTCATGCCTCGGGCATACAGAGAGATAATCCGGTCATCAAAGCCGTTAAGTTGCTTCTCACCTTTCTTGACCAGCTTCGGGTCAAAGGTGCCATTGCGGTCGCGGGGAATATCCAGGTCAATTTCACCGTAAACGCTGCGCACGGTTTTGCTGGATTTACCGTTGCGGGAATTGCCTGAATTATTACCTTCTGGTGCGTGTCTAGCGTATCCGAGATGCTGCTCCATCTCGGCATTAAGGGCTCGCTCAGCGACTTTCTTGGTTAACTGTTTGAGTAATCCGGCTTCACCAAGGATATCATCAGGTGAATCACAACCATCAAGTAGCTGGTCGATAAGTTTGTCTGTTAATGGCATTCTTTATTCCTTTCAATAAGTTAAGAGTGCCACTTACACAGATTTTTTTACACTCTCGCATGTGCGTCTGAGCTTTGCACGTATAGCTAATAGTTATAGTTATCCGTCGACAAATCGAAGTAATAATCAAGGGTTTCGATTGCTACGCATTCGATAGTCCATATGCTATTGATTAGAATCGATGCGTGTGTGACCATAAAGTCTAAAATATTGTTCTAGCTCTCTTTTCAAAAAAGATCGATAGCTTCTGATGCGATACAAATTAATCATATAGTATGATACTTTATTACTCAGGTTTGGCTTGGATTCGTCGTTAATTAGATATTCAGTATGAAACTTTATTTTGGAAGTGCTGAATACCAAACACTAGAATAAAGCCTTCAGCCCGAACTAGTATGAAACTTTATTACTCTCCTACAGCACGTTAAATAATGATTTAAACTGTGTTTAATGTGCGCAACTAATTTAAAAGTATGCAACTTATAAGTTCGCTACTAATAAAGTAGGAAACAAATCGGTCACGATATGTGGCCGATTTAGACGAGAGAAAATGGGTATCATTGATACGGGGCGGATTTAGTTTATTCGTTAGAGCTAGTATCGGATGAACTCAGCGATGCAATGTGGACTTAAAAACCATCTCATTTATGCATAAGACTTAAACTATGTATAGAAAACACTAAAATCTATATTATCTATCTGTCTCACATATATAAAATTAACTTATTTATACATTTACCCCTTAATATATATAGATATCCTTTTTTTTTATACATATCATGCTACATATGTATAAAAAACAACAATCGCAATGCATTCCGAGAATGAACCAATCACCTCCACTATTACCGCTGGCAAACATTGAACATTACGAAACCCGTGCAGTATTAAAAAAAACCGCTGAGGCGCATCGCTTTCTAGCAGAACTTAAAGGTGTAGCAGCAACTATCCCGAATGAAGCCATTCTTATCAACACCCTGACTTTGCAGGAAGCCAAAGACAGTTCAGAAATTGAAAATATCGTTACCACTCACGACGAGCTATACAAAGCGAGCTTGATGTCGCAAGCCATGATCAATCCAGCGGCAAAGGAAGTGCAGGATTATTCCTACGCATTAAGAGCTAGTTTTGAAATCATCAGAAAACAAAAACTGATCCGCATGCACGACATACTCATGGTACAACAAGAGCTAGAAAAAAACCGTGCGGGATTCCGAAGATTACCAGGTACAAACCTTAAAAATTCGCGTACAGGTAAAATAGTTTGTACGCCCCCGCAAAGTGCCGACGAAATCGATAGTTTGATGACCAACTTAGTCGAATATATCAATAACGACGAATTATGTGATGCCGACCCGCTAGTAAAAATGGCCATAGTGCATCATCAATTTGAAAGCATTCATCCTTTTTATGATGGCAATGGCCGCACGGGTCGTATTATTAATATCTTGTATTTGGTTTCAAAAGATTTGCTCGACTTACCAGTGCTGTACTTAAGTAGATACATCATTCAACACAAAGCTGACTACTACGAACAACTACAGCTGGTGCGTGAAACGGGAAAATGGGAACCTTGGTTGCTATATATATTAGAAGGGGTTGTGCAAACTGCGCAGTCAACCATCAGCTTAATCAAGGGTATCAAAACTCAGATGCAAAGTTATAAACATCAAATACGAGAGCTTTTACCCAAGATTTATCGACAAGAATTGCTTAACAACCTGTTTCGCCACCCTTACACCAAAATAGAATTTATTATTGATGACCTCGACGTATCCCGCATTACCGCCACTAAATACTTAGAACAACTGGTTGAGCATGGCTTTTTACATAAAGAAAAAATCGGACGCACTAATTACTATATTAACCAGCCACTTTGCCATTTATTAATCACACATTCATAGTGGCTTGCAGCCTCTACTTGTTTAAATAAAGGAGAGGAATACCCATAACCAATAACAGTATCGTGCAAAAGCTATGGACTTTATGCCATGTATGCGCGACGACGGCATTACCGTTACCAAAAGTGTTATGTGCCCGATTTACTCGTTTGTAGCCGCAATAAATGGCGGAGCCAAATGGAGTGAAAAATCTACCCAAATAACTCAAATATTAATGCACGCTCTTCGGCAACAGTGCTAAACGGACTGTATTCCATAAAAAATTCGTTTGGTTAGATATTCTAGAAGATTATAAATTTATTGACCTTAAGCTTGTTGAAATCTTTATAGGAAAAGTGGAACATCGGGTCGGTAAAAGACTTTCCAAAGATCCGTTAAAGACAACCTAAATCAAACTTTCGCCAACTTTAAGAATATGAAAACATTTCTCAAACAAACCAAAGATACTATCAGCTCCCGTTTTGATTCATTTATCAATGACCTTGATGCTGGCATGAAAACAATAAAGACTGTTGTCGAAGGTTTACCCGTACTTGTTTCTTTAGAACGAAGCCAGACTAAAGACAAAAACTGGGACGAAAAACACTATTTTGTCATTCCAAATCATCTAAGCGAAACTGGATTCTCACTCCACACTATGCGCTCACTCCCGCTTGGAGCATTGGAGATCAATACACTACCCAAACGCCGAGTATTTCATTTCCCGAATGAGTATTATGAGGGAACACTGAAAGCCTTCATGGTAAACGCAGCGAAAAACATATCGTATGAGTCTAGCTCGAACCAAACCAGCTCTCTTGAAAAACTAGCCGATGACATTGACTCTTTAGACAATAAGTTAACTTATGGGATGCTATTGATCGGTGGAGTTGCAGCGATTTTCAACCCCTTGATAGGTGTTGGTATCGCCGCGAAAGTTTTACTCCCAAGTATCTCAGGCTCTTTAGTTAAATACGGCCTTAAACCCTTAGGTGAACGTGCAACAAAAGCTCAGATTGAGAAGCAAGCTAAGGAGGCCGAATTTCACGTATTGCAACAATTTTCAGAATCAAACGCTTTAAAGGTGATAAATCCAATTTTAAGCGAACTGGAATTTACCTTAAGAACAACGGAAAAAGAGCACGACCCCCTCATTGACCCGAATTTGTCCACAGGTTCACTCAAGGAGCTTGAAAACGAAGATTGGCGAGAACTGACTGAACGCGCCATTTTTCATGTCTACGAAGAAATCATTAATGATCCATCTAAACATAAAGAAGCCAAATTAGGCCCAGAAGACATAAGATGGCTTGAGGTATTACTTGCGGGAAAACTAAATTAAACGTACTTCAGACATTGGTTCATCGAACACACAGACTATACATACGTGTCTATTCATTATTACAAAATCAAATTTGTATAAATATTGGGGTTTCACCTCAAAAAGCAAAAAAATCGGCTGACTTGGCGGGTCAATATTCTATTAACCTAAGCCCAAGCAAAATCTACCTAACCCGCTGATTTTACTAACAAATGCACCGAAGCAGCCATTAATTTACGATAAGAATGAATAGTCTCTAGCCCCCGAGTTGTTACTTAGAATTCGGATGACATACCAATAAACGTTCGATTTCGTCAAACCAGCTTTGCGCTAATTCATCGTAAATGGCATTGGTGGGGTGATTAATGCCGTTGGATAAACGGCTTGCGTCTATGGTTCTTGGGTCTGTTGGATCGGTTAGAAAATGCTTGTACATGTCTACCGTCGATAGCGCAAAACCTTGGGCTTGATAAGTGGGCACTAACGTTTGTCGAATATACGTGTTGTAATCAAAAAGATCCTGATTGAAGGCTCGTTTAGGAGTGATTTGCGCGACTATCACTTTTAGCAATTTGTTGTGACTAAACAGTTTTTCTAGCAAGGCATCTAACTGCTTAGGGCTGTCTGCGCTAATGCCATTAATGCCCACCATGAGTAACACTATGTCGGGCTGATCGACTTGCATCCACTTAGTGACTTGCTTTTGCAGCTGAGGGATACGCCAGCCTCCATAGCCTCTGTGGCCATCTTGGCCTAGTTGCCTTAAATCTAGTTCAAACTCATGGCCTTTGGCCGGATCGCCAAACCTACGGTTAAAGGGTTCGGGAGATTGCCCTACAAACACAAACGAATAGTTTGCCTGCACTAAACGTCGATACAAGCCACTGCGATAGCCAAATTTGAAGGGATGATCCCACACCGGATTATCCGTGTAACCTGCGGTAATAGAGTCACCTAAGGGCAAAATGCGTAACGGTTTATCTTTCGCTGCGCTCTCAACCGAGATTAACAACAGGCCAAAACATAGGTATTGAATCAGTTTTTTCATAATATCCCTTCCAAGTTTGCAATCAACTAGGGGGATTGCTCAAATATGATACCATTCAACAGAAGGTTGAAACACCGTTTGGCTCATTGGTTTACGTATACATTCAGTGCTAGCTATCGCATCCCTCTGGGTAATATTGGGTGATACCGTGTCCAGCTCCGGGGTAGGTGTCTATGCCAAGCATACGATACACAAAACACAAACCTACACTTGAAGAAGCCCACATTAACCCGCCGGCTATGGCCAAAGCTATATTGGCAGCATGTGGGAATAGCTGCTCTGCCGCCACGGACAAACAGATTACGGCTATAATTGAGCGGATTGCGGTATCTAGAATGCCTACATTTTGTTTCATAATATTGCTCCTGCTATTGAGTTCAGCAACATTATAAAAAAGAACAATCTGGAGAATATTGATCTAGATCAAACTATGGCTATTTTTTAAAAAATTCTCCCCGTTCATGCTTTGTAGCCATTTCACCCTGCCACTAAAAGCGTTAGCGCTGGTGTATCTAGTAGAGTCACTTGTTTTTGCTCGACCGCAATCAGCCCATTTTTTTGTAGGCGAGAGAAAACACGGCTAACGGTTTCTGTGGTTAACCCCAAAAAATTACCTAAATCTTTGCGGCTCATCGGAAGCATAAAGGCACTCTCAGACAAATGCCGCTGACTATTGCGCTTGGCAATACTGAGCAACACAGATGCAATCCGTGACTCTGCATTTTTTTTATTCAGTAATCCTACTATTTGCTGCTCTTGGGTGATTTCGCGGCTCATTAGTTGGAGGAAATGCCGTTGCAAAGTGGGCAAGGTGACACTTAACTCTTCTAATCGCTCGAATGGAATTTTACACACAGAAGAAGTTTCTAAAGCTTGAACAGAATTGGTATGAGTATTATTGGCCAGTCCGTCCATACCCAACACTTCACCGGGCAAATAAAAACCAGTGATCTGCTCATCACCGTTTTCAGCAACGAGTTGCGTTTTTAGTGCACCAGAGCGAACCGCATAAACAGAGGTAAAAGGGTCGTTGGCCCGAAAAAGGAACTCCCCTTTTTGTAGCGGTTTGCTCCGCTGAATAATGCTATCTAGGCGGTCGATATCATCTACATGCAAACTAACCGGCATACAAATAGTATTTAAACTGCAATCATCGCAGCCAACTTGCTTACTGTTGGAACAAGATTTGGCCGAGGACTGGGCATTTTTTGACATATTATTTAGGCGTTATCGCTAAAGCATTTATGATTAGACTATATCACTATTATTCGATATTGAGTCGACCCACAGCGACATATATACCAGCTTACTTTATGTAAACACCCGTTGAGCATGGGTAACGAGACCTGTGGTTACGCTGCCAAAGTGGTTACCAATCACGACATCAATCTCAGGGAACATAGAGTGTATCCAATTTTGAATTACGGGTGAAATCGCAGTGCCTCCGGTAACAAAAATGGCTTCGGGTTGCGTGTCGGCTTGGCGCAAGGATTCGTTAATTAGCAATTCAAACTGTTTAAGCTCATCTTTGATTGCTTCGGCTAACTCACTGCGTTTTATCGGTACCGAAAAGTGCTCTTCTATAAACGCAAGAGGCAAGTCTATTTGCTCTTGAGCAGACAAAGATATTTTGGCAATTTCTGCACTTTGACTCAACCTCAAGCCCAGCTTTTGCTCTCTAAGGTGCTTGAGTCGCAAAAGCTTTTCGTCTGTCGACATCATGCAACAGCGCTCGAGCTCACTGCCAGTGCGATTCGAACTAAAGTCTTGCTGAGCACTCACGTCATTAATCCGCACCGCTTGAGTAAAAAACGTTGCTGGTACGGGTAAACCATTAGTCAACAGGCCATTTTTACCAAAGTGCGGCATGATCGTCATAAGAGAAAGTTTATTATCGAGATCGATTCCGCCGATACGCTTTCCTGAATAACTCAAAATAGACTGTTCTCGAGAAGGTAAATGACTATAACTTGGCCCCAGTTTAAGCATAGAACAATCAGTTGTCCCCCCGCCTAAATCAAGGATCAGTACGACCTTATCTTCGGTGAGCTGCCTCTCGTAATCATACGCCGCCGCGATAGGTTCCATCAAAAACTCGATGTCCCGAAACCCCACTTTTTTGGCAGCCTGCTCAATAATACCTAGGGCTTGTGCATTGCCATTGGAGCCTTGCAAGCCATGAAAATTGACTGGACGACCAATGACCACCTGCTGCAATTCATTTCGTTTAACGTATTCGGTCTCTTGCTTAATAAACGCGAGCATTTTTTCGACAACCGTTGAAAATACGGTTTTTTGCGCCCTCGATATTTTCGCACCCAAAAATGACTTGGGCGATTTAATGTAAAATCCACTTTTAGGATCATGCATGTGCGCCAGCTCGGCTTCTTTACCAAAAATCACCTCAGCATTAGATTGCAGCGCCTGCATCACACTGAGAGACTTTTGGTCGGTTTTAGCTTTTTCGCGGTTTTCTTTACGCAATTGTTTTCGCACTTTGTTAACTAGGGCTTCGTCGCTCAAGACAGCAGAAGTAGCGCTACTCTTTAGACGTTGCGATTGTGCGGCTTGTTCGGCTCTCACTCGACTTAATAGTGCTTGCTCTGATATAGCTTCTGACTGACTCACACCATGCTCCAAAAACAAACATGAAGATAAGCGAGTCTCGCCGTCTTCGAGAGGAACCAGCACCGGCTCTTGGTTTTCTATGACGCCAATCGAACAGTTCGAGGTGCCAAAATCTAATCCCGCAAACATAGAGGGTCCTTGTTACATCTAAATATTTGGCCGCAGTATAGGGCCTGTTGACTTTTGGTGTATGAGTTTTTGTCTCAATAATTTGAATTAATGAAAGCTTTTTAATCGCTCAACAGCCATGCAGGCCGAGTTGTTCTCAGTTAAATAACACGCTAAGTGACCACATATTTAGACGGGCAGGTATAGGCGCACCCACTCAGCGAGAAGTAACGTTAAAACGCCTTATTTATTGGTTAACTGGGCATGCAAGGCACTTTTATACGCTTCTAGGCCCGGAAACAAGGATACCAGTATTGTTGCTAATATGACCAGCGCACCAAGCATCATGACATCTGGCGATAAAATATCATGGCTCAAAAACAAACCAAATTCCGACGCCAACCAGTCATCTAGGGCGATGAGTATCAGTTTTAAGCAAGCCACGCCTAGGGTAAGGCTCGCCAATATCAAAATCAGAGCTTCGCACAATATTAGCACTAGAATAGTCAAAGGCCCTGCGCCCAAGACTCGCATTACAGCAATTTCACCTTGGCGTTCGTTCATAGATGCCAGCAGCATAGTAGCTAGACCAAACAAAGACGAAATTAACACCAGTATGGCAATCGCCCGCAACAGGTTTTCGACCGTTGACATTAAGCTCCATAGCTCAGCCATAGCCACGCCAGGCAACACCGCCATTAGTCGATCATCAGCATACTGATTAAGTTCGCGCTGTAATCCAAAGGTCGCAAATTTACTGTTTAGGCCTAACAATACAGCAGTGACACTCTCGGGGGCTAACGCGGCTTGGGCTTGAGGGTTGATGAAAATTGTTTGCAAAGCAGATGGCGAGAGGTGGATGGCCTCTATGCCCGGTAAACTCACGTGCACGGTTTTATCTACTGGCGTACCCGTTGCGGCCAATATACCGCTTACCACAAAGGGAGCCTGTTCGTGATGAGTAAAGCTAGTGCTGCCAATTCCATGGGCAATCACAATCTTATCTTTCACTTGGTAACCCAAGCTTTTGGCCACATCAGCGCCAATAACCGCTTCAAACAAGCCTTCAAATGGGCGACCTTGGGCAAATGTCAAAGCGTGTTTGTTTCCATATTGATAGTGCTCAAAATACTCATGAGTCGTGCCCACTACCCTAAACCCTCGATGAGAGTCACCCAGCGAAATAGGCACTGCCCACTCTACCAAATGATGTTGCTTGAGCATTTGCCAACTTTGATAGCTAATATTGTTAGTCGGGCTACCCATTCTAAATACCGAGTACAGCAACAAATTAAGTTGCCCACTGGGCGCACCGACAATTAAATCGACCCCAGAAATAGTGCGATTAAAGCTTTCTTTTGCTTGCAAGCGAATATGCTCGACACTGAGTAACACCATGATCCCAATCCACAAGGAGACGAAGGTTAAGAGCACAGTTTTTTTACGACTTAATAAACTATGCCAAGCGACAGAAACGAGTATTTTCATGCTAGTCCCCGTCCACCCGCTGTATTCAGGTGAGACAAATTTACCTTACGCTCAAAGTGCTGCCCAAGGGCGCTATCATGACTCACAAAAATCAAACTTGTTTGAGTGGTATCACACATTTCCATTAACACTTGCATAAAGGCATCCCTAGCACTGGCATCAAGGGCCGATGTAGGTTCATCAACTAACAATAATTTTGGCTGATTAATTAGCGCCCGCGCAATCGCCACGCGCTGTTGCTGCCCTGTGCTTAAATGCTTAACTGGAGTATGAAACACACGGCTGGGTAACTGTAAAGTTTGAATTAAAGTTTGCGCACGTTGCGCTATATCTGTGTGACGTTTGTTGGAAGAACCACCCCTTGCGAAATAGGCGGCTAGTTCGATATTTTTTGCAACAGTCAAATACGGGATAAGATTTAGCTTTTGAAACACTACACCAATATTTTGTGCGCGAAATCGGTCGCGCTTACGATTAGGCATTGCCGGCAAATCATGAGCAAGGATATCGATACTGCCCTGACTTGGCACCAAAATACCACACAAAAGGTTAAGCAAAGTCGTCTTACCTGAGCCTGAGTCACCAAACAAAAATACCCGCTCCCCAAGGTTGACCTGCCATTGCTCAATCGACAATACAAGATCACTATGGTTTGGGTAGGCGTACTCTAGATTTTGGATATCAACGGCAAATTCTGACACCAAACGCACTCCTTAAAATCTTCACGTATTTCACTGGGCCGTATACTAGGCGTAGGGGTTGTGATGTTATATCATCGGTGACTAGTTCAAACAATAGCAGTCGTCATTTTGCTAGTGATCTATACCTAACCTAGGGTACAGACTAAAAGGTAAACCCATGCAAACGTTATTAAACTATCGAGTAATAGGGAGTGTGATTACAGCATTATTATGTTGTATGTCAATGCAACTCAGCTATGCCTCAGCTCAATCGGGCTATGCCGAAATCGAATGGGTACAGCTGATGCCAGCCGATGATTTAGAAGCCATTCTCAACCCGCCAGAATTTTTAGACACGATTCAAGACGGAGCAAGTAACGACAATATCGATGCCCTAACCGCCATGAGCGAATCCGATGCCTCGGCCAAACGATTTAAACAAGCATTAAAATCATCACGGGTCATTGAAGCCTTTGACCAAGCCCGCATCCGGCTACCCGGATTTATTGTGCCTCTTAGTTCGGGGGATAGTCAGCGCATCAGAGAATTTTTTATCGTGCCTTACTTTGGCGCTTGTTTGCACTTGCCACCGCCCCCTCCTAACCAAGTGATTTACAGCGAATCGAAAGACGGTATTGAGCTGGATAGCCTGCAAGAGCCGTTTTGGTTCGAGGGGACCTTAGTAATCGATCATACTATTAATACCACAGGCAGCTCAGCTTATACTTTACGCTTAGATAACGCCTATATTTATGAGGAGTAAAGGATGAAACTAGTTAGTGTGAGGCTAGTGTCTCGGCTCATCGCTTTGGCATCTGGGTTACTTATATCGTTTACTAGCAATGCCTGTGACATGCACGACCAAGTAGGGTTTGGCCGTATGCTCAATTTTAGCCAAGGCCAGCCCTTTGCCCACCGACAAAACCTCAGCCGCAGTTCAAACCAACTTGAGCTTACCCATGTGCGCACTGTTGCAGCTAAGGTTGATCAGAATCAGCAACTTGATATTGGTTATCAGTTACCTGCCGAATATAAAAATGCCTCTTTACGCTTTACCTATGGCTATGGCCTAACGCTTACCCAAGCAGAGCCGGTAATGCTAGACGCCTCCAAAGGCACTTACACCTTAGATTTTGTAGCCAATAAACCCGGTAAAAACCATATTTTGGTTTGGATGGACGCCACTAAAGCCTCATTGCCCTATTCAAAAGTTCAACGTATAAATATTGATGTGAAATAAACCTGTTGAACAAGGCAGCCAAACTAACATGAAGCAAACTCAGCAGATCATTGCCGCCATAGTGATATTTTTATTGCTCGGCAGTGTGACGGCAATGCTCTACAACAAATACCAGTCAGCCTTAAGCCATTGGCTGTCATTGAGCCCAAAGGTTTACAGTAGCCAAGATCCAGAGCTACTTGATCGGTATGCATCTCTTAGCCCTACCAATATTCAATGGTCGCAACTCATACCTGATGATGAAAAGGCCGTGTTACAAAAATACCAGCAACCCCAATCAACTAAGGTCAATGACTTAACCCAGGGGATCTTACTGTCGATCCAAGCCAGTTCAGATGAGGACTATCAGGCCGCCCTAAGGTCGACCAATAGCGTTGCGAACTTCGACCAACAAGGGGTATCCATAGCAGGGTTTATTGTACCCATTGACTATGCTGACGATAACAGCTTACGCAATATCTTTATTGTGCCTTACTTTGGCGCTTGCCTGCATTTTCCGCCTCCGCCCCCCAATCAAATTATTTTTGCTCAATTGGATAAGGGCATGACAGATTTTGACTTCAATCAAGCCTATCGCATCGAGGGAATATTAGCGCGAGAGTTATTCGAAGATCCCTTGGGCACGTCTGCATATGTACTCAATGTTGTCGCTATTGAGCCTTATTTTGATGCCACAGATGATTTCAGACAACATTAAAGCAATAAGCAAAACTACTGGGTAAAATCGACTGTCATTAACAATCTACACTCTCCGGCTTCGATTGGTGGTGAGCGATGGATCAATGCCTTGCCTTCATTGCCTTCCCATGTGTCGCCTTTCAAAAGGGCAACATCACCGCAAGCCAACGCTTGAATATCCGAAGTACGATGAATTAACCCAGAAAATTCATCTGGCTTACCATTACTGCCATGGCCTAGCTTAGTTTTGTCGATCAATTCATCGGCTATCCACTGGGTACCCGCACCGCTAAAGGTAGTGACTAATCGACAAGGAACTCTGTCATAATGGAAACGTGGACACATAGCTTGAGTTAAAACCGTTAGGCGAACACCCACTTTATCGGCGTCAAACAAGACACAAAACATGTCAATCACTTCGGCCATATAGCCACGCAATTGCGCACCGTACTCGCGGTCTTCTGCCACCCCCACAAGATCGTCCACAATAGTTTCAGCGCCCACTTCTAGCACTGTATTCATCAGAGGGCGATCACGTAAGTCTTGGCTTAACCTTGCTATGAATTCAGAGGGCAACTGCCGCAACCATACTGCCATATTACAATTGTCCTGATAAATATCGGTCAGCACTTCAGGCGTGTCACCTGCTACGGTAAACCGCTTTTCTTGATCTTCAAAATATTCAGTTTTTAAGGCAGTATTCATATGGTCCTCTATTGCTTTTACTGTTTAACTTTTTTCATACACTATTGAGCACTAATGGCTGATTTCAATGGGTTTTGTGCATGGCTGGATTCGTCTTAGTTTAAAATTACGTACATGCCCAAATGCAATGATCCCAGAGCCAAATAAAGTTGCGATGACCTCGCCGGTTTCACCTAAATGGTCATGACCATAAATGGCCGTCATCACTAATATCAGCATGCCCACCAGACAAATTAGCAGTACATTTAAGCGCCTATGATGAAAATACCCCAAGCCCATAGCCAACAGACTTAAAGGAATTACCGCAAACGCCATCCAAAAATGAAAAACCTGATCGTCAATCAAACTCGATATCCAAGGTAAAGCCAACATCAATATGGGTACCAATATGCAATGCAATAAACAGGCACACGACAATGCAATGGCCGCTTTATCACTTAAATCAATTAACTTGTTCATGGATCAGCCTTATAAATTTCCCTTAATCAAAGGTCCCTTAGTCTGCGTAGTCGCTCAAAACTTCAACCTAGGTGACGAGGCAGATAAATCCAGCGCCCCTTGCTTGGTATCTGTGATCCACTGGGCCGTAATACTATTTAATGAATGGACCCACTCGAAAAGCCTAATGTTGACCCACTCAGGTACAGCACGGCAGGAAAATTGATAGGTGAGCCTTATATCCAGTGCTTGATGCTTTTGCTGCCCATGATTATGGTCGTGACTGGGATTATGGCCGTAGCTAGGATTATGGTCGTGACTATCATGGTGATTAGGGTCGTCGCTGTGGCCTGAATACGTGTTGTGCTTTGTATGGTCTTTAGCCGCACCAGAATGATCGTTATGGACAGCGTTTACTGCTAGCCAATCTGCCAATTCATGAGATACATGACTAAGGTTGCAACTATCTGGCAACTGCAAAAAATCTGCACCACTCTCTACTTTAGCTATCACGTCCGATACATGTTGAATTTGTTGGGGCGATTGAGGCTTATGCTCGAACCCAAGTAGGTCTATTGCTGGTAATACAAACTGAAATTGCCAGTCTTGCTGATCTTGCGCAATCAAAAGCTGGCCTTGCCCATGCACATGCTTTTGTGCCAAGGCGTTTTGGCAAGCAATACTCAACAAAATCATAGCCCAAACAGGTTTACACATTCTTCCTCCAGCCAGCCATTTGTCAAACAGCTACTTAACACGATGAAACCAACAAAAGTTACAATATAACATAACCAACTTTAACACAATCTTGGCAAGTATTTGTGAAGGGTAGATAGGCGACAAAGACAAACATCGGGGCAGGCTGCTCTAGACTGAAAACGACCAGCCCCACTTTCAAATAAGACGGGGCGTTTTCAAAAAGAGGGTGCTCAAAACCTTAACGAAAGACTAGTGTTTACTACCAATAAGTCTCCCCTCGTCTACTCGCTGTCTTGTTCGGCTACTCCTACCCAAGCTATGGCTGCAGGTGCAAAATCTAATTCAATATCACCTTCAATCTGCATATTGGCTAGAGACACGTGCAAGATATGCTGAGCAATAGGGTCAGATACGTAAACGTACTTACCATTTTGCGCAACTGTCATTGTGAACGACATGCCTTCAGGCATAGTGGCTGGGTCCTGCTGTGAAATATCGAGACGTGACGCTAGCTCCCAATGAGCACTGCCGCCTTCAGTATGCAGCCCTAAGATATTTAAATAACCTTGGTCATCTAACACTAAGAATTGCTCGCCATCATAAGAAAACGCATAACCAACTGGATTTGCCTCGGGCTGCCATTCCAGCGCCTGCATAGTGTTAGCAACAGGATCTAGACTGACTAACGTTGCTGGGCCGCCGCCATGGCCAGATGCAATGCCTATTAGGGCATCTGCATTGACGTGCCCACGCAAATTACCTACCCGCTTACCTGCTAGCTCAGGGATATTATCGATTTTGACCGATTCATACTGAGCATTGTCTTGATGGGCAACCAATACGCCATCACTACAGCCAAAGGCGGTATAATCTTGGTTTTGTGCTGCTCCATGCAAATTGGGGCAAAGGGTTTCTAGGGTCTGTTCGAGCTCGTACGCGCCATCATGTAAATGAAATACCCCAACTTGGTCTGGCAGTATTTTATTAGCTGAGGTACTTTCTGCGTCATCGCGACGAATACTCGCCAGTAAATGTTCGCCTCTAGGTTCGGCAACGCCATGCATGTTAGTAGCAAATGTTAGGCTTCTTGGTTCACCTTGGGTTGAGATAATATTGTCAGTCACGACGTGCACCGATGCAGGAATGCCATTTTCGGCATCTCCATCATTAAAAATCGCCAATTGACCTTGGTGACTGATCGCGTGAGTTGGGCGACTACCGGTTAACTCAAAGCTTGTCATTGTTGGCCCTTGTTCAAAATCATGCAGATGACTGCCATGGTCTTCACGCCAAAACCCACTATCGACAAACTGCATAAGATCTTGATTGCGCGCCTTAAGGGTAACAAAACGAAAATCAGCAGACGCTGATAGGGTCATGTCATTGTGCACTGTACTCATGCTGTCTAACTGGCTGTTATCGTCTAAGTCGAACAGATGCAGCATGTTGGAATCGGCCTGTGTAATCGCCAAGCGTCCTTTACTGTCGATAAGAATGTCGTTGCTTTGATTGCAGCCATCACCATGATCATGCCCGTCATCAGCCCCAACTATTGGATCTTTTTCAATAATAGTGGTTTCGGCATCACCACACCCCGTCAAGAATAAAACACTCATAGAAGCAGCTAACAGCGAAAGTGGAAAAGAGTGGGTCATAATATGTTCCTTATATAATAAATAGTGTAATTAAAAGTAACCACGCACACCTAGGGCAATACTGCGGCCAGGTCTTGGAGCGACATTTTTAAGAAATGAGGTATGGACTCTAGCCTCAGTGTTGGTCAGGTTGCTGCCCTTCAAATACACAGACATATCTTGATCGAGTACCGACACATCGTAGGACACACTGATGTCGACTAAGGTGTAGCCTTGGGTCACTGTCTCTTCTGGGGCAATTCGGTCTTGTTGCTGGAATCGCGTCACCCCTAAATGAGCGCTTAAATGAGCATTTTCGTAACTCAATTCCGTTCCAAACCTAAGGGGAGGTGTACGCGGTAACGAACCACCGTCTTTTAAGCGAGCACGGACGAAATCAGAAAATACAGTGGCTTTAAATTCATCCGTCGCTTGCCAAGCTATTTGGGCTTCAAAGCCATGTAAAATCACGTCATCAGTTTGGAAGATAAACACAGGTAACTCGCCGGCATGTGAGTCTCCTTCTTCGCTATGACTATCTTCGCTGTCACCTTCGTGACCATGCCCGTCATCTTCACCTTCTTCATGGCCGTGATCGTGACCATCTTCTGCAAATAAACCAGTAAAAGATTGATAGTAATAATTGTCGACTTGGTTATAAAACGCGTTGAACACAAACCCAAAATCACCCTGAGTCTTGCGAAACGTCAGGTCGATATTGTTAGCGGTTTCCAGATCAATTACTTCCTCGGTCAAGCCTATATATGGCTCATCGCCTTCTTCATGCAACGCAAACAAAGCGCCCACTTCGAACGTACGGGTACCAATGTGTGGCCCGAAAGACAATAACTCAGAGGCAGATGGCGCTCGTTCAGAACGCGAAATAGATAGTCCTAAGTTGTAGCCTGGGATGAAATCCCACACGACACCTGCTGACACACTTACCGGAGTAAATTCATGATCTGCCCTGAATACACGGGTTATCCCTTCACCTTCTTCGTGACCATGCTCATCTTCATGTTGATGGCCTGCCTCGCCTTCGTCGTGTTCATCTTCGTCATGGCCGTGCGCATCAATTTTTGGCAGCAATACATTTTCAGCGGTTAGGCTGACTCGTTCCACTCGTGCGCCTAGTTGTAACAGCACATTGCCAAAATGTTTCTCTTCCATTATCGCCAGCGCTAAGGTTTGCGAATCAGATGGCGGGGTAAACGCTTCTTCTCCCTGTGCAGCAACCGCACTGCTTTTATAATGCAAACTCACAGCGCCATTCCAGCCACGCAGCTGGCTGTGTACTGTGTCTAATCTCAACTCTTCAGTTTGATTTTCGAAAATCGTGCCGTTTTGACCTTCTTCAACTTCAACATGCTCGTAGTCACTGTACCCCCCGCGAATTTGAATCTTGCTGATCCACTCGCCTTGCACGTTGTACTCACCTTGAAGTTGTATACGGGTTTGCTCTAAATCAGCAAAAACGCCCTCTTCTCCCTCTTCGTGCTCGTGGGCTTCTTCTTCACCATGACTATGGCCGGGAATGCCGTACTTACGATCAAATTGCTCAACAGAAATCCCCACATAGCCTTTATCAAATAAATAGCTGGCCCCTAGGGTAAGGCCACTCGATTCTTCTGCGCTGTTTTCGACCACTTTGCTATGCGCATCATCATGCCCCTCTCCGTCATGGCCCTCTTCTTCTAGTTCTGGCGCGACAGGCACCTCGTAGTCGTTTGACTCACGAACATAGCCGT
The DNA here is from genome assembly GCA_947498355.1 of uncultured Paraglaciecola sp. Lineage (GTDB taxonomy): Bacteria > Pseudomonadota > Gammaproteobacteria > Enterobacterales > Alteromonadaceae > Paraglaciecola. The sequence goes on along the minus strand of CANMKA010000002.1, from coordinate 98,160 downwards.
CGGCATAAAATGCGAATGAGTCTGTACCTGTAGTGAGGTTAAACGACCCTAAACGCTGGTCATCAACAGAATTGGTTTCAACCAACCATTCACCACGTGTGGTGCTATCTGTAGGAACGCGACCATCTACTATATTCACTACGCCACCAATTGCGCCACTGCCGTAAAATAAAGTAGCAGGCCCGCGGAGCACCTCAATTTGTTGGGCGGTGGATGCTTCAGATGCAACAGAGTGGTCTGGCCCAACCCGAGAAACGTCACTTACATCTAGGCCATTTTGCGCAATTTTGACTCTAGGACCACTTAGTCCACGAATTATAGGCGTACTAGCTACCTTGGCATGAAAGCTGGTATGTACGCCGACGATTTTCTCTAAACTGTCGCCTAAAGAGGAAGATTGCTGCCGACGCAGACGTTCACCAGCCAACACACTTACTGGCGATGCAGACTCCATGACAGACATGTGAATAGGCGTTGCCACCACATCAATCACCTCAATAGGCGAGCGACTTAAGGTCAGTGTCATTTGTTGGGTTTGCTGATCCGTCACTTCTATATCTTGATGCAAATGAGCAAAGCCAGCCGCAGAAATATGTAACTCAGTAGGACCTGCTTTTAAGTCATCAAAAACAAATCGCCCCTCATTATCAGTCACTGTGTTGAATATGGTTCCTTCAACTAAAACATTTGCGCCAGCGACAGCTTTGCCGTTTTTATTGATAACGACACCTTCAATCGATTGGGCGAATAAGCTTGTTGGGAGAAGCGCCCCAACCAACAAGGCGACTTTTGTTACTTTGTACATCATTAACCTCAAGAATGTGATATTATATCATTTCGTTTTAGTTATGTTATATTATAACAAAATTCAGCACAAGCTAATTGTAGTTTACCTAAATTGAACTATGCCGATTTGAACCAACCATAGATTGGCTTACACAGATACTCGATAAGGCTCGCAGAATAGCAATAAGTATAAGATGACTTGGAATGTAGAGATTACGCTTATAAAACAAAAGAGTGGCAGGCCAAGATAGCCAGCCGGATAACTGATATGATTTGTCTTTACAAATAATTATTGAGGCCCAGATCATGCAAAACAATCCAGAAAATACCGAAAACATTGCGAGCTCAGAGGGTGGCTGCACCAACACTAGCTGTTGCCCAGCGCCAACTCAAATTAAGCGTGACGCGCCTAAAATAGGTAGAAACGACCCCTGCCCATGTGGCAACGGGAAAAAATATAAGAAATGTTGTGGAAAATAAATAAAGTGAACACCTCTAAAACGTCAGACAAAGCATTATTAAAAGGGATCCCTACTAATATCATTAGCGGCTTTTTAGGGGTGGGTAAAACCAGTGCGGTCTTGTCGTTGTTAGCTACTAAGCCTAAGAATGAACGCTGGGCAGTGTTAGTTAACGAGTTTGGAGAAATCGGCATTGACGGTCAATTGCTGACTGGCAACAGTGACAACACTCAAGGGGTATACGTACGTGAGGTCCCGGGCGGCTGTATGTGTTGTGCTGCGGGTTTACCTATGCAAATTGCTCTTAATCAATTATTGGCAAAAGCTCGACCTCATAGGTTGTTAATTGAACCCACGGGCTTGGGGCATCCAAAAGAAGTATTAGAAGTGCTACTCGCTCCACACTACAGAGACGTGCTCGATATTCAAAAAACCGTTACTTTACTTGATCCAAGAAAGCTCAAAGATCCACGCTATACCAATCACGATACCTTTAACCAACAAATTGATATCGCAGACGTAGTAGTAGGCAATAAGCAAGACCTTTACGGCAGTAGTGAAAAAGCGCAAATGATTGACTACTTAGACAAACGGGCTAACAAAGATCTGAGCATACTCTTTACTCAACAAGGTAAGCTTGACCCTAGTATATTAAAAGGGCCGTCACATATGGCTCAGCAACTTTCGCCTGTTAAGTCTCATGCACACACACCTAAAAATCAGCCCAATGTGAATGAACTGCCCTTACCTACAAGGGGTGTGCTTGCCGTCGAAAACAGCGGCGAAGGATTTAAGAGTCTTGGTTGGCGCTTCTCTCCCGACAAAATATTTAGTAAAAAATTAGTGTTTGGGTGGCTAAGCAAACTAAGTGTTGAGCGCTTAAAAGCCGTGTTAATTACCGACGAAGGGATATTCGGCTATAATTTAGTTGATGACACATTAACCGTCACAGAACTAGACGATTGCTTTGAGAGCCGAATGGAAATTATTGCTCTAGAGGTACATCAAGACTGGGAACAAGACATTCTTAACTGCCAAATTGTTACCAATCAAAGTATTTTCCCTATTACATCAAATAAAAACTGACCAAAAGGTCAATAATAATGCTTTATTGCGCCCCCCAAACAGTGCTACTTTAGTCTGACTTTAATGCATTACTAAACTTCCTTTTAGGTTATTTACAACATGAAAACCCTTAAACTTTTAACCTTAGCGTCTTTAAGTATCTTAAGCTTGGGCTGTGTTTCTAGTGCTTCAAAAAATAGTACCAGCAGTCAGGCAGTAAAAACGACACATGCGTTGGATGCTATACAGCCCCTCAAGCTAGCGACTTGGAACATTGAACACCTTGCGTATCCTAGCGACACTGGCTGTAAACCAAGAACAGCACAAGAAATCAATCAATTAAAAGCCTATGCTGCAAAATTAGATGCAGACATTGTTGCCGTTCAAGAAGTTGCATCAGTCGAAGCACTACAATTGCTTTTCCCTTCAGATGAATGGCAATTTGTGATATCTGACCGACCGGATAGTCCCGCTTATGAATGCCGTGGAAGTGGATTTACCTCTACTCAGCAAAAAGTAGGATTTGTGGTCAAAAAGTCTATTCCGCTGCTAGCCATCGATAACCTTAAAGCCCTCGGGTTAGATTCTACAGGCTTACGCTACGGGCTGAGTATCACTATCGACTCTCCTCTTGGCCCTACAGACATACTTAATGTACACATGAAAAGCGGTTGTTTTGTTGACGACTATTTAAAGAGTGATTCAGATGCTTGCCAGACCTACGCCAAGCAAGCCCCAATTCTCGACGACTGGATTGCGCAACGTGAGATCTCTAAACGTCCTTATGCGGTACTTGGCGATTTTAACCATAGAATATCTGCCCCCTATAATCGCCTAACCCGAATGCTAATTGATGAAAGCCGTACAACGCACATTGCAACCCAGAGCATTATTGGTTGTCATCCAAGGTACCCAGCGCCCATAGATCATATAGTAGTGGGTGGTATGCATGGCCAAAACGTTGCTGATTCAATTGAAGTGTTTAATTACCCAGATATGAATGAAGACGCCATGCTGAGCGACCATTGTGCAATTAGTGCCGCGCTGTTTACTCAGCCCAAAGGTTTATCAAACGCCGTAAAGTGGCAAACTAGCAGTAAAGAATATCAAGCCTTAACGTCTGGGGTATACCAGCAGGCAGTCGTTGCGTTAGATAGCACTCCAGCCCCCCATTCGAATTGGGTCGTCGTGATGGATGTAGACGAAACTGTGTTGGACAACGCCCCCTATCAAGAAAATATTGAAGCGTTAGGCCAAAGCTTTTCGCCAGAAAGTTGGAATGCTTGGGTAGTGAGCGAGCGTGCTGATCTAGTTCCTGGAGCAAAAGCGTTTATTCAAGAGGTATACGAACGAGGCGGTAAAATTGCACTAATTACTAACCGTGAAAAGTCACTCGACGCTCACACTTGGAATAATTTGGTCGCGCTTGGCCTTCCCCTAAGCCCAGAGAATACCTGCTTAATTGGGCGTTCGCCTTTGGATAAAGCCGCAATAGATGATGTAAAGATCATTAACGACAAAGATTTACGCCGTCAGCAAGTGCAAGCGGGTCAGGCAAATTGTTTACAACTCACAGGCGACGACAAAGGGTCTTGGCAACAACCCCATACGATTTGGTTAGAAGTTGGCGATAACATTGAAGATTTCACGGGTATCACCCAAGAACACGCTGATATAGATGCATTACTGCCTAAGCTCGGCAAAACCCTATTCTTGTTGCCTAATCCTATGTATGGATCTTGGTAAACGAAAACCCTAATCAATTTTACTAAGGAAGTTGCAGTCAAGATACGACTCTAGACTGTAACTCCCCCTAGTTACTTTACATTCCTGCCCATTCCATTTATCCCTTGTTCCGCCCACTTGCTCTGTCGTTTATTTTGCCCTTTGTCTGCCCTTTGTTAGGTAATGATAGGCTCCGCCATTTGTAAATAATGTAAAATTCTTGGTTGAACTTATATCTCACCCCCATAACATTTCGTCATATTGCGCTTAAATATGGCCTTTTCTACAAATAATCAAATTCAATCATTTAAGGTAAAAAACCCATAGCTACACCTAATTTAAACTCAAAACTCCTAAATTAACGCTAAATTTACAAAAAAATCATGACCTTGTGAGAATTTATGATTCACAATGAATGGATGTGACATTTTTGATGCGTTTTAGCTCCCTTAATGTTAAAGTTGTTACGGATTTTAACAAACGCTTTATTTAAAGGATTGCGGATCCCTTGGCAGTTAATGACCAGAGGGTATATTCAACCAACGATTTAGTAGTAATTGAACAAAGTAAATCAGTTAGTCAAAAATAATAATAAAAAGCTAAATGAGAAATTTTGTTTATATAACGTCCTGTTAGTTACCTTAATCAACTTGTTGAACGTCGCACTCATAAGGACTATTGAGCCCTTTAAACTGAGTATAAAGTCAATAATCAACAATAAAGGTCAACGTCAATAATGAATATAACTAACAAGAGCAAAACACTGCTGAAGTATTTAGTAGTCGTTACGTCGACACTCGGCTTTTCGGCAAACTATGCAAATGCAGGTGTTACCCTAGAAACCGAGGTCAAAATTGCTGACAAAGGTTTACACTTTAACGGTGCCGACTTGAATTTTGGAAATGTCGGGACGCCAAACGAAGAAGCAGAAACCTACGACTTCTTCTTCGGTCGCAATATTTCTGCCCACGGTGATGCCGTTAAACCCTACAAAAACTATGTATTTATGACTTGGTACCGTGGCGGTAAGCAAGACCGCCACGTTATGTTGTCGCGTTACAACACGACAACAGGCTCGGTTAAAACCATAGAATTCCCTCATCGCCATACAGGCTTTAGAGGTAATCCACTGGTTGGTGAGTCCCACAATACAATCGGCTTAGCCGTAAGCCCAATTAATGGCACCATCCACATGGTTTACGACATGCATGCGTATGACGATACTAACCACGGTGGTGTTTTTAAAGATGATTTTTTCCGCTACTCATTCAGTATCGCGGGTGCCGCAGATTTACCTGACGAAGAGTTCACGTTAGATAAATTCGTCAAAGATACTAGCGCTGTTAGTCAAGGCCCAGACGATTATAAACACCTAACTATGACGGGTAATTTGGCTGACAGAGGAAACTTTGCACGCTTAACTTACCCGCAGTTTTTCACGACTGACGACGGCACCTTGTTGCTTTACATGCGCCTAGGTGGCAACAATAACGGTGCGTATATTTTTAATAGTTACGATGCAGTTGCACAAAAATGGTCGCGTTTTACTAAGTTCAATGAGAACAACCAAAGATCAAAGGGCAATCCCTACAACTGGGGCTTATATGGCAACATGAAGTACCTAAATGGTAAATTGCGTATTGGTTTCCAACAACGTTCTAGTATCAACACTGATAGATACCAGTACCAAAATGGCGTGTATTATGCGTACTCAGATCACCCTCAAGGTAACGGTGACTGGAAAAACCATAGAGATGAACCACTCAGCAGAACTCCACTAGTAAACTCTGACGAAATCAAGGTATATGAGCCAGGCGACTTCATTGAAGGCCACACCGAAGCCAACTCAGTACACATAGTAGGCAGTTTTGACTGGACAGTAACGGCAAAAGGCGACATTCACACTATCAGCCGAGTACGCTCGACGGACAGAACAAGAAGCCGTGATCCAAGTGCAGGCCCTGAAAGATTCCAAGACGTATCGATCCATGCATACAAACCTGCAGGTGCAACTGAATTCATCACTACTACTGACTTCTCTGGCGCAAGTGAAATTTATACCGCTGGCGAAAATATTTACATCATAGGCCTAAATAACGGCTTACCTTTCGTAGAGCGCGCTAAAGGCGGAACGAATAACTTTGAGCGTGTATACAGTGCAGACCCAGAGGGCAGAAGATTTGACCACGGTACAATTTATGTTGCTGACGGAAAAGTTTACTACTACCTAATGGAGCGCCCTGAAGGTGCATTGCAAACCACTCAACCTCTATATCTACAAATCATAGATTTAGACCTAGAGACGGAAGCAAATGCTCCTCAAGTGTCTTTCCCTCAATCAAGCATGACAGTCGCAGAAGGCTTTGAGCAGTTGACTCTTGGTGTAACCGCAACTAGCCCAGTTGAAGGTCGTACCATTCAATCGGTTACGCTTTACTTAAACGGCGAAGTCGTCAGAACTGATGACTCAGACCCTTACTTGTTTGGTCATGGCTCTAGGCCACACGAAACTGGCGCATTAGGTTGGAGAGAAGATCATTCGACTAACCCTAATCCACTTCCTGCAGGAACGCATACCTTCAGAGCAGTTGCAACAGATAGTGAAGGCGAAACCGGTAGCGCATTTATGACGCTAACAGTGCAGTCAAGTGCTCCTATTGTTAGCTTCCCAAATCCTGCTGTAACAGTAGACGTGGGCTACGACAGATTAGGCTTTACCATTGACGCAAGCTCTCCTGAAGCCGACCGTACAATAGAGTCTGTAACTTTGCTTATCAATGGTGAAGAAGTACGCACCGATACAAGAGCACCCTTTAATTTTGGACATGCGTTCCAGCCTCACGAAACAGGCGCACTGGGCTGGTTAGACACCCACGAACCTAACCCTAATCCACTGGGCGCAGGCGTACATACCTTTACAGCTGTTGCTACAGACAGTGCTGGTGAGCAAACAACGGCCACTATGCTATTAACCGTAAGAGGTTTACCAGAGCCGCCCACTGTTTCATTCCCTAATGAAATAGTTGAAGTAACAGAAGGCTACGAGAGACTAGGTGTTACTCTACCGGCAGATTCACCTGTTGAAGGCCGCACCGTAGTTTCAGTCACACTGTACAGAAACGGTGAGCTAGTGCGTGTTGATACTCGTGCTCCTTGGAACTTTGGTCATAGTTTCGCACCATACGAGTTAGGTGCCATGGGCTGGTTAGACAGACATGAGCCTAATCCGAACCCACTTGGCGTAGGTACTCATACCTTCAGAGCCGTTGCTCGTGATAGCGAAGGTTTAGAGAGCGAAACCTTCATGACATTGATTGTTAACCCATTACCAGGACCAACAGTTGCCTTTTCTGAATCGGAAATCGAACTAGCTGAAGGTTATACTGAGCTATCCGTAGCGGTAGATGCAGCGGCGTCTTCTGATGATGCAAGCATAGTCAGTGTTGAGTTATACTTAAACGACAGCCTAGTGCGCGAGCAATTAGAAGCACCGTTTGTTTGGGGTACTGCAGAAAATGCAGCCGAGTTATTAGGTTTAAGCCAAGGAACACATACTCTTAAAGCTGTTGCAACTGACAGTAATGGCAAGACCGAAGAAGCCAGTGTTATGATTGAAGTGACCGCAGCAGCAATACTAGGCGACTTTGACGCTGACGGTGACGTAGACAGTAACGATGTACGTGCTTTCAGAGCCGCAGTAAGCGGTGAAGGGATCAGCGACTTAGCGTACGATTTTAACAAAGACGGCACAGTTTCATCACGAGACTTAAGAGGCTTAACTAAATTATGCACACGTTCACGTTGTGCTAGCGAATAATAGAGGAAACTACTATGAAGTTTATCGCACTTATATTTTCAATGGCGTTTGCACTAAGCGCCAACGCATCACTTCTAAGCTTTACAAGCGACCAAAGTGATTACAACACTGGCGACCTAGTAACTGTTGAGGTGTTTGTTAACGACATCAATCCAGCCATAGAGTTTTTAGATGCTGAATACACCTTTAACGATGCTGAGCTCGAGTATAATCTGGGTAGCTTTTTAGTGACCGACAATGTATTCGACAATAGCTTTTTTGACCTAGACGATCTTATAGGCAACTCAGTGTTTTTAACGGTTGAATTCGCGCCAGATTACACTGATTTTCTTGGCACATCATTTAAGCTGGGCGAAATTACATTCAATGCTCTAGCTGACTCGGTTAGCGCTGGCCTTGAGTTGGCGTCAGTCCTAGCTGAAGATGGGTTTGGCGACATTATCGAAGGTAGCGACTTGCAGGTTTCTGTTTCAGTTCCAGCACCTGCGACACTGGCTTTGTTCCCACTTGTGGCAGCATTAATGTTTATGCGTAGACGCCGTAACAGCTAATACGAAATCAATAGAGGCTTGCCTCTTATTACTAAAAAGCCTGCAAAACTAAGTTTTGCAGGCTTTTTTATTGAGTAATCAAAACGCTAGATATCAACACCTAGTACCATTAATCTGTATAAATATCTTTACTTTATCCTCTAAAGCTCAGTTTCTTCATCTGAATCATAAACCTCGCTATCATCAGATTTAAAACTAGAACTATAAAGCGTATAGAAATTTCGCTTTTTGCGTGCCAGCTTAATATATTTAGCCCAAGCCTTTTGAATCTGATTTTGCCCTTCACCCTGTTCAGCAATAAAAGCAACAAACTGCTGTTCTTGTTCACTCACAGGCTGCAGTTCATTCATTTCTAAACCTAGTAGCGTTGCACCATAGGTAGTCAATAAATCTGACTCTGCGATACTAAAGTCCCCTGATTTTCTAAATCCACGGGGGAAATTTGCGGGATCAACAAAAGGTTTATCACTCTTTCTGATACCAATGTCGCTCATATTAAACTCCAAATATTCGACCATATATGACAAACATTCTTTTAATAAAAGATTGGAGAAATGGAAAACAAAAATTTTTTCCCCTAACGATTTAAAATATTAATCGTTAGGGGCAATACAAAAATACAGTCCAGTTGAACAGCGCTACGCACCGACGCGCAGCATGGTCATTTGGTTTTATGGGAGGAGTGGATAATCAATCAGTTAGTCATTAAATACCATAACAAGTTATACAGCTATCTATCAAAACTCGACGTCCACCAACCGGACATCAAAAAACAACGCAGCGTTAGGGCCAATCTTACTCCCAACACCCTTTTTCCCCCATGCTAAATCAGCAGGCAATACAAATTCGTAACGTGCCCCTACAGACATAAGCTGCAGACCTTCTTGTAAACCTGGCAACGCCTCCTGCATCGAAAAGCGATCAGTAAAGCCTGTTTTATAGGTATCAGCAATAACACTACCATCTGTATGCAGTACTCGCTGATTAACCACCACAGTATCTTGCATAGTCGGTTGAATGCCTGTGCCTTCCTCTATTACCGAATACAAGAGACCAGATCCTGTCTGCACAGTACCTGCTTTATTAGCGTATTTTTCGATGTAGGCCTCACTGGCTTTACGATTTTGCCCTGCGGAACCTTTAGTGGTCTTTTTAGACTTTGCCATTTTATCTCTTCTTTTTTACCTTAATTCTATACACGCGCTGTTTGCCTAGACCTTGGTCTTGATTAGGCCTGCTAACACTTACAGAAATTAGCACTCGTAGAAACTAAGCCTTCTGCAAACGAGAGGATTTTACCTATCAGAGCGTGAGACACAATCATAAAATTTATTGAGCCAATTATTCAGCTATTAATATTACCTAGTAGATCAAACGCGATTATTGACCTATCAACTTGTCCGCAATAATTATCCCGACAGTCCTTATTCCAAAGAGTTTGGCATTTTTTATTATATATGTTCAAAAATCACTCAACGCTTAATTTATTGCATTCATTTGCCGAATTTATGGCAAGTAAAACGGGTAAAGGCAGGGTATTATGGTTAACAAAATATTAACCTCAATTTTCATTGAGTGATCATCCAACTATCTGAGTATTTAACATATGGCAAAATCTAAAATTAGAATGGGCATGGTTGGCGGTGGCCAAGGTGCATTTATTGGTGCAGTGCATCGCATCGCAGCGAATATCGACGGTCAAATAGAGTTAGTTTGTGGCGCATTTAGTTCAAATGCCGAGCGTAGCATCAACAGTGGAGCTGATCTGTATATCCCTGGTGGACGTTGTTATGCCACCTATCAAGAAATGTTCGAAGCCGAGGCAAAACTACCAGCCGAAGAGCGTATGCAATTTGTGGCAATAGTGACCCCTAATCATTTGCATTATGCAGTGGCTAAAGCCGCGTTAGAATCTGGTTTTCACGTTTTAAGTGATAAACCTGCCACATTTAATTTACAAGAAGCCATGGACTTAGCAGAAATTGTTAAATCTACTGGCCAACTTTACGGCCTGACTCACACATACAACGGCTACCCATTAGTCAAACAGGCCCAGCACATAGTAGCGAGTGGCCAGTTAGGTAAAATAACCAAGGTAGTTGTTGAATATACGCAAGGTTGGTTGGCAGACAAATCGGGCGACGAGGGAAAGCAAGCAGCCTGGCGCATTGATCCTGCTCGGGCCGGCATTAGCTGCTGTATGGGTGATATTGGCGTACATGCGGCCAACCTAGCTGAATATGTATCTGGCAGCAAGATATCGGCTATGTGTTCAGATTTAGGAAGTGTAGTTGATGGTCGCGTACTCGATGATGACGGCACCATAATGCTGCGCTTCGATAACGGCGCACGTGGCGTATTGATGTCGAGTCAAATTCAAGTTGGCGACGAAAACGACTTGCGCTTACGTGTATTCGGTGAAAAAGGCAGCTTAGATTGGTCGCAACTTGAGCCAAATAGTCTTTGGCTGAAATCGAACTCTCAGCCTACTCAGCTAATTAGAACAGGTGTAGGTGAGTTTTGCCCTGCTGCTCAAGGCGCAATTAGAACACCGGCCGGTCATCCTGAAGGTTACCTCGAAGCCTTCGCCAATATTTATGGAAATTTCGTAAAACAAATTCGTGCTTTCGAAGCCGGTGAAGCTCACTCAAACGAAGCATTTGATGTACCAGGTATAGAAGAAGCCGTGCGCGGTATGGCTTTCATCGAAAACAGTGTCACCTTCAGTCAATCTGAAACTAAATGGCACGATTTCGTAATCTCTCCACTTTAACTTAATCAGGAATCCAAATATGAAACAAATTAAAGGTCCAGGTATTTTCCTTGCGCAATTCGCTGGTGACGACGCGCCATTTAACTCCTTCCCCGAAATCTGTCAGTGGGCGGCAGGCAATGGTTTTAAAGGGATTCAAATTCCTTCGTGGGATGGCCGTTTATTCGATCTTGAAAAAGCCGGAACCAGTAAAGACTACTGTGACGAAATTGCTGGTACAGCCAAAGAACATGGGCTAGAAATCACTGAACTTTCTACCCACTTACAAGGTCAACTTATTGCTGTTCATCCAGCGTACGACCAAATGTTTGATGGTTTTGCTCCTGCAGATGTGCACGGTAACCCTGCTGCGCGTACTGAGTGGGCAACCAAGCAAATGCATTTGGCCGCTAAAGCGAGCCAACATTTAGGCCTAAAAGGTCATGCTAGCTTTTCTGGCGCACTATTGTGGCAAACCGTTTACCCTTGGCCACAACGTCCAGCAGGCTTAGTTGAGCAAGGCTTTGAAGAACTTGCCAGACGTTGGAAGCCCATACTAAATGCGTTTGATGAAGCTGGCGTTGATGTGTGCTACGAATTACACCCTGGCGAAGATTTACACGACGGTGTGACGTTTGAGCGTTTCTTGGAAGCTGTGGATAATCATCCACGTGCCAATATCCTTTATGACCCAAGCCACTTCGTTTTACAGCAACTAGATTACTTACAATTTATCGACATCTATCACGAGCGCATCAAGGCGTTCCATGTGAAAGATGCCGAATTCAACCCTAATGGTCGTTCAGGTGTTTATGGTGGCTACCAAGGTTGGGTCGATCGCCCTGGTCGTTTCCGTTCACTAGGCGATGGTCAAATAGACTTTAAAAGCATATTCAGCAAAATGACTCAGTATGATTTTGATGGATGGGCTGTTATGGAATGGGAATGCGCCATTAAGCATCCTGAAAACGGTGCGGCTGAAGGGGCTAAATTTATTAATGAGCACCTGATCAGACCGACTGAAAAAGCCTTCGACGACTTTGCTGGTGTGGAAAAAGACGTTGAAATGAATAATAAAATACTCGGCATTAAATAAGGTAAAACAATATGAATGCAACAACAGACGCAACTGATACTGGTGTATCAGAACAAGTCGCAAAACGAATTTTCAACCTGAGCTGTATTGCTCTGATTGTAACGGCTATGACCTTCGCCATTCGCGCAGGGATTTTAGGTGACCTAGGTGAACAGTACGGTCTAAGTGGTAAAGAGTTGGGGTGGATTGCCAGTATGGCTTTCTTGGGCTTTCCACTAGCGACAACCTTAGGCGGTATTCTATACAATGCGATTGGTGCAAAAAAACTAGTATGGCTAGCGTTTATTGGCCATGCAGTAGGCTTAGCACTTACCATTTTCGCTGATGGCTTCTGGGGACTCATGATCTCGACGTTCTTGGTAGGTTTCGCTAATGGTTTAGTTGAAGCAGGCTGTAACCCGATTATTGCTCAGCTTTACCCTAATAACAAAACCACTATGCTTAACAAGTTTCATGTTTGGTTCCCGGGTGGAATTGTAATTGGTTCGTTAGTATCAGCTGGAATGACACAGTTAGGCTTAGGCTGGGAAGCGCAAGTCGCTACTATGCTAATACCAACCGCTATTTACGGCTTTATGATGCTTAATTGCGAGTTTCCTACCTTTGATGAAGAATTGAACTCCACCGGTAACAATATTAAAGCGCTGTTTAATCCAATCTACTTATTCTTGATTGTGTGTATGACGCTAACAGCGGTAAGTGAATTAGGAACTGGGCAATGGATCAACCAAATATTAGGTGCATCTGGTGCACAGCCCATGTTAATTCTTGCTCTAGTGACTGGGATTATGGCTGTTGGCCGCTTTTACGCAGGCCCCTTAGTTCACAAGCTTAGCCCTCCAGGCGTGTTACTCGCATCTGCAATATTTACCACATTAGGTCTTTACTTAATGACTCAATTACAAGGCGGTGCGGTGTATTTTGCAGCCGTGGTATTTGCTATTGGCGTATGTTATTTCTGGCCAACCATGATCGGTTGTGCAGCAGAGTATACGCCTAAAACAGGCGCATTAGGCATGTCACTAATGGGCGGTGCAGGTATGTTTTCTGTGAGTATTTTTAATCCAATCATTGGTGGCTGGATTGATTCTGCCAAGACAGAAGCGGCAAGTGCTGGATTAACAGGTGTTGAACTTGAACTAGCGACAGGCCAAGCAGCTTTAAGCAATCTAATCATCTTCCCGGTAATTTTGGTTGTTGCTTTCGGTGCTTTTTATGCAGTGATGCGTAAACGCCAAGCCTAAGCAGACTCTTGGGTATGACCAAACATGGCCATACCCAAGTTAACGTGATGCAAGAGTACAGTTATTAGGATATAGATTAAGCGGTTTCGCATAGCTTAGTTAGTAAAAAACGTAACACGCTTATTACGTCTAAATAAAAATCGAGGGATAACCACACTTTTACCTATCCCAAAAGATGGTATACTCATCTTGTTAACATAATATTTTCAAAAACCTCTCATTTTTCTGCGAGGTTTTTTTTGACCATAAAAAGAAAACGTTTACATCAAAACCAAACCAGGTACTCAAGCTTACCTTCTACCCTAGAATGAATATGTGAGGAAACATGTATGTCAAAAGTAGTCACTGACACTCAGAAAGGAAATCACATCAATAATGACGCCAGAAGAGCCTTTTTACAGCAAGCCTTAGGCGCAGTTTGCGTAACAGCAAGCGCGTCAATTTTGTCAGGATGCTCATTGGAGGTTGCCGACGAATTTGCCGCTACTCCTACAAAACCAAGCTCAGATACTACACTGTTTTCTGAGCCACAAATGACAACCTTATTTGCCATAGTTGATACCATTTTACCTCGCACCGACACTCCAAGTGCTAGCGACGTAAATTGTCACGGCTTTGTGCAAAATCAGTTAACGCGCTGCCATACTGCCGAACAACAAGCCTCAACCGTCGCCATTGTTAACCAAATCAATCAGGTGAGCACTGCAAATCATAAAAAGCCTTTTGCTCTGTTAGATAAACAGCAACAAAACGCTTTGCTACAAGACCTTGAAGCAAAGCGCGGATTTTCAGATGAAGACGCTCAGCACTTCTCATTTCTCAAAGCCTTAGTTGTTTTTGGTTACTTTACGTCTGAAGCAGGTGCCACTAAAGCCCTTACCTATCAGGCCGTGCCTGGGGGATTCAAAGGCTCTATTCCAGCCAATGCTCAAACTAAGTCTTGGGGCTCTCTCGATTATTATTAATCGCTATCTATAAATATTCAGAATACAGGTTTTAACTATGCAAGCAGATATATACATAGGCGAGAGTTCAGAAATTTACGACGCCATCATTATTGGTTCGGGGATTACCGGTGGCTGGGCTGCAAAAGAGTTTTGCGAGCGCGGTTTTAACACCCTAATGATAGAACGTGGCCGTGTTGTAGAACACCGCAAAGATTATATCACTGAGGGTAAAGGCCCTTGGGAATACCCAGACCGAACAAAGGTCAATAATCTACTGGAAGCTGAGCAGTATCATATACAAAAGAACAGCTATGCTTTTTCAGACACCACTAAGCATTTTTTTGGCAACGACCGCGACTTACCCTTCACTACTGAGCAAGGTAAGCCCTTTCATTGGATACGTGGTAATCAACTAGGTGGAAAATCGCTAACTTGGCATCGTCAAGCCTACCGTATGAGCGATTATGACTTTAACGCCAACAAAGCAGATGGTCACGGTAACGATTGGCCGATACGCAACAAAGATCTCGAAACTTGGTATAGCTATGTCGAGAAGCATGTTGGTATTAGTGGATCCAAAGAAAACCTACCACAACTGCCCGATAGCGAGTATTTACCTCCGTTCGAAATGACCTCTCCTGAAAAGCTCTTTACCAAGCGTATCTCAGAACAATTCGACGACCGAAAATTCATTATCGGACGCGCAGCCCATTTATCTGTGCCAGCGCCCCATCACACTGCCCAAGGCCGCATCCAATGCCAAGCGCGTAATGAGTGCCAAAAAGGATGTTCATTCGGCGCATATTTCTCTACTCAAAGTTCAACCCTGCCTGATGCCGTCAAGACCAATCGTTTATCTATCGCTGCCAATAGCGTAGTTCACAGCCTAATATACGACGAAACAACCAATCGCGTTAAAGGGGTTAGAGTCATAGACAACGAAAACCTAACCACCCGTGAATACTATGCAAAAGTCGTGTTCTTATGCGCATCAACTCTAGGCTCTACACAAATATTATTAAATACTAAAACCAAACGTTTCCCGAATGGTTTGGCCAATAGCTCAGGAGTGTTAGGCCATTATTTGATGGATCATAACTTCGGCGCGGGCGCCTATGGCAAAATGGAAGGATTTGAAGATGAGTATCACTCAGGTAGACGTCCAACTGGCTTATACATGCCAAATTTCCGCTACGAACCCTCTAGGTACAGCAAAAAGTACTTACGCGGATTTGCATTTGGAACCGGTATTCAGCGAGAAAACTGGAAAAGTATTGGCTACCAACCAGGGGTAGGGGCCGACTTTAAAGAAAAATTAACTAAGCCAGGGGCCTGGTCTTTTAGTCTATATGCACAGGGCGAAATGTTACCAAGATTTGAAAATCACGTATCCCTACATAAAACCAAAACGGATAAGTGGGGGATCCCTCAATTACATATCGATTGTTCATGGTCAGATAACGAACGCTTGATGATGGACGATGCAGCCGAAATCGCGGTTGATATGTTTAAAAAAGCAGGCCTAACTGATGTAGGAAGCTACACCAGCTATCGAGACAAGCCCCCAGGTTTGGCAATTCATGAAGTTGGCACAGCAAGAATGGGAGCCAACCCTAAAGAGTCCGTGGTCAATCGCTATAACCAAGCACACGACATTCCGAACCTATTCATTACTGACGGGGCAAGTTTTTGCTCAACAGGTACCCAGAATCCTTCCCTAACCTTTATGGCTCTAACCGTGAGAGCCGTTGACTACTATGTGAATGAGTTAAAAAACCAACGCATTTAATTCAAAGGTACAGATCATACAACTATTTAATAGCTGCTTTTTCATATTGCAGCTATTTTTTTGTCGTATTTTCAAAGGGTAGCGAGCGAGGTATTGAGGATTTAAAATACAAGAACTGATGGTTTACTTTATTTTGACGCGATACTGGGCATTGCTTTACTCACCACCTTGTCTTAAACGTTTAATTTTTTATTTGGCGTGAAATGGCTTATCAAATATTGTATAACTTGATGAACTTAAGTCCCTCAATCACAAACAAAGCTGACTACACTAATCTGTAGCCCAGACAAAAGCATCTATTGTGACTATCACCTAAATAATAAAGATAGCCTAGCGTGACATGACAAACAGCATTGTAGATGATGTTCGCCCTACCTTTATCACGAACGTGCTTCTGACGCCTCAACCGACTTTTCAATGTATTCAATAGCCTTTTGCATGCTGCCAAACGCATTAATTAGATTTTGTTTGCCTTTGCTCATAAGCTCAGGGTTGTTGTTTTCGGACATCATCCACACCCATGTGCGGATCAAAGATTCTGGAGGTGTATTTATCATGATAATCAATTACTTATTATAATTTTGTTAAATGTTATTGTGCTAGCGCAGTATAGCTCTGCCTTCAAAATAACTCAATTGTTATATAAACGTTATAATTATTTTTTCTACCTAGTCTTCGCCACAGCAGTGCCATTAAAAATTAGCTAATTTAAGTTGCATTTTTAGTGAGTTCAACAAAGAATCAAGACAGATAACGTTAAAGGGCGCAATAATGATCAAAGTGGTAGTGGGGTCCAGCAACCCAGTAAAAGTGAATGCAGTCAAATTGGCCATAGAACACGTATTTTCTATTGATGACTTAGATTGTGTAGGGATCAATGCTCCCTCTAATGTGCCAGATCAGCCCATGAACAGCCAACAAACCAAAGAAGGTGCGATAAATCGAGTTGAATACTGCTATCAAAGCATTAGGGCTGACTACTATGTTGCAATTGAAGGAGGCGTTGACGAATTTGAATACGGGCCTGCTACCTTCGCATACATTGCGATTTCCAACGGTGCTGATATTTCAGTCGGCCGCTCTGCACTCTTACCTTTGCCCCCAGTAGTATACGAAGCTCTCAAAAAAGGGGAAGAGTTGGGCACAGTTATCGATAGATTGTTCAACACAAAAAACGCGAAGCAAAAGCAAGGGGCTATTGGTCATTTAACCAATGGTATAGAAACCAGAGAAAGTGTATATCGCCAAGCGGTTACCCTAGCTATGGCACCTTTTATCAACTCAGATCTTTATGGTCAGTGGGGTTAAATTGACAAAGCACGACAAGCAAAAATGGCAATTCGACATTATCCCTAAGAGCTGACACAAAAGGCGTGCAAGACGCCCCGAACCTACGCCAATTTCAGTCGCGATACCTGATTTCAAACGTTTAGATCAATCTTTTTGTAATATGCAGGTTACCTTTACCGATGGCTCTGAAAAAACCTTTTACTCTAGAGTCATCTACAATGCCTTAACGGATAGCTGGACCGTGGACGGCATGCATGTTTCAGTTAAAGTAATAGCCCAATAACGCATAAAGCCTGCCCTAACCAAGTAGTAGAATATCTATTCTGTTAAACTCAGCGCTGACTACGAATCAAAAAACCACATCAACGGTGCTAAACAGTGTTTTTACTAACCTATCTAATCAAAACACTCTACTGAACCGTCGCTGCGTCAATGACAATTAAACACAGCATTAAAGCTATGATCATAGAGGTAGCTAAAGCCTATATCTATCCACTGAATATTTTTTAGTTAGAGCGGTCATTGATCATATTAACTATTTCACATACGAAATTAAGCAGCTTTTTATACCGAATGTAAACACTTACACACATCCATATGTTTTATTTTATTCGAGTAGTCTTTTATCTGTCAGAGCTAAGTGGCCTCTACTTAGTCTTAAAGCTGGAGATTAGCGTCATTATTAATTAACCTTAAGTCATGTCTGAGCCTCATGGTAAATCCAAGATTAGGCCTGATTCACTCTCCGTTTTTAGATTAGAGTTCACATATCACAAAAGCTATTATCGATAATTTTACGCCAAAAAAATAAATCAGGGTTAATCTTATGAATGGCTGAATTAATCATGTTGGTATAGGAGGAAGATCCCAACCGGGCTAATTCTGAAATGAAATTCATGTTGAGAATATGCGTTCATGAAATACCTCAAACATAACATCTGAAAACGATACGAATAACGATAATAGAACCCTTTAGTTAGTGTAAGCTCATGACGAAAGCTTGTATTTTTATCTTCAGCCTTTATATTCTTAGTTCGTGATCTTAGCTAGTCGCTTAACACGTTTCTATTTTTTCTCTCGGTCCTTCTTTATAGCCATACAGGTCTCATAAATGTACGCATTACAAATCAGCGAGTTAACCAAAACATACAAAGGTGGTACCCAAGCTTTAAAGGGAATTGATTTGTCTGTGCAACAAGGAGATTTTTTCGCCTTACTTGGCCCAAACGGAGCAGGAAAATCGACAACGATCGGTATCATTTGCTCTTTAGTAAACAGCAGTTCTGGTTCAGTAAAAGTGTTCGATTTTGACCTTAATACTCAGTCTATCGAAGCAAAATCTTGCATAGGACTGGTTCCTCAAGAGTTTAACTTCAATCAGTTCGAACAAGTTTGGCAAATCATGCTGAATCAAGCTGGTTATTATGGGGTATCTAAAAAGCAGGCCATTCCAAGAGCAGAAAAATACCTAAAGCAGTTGGATTTATGGGACAAAAGACACACTCAAGCGCGTCAGCTATCGGGTGGTATGAAACGCCGTCTAATGATTGCGCGAGCCTTGATGCACGAGCCAAAAATCCTTATTTTAGATGAGCCCACAGCTGGTGTAGATATAGAAATTCGTCGTTCTATGTGGACATTTTTAGAGGATTTAAACAAGCAAGGCGTCACTATCATTTTGACTACCCATTATTTAGAAGAAGCCGAAAGTTTATGTAAAAATGTGGCCATTATAGATAAAGGGACGATTGTCCAAAATACCAGTATGAAATCGATACTTGCTACCCTTAATATTGAAACCTTTATACTTGACCTAGCTGAGAATACTGATTCTTTAAGTTTAGAGGGCTTTGACTACCGCCTAGTAGACCCGCACACCTTAGAGGTTGATATTGCCAAAGACTCTTGCCTAAACGCAGTCTTTGAACAGCTTAGTAATAAGAATGTTAAGGTGTTAAGCATGCGTAACAAATCTAATAGACTAGAAGAACTCTTTGTACGTATGGTGGAATCCGGCCGCAACTCTGAACATAAAGACCACAAGGAAATTCATAATGACTAACTTAAGCGCCATCGCTTTACTAACTATATGGCGAAAAGAATGTCAGCGTTTTTTGCGTATTTGGATACAAACGTTAATCCCTCCTGCCATTACTATGTCCTTATACTTTGTTATCTTTGGCAATCTAATTGGCAGCAAAATTGGGCAAATGGGTGAATTCAGCTATATGGAATTTATTGTTCCTGGGTTGATTATGATGTCTGTGATCACCAACTCTTACGCCAATGTTTCATCTTCGTTTTATAGCGCTAAATTTCAGCGTAATGTTGAAGAGTTATTGGTTGCACCTGTATCGAACTGGATAATTATTGCGGGATTCGTGGGTGGCGGTGTGGCACGGGCCTTACTAATAGGATTTATTGTTACATGTGTATCTTTGTTATTTGTGGATATTAAAATTCACAGTTTGCCAATGATAGTTATTACGCTTTTACTTACTGCGGTCTTATTTTCGACAGCCGGATTAATCAATGCAATCTATGCCAACTCATTTGACGACATTAGCATTATTCCCACTTTTGTATTGACCCCCCTCACCTACCTAGGCGGTGTATTTTATTCTTTATCTTTGCTTCCCGAATTCTGGCAAAACGTTAGTAAACTGAATCCTGTTGTATATATGGTCAACGGCTTCAGATATGGTTTTTTAGGAAGCTCAGACGTGAATCATTTTATGTCTCTTGGTCTACTGGTAGGCTTTAATATTTTACTCTTAGGCTTTGCCTATTCATTGATTAAACGCGGTGTGGGTATTAGAAGCTAATGTCTACAAAATCAGAACAACCTGCACGCGCAATTAGTACCAATCAAGATGCCCCTCACGATCAACTATCCAAGGTCGTGACTAAGCATTTGACTAAGCCTACTCAGAAGCCATTTTCAGAACACACCCTAGACGCGTTTAAACATGTCATGTATTGGCTTGATGGTTGGCAAGGTAAAATTATCCTAGACTCATGCTGCGGTGTGGGTGAGAGTACAGCAAGCATTGCCCATGCTCATCCGGATTGTAAAGTGATAGGCATAGACAAGTCTGAAATGCGCACTAATAAACATGCAAGCTATGCAGCTGATGTACAAAATTACTTAGTGATCCGTGCCGACCTCAATGACTTTTTAAGACTATTAATTCTTGAAAATATTTCTTTATATAAGCACTACTTACTGTATCCCAACCCTTATCCTAAATCGTCACAATTACAAAAGCGTTGGCACGCCTCTTCTGCGTTTCCCTCAATTTTGCAATTAGGTGGGATATTAGAAGTCAGAAGCAATTGGCCGTTATACATACAAGAGTTTTCTATGGCCCTTACGATTGCTAACTATGCTAGTCACGTTGAGCCATACCAGCTACTTCCAGCAATAACCCCTTTTGAGCGAAAATATTGGCAGAGTGGACAAACAAGTTGGCGATTAGTGGCAGATTTAAACAAGGCCTAAGCATATTGATGCTAGGCTTACACTGCGGCCTTTGGTTGACTAAAATAAAATCCCTGAGCATAGCTCACATTAAACTTGGTTAGACATGACAACATCTTTTGGTTTTCAACATGTTCAGCAATAGCTAAAACCCCCTTCATTTTAGCCAAGGCTAAGTAGCTGATTAAATTGTGCTCAAGGTCGGTATCATGGGCAGCATCAACAAATAGCTGGGCAGATAGTTTCATCGCGGAAATAGGGAATGACAACAAATATTCAATCTCGTCTAATTGACCTGATAAATGATCAATCACAACTTTCATTCCCAGTTCGAAGCACATGGTACTGAAGGCCTCAAAAACCTGCTTATTGTGCAAAGCACTAGCCGCCGTCACTTCAATCGAAATACGTTGAGGATTAGGGTATTGAGAGACCTGAGCTTTAAAGAAATTCGCAATGCCCACATCCGACATATCGCTCAAGCTAACATTAACGTTCCACGCCGTATTAATGTGCCTAAAGTAATTTGCACTACGATTGAAAATAGTTTGGGTTAATTCAGCAGCTAAATCTTTGCGCTCGATTAGATGTAAAAAATCACTCGGGAGAAACGCCCTTTGCTCAAACGATATTAACCTCGCTAAACACTCATAGCTAGCCACGGCATTGTGATTTAAATCCATGATAGGTTGAAAAAACGGCACTACGTTATCAATATTAAATTGTTCAGTAACTTCAGCTACTTGCATTACACTAAGCCTCTTAAAAGCAGACTTTTAAAATATAACAAAGCATTAACAATAGCCACTCTAGACGCCAATTTAACTAGGAATTCTTATTTGTAGACGTATGCCAACCTGCATTGGAGTTAGCCGCCTCAATTTATAAATAATAATATATAAAGGCTAATTTGTTTATATATTTCAGTGCCATACCTAATATCCTGACTTGAAAAACACACTGAACCCTAACTAAGAAGTCAGGGCTGTTTAGCTTAGACGCTAAGTACGTTCGCTAACTTCTCATTCAAAGGTTATGTAAGTTTTTGGGCTAAAGTTGGTCTCTTATACTAATTAAGGTAAAATCAGCGCCCTTCAACAAAGAGGTAGTGATAGTGGGTGGAGCAGAAGTCAGCCTAGCGCATTTAAGTCGGGTATTTACTATGCCCGAAGGTAAGGGTTCAAAACTCGCGCAAATCGAGCAACACCTATCAGACAACCTTGCTGACTTTTTATCTCAGCATGTAGTCACTAAAGTGAACTCTCTTGAGCAAATTGAAAAGAGTTTCGCCTCTCATCTCGTGCCAGAACATCCTGAATTTGTGTCGGATCATGCAGAGGCATTGCTAGAGAAGCTAGTTGCAAACTCTGTGAATACCTATTCTCCTACATTTATTGGGCACATGACGTCTGCCCTTCCCTATTTTCATTTACCTCTCGCTAAGTTACTTGTTGGCCTAAATCAAAATTTGGTCAAAATCGAAACCTCTAAAGCCTTCACCCCCTTAGAAAGACAAGTCCTCGGGATGATGCACCAACAAATATATCGCCAGTCAGGGGATTTCTATGACACGTATTTGCATAGCGCCAACCACGCATTAGGCGCATTTTGTTCTGGCGGCACCATAGCTAACATCACAGCCCTGTGGGTAGCTCGCAATAAAGCATTGCCAGCCACACCAGACTTTGCAGGGATATCCCAAGAAGGTGTTGCTGCTGGCATGATCCATCATGGATATAAGAAAATGGGGATCATAGCGTCTAAACGTGCTCACTATTCGTTATCTAAAGCCGTTGACGTGCTTGGCCTAGGCCGCCAACAAATGCTCACTTTAGACTGTCCTGCACAAACTTTGTCTCCTGAACAGACACTCGAGATAGGTCAACAATATCAAAAAAGTGGCAACAAACTCTTAGCCATCGTTGGCATTGCGGGCACGACTGAAACCGGTCACATTGACCCTCTAGATGAACTGGCAGAGGTCGCAAAAGAACTCAAATGCCACTTCCATGTGGATGCCGCATGGGGCGGTGCGACTATGTTTTCTAAGCAATATGCGCCGTTATTAAAGGGTATTGAGAATGCAGATTCTGTTACCCTTGATGCCCACAAACAAATGTACGTGCCTATGGGCGCAGGCATGGTGCTATTCAAAGATCCTAACGATAGCAATGCGGTAAGGCATAATGCTCAATATATTTTACGGGCAGGTTCAAAAGATCTGGGGGCAACCACGTTAGAGGGCTCAAGAAACGGCATGGCTATGATGGTCTATGCGTCTTTGCATATTTTTGGCCGTCAAGGATATGAACTACTCATTAATCAAAGTATCGAAAAAGCCAAGCGCTTTGCCAAGATGATTGATCATCATCCCGACTTTGAATTGGTGTCTGCCCCAACCCTATCAATACTGACTTACAGAGTTAATCCAGCAATCAACCAAGCCAAGGTCCAGAAATCTCCGAAAATTGCCCACGCCAACAATATTGAACTCGATAAACTCACAGTGGCAACGCAAAAAAGACAACGAGAAGCGGGCAAGTCATTTGTGTCGCGAACTCGACTACAAGTAGAGCGTTACGATAATCAGTCAATTACAGTATTTAGAGTGGTATTAGCCAATCCATTGACTACAGACAACGATTTAACCGGGATTCTTCAAGAGCAACTGATTTTAGCGAAAGAAAGTAGAACTTGGAAAAGGCTAACTAACAGCTAAGAATTAATTTTTAACTGTTAGTTGGAAGACTTTAGGTTAAGTGTGCCTAGGGGCTATAAGCCTAAACAAGAGAGATTTGTAAGTTGTCTATTAGTCGTGTCTTGCCTAAAAATGCCGCAGCCAACAGTACTAACTTAGTGTCTTCATGTCCTGGCTGTAACAAAGTATGAGCATTCCTTAATTCTAAGTAATCAGGCTTAAAGCCAAGGCCAGCCAACTCACTTTTATAGGTTTCTAAAAGTTTAGTCAAATCTCGACGTCCGCCTAATACTTCGGCAGATAAGGCCTGCATTTTTTCATATAAAGTGGGCGCTAACTTACGCTCAGAGTCAGTCAAATATTGATTTCTAGAGCTCATAGCCAAACCATCATTTTCTCGGGTAGTAGGCACACCTACCACTTCTAGATTCATAGATAGGTCTTCTACCATAGCCTTAATGACCTGAAGTTGCTGAAAATCCTTTTCACCAAAAAACGCCAAATTAGGCTGGACCATATTGAATAACTTACAGACGATTGTTGCTACGCCCCTAAAGTGTCCTGGCCGGCTCGCTCCGCAAATCATGTAAGATAAACCGGGTACTTCAACAAAGGTCTGTTGCTCTAATCCTTTGGCATAAATATCATCTATGCTAGGTAAGAAAATTGCATCTACCCCAAGTGCGTTTAGCAATGAGGCGTCATTGTCTAAGGTTCTGGGATAAGCGTCTAAATCCTCGTCTGGCCCAAACTGCATTGGGTTAACAAAAATTGAAACCACCACAACGTCTGCGTGCTTCTTTGCTTCTCGAACAAGGTTCAGGTGGCCTTGGTGTAAGTTACCCATAGTCGGAACAAACCCGATAACTTTACCCTCTAACTGCCAACCACGTCTTACTTCTCTAAGTTGAGATACCCCTTTAATGATATTCATAATCGTCAGTCTTAATTAAAGCTATGCTGTTCAGTTGGAAAATCACCTTGCTGAACGTCTTGAATGTAAGCGTTAACAGCTTTACGAATATCGCCGGTTTCAACCAGATAATTTTTAGAGAACTTAGGCATATAATTAGCGCTTATACCAAACATATCGTGCATCACTAAAATTTGCCCATCCGTGTTGACCCCAGCACCTATACCAATAACGGGAATATTCAATTCTGAAGAAATCTGTTCGGCTAAATCTGAAGGCACGCATTCGAGCACCAATAACTGAATACCGGCCTGTTCTAATTCTTGCGCTTGTTTGAGCAAAGCTTGTGCTTGCGCCTGCTCTCTGCCCTGCACTTTAAAACCACCAAATACATGTACTGATTGAGGGGTTAACCCTAAATGGCCACAAACGGGTACACTTCTTTGATTAAGGCCTTCGATCGTTTCGAGAAGCCAACTCCCCCCCTCAACCTTAACCATATTCGCACCTGCTTGCATAAGCAGCGCAGCATTTTGATATGCTTGCTCAGGACTGGCATATGACATAAAGGGCATATCGGCTATCAAAAACGCGCGTTCTACTCCCGCTTTAGTTGAGCGAGTATGGTATGCCAATTCGTCAACAGTCACCCCCAATGTATCGTCTTCGCCCTTCAGCACCATACCTAAGGAATCACCGACTAGCAGTACATCTACACCTTGCTGATCGAACAATTTAGCAAAACTCGCATCGTATGCTGTTAAAGCCGTAATTTTTTGCTGACTCTGCTTCATGTTAAGCAAAGTTGATATGGTGACTTTTTTCATAAATATTTTCCAAAATAAGGCCTACGCCTACATAACATTCTAATACTGAGCATTTTAGCTAACGTATTTAATAAGACTCAATTTTCCATCACACTTAAGCCATTTTTCGGGCAAAGCGCAACCAAATCGGCAATCGACTCACCATCAGGTAACACTAGGTCAGCAGCAATCTCGAATAGTGGATAGAGAACAAACTCTCTTTCTTTCATACCATAATGAGGAATAGTCAGTTCTGGAGTACTCAAAACCCGTTGCCCAAACAATAAAATATCAATGTCTAAGGTTCTTGGTCCCCATCTATGGGCTTTTCTTACTCGCCCATGGGTTTGCTCGACAGCTTGAGTATGCGTTAACAAATTTTGTGCTGACAATTCCGTCTCTAATGCGACTACTGCATTCACATAATCGGCTTGGTCTTGAGGCCCCATAGGTTTGCTTTGATAGTAACGCGAACACTGTATAACTTTTGACTGAGGCAGTTGATCTAGCGCCTTGACTGAAGATTGGATCTGCTCTCTAGGCTCAGACATATTACTTCCTAAGCCAAGGTATACCCGTGTCATGATGAAGTCTTAGGTTTCTTTCGATGTCGACGAGGTCGCCTAGGCGGCCCGCCGTCTTGCTCGCGTAAAACCTTTAGCATGTGCTTTCGCCCACTTTCGTCGGCTTCTTGAAAGTCTGTCCACCAATTAGCTAATTCAAATAGCTCACCGCCCTCAATTTGACCTCGAAGCAACAAGAAGTCATAGGCAGCCCGAAACTTAGGATGTTCGAGCATTTGATAAGCTCTTCTGCCATAACGCTTGGGTAGGCGATTTTGCAGTTGCCAAATCTCGCGAATAGGAATACTAAAACGCTTAGGGATCATAATGCGTTGGATTTGCCTATGCATGACATCATTTAATGCCAAATTAAACGCATCAAAATGATTGAGTCCACCTTCCGTCATGTGCTGCTGACAACGCTCCTCTAACGGATACCACATAAATGCCGCAAAAATAAATGCAGGTGTTACTCTTTGCCCCGTATTTATACGGTTATCGGTGTTAGTAAGCACCTGCTCAACGAATTTCACTTCTTTACTTTGAGGCTGACTCAAAAGCGGCCCTAATTGCGGGAACAATAAGTCAAATAGGTGGTATTCTTTTAGTAAACGGTAAGTCTCTAGGCCTTGACCCGATAGTAGCAGTTTTAATACTTCTTCAAACAAACGAGCAGGGGGAATGTTGGCCAATAAAGGCGCCATTTGTTTTATTGGATTAGCCGTTTCTGGGCTAATAGACATGTTTAATTTAACCGCAAAACGTATCGCTCTGAGCATACGCACAGGGTCTTCTTTATAGCGTGTTTCAGGATCGCCGATTAAGGTAATCTTACGGTCGACAATTGCCTGCATACCACCAGCAAAATCCCGTATCGAAAAATCTGCGATGTTGTAGTACATAGCATTAATCGTAAAGTCACGGCGCTGGGCATCTTCCTCTATGCTACCAAACACATTGTCTCTTAGCAGCTGCCCATCATTACTTTGTTTACTGACTTTAGACTCTCCCTCTTCGGTGCTTTCGTGATGCCCTCTAAAGGTTGCAACCTCAATAATTTCTCTACCAAATACTATGTGGGCTAGACGAAAGCGACGACCGATCAAGCGGCAATTCCTAAATAGATCTTTGATCTGCTCTGGGGTGGCATCTGTAGTCACATCAAAGTCTTTAGGCTCGGCACCAAGCATCACATCACGGATACAACCACCCACTAGGTATGCTTGAAAGCCACTGTTATGCAAACGGTATAGGACTTTAAGCGCATTTTCACTGAAATGCTGCCTTGAAACTTGATGTTCGGAGCGGGGAATAGTAGTAGCAACGAGCTGAGATGAGGGTTCAACTGCTTTGCCTTTGAATGCGCCTTTTACCTTGTCTATCACACGAGAAATAATAGCTTGCTCTCCTAACCCAGGTAGCCTTAAAAAATTTGGCTAATCATATCCTGTCTGGGCCTTCAATTCTATTATCTATCTGTTCGGTTTTTGCCACCACATCGTCCAAGTTCCAATTAACCACAGCCCACTCTAAAATAACCTCAGGCAAAGCGCCTAATAAATTGTCTGGTACGCGTAAACCTAAAAAGCGTAAAGCATGGGTTAAATTGTTTGAGGCCTGAGACAAAACGATAGCTGGCGCATGGTTCTGCTTACTCAACTTAAGGCCAGACGTATTCATCACTAAGGGAAAGTGCAAGAAACTCGGTGGCGTATGCTTAAAAGCTTGATACAAAGCTAATTGAAAAACTGTTGCTGATAACAGATCGGCCCCACGCGCTACCTCAGTTATGCCTTGCTCAATGTCATCGGTAACCACAGCGAGTTGATAGGCAAAAAGACCATCTCTTCGCCGAATCGCAAATTGCGTAGTCAATTCTTCAGGAGGAATAGTGACACGCCTTAATAGCCTATCTTCAAATGTCTGAATAGGCTGATTGTGGCGGAATCGAATTGCGCCCTCTACAAGAGGCATTTTATTTTTAAGACATGGGCAATCACCAGAACCCAATTTAGTTAGACTTGCCCGAGTGCATTGACAGACATAAGCCAAGTCGGCCTCAACTAACTGTTGAATGCGCGCTTCATAGCGTTCGCTGTGCTGACTTTGGTAACTTGGCTGGCCGTCCCAGTGCAGAGCATGAGCATCTAAACAGCGAAAAATAGCATCACTTGCGCCTACGACTTCTCTTGGAGGATCAATATCTTCGATACGAAGTAACCACTTACCATCATTAGATTTGGCTTGTAGATAACTACCAACAGCTGTAACTAGGGAACCAAAATGTAAAGGTCCTGAAGGAGAAGGGGCAAATCTACCAATATAAGAAAGGGAACAAGTCACGAAATAACCTGCAACGGAATAGCATTTAAATAGGCAAGATAAGGCGTACAATTCTGAGTAAAGAACACTCTGACACTACAGCACGCCAAACTACAAAAAATCAGTTATGGGGTTAGCCCTGCAACTGTTTTTCTTTGATTTCAGCTAAGGTTTTACAATCGATACACATGTCTGCCGTTGGTCTTGCTTCAAGACGGCGCACACCTATTTCGATGCCACAGGCGTCACAAAATCCAAAATCGTCGTCTTCAATACGTTTCAACGTTTTTTCAATCTTTTTAATCAGCTTACGCTCTCTGTCTCGAGTACGTAATTCCAAGCTAAATTCTTCTTCTTGAGCAGCTCTATCTACTGGATCAGGGAAGTTTGCAGCTTCGTCTTGCATGTGGTGCACAGTTCTGTCGACTTCTTCCCGAAGTTGATCTCTCCATGCTTTTAACAGCGCAGCAAAATGCTCCAATTGTGGGGCACCCATATACTCTTCGCCTTTCTTCTCCTGATAAGGAGCCAGACCGGCTAGCGCTAATAATCCTAATGTTTTATTTGTTTTTGTTGTTGGCATAAGCCAATTCTCCTAAACTTCGGCACGAGCGATAACGCGCAGGCCGACATGTATACCAGAAAGCCAACTCTCAGGCAATCCTTGCTGGCTAACTTATCCATATGGCGGAAGTCATAGTGCGGGTGAGATATTGAGGCACTGGACTTAAAAATCAACCCATTACTGATAAATATACGCTTAAATAAACGGCAGACTGTGTGCAAGTGTCGCTTGTTGGTTGTTGATATTAGTGCTGTAGCAAAAAACTTCCACTCCCGCTTCCTTCGCTCTTTCCCATTCTTGGGCATACTTTTCATCAATATGCTTAGCTATGCTGACCGACTGAATGCCAGTATGTTGTACGCAGAAAAGCAGCACGGCACGTTGACCTTGTTGAGCAATACTTGCTAACTCTCTGAGATGTTTCCGACCTCGTTCGGTCTTTGCATCGGGGAAAAATCCTTTTTCATCTAGCGCTAGGGTCACTGATTTTACTTCTAGGTAACAGTTTGGTTTGTCATTGCCCGCCAACAAAAAATCGACTCGACTATTTTCTTCGCCAAATTTAACCTCTGCTTGCACAGTTTGGTAACCGAGTAATTCGGTAATAACACCTTTAGTCAAAGCTTCAGATACCAACTTATTAGCATTTTGTGTATTAATGCCAATCCAATCGTTATTGTCGGTTTGCGCCAATTCCCACGTGTAAGCCAACTTACGCTTGGGATTATTACTAGGAGATAACCAAACTCGCCAGCCAGGCTCGGCACATCCAGTCATGGCGCCTGTATTAGGGCAATGTGCCACGACTAACTCGCCAGAATTTAGTTCTACATCGGCTAAAAAACGTTTGTAACGCTTGACTAAAGTGCCTTGAACAAGGCTATTGAAATGCATAGGTATTCAACATGTACGGGAGCTGGAGTATTACCTTAGAATGATTGAGACATAAAAAACAGAGAGACTGTGGCCTCTGTAAAAACGGAGGCCCCTTTAAGCTAGATCCCGCCTAAACGTTCAGCTAGCACTTTATACTTTTCTACTGCATCTTTATCAAACAAAGGATTACCATCCGCATCCTTATCAGCAGCAATTAATAAGCTCTCTCTTTCTAACCTTTCAACTCTTACGTCTTGAACACCTAAAAATTGCGCCACTTGTGCAACTGTCATCAGACTCATACATCCATCCTCTTGTTTTTCTAATTAAAAAGTTCAGATCTATTATTAAAGACCATTGATTCAAAATAGCTACTCAAAATGCTTGATGTTTACCTACATCATTCGAGCATTAAGTCTTTATTTGGGATAAAAACTTAATCAGACGGTTTAGATTAAATCATTTAGGTGATTGAATTTAAACCAGTAAAACCCATTTTTTACAAATTAGTTACTTTGTATGGATAATTTAGGTGCAAAATAGCAGTGAAATAAACTGAACTTAGGTTAAGACAGGCAATCTCGGCGGAATCGACGTATTCTACTCAGCCCAACGTGAAAAAAATTACGTGACGGTAACAATCGAGTGTGAACAGACAGTCAACTAACGTTAATATTACCATTAGTGTAAACCATGAGTGAAAACATTTTGAGTGAGAAATTAAATACCTTTCAACAAGTTAGAGAACTTAATGGCTGGCAAGCAATCGCCTTTTCTGCCACTTTACTCGAACGTATGTTGCCAAACTATCTATTGTTTTGTGAAGTTACCGAGTTCGCAGATCCAACTCAATATAGGAATACCCTGAATTCAATCTGGGAGTGGCTGAGTAGCCCCAAAAGTAAAATCAACTTTTCCGTTCAACTCGAAAAAGTGGAAGAGTTGGTGCCTGATGCTGAGCAATTTGACAACTACGGGGTATTCCCTGCTATAGATGTTTGTATGTCAATGACGGCTATTATTCAGCTTATTCAGCAAGAAGATTTACAGGGCGCTGTAGTCGTCAGTAAGCTATCTCAAGGGGGAGTTGAAGCATTTATCGAAGCTCAAGCAGAAGAAGCGCTATCAAATGCCGAAATTAAGGCTCACCCACTAATGGCATGGGAAATTGCAACCCAACAAGAACTATTAGTCTTGTTAAAACAGCATCCTAAAAATGCAGACACCTGCAAACGTCTAAAAGCCTTTGCCACTTCCGAAGGGATAAGCAATATAGGTATAGAAATTATTTGATTGCTTAATTCGACAAAGCTAATCTATTAAAACGACAAAGCTAGTTCAAATATATGGGCTTTTCTGCTACCTCCTCTATCCTGTCGAACTAACCAAGCAGATTTAAATGCAGTTCTTTGACTGCATTTTATGACAGCTAAGGTTATTTGAGTTGATACAGGCGAGAGGTAAGGTGTGATGTGTTTTTTTCTTTCAATAGTGCCCAACTAGCTGGCACCGAATACACGCATTGAGCCTCACATTCGACATACACTACGCCATTGTCTTTCAACATGTGCTCGGCATCAATTCTCTGGATAATTTTAGGCAAAAGCCCTTTGTTAAAGGGAGGGTCAAGAAAGATCAGATCAAAAGCACTACCGGCTAAGCTAGGCTCAGTTGCCGCATCGCCATGTATAACCTTAACCTTATTTGATTCAATTTTTAGTAAATCAATGTTTGCATAAAGCTGTTTGACCACCTTTGGATCAAGCTCAACAAACACTGCATTTTTTGCATATCTGGAGAGGGCTTCAAAACCCAGCCCACCTGAACCCGCAAATGCATCCAAACAGACCGCATTTTGTACGTAAGGCATTAACCAGTTAAATAACGTTTCTTTGCTCCTATCCGTCGTAGGTCTTAGTCCTTGGACGTCTAAAACGGGTAATTTTCGCCCGCGCCATTGGCCACTGATAATACGAATTGCACCATTTGCCTTTTGGGGTGTTTTTACGCCTCGCTTCATTTGGGGTAGAAATGCTATTATTGATGATACAGATACATAGTGTACTTAAATCACTTAACGAAATTCCAAGGATTTTCACCAATATGTCAAAGTTTTTTAATTGGCTAAAAAAAGACAAACCCAAAACGTCTCCCAAAGTAACCCCAGAAGCACCTGAAAATCACGTAGCTGGGGCATCCGAAAACATAGAGAATACCGAGAGTATCGAGAATGATGATGCTAAACCACTAACGACGGCAGGCCCAGAGACTATCGACACTGCTCAAGATTTAGTTTCTAATCCCCCTGCAAGTGCAAACAATCAAAAGCAGAACAAAGCTGAATCATCAATAAGCACAGAGCCCGCACCTGAGCAGCAAACCAAAACAGACAGCCTGCCAACGGCTCTTCCTCATGAAGAACCAGAACCCAAGCGAGATTCTACTGTTCAACCCAGCCCTAAACCAAAAGAAAAACCCAGCTTTTTTAGTAAGTTAAAGCAAAGCCTAGCTAAAACAAAAGTCAGCATTGGCAGCGGTATTGCTGGACTATTTCGCGGTAAAGCCATTGATGATGACTTGTTCGAAGAACTAGAAACTCAATTACTCGTCGCCGATTTGGGTATGAACACCACAGTAAAAATTATTAAACAACTCACCGACAGTGCCAACCGAGCCCAACTAAAAGATGGCGATGCTTTATACGATTTATTGAAACAGCAAATGACGACTATCTTAAAGAAAGTCGAGAGCCCGTTAAGCACTCAAGTGGAGCAAGGCCCTTTTGTTATTCTAATGGTAGGGGTTAACGGCGTAGGCAAAACCACCACAATAGGCAAGATGGCTAAGCAGTTTCAACAACAAGGCAAAAATGTCATGTTAGCGGCAGGCGATACCTTTCGAGCCGCTGCCGTTGAGCAACTGCAAGTATGGGGTGAGCGTAACAACATACCCGTAGTTGCACAGCAAACAGGTTCGGATAGTGCGTCGGTAATATTTGATGCATTCCAATCAGCAAAAGCAAAAGGAATAGATATTCTTATTGCTGATACTGCTGGTCGTTTACAAAACAAAGACCACTTAATGGAAGAGCTGAAAAAAGTGGTGAGGGTGATGAAAAAGATATCTCCTGATGCGCCCCACGAAATTATGTTGACCTTAGATGCCAGTACTGGACAAAATGCCGTCAGCCAAACAAAGCTATTCCACGAAGCAGTCGGTTTAACAGGGATCAGCTTAACTAAATTAGATGGTACCGCCAAAGGTGGGGTCATTTTTGCCATTGCAGATCAATTTGAAATCCCTATTCGCTATGTCGGAATAGGTGAAGGCATAGATGATTTGCGGCCTTTCGATGGACAAGATTTTGTCGACGCCCTTTTTACAGAGAACGAAGAATAACCAAAATAGCGCATTCCAAATGATTAAATTTGAGCAAGTGAGCAAAACTTATCCTGGTGGCCAGCAAGCCCTGAGAAAGGTCAATTTTCATATTGAACCTGGAGAAATGGCTTTTTTAACCGGTCACTCAGGGGCAGGAAAAAGCACCCTACTTAAGCTCATATCAATCATGGAACGACCCACAGTGGGCAATGTATTTATTAACGGCCATGACTTAAATCGTATCCAGCGCAATGATATTGCTTATATTCGACGTGACATCGGAATGATTTTTCAAAGCCATCAGTTACTTATGGATAAGTCTGTGTTCGACAACGTGGCACTGCCCTTAGTCATTGAAGGTTATTCTCATAAAGAAATTGCCAAGCGCGTTCATGCCGCCTTAGAAATGGTCGGTCTTAGGGACAAGATTAAAAGCCTTCCCGCCATGCTGTCTGGTGGCGAACAGCAGCGTGTTGGTATTGCTCGGGCGGTAGTCAATAAACCGCCTTTGCTGCTTGCCGATGAGCCAACAGGTAATTTAGATCCTAAATTATCGATGGAGATCATTCGTCTATTCGAAGACTTTAATCAAGCGGGTGTATCTGTCCTTATCGCTACCCATGATTTAGGCTTAATCGCGCGTATGAAGTACCGTACATTAACCTTAAAACACGGCCAAATGATTACTGACGGCTTGCATGAAGAGCCGACCCAAGACGAATTCTATGTTTAATAGTGCGTTAAACAAATCGCAAACCTTTTTTGTAAGTGGAGAGCGCATTGAATCCCTTGTTTAAGAATAGAGCGCAAGGTGCGCACGTAAGCAAAATTTCATTATTCCAACGCTGCTTAATGTTTTTCATTAATCATTTTCGCCAAGCTCTCGGAAGCCTAGGTGAATTATGGCGATCAGGTATGTCATCAGCCATGACGGTAGGCGTACTGGGTTTGAGTATTACATTACCCACCACTTTGTATGTCATGGTGAAAAACACTGAACAAATTAGCGCGGGTTGGGAGCATGCATCTCAAATTTCTTTATTTATCAAAGATAAAGCCAGTCAAAGAGATGTTAATCAACTCGTTAAGCGCATACAACTGTGGCCTGAAGTACAAGATCTTACCTTGATTACAGCCGATGAAGCCCTAGCCGAATTTAAACAATTATCAGGGTTTGGCGATGCGATTGCTTATCTCGATAGCAATCCATTGCCTAACGTTGTGTTAGTTACGCCAACGCAAAGACACGCAAGTCCTGTGGCCGCTAGAGCACTATTAGAAAAACTCAAGAATGAACGTGAAGTAGATATAGGGAAATTAGATATTGAGTGGCTAGAGCGACTTCACGGACTGCTAGACCTAGTTAAAGACTTAGTTAGCGTAATCGCCTTACTGCTATTTTTAGCTGTTACCTTAATCATAGGCAACACTATAAGATTAAACATTCTTAATAAAAAAGACGAAATTTTGGTCATGAAGTTAGTGGGAGCAACAGATGCCTTTATTCAACGCCCTTTTATGTATACGGGGTTTTGGTATGGATTTTTAGGTGGCTTACTCGCGTGGATTGCTGTAACGCTTTTGCTGTGGTGGATGAGTGCCAGCATTGCCAATGTGAGTGCCTTATATCAGAAGGACTTTAATATAACGGGCCTAGATTTTAATACTTTCATCAGTATGCTAGGTATTTCGGTTTTCCTAGGCTTAAGTGGTTCATTTTTATCCGTAAAACGTCACGTAAGAGATATTGAGCCTACATAGCTAAGTTACCTTAGCCCTATATTACACCTAGGGCTAAGGTGATAAAAAACTTCGCTCAGAAACTCAGTACGAGAATTGTGCTAGCTAATACCAGCCCTCCAAAGTAATTAACCAAAGGTTACTCTAGTTGAGAAAGTCCACAGTGACTTTGCTCAATAAATCTAGAGGTGAGGGTTAATCTCACCAAGTCAGTTCCCATGCGCGTTAACCTCGAGCTTAGTTTGGTGTAGTTAAACTCTCTTCCTCGCCTGAAAGAGCAGCCGCTTCTATTTCAACACTGTCGACACGCTGTAAACCTCTTGGTAGCTTGTTTCCTCGTCTCCCCCTCTCGCCTTGGTAATGTTCGAGATCGGACTGAGTTAGGGTCATACCACGTTTACCGGCAATAATTTTGACATTTGCACCCTGGGGTACCACAACTAAGACTTTAACAAACTCTTCTCGTGACTGAGCCTTAGCCGTAGGTATGTTAATCAATTTATTGCCTTTGCCTTTGCCTAAGCGTGGTAAGTCTCGCAGTGGAAACATTAACATCCGGCCTTCATTTGAAATAGCTAGGCACCAATCTGTTTCTAAATCACTTACTGCTTTGGGCTCAATCACTTTTGCTGCAGTACCTAGTGATAGGTAGGCTTTGCCTGCTTTATTTTTACTCACCATGTCGGCAAACGTTCCGACAAAGCCGTATCCTGCATCAGAAGCCATTAAATATTTTTGCTGGTCTGCTCCCATCACAACGTGCTCAAAGATAGCGCCTGAGACTGGGTTAAATCGCCCTGTCAGTGGCTCACCCTGACTTCTGGCGGATGGCAGAGTGTGGGCATCACAAGAAAATGTACGCCCAGACGAGTCCAAAAAGACCACCTGTTGGTTACTGCGCCCGACTTGGCTCGATTGATAACTATCTCCAGCTTTATAACTCAAGGCTTTAGCATCAATATCATGGCCTTTAGCACAACGCGCCCACCCTTTTTCTGATAACACAACTGTCACCGCCTCAGATGGCACTAAATCTTTCTCAGACAAGGCTTTGGCGTCACCTCGCTCAACAATCGGTGAGCGCCTCTCATCACCGTAGGTGTCGGCCGCAGCGAGGATTTCCTTTTTAAGAAGGGTTTTTAAACGACGATCTGAACCTAAAAGTAATTGTAGTTGATCACGCTCACTGGCTAACTCGTCTTGCTCGCCTTTGATTCTGAGTTCTTCCAGCTTGGCCAGTTGGCGAAGTTTAAGGTCGAGAATCGCATCAGCCTGCAAGTCAGTAATACCAAATTGACTCATTAAGGTCGCTTTGGGCTTATCTTCGTAGCGAATAATTCTAATGACTTCATCCAGGTTCAAAAACGCAATCATCAAGCCTTCGAGAATATGAAGTCTTGCTAATACTTTATCTAAACGGTATTTCAGACGACGTACTACTACGTCTTTCCTGAAAGTAAGCCATTCAGTTAATATCATCCGCAAGTCTTTAACTTGAGGACGACCATCTAGGCCAATCATATTGATATTAACTCGGTAACTCTTTTCTAAATCTGTGGTGGCAAACAAGTGCTGCATCAGCTGGTCAACGTCAACTCGATTAGACCTTGGCGTAATAAGTAAACGTGTCGGGTTTTCGTGATCTGATTCATCACGCAAATCACTCACCATAGGCAATTTTTTAGCCTGCATTTGCGCGGCTATCTGCTCGAGTATCTTGCCACCGGAAGCCTGATGAGGTAACGCAGAAATAATAATATCGCCGTTTTCTTCGTAGTACACAGCACGCATTTTGATAGAACCACGGCCAGTTTCGTAAATTTTTGCGATATCTGACTTAGGTGTAATTATTTCGGCATCAGTAGGGTAATCAGGGCCTTTTACAAAGGCCAATAAATCCGTTAACTCTGCCTTGCTGTTATCCAGTAAATGGGCGCAGGCATTGGCCACTTCACGCACGTTATGTGGAGGGATATCTGTAGCCATACCTACAGCAATACCAGTAATACCGTTTAATAAAATATGCGGTAATCTAGCAGGTAGAACCTTAGGCTCGTCTAACGTGCCATCAAAGTTCGGCTGCCAGTCCACCGTCCCCTGACCTAGTTCAGTCAAAAGTACTTCACTAAATTTTGAGAGGCGAGACTCAGTGTAACGCATAGCAGCAAAAGACTTGGGATCATCAGGTGCTCCCCAGTTCCCTTGTCCGTCAACTAGCGGATAACGGTAGGAAAAGGGTTGTGCCATCAAAACCATGGCTTCATAACATGCACTGTCGCCATGAGGGTGAAACTTACCTAATACGTCACCTACGGTTCTTGCCGACTTTTTATACTTGGCGGCATTGTTTAAACCCAGTTCAGACATGGCGTAAACGATACGACGCTGAACAGGTTTAAGGCCATCACCAATATGCGGCAGGGCTCTATCCATAATCACGTACATCGAGTAATTTAAATAAGATTCTTCAGTGAACCGACTCATAGGCAATTGTTCGATGCCGTCTTTATTAATTATGGTTTCTTGACTCATACTGGTTTAACGTGCCGCCGCTAGTTGGTTAAGAGGTAAATACTATAGAGCCTGTTGTCGCGTTGTGTATACTTTTGCTTTGTCACTGCATTGTTTGGGCATGTAACGGCTACAACGACTGAAAATCAGGTTTGTCTAGGTTACCCTATTCCGAGATTTTGTTAAATCTTCAAACTAAAGCCA
The DNA here is from genome assembly GCA_947498355.1 of uncultured Paraglaciecola sp. Lineage (GTDB taxonomy): Bacteria > Pseudomonadota > Gammaproteobacteria > Enterobacterales > Alteromonadaceae > Paraglaciecola. Next base: position 60,577 of record CANMKA010000002.1, on the reverse strand, counting down.
AAAGCAATAAACCCTCTAGCTCGAGGTAAGATGAGATAAAATAGTCACAGGCTAATGAATTATACGCTTAGGGGCTGCAAACTATTTAAACTCGACGTCAAAACACTTCCCTCTATGTTAGATTTAGCGAGGTTAATGCTATTGGCAATTCAGGATTAGATTGCCTTGTATAAGTTCCGAATGGTTTAATACTCATATCAACTACCCAATTTTAAGGTCTCCCTCATTTTGAAATGCGTCTGGTTAAGTCTGTTACTGTTAATCAGCATGTCTGTTCCCGTAGCGCATGCTCAAAGTGATATTCAACTTATTTCTACTGAGTCTCCAATTCGGCTAACTCCCCAGTTGAAGGTATTTAGAGAGACGCGCGAACCTCTCAGCCTGTTTCAGGTCGTTAACAGAAAAGACGCTTTTACGTGGCAAGCTGCGGGTAATCCAAACTATGGGTTTACCAACAAAGGCGTATGGTTGCATGCCAGTATGCTGAACGTCACAGACAAAAATGACTGGGTAATTGATGTAGCATTTAGTCAACTTGAGAAAGTAGACTTTTATGTTTTGTCTGGCGATCGAATACTGGCTCAAAGTAACCAAGGCAAGATGGGCACGCCTTCCCAGTACCGCCTGCCGACACTCAAAGTTACCCTGCCATATGCGCAATCTGTCGATTTATTTATACGTATTGAGAACAGCCAATCCAGCTTACTCGCTCCTATAGATATTCAGACCGCTGACTCTCACGATTCCATCAATTTCTACGACAACCTACTGTGGGGGTTGTTTTACGGCGGCCTAATCATGCTAGGCGCATATAACTTATTGTTGTACTCAGGATTTAAAGACAAAAGTCTATTGGCCTATATGGGCTATATATGTTCTGTCTTGATATGGCAATTCGTTTGGGGAGGACACCTTAATCTCCTCGCCTCCCCAAATATTGCTATATGGATTGGTCAACACGTTGACTTAATCTTTATTGGTATTGGCCTAAGCTCAGGCATATTTGCCTGCACCCTACTAAACGCTAAACACACGGCGCCCAAAAACTTAAAGGCTATCCAATTATTTATCGGGTTATTTTGCCTACTTGCTGTACTCGGCGTAATGAACGTAATCCCACAAAAGTGGCAAAATTTAATTGTGAGTATCACCTGCTTGATGGCCATGATTACCTATACCTATGCGGGTTTCGAAAGCTATGCTAATCGCTTTTATCCCGCTAGATTTTTTATCATTGCTTGGTGTATTTTGACTGGTTTAGGTTTAATTGGTTTTTTCCATTTAGTTGGTTTTGTTCACGCAAACTTGTTTACCTCTTATTGTGTTCAGGCCGGATTATTTATTCAAGCCTGTTTATTCTCAGTGGCGCTGGTAGATAAAAATCAACATCGTTTACAGCAAGAAGTCGAGCAAGCCACTCACGACTTAACCAATAATATTGAGCTGATCGAAGAGCAAAATGTTCGCTTAGATATTGCTCGTAAAGAGGCTGTCGCAGCGAGTCATGTTAAATCTCAATTTTTAGCCAACATGAGCCATGAAATTCGTACCCCTTTAAACGCCATTCTTGGCTTTAGCCAAGAGCTTCGCTCTGCAGAGCTACCACTTGAGAAACAAGAACAAGTAGGAATTATTAACGCGGCTGCCGATAACCTATTAAATATTGTCAACGACGTGCTGGATTTCTCTAAAATTGAAGCGGGTAAATTAAAAATAAATAATCACCCTTTTTCACCTAATCAAGTGTTAGAAGACGTAGTCAGCATTATGGCTAAGTCAGCTCAGTTGCAAAACCTGGAGTTTATTTTTAATCTGAATACCTTGCCAGAAAAACTAATTGGCGACAGCTTTAGAATAAAACAGGTACTCAATAATTTAATTGGAAACGCATTAAAATTTACTGACTCAGGTTACATTTCTCTGACCGTCGAAGGCAATGTCAAAGACCATGGGATTTTTGAGCTTATTCTGATTATTGAAGATTCTGGAATTGGTATTAGTCGCGAAGATCAAAGAAAGCTATTTGCGGCTTTTTCACAAGTTGATGACGCCCTGAGTCGCTCCTATCAAGGTACAGGCTTAGGCCTAGTGATTTGCCAAGAGCTAGTCAAAATGATGCATGGTGAACTCACCTTAAAAAGTACACCTAAAGTCGGCAGTACGTTCACAGTTAGCATACGAACCAACCTGCTTAACACAACACCATCTATTAATATTGATAAAAAATGGCAAGATAAAAACGTCGTGTTGTTTGACCCCTTACCTATGTCAAGGCAGTGCGGGGTTCGATTGCTTAAAGCCTTGGGAGCAAACGTAACTGGCGTAGAGTCCTTAACCTTTTTACGCACTCTTAGCACACCTCAAGACTATATTTTTGTGTGCGTACCTGCAAACAAAGTGAGCTGCCTTCCAAATATCATTGAAACTCTCAGGCACTTGAAAAGCACTAAAACCGTATTATTTTACTCTGGGAAAGAAGCATTGTCTGGACGAGAGGGGCTCTCTCAGTACTTTGACAACAGGCTAAGACTCCCCCTAACGTTAGGTAAGCTAAATAGTTTATCAAGTATGCCTACCGCTAGCCCCGTGAATAAAATACAAAAACGTCTCGAAGAGTTACCTGTAGCCAAGGTGCTTGCCGTTGACGATATGGAGATGAATCTGCGGCTCCTAACTACTTGGTTAAAGTCATCTAATTTAGACCTTACGACCGCTTATAGCGGTAAAGATGCCGTCCATCATTGTCAGCAGCAAGGGTTTGATTTAATTTTAATGGATGTACAAATGCCAGGAATGGATGGCTTAGAGGCAACCAAGCTGATCCGCCAAACCCCACTTAATTTAGGCACACCTATCATAGCCGTCACCGCCCATGCGTTTAAAGAAGAGCAAGACAAACTTCTCATGTCTGGTATGGATGACTATTTACCTAAACCGATCAACTTATCCGACCTTATCGATCTCATAAAACGTTGGTGCCAAGTCACGGATCCTACCAACACAGATTTAGTCAGTTTTGATTGGGACTTAGCCTTGGTAAAAGCCAACCACAACCACGATGCAGCTCAAGACATTTTGTATCAATTTATCCAACAATTGCCCGAGCTTATTCAAAACATTAAAACACACCATCAACAACAAGACTTTGACAGCATACAAAGCGTAGTTCATCAGTTGCACGGAGCGTGTTGCTATACTGGGGTACCGGCGTTACACAGTTTGTGCGAACAAACTGAAAGCGCGTTAAAACAAAGCAATCAGTTACTCGCAGAGGATTTACTGCCCAAACTCTACGCAGAAGCGTTAAATGTAGAACGAACAGTCAAGCAGAGACAAAGCTAGCTCAGTTCAGAAGTTGAAATGTGCATTCAAACACACAATCGACCTAAATCATTTAGCGCGAATGAACTGCTTCGCTTATAACTTGCTCCTGACACTGCTTTAACAAAGCTACAAACTCGGCTTCAGAACGGTCTAAATCTGACGACGCGATAAAAATATCGAAACCCAAACGATCTCTTAGTTTAACCATTCGATTAGCAAACATAGCTTGAATACCTTTATAAGCGGTGCCATCAGGGCCTTTGTAACTGTCATCTTCAAGCAACTCACCTGCCCCACATTGCCCGGTTTTACAAGACTTTAATTCTTCGTTGGTGAGGCCATGAAACAACAAGGGTCGTTGTTCCATTAAAATATTTGTCATCAAACGCGGAGATACCTCAGACAAGAAAGGCTTATAATCCTTTAATTTAATCCCTACCATATCCAGTTTTTGGTTAAGCATTCCCCTGTTAGTGCTCGGTACGTCAACCCGTTGGACATTGTCCCACTCGATCTTCCATTTTCCGTGACGACATTGATATTGAATAGCTTGCTTTGACAACAAAAAGCTAAAACTAGGCTCTCTATATTTAGCCCAAGAAATAAGCAGCATGACAAATGAAAAGCTCACCGTAAAAATTCCTACCAAATAGGATGTGGCTGGCAGGGCAATTAATAGGATAATCCCAAGCACTAACAAGAATAAACCCACGAGTGCACTAAATACGATATTACGTTTTGCAATGCTACGAATTTGAATCATGTCTGACATCAATTATGCCCAAAAGTAGAGGTAAACAATACACATTAACACTGCCCAAATTAGCATAGCCCTAGCACGCTTGCACTTAGCACAATTTGTTCTCCACCATGATGGCTTTTTTTGCTTGTTTAGCATACGGCAATGTCAAGGTAATCCGATATCGTTGAAGTTTACCTGAATCTGTAAACAGATGTGATAGTAATAATATCAACTCGAGAAAGTAGCTAGGAGTGACCTATTCAATCTTCTTAATTTGGGGTTAAAAAACAAAAAGCGTGTTCCTGATATCAGAAACACGCTTTTATGAGCTTGAAGCAACCAACTTAATGGCTACTTCACTATGATTAGTGCCTAAGGCTTATTACTTGCCTTGTAAGTTATCTACCTTTTAAGAATTCGGCAACTTTTGTAGCTTGTCTTTCTTTAGAGAAAGCTTTTAGTGAAGTACCGTTACACTTAACACCGTTTTCAGCAACGACCAGTTTTTTAACTGAACGCTCAGACAAACCAACGATACCTACTTTGCTACGTAGGCTCTTCTTAAGCAAGCTTACGTCGTCAGAAACAACTGCTTCACAGAAGCTAGAGAACTGCGTATCACCTTTGTACTGTACGTTTGATTCTAGAGCGGCGTTTGCACCAAATGTTGCTAGAGCGACTGACAATGCGATTAACTTTTTCATGTGTGTCTCCAAAATATGTAAATGAGTAAATTGTTGATTTCTGAGTCTATTTAAAACCATAAATCCGAGGCTTTCTGTTCTCATAATGTACCCTTTCGGTAAAAAATTTGTGAAACCACTTTTTAAAGTTAACAGAGACGCTATATCATTGATTTAATTAAATTTATTTAAAATAATCATACCCCAAAAGAATATGCATATAAAATAACGGTATTAAAATAAAGAAAATTTAAGCTTAATTTCCCTTGCAAACATCACTGATTTACTACCAATTAACAATCTATTTAACTCTAGTTACATTCTAATGCTGAAAATATGTCGCGATAACAATATGAAGTTAATTTCACGCCACTCAATCATATTCAACAAAATATGATTGAGTGGCGCATCCAAATTTATCCAGTAAAACTACTCCCGCGAATTTGCTTAGTTCCAATTTGTTTTGTTTAAGCGGGATATTGCAGGATAGTGATGCGCCATCTAAGAAATTTGAGTAGAATTTATCTAACGAGTTATTTTAACTATCATCATGAATACAGACATACCACACCTCAAACTCTTACCAGAATGGACCGAGCACGAAGCCATTATTTTAGCTTGGCCAGACGAATACACTGATTGGGCACCTTGGCTAGCAGAGGTCCAGCAAGTTTACATTACTATTATTGAGCAACTCAATCGCCACCAGATCCCTGTAGTATTGCTCGCGAGGCCCACACAAATAGAGCAATGCCAACAACACTTTGAAGCTAAAGAGGCGAAAGTACTTTTGGTAGAGGCAGACTATAACGATACTTGGGTCAGAGACTATGCCTTTTTAACCTGTAAGCAAGGCAATGATTTAGTTCCAATTGAGTATCAATTTAACGGCTGGGGAGGCAAGTTTGATGCGCAAAAAGACAATCGCGTTAACCAAGGTTTCTTGGCTTCCCTATGCAAAAATACCCTAATTAGCTATCCCCTCATTGCAGAGGGTGGAGCAATTGAAATAGACGAACAAGGTGTCATCTTGTCAACGGCATCTTGTTTGTTTAACCCTAAACGTAACGGCAATATCACGGCGAGCCAATACGCTAGGAACTTTGCAAACCAAATGGGTGCGAGTCAACTTATCATTCTTAATCATGGGCATTTGTCTGGTGACGACACAGACGGCCATATTGATACGTTAGTCAGATATACTCCGCAGCAGGGCTTGGTGATACAGTCTTGTTTCAATCGCCCTACTGATAGTCACTATGCTGGGCTCACAGCCTTAGTTGATGAATGTAAACACGTTTTACCTCGACACTCAATTTTTGAGCTTCCCTTACCCCAGATAATTAACGAAAACGGTGAGCGCCTGCCAGCGTCATACGCAAACTACTTGATCGCTAACAAAACCCTATTATTACCTATATACCGCCAGCCCGAAGATAACCTAGCGATAGACATTGTAGGCAGCGCCTATCCCGAGCATAAAGTCATCCCAATAGACTGCTCGCCTCTTGTTAAACAATTCGGCAGTCTGCATTGTATTAGCATGCAAGTACCAACAGGCACGTTTAAACAAAGTGTCATTAACCAGATGCATAAAGGAGTCAGTGTTTATGTCCAATAGCCATCCCATTAAAGTTGGTCTTGTACAACAAGCTATTACTAGCAATAACAAACAAACTAATTGGCAAGCTAGTGCTGACCAAATATCCGTATTGGCAAAACAAGGCTGCCAGCTAGTCGTGCTGCAAGAATTACATAGCACCCTGTATTTTTGCCAGCAAGAAGATCCTCAAGTATTCGATCTTGCCGAGCCAATACCCGGACCAGCCACCGATTACTTTGCTGCCCTTGCAAAAGAATTGGATATTGTACTTGTTGCTTCGCTATTTGAAAAAAGAGCGACAGGCCTTTATCACAATACCGCAGTCGTGTTTGACCGACATGAGGGAATGATGGGCATATACAGAAAAATGCACATCCCAGACGATCCCGGATTTTATGAAAAATTCTATTTTACACCCGGCGACTTGGGCTACACACCAATTCAAACCAGTGTAGGAAAACTTGGCGTATTAGTCTGTTGGGATCAATGGTATCCAGAAGCTGCTCGCCTAATGGCCATGGCCGGGGCCGAGATACTCATTTACCCTACAGCAATTGGTTGGGATAAAACCGACAGCCAAGCAGAACAAATACGCCAACACGATGCATGGCAGCTAGTGCAAAGAGGTCATGCGGTGGCTAACTCTTTACCGGTTATCGTAGCCAATCGAACAGGGTTTGAAGCTTCTCCCGTAGCAAATGAACCAGGTATTGAGTTTTGGGGACAGAGTTTTATTGCAGGCCCTCAAGGGGAGATATTAGCTCAGGCGACAAAAGATAAGCCAGAAAACCTAATGGTTGAGATTGACCTGCAACGTACCGAAAATGTTAAGCGCATTTGGCCGTTTTTCAGAGACAGAAGAATTGATAGCTATCAGGATTTAACCAAGCGTTGGCGAGATTAGTTTTTTTCAGAGAAATAACAACATCCGCTTAGATCAAATCTAACTGGGCAATGTCGTTTTTTACCTAAGCAATGACTTTGCCCCTTCGCAGGTTACTTTCAGTGGTCTTAACCGCGAAAAGCACAGACTACTGTGGCATTTTATTTAAGCAGAACCTCTTTAATCAAAGAGCCGCCGAGTGGCCAACTAAGCCAGAATAACTAGTTTAGAATAGTTCTTCTGAATCCTAGATAAGCTTAGATAGGCGTGGCACCTTGATAATGTTAGTACCCTCGTTTTTTCCAAAATTGAATCTCACCATCGCCGTATTCTTCTAATACACTGAAAGTCTTATCCGCGATAATCTTGCCATCTAACTCAATCACCATACGCCAGTCTCCTAGCTTATCCTGAATCGGCTCCCAGACTGTGTCCCCTAAATAAAATTCCCAGTCATTATTTCGCACATGGACTTGCCCCTCAAATGGCGGCATCACACGGCCTTTTTTATCTAGTACATCTGGATGAAAGATCGTCCAATCAAGTCGTTTTCCTTTAGCTTTTGTGGCGTGCAAAATAAAGCCAAACTCAATATCTATTTGAGCAGGAATACGGGTTGTAAAGTCTTGGATATTTGGGAGCTTTTTACTTTTTTCGTCCCAAATTTCATAAATACCAAAACTGCTAATTTCGAATTTTGACTTTAGTTTTGACATGCTAGCACCTCATATCTTATTCATGTTCCCACTTGTCTAGTGCCTGCTGGGTATTTTGAACTATGTCTGTGTGATGCTGACTTACCCACCACATTTCCATCATTCTGACGTTCTTCACATTAGCTTTATAGAAGAAGTCGATTATGTCGCCGACAAATGGAATAAGCCCTAAAACAAAGTCAAACACAATATTTCTCAACATAAGGGCGATTCTCCTATTCGGAACCTGCATTTTTTTGGCTAATGTTATGATGCGCAGCGACACACCTAACATAATCAAATCTCCTACTACCGGTATTAAGCCAATCAAAAAATCTAATCCAAAGCGCCAACCTAGTATCGGCAATCGTATTTTAGTATCTGATAAATGCGCTAATTTTTGTGCCTGTAACAACGCATCGGGCGCTTGGATCTTAGACATATTTTGTTCACTTATTCCGATTTTATTTCTATGAAAACGCCAAACTAAGTAGTACAAGTTCAGGCTGTTTTTTTACCTTTCACAAAGTTTTACTCAAGGCATTAAAAGAAACCAAATGTGGTAAGTACATACAAACCTTTAATTAGAAATATACGGCTAATGATAAACGTATTGTCTCAATTTGGCCCTAGGTTACTTTTCAGCTCCCATATTTTTGGCAAGCTCTGCTGTTAACTGCACATCTCTTTGTAACTTATGCGTGTCAATATATGGCGTTAACACTGATTCTAAGGCGCTAATGTGCTGAGAATCAGCGTTTAAAGCTGGAATATACTGATAGCTTTCGCCTCCTGCTTCTAAAAAGTAATCGCGATTTTCAATGCCAATCTCTTCAATCGTTTCTAAGCAATCTGCAGAAAATCCCGGGCATACAACTTGAACCGATTTTATGCCCTTGGCAGCAAAATCTTTCAGAGAGTGATCAGTATATGGGGTTAACCACTCCTCACGACCAAAACGAGATTGGAAACTTGTAAAATATTGATCTTTATGTAATCCCAAATTCTCTGCAATTAAGCGGGTTGTTTTATGACATTCGCAGTGATAGGGGTCGCCATTCATTAAGTAACGTTTAGGAATACCGTGGTAGCTAAATACTAGTTTTTCGGCTTGGGGGTTGTTTTGCCAATGGGCTCGAATGGAATCAGCAACCGCTTGGATATAGGCTGAATTGTCGTGATAGTGAGTAATAAATTGCAGCTCTGGCATCCAGCGCCTTTTTGCTAAACTTGCCGCCACTGCATCAAAAGTTGAACCAGAAGTTGACGCGCAATATTGAGGGTATAAAGGAAGAACCACCAATTTACGCACACCACTATCCAACATTTTAGTAATGACCGAATCTACCGATGGTGACCCGTATCGCATCGCGAATTCAACTTGAACTTGTTTACCATATTTAGTTTGTAAGCGTTCACTTAGAGCTGTTGCTTGGTCTTGCGTATGAAACATCAAAGGAGAACCACGTTCCGTCCAAACTGTTTGATAGGCCTTAGCCGATCGTCTGGGGCGAATATTTAGGATAACCAGATTCAAAATACACCACCAAATAACCCGAGGTACTTCTACTACCCTAGGATCAGACAAAAATTCACGTAAGTAGGTTTTTAATTGTTTAGGCTTGGGCGCGTCTGGGGTACCTAAATTGGTAATCAACACACCAATTTTATCGGCTTGGTCGTGAGTAAAAGCAGCATTACCTTGATATTTCATGAAAATCCTAAGGGGGGTGAATAGTGTCGAAAAAGAAAGGGTACGATAAAATGCGTATTTTGGACTCGTGCCGCTCAGATAACAAGTTATACGCGATTTAAGTCTTCAATTCCTTACCTGCAAAAAATAATAAATTGTTAGCCCACTGACAAAATATATGACTTGTACCAATCAGTATAAAAACCCACTGCTTAAAAGACTACAAACAAAAAACCCGCAACATCAGGTATGCGGGTTTTGTTAAATATAAGCAGTTTATTGGAGCCTACGGTAAAAATCGTAAGCTCTCATATTTTAACGGAGTGGGCGCACTCTTAACTTCAAGAACGGGCAATTATTACTGATATCAAAGTTGATAATCGTCCCAGACCAGCCACCCGAGATCCGCTCCCAGTTTCCATCAATCACACGCGAACCATTACCGTTCCCTGAGTTTGCGACGCCTCGTATGTTACATGATGGATTGGCATCACTATCGGCAATGGCAATCTCTTTATCCGCTAGGCCATCGGATACGTTGACACAGCTCGCACTGTTTAACGTAAGCTCACTCAAACCTGTGCCAGTATAGTCGATACAAGCGTCATTCGAATCAGTACTTTCGGTAAACTGCAGGTAGTTTAAGTTGACACTCCCTTGCACAAACTCCACTTGGATCCTTGCGTTGGCAGGAACATCCACACCAGTGATGACGTGATCATTCCAACCATTCCAACCATTGTTAGTAATAGTTTGAGTGCCCACTAAGGTACCATTCACTCGGACCCTAATTTGCCTGTTATTACTATTGGTAGAGGCCCGCAGGTTAATATTGTAGCGCCCACCAGCTTGACCAACTTGATACTCTAGGATTTCGCCAGCCGCTGTCCAGCCTACATTACAGGTATTGTCATCACTGCTGTGTTGCACGTCAACGTCTAACCCGTAATAGGTGCAGTTCGTGATGGGCGCAGTACTTTCATTACCTGAAGTAGTTTCACTAGGCGCAGCTGCATATTCTTCGGCTTCAATTCGACCTGGCAAATCGTGCAAACCTGTAAACCCATTTTGATCTGTGTTTACTGGCTGGCTATAACATTGCTTTGGAATACCCGGAACAGGATCGCCAAAGGTCGCGTTATCGCAAACCTGATTGCTGGTCACATTGTTTAAGAAATTGAACGTACCGTTCACACCATAAGCCAAATTAACTGTACCGCTTACGTTGATAGTTGCGCCTTCGTTTGCTGCAAAGGTGAATCCATCAGGCGCACTTGTATCGGGAATTGCGCAGCCAGTCGCATCAACAAAAGTGCCGATTGGTGTATTAGGGCATTGATCTACATCATTCAGTACACCGTCGTTATCATCGTCACCTACTACCACGATAACCGCGCACCCCATCTCATCAACTTCAGTACCTACTGGTGTGTTAGGACACTGATCGACATTATTCAATACACCATCATTGTCGTCATCACCCTCGACTACAATAACGGCGCAACCAAACTCATCAACTTCAGTACCTACTGGTGTGTTAGGGCACTGATCAACATTATTCAATACACCATCATTGTCGTCATCACCCTCGACTACAATAACGGCGCAACCAAACTCATCTACGTTTGTGCCTACTGGTGTATTAGGGCACTGATCAACATTATTCAATACGCCATCGTTGTCGTCATCACCCACTACCACAATAACGGCGCACCCATTGCCATCAACTTGTGTGCCTGCTGGTGTATTTGGACATTGATCAATGCTATTCGGTACGCCATCATTATCATCGTCTTCTCGATTCAAAATAGACAATGGCTGAAGTACGGGCGCCTCTCTATGAAAAATCTTGTCTGAGGTCAACCAAATTGCGCCACCAGCACTAAAATCATTGGCTCGGATCCGCCAATTTGTACCCGTTCCATCAGGAGAAAAACGTTGTGGGCTACCAAAATTTGGCATACTAAAGTGGAAACTAAAGTCAGGTTCTTGATGAAACTCATAGTGATACCAACCATTTCCTAACACAGTTTTTGGGGCCTCTGGCTGATTGATTGCACCTGTACCAACGTAATCACTCATAGCCGCGTTATCAGGTTGATAAAAAATTTCATAAGCATTTGGGGCAAAGGTTGTTGCACAAACTTCATCAGATGCAACAGAATTACGTCCTGTGTAGTCTCTAGCTATTACCTGAAAGCAATACTCAGTTTGCGGATTGAGAGGCACGAATGACCACTGATTAAACAAGGTAGTGGCGTAAAGGTCATAATTGCCCCCAGCTGGCTGCATGTAGACTAAGTATTCTCGTACTTGAGCATTATCAGTTGCCGTTGGCCAGCTCAAGGTAATTGATGAGCCACTCGTTGGCGTAGCAACAATATTCGTTAACTTTTCCGGTGCAATTGTATCGCGAGGCGCTGGGATAGCTTCTTCAATGTACGCGACGACTGCCGCCAAATTAGCATTCCAATTCACCGTAATTTCATTAGAAGAATAATTATTCCAATGGTCACCATAAGATTTAGCAGGTGTTGCACAAGGAGTTCCATCTGTTTCTGGGCCACTGGTGCCATCTTCGACAAAGTCATTTTGCGGCCCTCCTGCCATCGAAGCGGGATAAGGCACAGATGTTGCGACGGCAAACTCAGTAACTGGATTACCTTTAGCCTTTAACCAAAAACGATGATGAGGCTCAGTTGTTGGATTTTCACCATAACCTGTCATGTATGCTCTATCGAGGGCATTGACGCCCAACACATGGTCCATGGTTCGCGTCGTACCATCAAGGTACTTACGATCGCCTGTTACGCGATGTGCAGCCGTCATTTGAATTGCATTGCTTAATACAAATGATCCCGTCGAACCCCAAGGGTAGGTGTAATTGCCACTACAGGTTCCACCAGAAGGCGAACCGGCTTTAGGGGCGATTGGGGTCATGTACCCTTCTGAGTTGATGGTATTAACCAGCCCATCTGCCATAGCTTTTAGGTTATTTTCTAACTGCGCATTTTGACCATCAGTCAAACCATTGTCATCTTTATGCAGTAAGAGTGATAAGTTCCCTGCAACTTGCACTTCTTGCCAATCAAAAGAGCGAAACTGAGCAAATGCAGAGCTTGCTAACAAGAAATCTTTATATTTAGTTTTTTTAGTCGTCAAATATAGCTCTACCGCTGCCCAGTAGAACTCATCTTCAACTTTACTATCGTCATAAGGGCCGCTGCCTTGGGATGCATCTCGTGATGCAAAAAGGTTAGGGTTAGCCACGGCTGCATCCCATGCTATCTCAGCTTTCTCGAGTAGCGTCTGATGATAAGGCTGACTGCTTCCGTCGAAACGGGTGGCATTAGGGTAGGCTGCCCACAATCTAGCAGCTTGCGCCATGACTGCCGCACCGTTCAATGTGGCAGAAGTCGAAACAGGCTTAATTGTCCGCTTTACTTGAGGGTTGCCAAAATAAATACCGTTGTCGTCGGCTGGTGCTAATGGGAAGGGAGCCCACGCCTGATAAGATTTTTTATGATGGATCATGCCCGGATAAGGTGAGCGATTTTGCGGTACCTGCATACGCATAATAAAATCTAACTCAATACGCGCTTCATCTAAAATATCCGGAACACCATTGTTGTTTTCTGGAATACGCAACGAGCCGTCTGTATATACATTGTTGTTTGCTTCATGCATATATTGCAGTAACCAATTGTAGTATCCGCCATTAACCACATATCCTCCATAGTCCCCAGCATCTTGATGGCCACCCCTCACATCTAAACTGTAACTACAATGGCTACTTGGATCCCAATCGGACGGAAGATTATCGTCACATTCTAAATTAGTATCAAAATGCCCTGCTGCTCTGGCAAACTCTTGACCAACGAATTGTGCGTCAACCCCATGGCCAAAACGCTGATGATAAAAGTACATCATGGCGTCTTCTTTCATAAAGGTATAAACGTAATCGCTTATTTTAAATGGGTAGCTGCTGTCAGAACCAATTTGTAACGACAGCCCTTCTCCTTGCACGCTATAACTAGAGAAATCGATATGGGAAACGTTATCCCCAGATGCATTGTCGTTGCCGTATGCGGTAGTTGTGCCAGATGCTACCGTTACTCCAGCACTGTTTTTCAATTGCCAATTGGTTCCAGCTGCGCCTACATAAACTGCATGTTTGGGTTGATTGGGCAGATACCCATGCTGGTTAACCCTAATTTTATTGACAGGTTTAACCCCTGAATTAGCTAAGCTTGGCAACGTTGACAAACTCACAGCTAGAGCAGCTGAGATGCAAAACTGCAATAAAGATTTGTTGTATTTCATCACTAAACAACCTTTGTTTATAAGTGTTATGGTTAATTTAAGCGAAGTAATTCATACAATTTTATTCAGCTTGCGCACTCTGCAAATTTAAGAGTACGCCCAGTTAATTTGGGATTAGCCAGCCAAATAAATTGAGATGCCATTTAAGTTTATGCTGGGCGGAGGCAACAATTTATTGCTCAACAACTCAGATAAATTTAAAGAAACAATTCATACCACGCATATGTTTATCCAACATTGTTCGTCAGTACTTACTGGCCTTTCTAGGCAACTCATTGTTATTTAGATGCTTTAATTCAGGTAAGTAATAAAACCTAAAAAAAACTCAATGAAAACGATTACATTTGGATAAGTACACCATAGAAGTGAATGGTGGTAATTACAAAATTTATTCAACGATAAAGATAAAACAAAAATTTCGTTAAATGAGTATTAACATCTGCATGCGTATTTTATGTATTTTTTTTCAACGCTTTGTGTAGTATTTAGGCAGGACATAACTTTACTCACGTAAACTCAAAGAGTTGAACTAAAGTTAAGGAACAAGCCACCTAACCCAACCTTAAGGCAGAGGAATGAAAAATGGCAGCGACTAATAAGGTAAACGACAAAGAGGTCTCAAGCGAAGGCTCTGAACTAGATACATTACGGCACATAGTATTTGGCGAAGCCAAAACCCAGCTAGAGCAACGCATCGATAGTCTTGAAAAACGCAATCAAGCAAGTTTTGACAAACTAGAACACCTGCTCGAAAAAAACTTAACCGCACTCCAACAGAAAATGACTGAAGAGTTTCAATCTTTGGAAAACAAACTCGCTTACGCAGATCAAAGCCAAGATAAAAAAGCAGAAGAGTTAAATGCTTATGCCGACCGTATATCTTCTGCTTTAGAAATGGCTGAAGCCAATAGCAAACAAGAAAACGACGAACTTCACGATAGGCTCGACAAAGAGCTTAAGAGCCTTAGCGATAACTTCACTCTGCAACTCACACAGGCTATAGACAAACTAAACCAGGTTTCTAGTGAACTTAATTCGTCAAAAACCGATAGGCGCACCTTAGCTAAACTTCTGGCATCTGTGGCCAGCAATCTAGAAACAGGCGAAGATGAGTAACGCCTACTATGACGGACTCTAAAAAGAGTACTAGCCAAACCGCCGAAGCAGAACAAATGGAGACGGTTAGGCGACTGATCTTGGGTGACAACGATTCAGTCGTAACTCAAGCGGTCAGGAATAATGCGCGAGAAATTGTCACAGACGTCTTCTCTGAAGCCCTCCATGACCGAGAAAACCATGACGGTTCAGTTAATACTGTTCTGGTTCCACTCGTTGAAAAATCCGTTGAGAAGTCCATCGCCACCCATAGCGAACAATATGTTGGCTATTTGTATCCCTTAGTAGGCAGCCTAGTTAGAAAGTCGGTTACTGCATTCATTACCGAAATTCTCGAAAAAACCAACGCTTTAATTGAAAATAGCTTAACGATTAAAGGCTTAAAATGGCGCTTTAAAGCCCGACAAGCCGGGATCAGTTTCTCCCAATATGTAATTACTCAGACCTTCGATTTTAGGGTAGAACAAGTATTCTTAATTCATAAAGAAACGGGCTTATTGCTAAATAGTGTGGCACAGGACCTAAAAACTGGTGCAGACGCGGATATGGTCTCCGCCATGTTAACCGCGATTAATGACTTTGTTTCTGATTCCTTTAAGCCACATCAAAGTCATTCAGAACAATCCCTCGACGTTATTCGCACCGAAGACTTTACCTTAATCATTAAACCTGGGCCGTCTGCTGTGATTGTGGCAGCTGTTACAGGGAACACCCCACAACATATTGCCAATAAACTGCAAACTACTTTAGAGGATATTCATAAACTCTACGATCAAGAGTTGAGCCAGTTCAACGGTGATACCTCTGCTTTTGAAAACAGTGAGAATCAGTTACGAGAATGTTTAGTTTCTGAATTAAAACCCGAACAAGCTGAACGCAAAAAGAAACCTTGGTTTGCGTGGATTATTTTTATTAGCTTATTGTTGGGTTTAGGGTATATGGCATTTACGCGTTTTCAAACTCAGCAAACTTTAAGCAAAGTTCGCTTGATTGAACAACAAGCGGGGATCATAGTTACTCAACTATCAGCCTCTGGCTTATCTGCTATTCAACTAGACATACTGAGAGATCCCGCAGCAATAGACCCCTTAGCTTGGTTATCTGCTAATAATATTCCAACCAAAAATCTCACAATCACCCAACGGGCTTATTTGTCTCTGGATACAGAGATAGTTAAAAATAAGGTGGTTTCGATTATGAACCACTACCCAAGCATTGAAATAAGCTGGACAAATGCCTCTCCTATTTTTAACGGCGAAATCACCAGTTTAGAAAAACTATCTCTGCAAAACGAGTTAGCAAAGGTAAGCGGACTAAACTTTGATTACACTTGGCTAGCATCCCTAAAAATTACAGATTTAGAACAAGAACTCGCTAATGACCCAGTCATCACCCGGGCTATTCTAGACCTAAACATCGCTAAGATAGATCGTCTTACCGTGGCGTTCGAGAAAGGTCAGAGCCAGTTATCGACTGAGAGTATTAGCACTCTCGTCACAGTAAAAAACCAATTTAATCGCTTAATTCAATTGGCAGAGAGCCAAGGGTTATCCCTCGGATTAGTTATTATGGGCGCAACTGATTCAGTGGGCAGCGCCGCATTTAATCGTCGCTTAAGCCAAACCCGTGCTAATGTGGTAAAAACCAAGCTACAAGAACTAGGCATCGAAGATTCTCGACTCAATGCTATTGGTTTAGGCACAATAGACTTACCGAGCACAGACGAAGGTGCACGTAAAGTATTGTTCAACGTCATCTATTTTGCTGCTAGCGAGTAAAAAGATAATCATGCAAAATGTGGTATTGGCTATGTCGTCGAAAATAAAAAAGGTATCGAAATGATACAAAAAAAAATATGTATATTAGGCGCATCTGGAGTCGGAAAAACCAGTTTAATTAAACAATATGTTGAGGGTATTTTTTCTGAGAAATACTTGACCTCCATAGGCGTAAAAATAGATAAAAAAATTATTGATAGTACAGCTCAACCTGTTCAATTGATGATTTGGGATATTGAAGGAATAGATAGGTATTGTGGGTTTCAACCCAAATATGTAAGGGGGGCGTCTGGCGTTATCATAGTAACGGATACAACTCGCTCTCAATCATTAGTTGAAGGTATAGAAATATTTAAACTGGTAAAAGAGGTCGCAGATATACCTTGCATATTGGCACTCAATAAAGCCGATTTGGAGACCAGCTGGCATTGGAGCGAAAAGGAGCTAAGCGAACTAAAACAAGACTTTGTAACCTGCTTCGACACAAGTGCCAAATCCGGTCAAGGCGTAGAACAGATGTTCACTTATATGGCACAAATACTAACGGAGTAGAATTTGAATGGTCACTTCATTATTTACAGAATTAGGATTAATAGACTGCGTTATTTTTAAGCACATAGGCGCGCACGAATTTGAAGTGATATACAAAGCCGACTCTTGGTTCGATCCTCTCATCCAAGGTGTATCTGCCGGGCATAACATAGAAATAGACAACAATTTCCCATTCCTACTTGATTTTATGCAAGACGCAATTCCTCATTGGCAGGCTAAAGCTGCAAATGTAATAGATTCAGGGATCTGGACTGAAACGATTCAAGGCCACCCTTTACGCCTTGAGGCCCAAGCCATAAACAATCCCCCTCACAGCTACCTAGTTGTTCACCGACTCAAAGACAAATTTGAAAAGAAACAACAAACGTTACAATTAGCCCGTGAACTACTACTTTCGAATGATCAAATTACCGCTCGGCACGAGCAACTTGAGAAAAGAATGGCAGATTTACTTAATTCCTCCTCTGCCATACACACACTAGAACAACCCATTATTCAGGCGCTTGAACAAGCTGAGATTGGCGTAGCGGTTCTGGATGAGCGTTTACAAATGCTCAAAGGTAATCCTGCTCTGCAAGCTTTGTTTAGTGACACCTCTGTAGAGATTAAGCAGCCTATAGACCGTCTACTTCTAGAATTGTTTAAGAAACAATATCCTGAATATGAACGTATATTTGCTACTCACAGTCCTTGGTCTGGAGAGTTATGCTGGCTTAATCCACCCGAACAAGGCAAATGGCTGAAAGTCTCGATTTATCCGATTAAAGATGGCTTACGACATATTAAAAACTGGATCTTAAGCGTTAGTGATGTCACTCAAGTTAAGTTTTTACTCAAGCGAAACGAAAAGCTCAGCCACTATGATGTATTAACAGACTTACCCAATCGCCAATATTTTTGGCAGCAACTAGAAGATAGGGCTCTACGCGGCAAGCCCTTCTTTTTACTTTACTTAGACATAGAAAAGTTCAAGCGCGTAAATGAGTTGCATGGGCATGCAACGGGTGATCAGGTCCTAATTGGACTGGCAAAACGGTTATCTTCACTGACCCGTATGGACGACCTAATTGCACGAATTGGGGGGGCAGAGTTTGCGGTAGTCTTGGGACTTGACGACCTAAACACCCAACATTTACACAATGAATACAATCAGTGTAAAGCCTTTATTCGTGAAGTAATCAATGCCTGCTCCCTGCCATTTTATCTTGAATCGGGAGGCCGGTGCGAAATTCAACTTAATATAGGCGCAACTAGCTTTCCTAAAGACAGCAAAAATATTGAAGAGCTAATAAAGTTTGCCGACATAGCCGTCTCTGCCGCAAAAAACTCGCCAGAGACTCACACCGCTTTCTACTCTCAAAAACTCGTAGAAGACGCTCTAAAACGCGTACAAATGGAAAACGCCTTACAAACTGCGATTACCGACAATGAATTTGAGTTGTTCTTTCAACCCATAATAAATTTGTCGTCTGGCCAAGTCATCAAAGCCGAAGCCCTTATTCGTTGGAGAAAAATCGATGGAGCCTTAGTATCTCCTACAGACTTTATTCCTTTAGCTGAACAAACGGGTCTAATTGTTCCTATTGGAAAATGGGTCATCAACCAAGCTTGTAAGCAAATGAAAGTACTTTCAGAAGCAGGTAAAATAATCAAAATATCGGTTAACCTATCACCTCGTCAAATCGCAGATAGACAGTTATTTTCGTTTATTAAGCAAAGCCTCAATAAACACAAAGTTAATCCATGCCAATTCGAGATTGAATTAACCGAAGGCGTACTAATAGATGATTACGATAAAGTTCAGCATTTACTCAGTGAATTACGCACCTTAGGCATAAGTGTCGCAATCGATGACTTTGGAACCGGCTATAGCTCATTAGCGTATTTACAAAAACTGGCAATTGATCATATCAAGATAGACCGTTCATTCGTTATGTCACTAACAGCTAGCAACCAAGGACAAGACAGTGACAGTGCCATTGTACTCGCGGTGATCGCTATGGCTAAAAGCCTAAATGTTGGCGTTATTGCAGAAGGTGTCGAAACCGACTATCAAAAACGCTTTTTACAAGAGTGTAACTGCCCTAGTGCTCAGGGTTTTCTATTTAGTAAGCCCTTACCCATTGAACAATTTTTAAGGTTACCTGCTCAATTGCCATAGAGTATTATCAGGGGTTGCTAAAAAGCCTATTTATCGGCATTACAAACTCATTATTAGCTCACAAAAAAAAGCGCCCGAGGGCGCTTTTTCAATCACAAGTTAAGTCTCTTGATGTAATCTTAATTCAGCTTATTTAGATAAACCGTTCTTCATGTATTTGAAGAAGTCACTGTCCGGCTCAACAATCAAAACATCATTTTTACTGTTAAAGCTAGATTTGTATGCATCCATACTTCTTAAGAATCCATAGAATTCAGGATCTTGAGTGTAAGTATCAGCATAAATTTTAGCAGCCTGAGCATCACCTTCACCTTTAGTCGTTCTTAGGTTTCGTTCTGCATCAGCTAACATGACAGTCACTCTCGCATCTATGTCGGCTTTAATAAACTCAGCTTTCTCTTTACCTTCCGATCTGTGCTCTCTAGCCACAGCTTCACGCTCGGTCCGCATACGTTGGAAAATAAAGTTTCTTACTTCCAACGGCAAGTTAATTTGCTTAACACGTACGTCAACTATTTCAATACCAAGCTCATCAGAACTAGTTGAAGCTTGCTCCATGGCTTCATCCATTAATTCTGAACGCTCACCCGACACAATCTGTTGAATAGTTCGCGTACCAAATTCAGAACGTAACCCATTGTTGACTTTTTGCTGTAGTAGCACCTCTGCACCGCTTTTAATACCACCTGTGGCCAAATAATATTTTGCGAAATCTTTGATTTTCCATTTCACGTATAAATCAACGATTAAGTCTTTCTTCTCAGAGGTAACAAAACGATCTGGTACTTCATCCAAAGTTTGAATGCGTGCGTCTAACTTAACTACGCGGTCAAAAAACGGCAGTTTCAAGTGTAAACCTGGTTCAAATACGTTGGTTACACCTGTATCACTATCTCTTTGGACTTTACCAAACTGAATAACAATAGCTCGGCTGCCTTCTTCAACAACAAACAGTGAACCAAATACTAAGAAACCTAAGGCCACAATGAGTAATGCAATAAAGTTCTTCATGACTTAGTTTCTCCCCGTACGAACGGTAGAAGTTCTTGAACTTCTAGAATTATTTGATACTGGTTGCGTATCAGCATCTTGGTTACGTAACCCTTCTAACGTACTGCGTATGTTAGCGGGTACATCTTGCCCTGACTGACGCTCTAAGATTTTATCTAGAGGTAAGTACATCATGTTCCCCGTACCTTCAGTATCAACTAGTATCTTACTGGTGCTTCCGTAAACCTGCTCTAAGGTTTCTAAATAAATACGGCTACGGGTTACTTCAGGCGCAGCCTTATATTGTGGCAACAGTTCAGCGAATCTTGCTACTTCACCTTGCGCTTCTAACGTGACACGCTCTTTATAAGCTTGAGCTTCTTGAGACATACGGTTAACTTGCCCCCTAGCCCTAGGTTCGATTTCACGTGCATAGGCTTCGGCTTCGTTTATAAAGCGCTGTTCGTCTTCTTGGGCGGCTATGGCATCATCAAAGGCTTCTTTCACTTCTTCAGGTGGGCGAGCGTCTTTAAAGTTCATATCAACAATTGAGATCCCCATATCGTAGGACTCAATAATGTCGATTAATTCACCTCTAACACTTTGGCGAGCAGATTCACGACCACTCGTCAGAACGTCATCCATTTTAGAGTGACCCACTACGTAGCGGATTGCGCTATCAAATGCTTGGCTCAAGCTCTCTTCTGGACTAGTCACCGAGAAACTGTACTTGTAAGGTTCGGTAATGCGGTACTGCACTTCCATTTCTACACGTACTACGTTTTCGTCTTCAGTCAGCATAGAGCCAGAGGAAGGCATAGAGCGAACAGTTTGCACATCTACAGGTTTCACTGTGTCGACAAACGTTGGCTTCCAGTTAAGGCCCGGCTCAACAAATTTATTAAATTCACCAAACCTTAAGACTACACCACGCTCGGCTTCACGAATGGTGTAAAAGCCACTCACAGCCCAAGCCGCAATCAAGATACCCAGAATGACAGCTAGACCGGTACCACCCAAGCTTTTACCGCCTGAAGAACCACCACTTCCACCACCAAACTTACCAAACTTGTTCATTAAGTTTTTGAATACCTCGTCCAAATCAGGTGGCCCTTGATTTCGGCCGCCCTTGTTTTTCCAAGGATCATTATTGTTTCCACCGGGCTCATTCCAAGCCATGTTTGATCTCCAACTAGTTAATTGAATAAATGTACGAAATTATTATACGTTTAGTCTGCTGCTAAGCAGCAAACCCGCGACTTATTGTTCTACTATGTACGACTCTAAGTTTTCATCGACCCGTTTAATTAGCCGTTGCCATTCACTGTTTTCCATTCTGACTTCGACTAACCAATCACCCTGTTCGGTGTAACTCTGTGATGCAATACAGTTCATATCAAAAAACACACCACGTAAACTGCTTTTATGTGGTGGAATCGCCAAACAATGTTGCACCATATTGTCTGACAAACATTCGGTTATCGCGTCTAACAGTAAATCAATGCCTATACCTTGCTGAGCAGACACCCAAACGCGAATAGGAGTACCTTCATCATCCCTATCGATTTTAGCTTCAACACCTTCCATTCGATCAATTTTATTACACACGACTAGTTGCTGAATATCTCCAGCACCAATCTCATCGAGTACTTCGTTTACTTGATCTGTGTTTTCACGAAATTGGTCATCAGCGTAGTCGACCACATGCAACAACAAATTAGCTTGTTGAGTTTCTTGCAACGTTGCTTTAAACGCAGCAATTAGATCATGGGGGAGGTGTCGGATAAAACCAACCGTATCCGCCAGAATAGCTGATCCCACATCTTGCAGTTGTATCTTTCTTAACGTTGGATCTAGGGTTGCGAACAATTGATCCGCAGCATATACAGCAGAATTGGTCATTTCATTGAATAACGTAGATTTCCCAGCATTGGTATAACCCACCAGCGAAACAGTGGGGATCTCTGCCCGAATTCTAGAACGGCGCCCTTGTTCACGCTGTTTTTGGACTTTTTCTAAGCGGCGTAAAATACTTTTTATACGCGCTCTTAATAATCTTCTATCAGTTTCGAGCTGGGTCTCCCCTGGCCCTCTTAAACCGATTCCCCCTTTTTGCCGCTCTAAGTGCGTCCAACCTCGAATTAGGCGTGTACTAATGTGTCTCAGTTGAGCAAGTTCTACCTGCAACTTACCCTCGTGAGTTCGAGCTCGTTGAGCAAAAATATCTAGAATAAGGCCAGTACGGTCGAGTACTCTGCACTTACATAATTGCTCTAAGTTTCTTTCTTGAGAGGGAGACAAACTATGATTAAATATCACTATGTCTGCTTGTTGAGTACGCACAGCATTGGCAATTTCTTCGGCCTTACCGCTGCCTACAAAGTACTTGGGGTGAGGCGCTTGACGCGAACCAGAAACAACATCGATTGCATTTACACCAGCAGAAGAAACTAAAAGCTGAAGCTCTAGTAAA
Organism: uncultured Paraglaciecola sp.; assembly: GCA_947498355.1. Taxonomy (GTDB): domain Bacteria; phylum Pseudomonadota; class Gammaproteobacteria; order Enterobacterales; family Alteromonadaceae; genus Paraglaciecola. The sequence continues at coordinate 37,561 of CANMKA010000002.1, read as the reverse complement.
TCTTCTTTACTGTTTTCATCTGAAAAATCAACATGTACTAAAACAGCTTGTTCACCTGCTTCATAACGGTCAAACAAGCCGTTCTCCTATTGTTCTACTATGTTAAAAATACGTCTAGTTGTCTTCTGATTCGGCTTGACCATTTGTAGGCATTTGAATAGCACGAGAAGGCACGACTGTGGATATCGCGTGCTTGTAAACCATTTGACTAACCGTATTCTTAAGCAAAATTACAAATTGGTCGAATGACTCGACCTGGCCTTGCAATTTTATACCATTTACGAGGTAAATTGATACAGGAATGCGTTCTTTTCGCAATGCATTCAAAAATGGGTCTTGCAGTGATTGCCCTTTTGCCATTATCTATCCTTTTCTTTTTATTATTAATATTTACCAAGACTCAAAATTATACAGAAAATGGTTACCCTGTATAGCGAGTCAAGGCGCAATTTTAATACGATCTACAACCCTTACTACGTTGTCGTTGTGGAATGTGTCTAGTTGCTGCACATTTTTCCAACTCCGTAACCATGTTAGTTGCCTTTTTGCTAGCTGTCGAGTGGCAGCAATAGACTTGTCTCGCATTTCAGAAAATGAACAATCGCCATCCAAGTATTGCCACATCTGTCGATAACCCACACACCTTATAGAGGGTAAATCGAGATGCAGATCACCCCGCTCTCGCAATGCCTCAACTTCTTGCTGAAAATTTGCTTTTATCATTAAATCAAAACGTAACTCAATGCGCTCATGCAACACCTTACGGTCTTCTGGTGCAATACTAAACTGCTGAATTACATAAGGAATAGGTTCAGATTTTGTCGATAACCAGTCTGTCATAGTACGCTGGGTTAAGGCAAATACTTCTAGGGCACGGCCCAGACGTTGGGGGTCATTTGGATGAATACGCGCCGCTGATTGTGGGTCAATGACCTCAAGCTTTTGGTGCATCGCATTCCATCCCAACTGTTTGGCTTGAGATTCAATATCCTGACGGACGTGAGGGTCTGATTCAGGCAGTGGCGATAATCCGTCGACTAAAGCTTTGTAGTAAAGCATAGTGCCCCCCACTAGCAGTGGAATATTTCCCCTTTCGGTAATCGCACGCATTTCACGTAACGCGTCTTGGCGAAATTCTGCAACTGAGTAACTTTGGCTAGGATCCAGAATGTCTATTAATTTATGAGGCGCTTTACTCAGCTCTTCTGGGCTAGGCTTAGCTGTGCCTATATCCATGCCTTTATAAATTAATGCAGAGTCAACGCTGATTAATTCACAGGGTAACTGTGAGCAAAGCTGTATTGCTAAATCCGTTTTACCCGACGCAGTGGGACCCATTAAAAAAATGGCTAAAGGGTTTTCGCCCTTTTGCCTTTGTGCAAACACATCACTCATATTGACTAATCCAGTCAGCTAAAGGCACCTTGTGGCCTAGATCCACTAAAGCTTGTTGATCAAACCCTTGTGTTTCGACAAACTCTTGCCAAATTTTCTCTATCATAATATCAGGCCATGTCTGTTGTTTGTTTACGACAATCGAAAGTATGTGCTTACGTACTTCATCATCATTTTCATAGCTAACACTAACTAAGTCGTACAAGACATCGGCCCAAGGAAAATGCCGTAAGTCAGATGGCACCTTTTTCAAAATTAAGCGCTGATGGGTCCATGCAATTTCGATACTATTGCGCAACAAACTGTCGTGCAGGGCTTTCGCATTCTCTAGTAACGCTGAATCTGCTTGGATAGAAACTGGCATCAACAAAGGTTGACTAATAGGCAGATTAACTTGATAACGGGCCGTCAAATTTGCCAACATCAAACTTTTGATCGCAATTAAATAAAAATCTTGTCCAAAAGATACCAACAGTTTTTGCTCAGATACCTTCAACCAAGTAGGCCTGCACTCATAGCTTACGTGTCCTTCATCTTCCGAATTGTGAGCCTTAGGGGTCATTAAGTCTTGATACCGCCGATATGACTCACCTTGTATTCTTGCTGCATCTACTTGCGCTTGTTTTGCTCCCGCCGGACGGCCGCTTGCTGCGCCCATATGGGGAGACTGCGAAGATTGGGAAGATTCAAATCTTGTAGTAGCCCCTTCGGAAACTTGATGTGTTTCAACACGTTGTAGTGGATGAATATAATCATGGCTTGGCTCTACAGCCTGCATAATAGTAGAAGACGGCGGGCTCTGGTCGGAAAGTAGCTGCTTTAAACCGTCGACCAAGGCACGATAAATAAAGTCATGAACCATCCTTGCTTGATGAAATCTCACTTCGTGTTTTGCTGGATGAACATTCACATCAACTTGATCTGCTGGCAGAGTTAAATACAAGACGTAACATAAACTCATGCCTTGCTGGGCGTATTCCTCTAAGGCTTGCCGCAGTGCATGATGAATAAGCTTGTCACGCATCACTCTGCCATTTACATAAAAATACTGAAAGTCATTACTGGTATTGTCTTCCGACGACGGCAAAATCCAACCTGTGAGTTTAAACCCTTGATACTCACTGTGTAACTGCAAACTTTGATAGGCAAACGTTTTACCACAAATCGCCTCTAAACGCTTAGCTGGTGACTGTTTGTCAGTTACTAAAGGGTATTTTCGCAACACCTTCCCATTGTGCTTTAGGGTAAAACCTACGTCAAAGCGGCTAAGAGCAATCCTTCTGACAACTTCATCGATATGCGCAAATTCTGTTTTTTCAGTTTTTAAAAACTTGCGGCGCGCTGGTGTATTAAAAAATAAATCACATACCTCAACACTGGTTCCATTTGGATGAGCAACAGGATTAATTTGTACTGCCATATCCGTTCCTTCACAGTGCGCTTGCCAACCTTGCTCTTGCCCCGAGGGCTTAGAGCTTAGAGTCAAACGCGCCACAGAACTGACACTCGCAAGGGCCTCTCCACGAAACCCCAAACTCATTATCGACTCTAAATCATCTAAGCTTACAATTTTACTGGTTGCATGTCGGCTCAAGGCTAACGCTAACTCTAGCTTGGGGATACCAGATCCATTATCACGAATACAAATGCGTTTGTGGCCGCCTTTCTCAATATCGATTTCAATTGAGGTTGCCCCAGAATCTAAACTGTTTTCTACCAGCTCTTTAACCACAGAAGCAGGGCGTTCAACTACCTCTCCCGCCGCTATTTGGTTGGCAAGTCTCGGTGGTAAAATTTGAATAGGCAAAATAATAACCTTGATGCAGACACGCTGCCGACTAAATTAAGAATGAGGAATGGTTAACACTTGACCCACCTTTACAAGATCAGAGCGTAAATTATTCACTTGTTTGAGTTTGCGCAAAGACACATTGTAGCGCTGAGCCAAAATAGATAATGATTCTCCCCTCGCAACTCTATGGGTCTTCACCACCTTTTTTTGCTTGGCCCAAAGGGAGCCATCTGGTGGCGAGTTTCTAAAATGAGTTTTAATCCCTGCAAAAATGGCTTCGGCGAGTTTTTGTCTATATGCAGCCCAATTCAGGTTTTTTTCTTCTCTGGGATTAGATATAAAACCCGTTTCAACCAAAATAGACGGAATATCCGGAGAGGTAAGTACAGCTAAACTCAAGGCCTGAGGCGTTTTTTTATGCATCTTAGTCACGGTTTTCAGCTCAGAAATAACATCACGGCTAATGTCGTAACTTGTGGTTAATGAGTGGTCCATTGACATGTCGAGTAAAGTCTCGGCCAAATACCGTTCATTGGCTGTATCTTGTATCACTTCAGCCGCTCCACCAAGTAATTCTGAATGTCTCTCGGTTCTCTCTAACCAGCGCCCTAGCTCAGTATTAGCCCTTTTCATAGACAATACCCATACAGATGCTCCACTAGGCTGAGGGGTAGTAAAGGCATCGGCATGAATAGACACAAACAAATCGGCTTTATGTTCTCGGGCGATCTGGGGTCGCCTATTAGGCGATATATAATAGTCACCCGTGCGCACCATTACGGCTTTCAATCCAGGCTCTTTATCAATTAAACGGGCTAAACGTTTGGCAATAGCCAAAGTAATATGTTTTTCGTAACTCTTTGTTGGGCCGATTGAACCTGGATCTTCGCCTCCGTGTCCCGCATCGAGAGCGACGATAATATCCCGCGCCGAATCAGACTGAGCATTAAGCACAATCTGCGGCCCAGCGGGCACACTATTATCTGTTAAATCAATGACTAATCTATCGCGATAAGGGGCTGTGGGAGGCAATGCAAATACGTTTTTGTCGACCTTTTTTGCTAACTCTATAACGATGCGCACCGAGCTCGAGTTTTTGGGCTTGCTATAACGTACTTTTTTGACGATACGGCTCTCATTTGTGACCTTTGCCAAATCATAATCTTTGCTAGTATTGGCTAAATCAATAACTAAACGGTTTGGATTGGCCAAACTAAAATAGGTGAAATTCGGAGTATTCGTTAAATCAAAAACAAGACGTGTGTTACCTGGTGATGGCCAAATACGGAGGCCCTCAATCGTGTTTTTAGCTTGAACTGAAGCCGCAGAACACAGGGCTATAGTCAACACCAAAATACGCAGGCACACAACAAGCAATCTAGTCATTAGCTAACCATCTCAAATACACAACTTTAATTTCCATCCTATCTACAATTCATAAATGCAATTACCCTAAGCCGGCAGGCGAGACAAAATAGCCAAGCCTTTTGGTGTTTTAGCACAAATATGCATTTTTCGACCCTGCTCAAAATACTCAATAGTAATGTGCAAGTCAGCAGGAGACAATAAACCTTGGCCCTTGTCTGGCCATTCAATAATACAAATACAATCATCTGCGAAGTAGTCACGGATCCCCATGAACTCAAGCTCTTCAGGATCAGATAATCGATATAAATCAAAGTGATATATACGCCACTGCGCTAATTCGTAAGGTTCGACTAACGTATAGGTCGGGCTTTTAACATGGCCCTTATGCCCTAGACCTTGAATGAATCCGCGACTAAAGGTGGTTTTGCCCGCGCCTAGATCACCCTCAAGATAGATTACCAATGATTCAGTACAGCATTTAGCCAGATGTTCGGCAAAATTAACCGTTTGCGCTTCATCATCTAACTGGACATGCTTTTCGTTTAGTGTGGATTGTTGCGTATTCAAAAAGTTCATCACTCATTAATAATGGTTTGTATGGTTAACAGTAAATCCGTGGGAAGTATACCACGTTGACCCGTTTCCTTGGCAACTCGATCCCCCGCCTCTGCATGGGCACATACACTGTATACTGCCGCCTCAGCGGGATCTAAGCCTTGTGCTAACATGGCACCGCAAATCCCAGATAAAAGATCGCCCATCCCAGCAACTGCCATACCCGGATTTCCACCATTGCAAACCCAAGCAAGTGGTTCGACCGGGTCACAAATTATGCTGCCTGCTCCTTTCAATATACAGGCTGCCTGATATTTTTGACTGATTTGCAAACAGCTAGCGTAGCGATCAGCTTCGACCGCACGAATGCTGGTGTTAAGTAGTCTGGCGGCTTCACCTGGGTGAGGTGTTAGAACCAGACTAGGCAGTTGTGACAACAGTTCTGCGTATGACGCGAAATCATCTCCTAATAAATTTAAGCCATCAGCATCTAGCACTAACGCCTTAGGCTTGTGAACCAAGTACTCAATAACAGATTTGAATGTCTGTTTGGCCCAATCACTTTTACCAAGGCCCGGCCCAAGTACAACAACCGAACACCAGTCTAAGGCAGCCAGTAAATTACCCCCATCAACCATTAATTCAGGCCTACCTGAAGCAACGTGCAATACACTGCTAGCATCGCAAATTACGCGTACCATTCCAGCCCCAGAACGAAGGGCGCTTTCCGCACTTAATCTTATGGCCCCAGCCATTCCTTTGCCACCGCCAATACATACAAGTTTTCCGAAGGTGCCTTTATTGGCGTGAATAGGCCGAGCAGGCAGAGACAATAATGTATTCCAATCAACTAATTGCGCCCTAGGGCCAACTAAGCTGTGTATCGTCTGGTCAACGCCTAAGCTCGCTATTTTAAGCTGCCCACAATAATGCTTACCTACGCCAGTCAACAAACCCAACTTAGGTGCAATAAAACTAATAGTTGCCGCGCTATGCACAGACTCTGGTAATCCAATACCGGTATCACTTTCCAAACCAGAGGGTACATCCAGACTTAATACAGGTAGATCAGCTTGATTGATGTGTCTAATCATCTGTAAAAAGTTGGGAGTAACGTTTCCCTTAAGGCCAGTGCCAAGTAAGCCATCGACTACCAGATCAAAGGACTCCGCAGCAATGGAATCAAAACATTCTGTTTGCCCTTCAAGCTCAAACCATTTTGCTTGCCACACACCTGCATCTGACGAAAGCAGCCGACTCGGGTCTTCGCACATTACTTTAACGCAAAAGCTCGCTTGTTTAGCGTGGCACGCTAGTACATAGGCATCACCTGCATTGTTTCCGTTGCCCGCTACTACTAAAATTCGCTTTGCGTTTGGCCAGAGAGCCTGCATATACTCAAATGCAGCAAGGCCAGCTCTTTGCATTAGAGCACTCAAGTCAGTATTAGCTAACTTAGCGGCGTGGCCCTCATTATTTCTAATGGATTCAGCTGTCAGCCCTTTGTATGCTAAAATCTGGCTCGCTTGTTTCGTTAATAGGTTATTCAATGCCATCAATCAATACGCTAGATTTGTATCAGTTAGCTGAAAATATCAAGGCTTGGGGCAAAGCGCTAGGTTTTCAGCAAGTTGGTATCTGTGATGTCGACTTAACTCGCCACGAGCAAGGCTTGCAAGAATGGTTAGACAATGGCTATGCTGGCGAAATGGGATACATGGTTGAACACGGTTTAAAACGTGCTCGCCCTGCTGAGCTGATACCGGGAACGTTACGCGTGATCAGCGCAAGAATGGATTATCTGCCGCCAAACGCCAACTTTGCAAAATCCCTCAAGTCCAATGATCAAGCCTATGTTAGTCGCTATGCCCAAGGCCGTGACTACCATAAAGTTCTCAGAAACCGCTTAAAAAAATTAGGCGAAAAAATTCGCCTTGAATGCGCTGAGTTAAATTTTCGACCTTTCGTTGATTCTGCACCTGTTTTAGAGCATGCCCTTGCTGAAAAAGCTGGCATAGGCTGGACTGGCAAGCACTCACTTACAATTAATGAACAAGCAGGCTCGTGGTTTTTTTTAGGAGAGCTGTTTGTTGATATCCCACTACCTGTCGATCAACCCGCTTCCAATCAATGTGGAAGTTGCAGTGCGTGTATTACGATTTGTCCAACACAGGCCATAGTTGAACCTTATGTAGTGGATGCGCGGCGGTGTATTTCGTATTTAACAATTGAACTAAAAGGGGCAATTCCAGAAGAATTTCGCCCCCTTATTGGCAATCGTGTATATGGTTGCGATGACTGCCAACTCATTTGTCCTTGGAACCGTTTTGCCAAAATAACAGACGAACATGACTTTCATCCCAGAGCCCACTTGTCTAATCAAAAACTTGTTTCGCTGTTTGCATGGACTGAGCAGGAGTTTTTAAAAAAAACAGAAGGTTCACCCATACGTCGAATTGGCTTTCAACGCTGGCAACGAAACATAGCCGTTGGACTAGGCAATGCAGCGTTTGATCAAGCAATCGTCGACGCTCTGAACCATCGTTTAAATGAACTAAGGGAAACTAAAGAAGCAGATAAAATGGTCGCCGAACATATCGAATGGGCTATCACCCAGCAACAAAACAAAGCCTCTCAACAAGGTGAGCAAAACAAACGCTTAACCCAAAGATTAATTCGCAGTGTCGAAAAAGGCCTCCCTAGGGACGCCTAAAAATCATCTTTAGCGATAACTACACCTATAAATTCCGACTACACATAATCGCGAACGATTCTAGGCACTGAACCGTGGTAAGACGAAATATGTACATCAGGATCGACAAAATCTGCTGGATAACCATACAAGCCAAACAAGTTGCCTCGGCAATGGCTAATAACAACCGCATAGTTGGGCGTAGGCTCTATGTCTCCACGGAAGGGATCAAGAATTGGGATACTATACCGACCAAAATTGAGCAGCCCGATTTCACGGCCGTTTTTAAACACGATTTTGTCGAATACAGGGCGCTGTAAGATAGAATAAACCGCAAATTTAGGAATTTGCACTGTGACGCCTTGCCAACTAATTTGGATAATTTGCAGTTCTTCTGCCAACGACGAAATTGATTTGGGTAATTCAAATGCTTTTTTCATTAGTCCCTCACACTTCATATCTGCTTATTTGGTAAGACAGCTGATAGGCACAAAAATTTCAACAATTTCAAAAGTTCAGATAATATTCCTTACACAAGGTTCGGTATTGCTCTGAATAGTGCCCAGCGGATTGGTAAATGGCTAGCTCCTCCTCTTCAGTAACAGTGTTGATACGAGAAAAACGCAGTAAATGTCTAATGACTTTAGTCTCAGGCAGAGAACGAACATTGACTACTTGGTTACAATATAGCTCTGTTTCGTGGGCAATATCAAGTGCGAGGCGGTATGACTCAGCTGGTAAAACACAGCAAAAACTCCCCGTTTCAGACAACAAGCGCTCAACATTTTCAAATAGTGCCCTGTGTCCAAGACTCAGTGTTTGCCTAGCTAGGGTACGATCAGACATCCCCGCTACTTGATTTGCTGTAGCATTTTCGGTGAAGTAAGGCGGGTTGCTTACGATCAAATCGAATAACGCTTGGTTGGTGAAGGTTTGAAAACTAGTTTGGTGAAATTCACATTGTGCAGACCAAGGACTTAATTCAGCATTTTTCTTGGCCTGTTTAATCGCCTCAGGCACGATATCGATACCGATAATTTTGCACCTTATAGACGCCCGCTGAGCCAACATTAACGCCAAAAGTCCACTGCCAGTGCCTACATCTAAAATTGTTTTAGCTGTCGCAGGCTCTACCCAACTGCCTAGCATCAAGCTGTCGGTCCCGACTTTCATGGCACAACCAGTATGCTCAATAAAGCATTGTTTAAGCTGAAATCCCAGTGAGCTCATTATTTAAACACGTGAAGCTTAATCATTTGAGCGGCCACATGCTGGGCTTCAACGGGTTTAAACTTGGCTAGTTTACCAAACAAAAAAGGACGTACTAGGTTTAACAATTTAGCACCTAGCTTTTCTCCAAAACGTGTCTCTGAGCGCGCCCCTAAGATTAAAGAAGGCCTGACAGCAGACGGATTATTTAGGCCTAGCATGGTAAGTACTGCGTTTTCGATTTCGCCTTTGACCTTTAGATAAAAAATTCGGCTTTTGGCATTGGCACCTACCGAAGAAATCCATACAAAACTCTTGGCTCGCTGAGCTCTAGCCAACTGAGCTGCAACATGTACATATTGGTAGTCAACTTTACGAAATTCTGACGGGCTACCAGCTTTTTTCAGGGTTGTGCCTAAACACACATATACATGATCCACAGAAAAATAGCCTTGATAATCTTGTAACTGTTCGTAGTCCACCACTATGGGTTGCAACTTATTGGTTTCAAAGGTGAAAAGTCGAGCGGGTAGCGGCTTTCTAAGTAAACAGGTTACTTGGCTATATCTATGGTCAGCGCAAAGTTGTTTAATCAAGTGTTGCCCTACTAAACCAGTTGCCCCTAGCACTAAAGCAGACTTATTCATGAGTATTTGTGGGCCGAAGCATGTCGCAGATTTGAGCTAAGTACATTTGATACCCTGCCTGTGTGAAGTTTGTCGAATACTGATTCATAAACCCATGCTTATACTGAGTTTGATGAATAGTCACCTGCTCAAATACTACGAGAGAACGTGACATTTGGTCTAAATCAAAGTGAGCTTCAACACTTGGCAGCAATAAATGTATCCGGCATTGGGGGCGATTAGTTAAATAGTGCCTAATTTGGGAGCCGTATACGCCTATGGCTGTATTAACTCTAGATGCCAGAGGCCCAGCAGTTAACCTCCACAGCACAGAGGCTCCCACACTAAAGCCAACTATATTGACTAATGAATAGGCGCTTAATTCTTGTTGCACTGCAGCTAGGTATTGCTCTAAACCTAGGTGCTCAACAAAGTACGTGTACGCTTGATTTTCATCCGTAAAATAAATGTTATCCGAATAGGGAGAGATAAGTTTGTCTGCATTTAAGGCGCCAGCCAACTCACGGAAGGCAGGCGTACAACCAAACACATCAGACAACACAATAGTAGGGATGCCCACCTAAAATACGGATTTGATAACAGGGCTAACCAAACATTTGTGTTGCCAGTGTTTTCTGAACACCCACAACAGCAGCTTTACTTAACTCTTTTTCAATCGGTTCAGATTGACCGGATACCCATATTTTAAGCTCTGCGTCTAAATCAAAATGTCCAGCGGTTTCAATCTTGAACTGAGTAATTGCTCGATACGGAACAGAGTGATAGTCGACTTTTCGGCCTGTCATACCTTGTTTATCGATCAAAATAAGTCTTTTGTCAGTAAAGACAAACATATCTCTTACCAACTTGAACACTTGTACAACCGATTCACCCTCACCAATAATCGGCGCAAGCTCTTGGGCGACTTCGTCCACGTCAATTTCTGACGCATTACCTAATAAACCGTCTAACAATCCCATAAAACATCCTAGTAGTTGAATTAACTGTGTAATAGCATAAAGGAAGTAGATAAATATCAATAGAGCAAAGTTTCGACTGTATTTAAATAACCTGAATTCTGAATAAGCAGCGCCCACTGGCAACGCTCTTTTTGCCCAGAATTCAGGCTAAATAATACGGTTGCTACACACAGCTAAGAGGTACATATGGCACAATTTGCAGTAATCGGACTAGGCCGGTTTGGCCTAACCGCATCTTACGAGCTCATTAGACTAGGCAACACAGTGATAGGCTTAGACAATGACGAAAAACTAATTAACAACATTGCCCAAGATCTATCTCTAGCCGCCACAGGAGATGCTACCGACGAGCAGGTACTACGTGAACTTAACTTGCTGGAGTGTGATGCTGTGTTAGTAGCCATAGGAGACCATTTAGAAACTAGCTTACTTTGTGTACTCGCCTTACAGGCCATTGGGGTGGAACAAATCTGGGTAAAAGCCACCACTAGCCCTCAGCACACCATACTATCTCGGCTAGGCGTAGCGAGGATCATTCACCCAGAGGAAGAAATGGGCGTTAGGGTCGCTCAAAGCTTGAATTATCCTATGGTGAATCAGTATATGTCTCTAGGTTCTGGTATGTATTTGGTAGAACTTAAAATCGAAGACAACTACGACGACGTTTCTTTGCAATCTCTTCTAAAACCCGCTTGCGAAGAAATTACGCCTGTTTTAATTAGACGCAGAAAAAATATTATAAAAATCTCAGACCTAGATATATTGCTAGAGAAGGATGATTCTCTTATTCTTAGTGGGCCTCTAGAAGCCCTCAAAAAGTTAGCGCCTGAGTTCGATTAGAATGAAAGAATGGGATCCCAAGGTTAGTCCTTACATAAGCCGTAGTAAAACACCAAATTCCAGTAGTACTTTTACCCCACCGAAAATTTTATTCCTTGGTTTTCTAAGCCTAATTGCATTAGGTACATTGCTACTTTGGTTGCCAGTATCTGTTACCGAACACACAAGCTTTTCTGAGGCTTTATTCACAGCGACCTCAGCGGTCACTGTGACTGGCTTAGTGGTCGTTGACACAGGAACACACTTCACCACATTCGGGCAAGTTGTCATTGCCTTACTTATCCAAGCAGGCGGCTTAGGTTTTATGACTTTTGCCGTCATTATTGCCCAAAGTTTAGGTGCCAAATTAGGCCTAAAACAACAGCTTATTGCCAAAGAAGCCTTTGGCCAAACAAGCTTAGAGAAAGTTGTACAAACCGCTAAACTCGTTGCTGTATATGCGATTGTTATCGAGCTTATTGGCTTTTTGGGTTTATGGGCTGTTTGGTCTTTCGACATGCCTTTGCAAAAAGCAGCTTACGAAGCTTTCTTTTATACTATATCGGCATTTAATAACGCTGGATTTGCCCTTGCTTCAGACAGCTTGTCTGGCTACGCAGACAGCCTAGCCGTCAACCTAATTATAAGCGCATTGTTTATAATTGGAGGCATAGGTTTTATTGTTATTATTGATCTTCATCAAAACAAATCTTGGTCAAAACTTAGTGTTAACACACGTTTAATCTTAAAAGCGACATTAATTCTTAATATTAGTGCGTTTATTTTAATTTGGGTGTTAGAGGCCTCTAACCCACATACCCTTGGAACCTTAACTATAATTGACCAAGGGATTGCTGCATGGTTTCAGGCGGTGACACCAAGAACAGCAGGCTTCAATACGCTGCCTGTCGACCAACTCACTGACGCCACTACTACACTCACCATATTGCTTATGTTTATTGGGGGAGGCTCGATGTCGACCGCTAGTGGTATAAAGCTAGGAACCTTCATTATTCTTGTTATGGCAACCATGGCGTTTTTAACGAATAAAAAAAACGTTACCCTGATGCAGCGCACTGTCACCCAAGAACAAGTCATGAAGGCCCTGTCACTGAGCATGATATCTATGGGTATGATATTTATTAGTATTTTCTTACTAACAGTAACCGAATCTGCTCCTTTCTTAGATATTGTGTTCGAAGCCGTGTCGGCAATTAGCACGGTCGGATTATCTCGAGGCTTGACCTCTACCTTGTCTGCGCCTGGTGAAATAGTCGTGATTATTATGATGTTGGTAGGCAGGGTAGGCCCACTTACCTTTGCTTATATGTTAGCAATGCCAGAAGCACAAAGGATCAAGTATCCTGAAGCAAAAGTTCAGATAGGCTAGAGTCAGCACATTTATTAGTAATTGAAATAGCATAGAGATATGATTAAATCATTCAGCCAATCTCTGTGCAAACTAAGCTTTTTATGTCTGTTATTACTCGATCCGATATCGAAAATGCCCATTCTCGTATAAAAGACTACACCCACACTACCCCCATTTTTCAGTCTAATTTGCTGAACAAATGGCTAGGTCACGAACTTTACTTTAAAGGAGAGTGTTTCCAAAAGACAGGTTCATTCAAACTCCGTGGCGCGCTAAATATGATGCTCAAAGCTAAGCAAGAAGGCCGGCTACCTTCTAAGGTGATTGCTAGTAGCTCTGGAAACCATGCTCAAGCTGTTGCGTATGCGGCCCATATGCTCGGGGTAAAGGCCACGATTTACAGCGCACAAAATATCTCAAAAGTTAAAGCTGCCGCAACGCAATACTATGGCGCAACCCTAGATTTAAGCCCAACACGTAAGCAAGCTGATGCTAAAGTTAAACAGGCTAGCCAAGAACATGATGTACTTTGGATACCCCCTTTTAATCATGAAGACATCATCGCTGGTCAGGGCACAGTCTTGATGGAAGCAATGCAACAAGTAGATGCACTTGACGCAGTATTTGCTCCTTTAGGTGGAGGGGGGTTAATCTCAGGAAGTCATATTTATGGTAAGTCTGTTAATTCCTCAATCTCAATTAATGCCGCCGAACCTCTCGTAGCCAATGATGCAGCCCAGTCACGTAGATTCAATACAATTCAAATGTTAGGCGCTCAGCCAGTTACATTGGCAGATGGCGCAGCAACCTTATCTGTAGGTGAAAAAACATTTGAATACATTAAGCTTTTAGACAATGTGTATGAGATCGAAGAAACAGATATTGCGTATTGGACTCAATGGCTGCAACACTTACTTAAAATTCACGTTGAGCCAACCAGTGCCATGAGCATGGCAGGGGTTTGCCAATGGTTGCAGCATAAAACCACAACACAACGAGTTTTAGTTGTGTTGTCTGGGGGCAACATCGATTACAAAAAGATGCACCAAGTTTGGAACCATGATTACCTGGATACATTGCCCAGCCTCTAGGCTTATCGGCCCTTATGGTCGACACTAATCAACTAAGCTAAGGTTTACGCTATATTGTTGGTAAAGGAGATAAAACCAATGCGCCAACTATTATTGTTGCTATTTGCAACCTCGACGGCTGGAGTGTCATACGCTCAAGAGAGGTTAATACCCTTCGATGGCAACTGCTTTATTGTGTACTCATTGAGCACGCCTTACACCCAGCAGTTAGACGCTCAGGCAAGTAAATTAGGAACCCAAATTAGCAGGCAAAATTATAAGTTAATTGACCTAAACAATTGGGGGCACGTGACCTACAATCACATTGAGCTATCTGGTAGACAACGCAACACTCTACGTAATCACTTTCATTTACCCAAACATAAAAATCAGGTTTTGGTGCTAGATAGAAACTACGGATTACTCGCTAGGTACACTGATCAAATAGGTCTGGTTAACGCACTGCTTGATTGCAAAAGCTAACGCTAATACCTTCTAGCTAACCATTTTCAATAGTCTGAAAATTAAGCTATTCTTTTAAGTAACATTAATTTTTCTGACTTCATTAGTCCAACCGGAGAAGATATTGGCGGCCAATCATCGCAGTTCAAACACGACATTTGATGATGATGCGATAATCATAAAGCAATACAAACCTCTTATAGATAAACTTATTCCCCTGCAGCATGAAAACAGGTTACTCGAAGGCCTGAACAAATTTTCAGCTAAATTACCCAGCAAAGTACGCAATGTTATTAAAGAAGAAGTAATCCGCCTAACGTCCTTGACCGATGCATCTGCTGATAATTCCGAATTTGCCAAATTTCCAGTGATGAAGTTTAAGCATTTTGGCATAGATATGTCCCTAGATAAGTTAGGGCAAGAGATTCTACAAAGAGAGACCAGTCGTTACGACGATAGGTATACTGTCGGCGTATTTGAGTCGGTAATGAATTCAGCTCATTACCAATCTCATATCAAACAAGAACAACAAAAGAAAATTGCTCAAGCATTTAAAGTCGAATCCCAGTCTTTTCAAGATATCGACTTTGGCGAAGACTTGGCTATTCGCCCTAATTTTACCGTGTCTTGCCCAGAATTCGAAAAAGGTAAGCATTGTCGCCTCGCGTCATTATCATTCAATGGCATGCTAGTTGAAACCAAGCGTCCACCTACCACAGAAACTGAAGACACCTCAAAAATGCTGTTTACCCTCCCACAGGTATCCGGTTTAAGTGAATCCAATACAGACATCGCCTTCAAACTCATAGGCAGCAGCTTTAATAAGGCGACAGGCGTATTCGAAACCCGATTTATTTTTGCAGAGTCCGTTTCCGATAAGTTGAAGCAGCAATGGGCTAAGTATATAGAAAATTCTATCAATCAATTTCCTTTAGAGCGTGAGCTTGAAATTGAACGTGTCTTACAAAACCTTGAGAGAGACAGGATCTTAAGTAACTGCCCTTGGATCCCTTTATTTTTAGGTATGAATAACGAGCAATTGGTCCCTAAATTTCAGTTAAGCACACCAAAGAACAGAGACTACAATAGCCAATTTGTACCATCTAGGGATCTACCAAGCGAACAGGTTTTTCAAAACCTGATTAAAGAGCTAACCAAATTTGAAGAGACCTTCTTACTGATCGGCTGTATCGAGCGCAAAGACAAAGACATACACGTGGCTGTCACTCACAGGCAACTTGCTGCTGCCAATCTTCTTAAGCAATTTGTTGAGCTCGCAGCAGGCTCCGAAAAATTTAGAGTTATTCAATTCAGGTTAAAACCTATCCCTCAAGCCCATAAACGTGCTGCATTTGACTCTCATGGCATCATAGGTCACGACAACCCTGAACTATCTGAGTTAAGTCACATCTTATTCTGTAAAGATGTGTCTGACTGGGTAGGCAATCTTGAAGTTAGCAAACCTGAACCCTTTAAGCCTTTTCCTCGAGCAATTATTAACGAATCGACACAGTGGCCTATTGATCTCGCTTTGCAGCAGGAACAAGACCAAAGAGCAGATATACGATACCAAATGAGTATGGATGCTCAGATAAAAACAGGTATGTTCAGCCAAGCCGATGCAAAATTAAACGACATATCTATCAGTGGATTAAGACTCACTCTAGTTAATTCAGCAAATGTTGTTATCGAAAAAGAAATAAAAATATCGATTAAAGAGCTCAAGCTAAAGAATACACGCTATGAAGTTGTGCAATATAATAAAACTACTGGTTTACTCAGGGTTAAATTACCCAAAGATATAGCGAAAGTCGAAAAACAACGCTTACAAGCAATTTTTGATGCGAACCGCCAATTTTTCGCGCCAAGAGATACCTCCCGTATTCAAAGGCAGGCTTACAATTATTTGTGGGAACTTAGCACTAGGAATTTGCCTTGCGCCTCAATACTCATTACCAATAACAGGTTTACTATCGATAGGCTTAAAACTGTTTACCATGATAAACAAGCATATGATTTGAAGCCATTTGGGGTAGTTGGCAACGAAGTGCCTTTACACGGCTTTTTTGCTGACAAAGACTCTAAAGGACCCAAATCTTCATTACTCGATAATATGCTCAGAAATAGGCAACAGGACGCCCATGTAATTCATGTTGAGCGAACCAAAGACAGGCGTATTATTTACGTCGAAGAATCAGAATTTTTGTACGGACAAGTGCGTAATCAAATTAGTCAGCATGTCACAAAAAAAGCCGTTGATACCTGTGTGTCACACATTAGTGCAATGCGTTGTCACGACGAAGATGTCCCATTAAATAAGAAACGTCTAGCCCAAATATCAAAAATTGATTTAGACATTTACAAACAGCTTCAGTTAATGCAAAAAGGCTACACCCATGTATTGTACATTACCAATGTATCAACGTTTCATAATGCCTTGTTACAGTTTGGGATCCACCCCAAAGCTGATCATATAGCAACTGAAGATAGTTCTGCAGAAGCGTCACCCTAGGTCCAACATTATTTAATCTATTTCAACGTTAGCGGCGCATCCATCAATCGGTATAGGCTAAGGTTCTGTAAAGCTAAATGCTAACTGGTTGGTTTTATTCTCGTCGACCAAGGTCACGCTTAGCCCCACCAAACGTATTCCTCGATTGCTTTGTCTTGCCAAGCCCTCAGCAAGTAACTGAGGAAAGTTAGCTTCGTCTAAAATCTGGGCTTTATGTTCTACTGTGGTTTGCTGAAAATCGCTGAATTTTAATTTTATACCATTGCTTTTGATACGTAAGTTAGGACTTACTGCTACTAGACGCTCTTTTAGTTTAGGAAAAAGCATAGTTACGACTTGCTGGCACTGCTCAACACTCATAATGTCTTCAGATAAAGTACGCTCAACGCCCACCGACTTTCGCTTTCGATTTATGGCTAGCTCTCTGTCATCTTGACCATGACTACGAGCCCAGATCACTAATCCAAATTTCCCAAATCGTTTAATTAATTCATCTCTGTCGGTCTTGCGAATATCTTCGCAGGTATACAGCCCCAACTCATGTAATTTTGCTAAGGTAACTTTACCTACCCCGGGAATTTTACCTAATGGTAAACCTGCTACAAATGCATCCAATTGCTTTGGCGTAATGACACACATGCCATTAGGCTTATTTTCGTCACTGGCAATCTTAGCTACAAATTTACAAGGTGCGATACCGGCAGAAGCCGTGAGCTGAGTTTCTCTTAAAATAGCTTGCCTAATATCCTCAGCAATTAAAGTGGCACTTCCAGAAAACTGTTTACTTTGAGATACATCTAAATAGGCTTCATCTAATGAAAGGGGTTCAATTAAATCGGTGTAACGCAGAAATATTTGGCGTATCTGCTGAGATACTTGTCTATAAACTTCCATTCGCCCAGGAACAACAACCAAATTGGGACACAGAGATAACGCATGACCAGTAGCCATAGCTGAACGAACCCCAAATGCACGGGCAGCATAGTTGCAGGTAGCCAAAACGCCTCGCCTATCACGACTCCCACCAATTGCTAATGGTACATCTCTCAGTTCTGGGTTGTCACGCATCTCTACGGCAGCGTAAAAGCAATCCATATCAATATGTATAATCTTTCTTGAGGACATGTCAAAAAATACTGGGCATTTATACAGTTAGTGTAATTTATTCAAAAAAAAGCCGCAATAACAGCGGCCTTAGAAAATAGCTTGTCGTAAATCTAGAGTATTTGATTTTGCTTCCATTCAGCTAACTTCTTTTCTCTAACTTGCTCTCTCTCCATCCTCGCCTTTTTACGATCACATGGCTCTGGGCAGTCACAGGCTTTATCAATACCAATAGAGCCTAGTCCGCCACAACTACCAGATATAGATTTTTGCTGGAATATATATCCCACAGCCATTGCCAAAACAACTACCAGAAAAAAAGCAAAAGCCAAAATAAAGGTACTCACATTAAACTCCTAAAATTAGTAAACAGTAATGTTTTTTTGAAACGCGCTACTTGAGTATTCCTTAAAAACACCATTCTCACGTGCAATTAAAAATACAGCTAGCCCCTCTTGCTCAGCTAACGCTAAGGCTTTTTCAGTACCCATCACATTTAAGGCTGTGGCTAAACCATCTGCCGTCATAGACGAAGGGTGAATGACTGTCACCGAAACCAAGTTGTGAGAAATGGGATAGCCCGTTTTTGGATCAATCAAATGCGAATATCTGACGCCATCTTCTTCGTAATAGTTCCTATAGTCACCTGAAGTAGCAATTGCATTGTTTCCTACACTGATAATTTTTTGCGTACTTCTGGTAGTCATTTCGGGCTTTTCGATGGCGATTTTCCATGGTTCTTGAGATTGCTTTAAGCCAGCTAATCGCATTTCTCCACCAATCTCGACTAGATAATTGTTAAGCCCAAACTCTTCTAAAATTGCCGCTAACCTGTCAACGGCATATCCTTTGGCTATGGTAGATAAATCTACATACAGTGAAGGCTCAGTCTTAGTTAAAGTATTACCTTCTATAATCAATTTGTCGTACCCAACCACTTTTTTGGCGTTAGCGATATCAGCAGGGCTAGGGATACTTTTGGGTTTATTCGACGGCCCAAACCCCCAAATATTAACCAGGGGGCCTACTGTTACATCCAAAAGCCCATTGCTCAATTCACCCAGCCTCTTGGCTTCTTGAATGACTGCTATGGTTTCACCAGAAACAGGAAACGGCTCAGTGCTTGCCCAGTTATTAAAGCGGCTCAACTCGGATACTTGAATATAAGTCGACATTAGCTGATTTATTTTAGCCAGTTCTTGTTCTATACCAGCAGCTAAAGCCTGAGCATCTACACCGGCAGTATCGACATATTTAACGTTGTAAACTGTGCCCATAGTTGGGCCACTTAAATGTGTTTCTTGTTTAGATTGGCTACAAGCGCCCAAAACCAGTATTAGCCCTAAAATCACCAATACTCTTGAAAAAATAGCGTGAAAATTTAACAAACTTTATTCTTCCATAAGAAAAGGGGCGATAAAGGCCCCTTTTGTGTTTAATGCTTTACTTGGTAATTAAACCATTATCCGCCGAAATCATCTAGCATGATGTTTTCGTCTTCCACGCCTAATTCTTTAAGCATATTAATAACGGCCGCATTCATCATAGGTGGACCACACATGTAAAACTCACAGTCTTCAGGTGCTGGATGATCTTTTAGGTAATTTTCCAACAATACATTGTGAATAAAGCCTGTATCTCCTTCCCAATTATCTTCGGGTTGAGGATCAGACAAGGCAACATGCCAAGTAAAGTTGTCGTTCTCTTTCTGCAACATGTCAAAATCTTCGACATAAAACATTTCTCTTAGTGAACGAGCACCATACCAAAAGGTCATCTTACGAGTAGATTTTAGTCTACGCAATTGGTCGAAGATATGTGAACGCATTGGTGCCATACCTGCACCACCACCAACGAATACCATTTCTGCATCAGTGTCTTTTGCAAAGAACTCACCAAAAGGCCCAGAAATAGTGGCTTTGTCGCCTGGCTTAAGACTCCAAATGTACGATGACATTTTACCCGCTGGTAATGACAGATTATTAGGCGGCGGTGACGCAATCCGCACGTTAAGCATAATAATCCCTTCTTCTTCAGGGTAATTAGCCATTGAGTAAGCTCTGATGGTTTCGTCATCTACTTTAGACTCGATATCGAAGAATCCAAAACGCTCCCAATCGCCGCGATATTCCTCTGGAACATCGAAGTCTTTATATTTCACGTGATGAGGTGGAGCTTCAATTTGAATGTAACCACCGGCACGGAAAGGAACACTCTCACCATTTGGAATTTTTAGCACAAGTTCTTTAATAAACGTGGCTTTGTTATCGTTAGAAATAACTTCACAATCCCACTTTTTAATACCAAAAATTTCTTCTTCAAGCTCAATTGCCATATCTTGTTTAATTGAAACTTGGCAAGATAAGCGGCAGCCCTCTTTCGCTTCTTTTTTGCTGATATGGTCAAGTTCAGTTGGCAAAATCTCACCACCACCATCTTTAATATCAACACGGCATTGGCCACATGAGCCACCGCCACCACAAGCAGACGAAACGAAGATCCCAGCATCGGCAAGTGCACCTAACAGTTTATCGCCAGGCTGGGCCTTAATTGGTTCTTCAGCACCACCATTAATGGTAATGGTTACTTCGCCTTCTGGAACTAATTTTGATTTAGCAAACATGATGATAAACACTAACGCCAAAACAATGACGATAAACATGCCTACACCAAGATAAATTTCATTTGGATTCATAAAATACTCCTACCTAGCTACAGCGCGATGCCGGTAAATGATTGGAAGCCCAACGCCATCAAGCCAGCAATCATAAAGACTGAACCAAGCCCTCTAACACCATCTGGCATATCTGCGTACTTAAGTTTTTCACGTACAGCAGCAAGAAGCGTGATTGCAATAGCCCAACCTAAGCCGCTACCAATACCATAAACCAAACTTTCAGACAGGTTATATTCACGTTGTACAGCAAACGCAACACCACCGAATATTGCACAGTTTACGGTTATAAGAGGCAAAAAGATCCCTAATGCGTTGTACAAAGCGGGGAAGAACTTATCTAAGCTCATCTCCAAAATTTGCACTAAAGCCGCGATAACCCCGATAAACGTTAAGAAGCTCAAAAAGCTCAAATCAGCATTCGGGAAACCCGCCCAAGCTAATGCACCAGGAGCCAAGATATTAACGAATATGATTTGGTTGACCGGTACAGAGATACCCAATACCACAATAACCGCAACACCTAAGCCCATAGAGGTTTTTACTTTCTTTGATACTGCCAAGAAAGTACACATCCCTAAGAACAGAGATAGGGCCATATTTTCAATGAAAACAGACTTAATAAAAATACTTAAATAATGTTCCACGATTTACTCCTTCGGCTCTACTTGTGCTGGACGTATGGTACGAATAGCCCAGATCAATCCACCAATTAAAAAGAACGAGCTGAAAGGCAAAATCAATAGGCCATTACCTTGGTACCAACCACCATTCTGAACCAACTCAAACACAGGGAAACCCAGAATTGTTCCAAAGCCAAACAACTCTTTAATGGTACCAATAATAATTAACACCATAGAATAGCCTAGGCCATTACCTAATCCGTCTAGCAAAGACATCATAGGTGGACTCTTCATTGCGTAAGCTTCTGCACGTCCCATAACGATACAGTTGGTAATGATAAGCCCAACGAAAACAGATAGCTGTTTTGAAATCTCGTAAGAATATGCCTTAAGGATTTGGTCTACCACGATTACCAAAGACGCAATAATCGTCATTTGAATAATAATCCGCACACTTGAAGGTATTTGCTTACGAATTAACGAGATAAATAAACTAGAAAACGCACATACTGAGGTCAATGCCAACGACATTACCAAAGCAGTTTCTAACTTAGTTGTGATAGCAAGCGCTGAACATACGCCCAAAACTTGCAGTGCGATTGGGTTATTGTCTAGAACGGGTCCAAACAATACCTTTTTCATTTCTTTTACGTCAGCCATAGTGTAAACCCCTTACGATTTCCAGCTCTGGTTTTTCAGGTAAGGCCCATAGCCATTTTCACCCAACCAATAAGTCAAAGTATTCTGAACACCGTTACTTGTTAATGTTGCCCCAGATAAGGCATCAACAGCGTAAGGGTCAGACGGATTAGCGTTTTTCTTAACTTGAATAGCGACTTCGCCATCTTCGTATAGTTTTTTGCCACTCCATTTAGCTTTCCAGCTAGGGTTTTGGATTTCGCCACCCAATCCTGGCGTTTCTTTTTGGTTGTAGTAAACCAATTCACGTACGGTGTTACCGTCAGAATCAATGGCTAAGAAACCATACATAAGGTCCCATAGTCCACTACCGTGAACGGGTAAAATGATACGGTCTACTTTGCCTTGGTCATCTTTTACCACATAAATTGCAGCGATAGATGCGCGTTGCTGAAAACCAACATTGCTGCCTTCGACCTTAACTGTGTAGTTAGGATCTTTAGCTGCTTTGTACATGTCGTAGTTTTCACTAGGCTTTTCTACGTATTCACCTGTTGATAAATCAACATATTTCTCTTCGACATACTTATCGAAGGTAGCAGCAATATCACCTTGTGCCTTATCCATCAATCCAGCAGCTTCAATAATATTTGATTGCTTATCTAGTGCCGCGTTAGTTTGCTGCAACGAGCGCAAGCCTACAGCTGAACCCGATACAATAATTGAACAAACTAAACATACCGCGACAACCACACCAACGGTTTTTCCTAAAGTCTCTTTTTTAGCCGACACGTGCGACCCTCCGTTTAATATTCTTTTGAGCTACAAAATAATCGAATAGAGGAGCCCACAAGTTAGCAAATAGAATCGCCAACATCATGCCTTCAGGGAAAGCTGGGTTGATTACTCGGATCATTACACACATAGCACCAATCATAATGCCGTATGCCCACTTACCTTGATTAGTGAAGGATGCAGAAACTGGGTCAGTAGCCATAAAGAACATACCAAACGCAAATCCACCCGTGACTAAATGCCAGTACCAAGGCATAGCAAACATTGGGTTGGTCGAACTGCCTACTAAATTAAGCAATAAACTAAATGCCGCGCCACCTAGCAACACACCCAACACGATACGCCAAGACGCGATTCTCATATAAATTAAGAACAAACCGCCCAGTGCAATAGCAAGGGTTGACACCTCACCTGCCGAACCTTGAATAGTGCCGTAAAACGCATCCCACCACTGTGGATTGATACTCCAATCAGTGATACTGCCAGATGCAGCTTGGCTTAGCGCAGTTGCACCTGAATAGCCATCTGCTGCGACCCAAATTGAGTCACCAGAAATTTGTGCTGGATAAGCAAAATATAAAAACGCACGGCCTGATAAGGCTGGGTTTAAGAAGTTTCTGCCTGTTCCACCAAAAATCTCTTTAGCGATAACTACACCAAAAGTGATACCCAATGCAGCTTGCCACAAAGGAATAGTCGCAGGTAGAGTCAGAGCAAACAGAATCGAGGTCACAAAGAAGCCCTCGTTTACTTCGTGCTTGCGCACAGAAGCAAAAAGCACTTCCCAGAAGCCACCAACTGCAAATACAGTCACGTATATAGGCAAGAAGAAGCATGCCCCGTATAACATCAAGCCCGACCAAGTTGTGCCGGCATTGATTTCACCGCCTAAAGATTGAAACAGACCAGCTTGCCAAAAGGCTGTTGCTGTGTCTGACCAAACTGCACCACCAATAATCGCTTCTTGTGCTTGCAAGCCAATATTGTACATGCCGAAAAACATAGCTGGGAATGTCGCCATCCACACAAATATCATGATACGTTTTAAGTCGATACTGTCTTTAACGTGCGTACTAGATTTGTTCACTTTTCCTGGGGTGTAAAAAATAGTTGCCGCAGCTTCGTAAAGGGCATACCACTTTTCGTGCTTACCACCAGGTTCAAAATCTGGTTCGATTTTTTCTAAATATGCTTTTAATCCCATGATTAACCCTCTTTCTCAATTTGGTCTAAACAATCACGTAATACTGGACCGTAGTTATATTTACCTGGGCAAACATACGTACATAAAGCTAAGTCTTCCTCGTCTAGCTCCAAACAACCTAATGTTTGTGCGCCATCTGTATCTCCAGAGAGTAAATCCCTGAGCAATAACGTGGGTAAAATATCAAGTGGCATTACGCGCTCATAGTTGCCAATTGGCACCATAGAACGGTCAGAACCATTTGTAGTCGTTGTCATGTTGAATAGTTTTTTCGGACTTAAGTGTCCCAAATAGGCACGCGTAATCGAATGCTGATTGCTGCCTGGTTTAATCCAACCGAAAAACTCTTTTTCACGGTCTTCAACCAAAACAGAGACCTGCGTGTGGAAGCGCCCAAGATAACCATGCACGCCGTGTGCATTAGTACCTTGTAACACAGAGCCAGACACCACACGTAATTGACCTGCGGCCAATTCGCCTTTTGTCAATTCAGCAAGGTCAGCACCAATCACAGTTCTGACTAAGCGAGGCTTATTAACGACTGGACCAGCCAATGCGACGACGCGACGGTTATCTAGTTGACCTGTAGTGAACAAACTACCGATTGCCAACACGTCTTGATAACCAACATGCCACACAGTTTTGCCTTGGCCTGCAGAGTCTAAAAAGTGAATATGCGTACCTACCAAACCAGCAGGATGCGCTCCAGCAAATTCGTTAACTTGGACATTAGCGTTACCTGTCGCAATTTCTGCACCTGGAGCCTTATTTACGAAAACCGAACCATCAGTCAAACGACTAATTACGTTGAGTCCGTCAATAAAATCTTGGCTACGCTCGGCAATCACAACCTGAGGGTCGGCTGCCAATGGATTGGTATCCATTACGCTTACAAAAATTGAGCTAGGTGTCGAGCCTAGTTTGGGCGCTCGGCTAAATGGACGAGTTCTGATAGCAGTCCACATACCTGAGTCAACTAAGGTCTGTTCGACCTGAGCACGCTCAAGAGAGGACAGGTCAGCACTTGCATGTTTTGCAAATTCTTCACTTTCATCCCCTTCAACTTGAATAACAACCGATTGCAAAACACGTTTTGCTCCTCGGTTAACTTCTACAACGCTACCAGCAGCAGGGGCCGTAAATTTAACGCCTGAATTCTTTTTATCTTCAAAAAGAATTTGGCCTTTCTTTACAGAATCTCCAACCTGAACGTGCATTGTCGGACGCATGCCGACATATTCTTCACCCAAGATAGCAACACGTGTTACCGAATTACCCTCTTGAATGGTCTGTTGTGGCGCTCCCTGAATAGGGAGGTCTAACCCTTTCGTGATTTTTATCATACGCAATAGCACTACTCTAAAATTAAAACACAGCACCATTAGACTCTTCGTCTAAATCAAAACCGGAAACGACAAAAGCCCAGTGGTCATGTGTATTAAATTGGTTAATGGTCGTAATAAAAAAGCCAAACTAAAGGTCTACTCCCCTAGAAAGCTACTTTTAAACATACTTAAAATGGTTGTTTTGAGACAGCCAAACCATCAAAAACTTGAAAGCCCCTGATTTAGCCTTGGGATTTTAACATTAACCAAGGGCGATCTTCCATGCAATTTATTGTTTGAGCTTATTTTTTATGGACATAACGAGTTATAGAAGGTTGTCGCGAGAAGTCAAAGTTAGCGACGGGGTAAAAACCAACTCTATTGAAAAACATGCATTAACCTAAACTCTGGTTACTTACTAGTTACGCAAAGACTTAAATTTTCGAGTAATAAAAAACAAAAAAACCGATGAACCTTTATCATCAGCTTTTTTTAATCACTTAAACTCTGGCATTAATTCAGTTGGTTACGCTTTGTTTACCACTCAGCTAGAGGGCTTACATCAGCATCATAATCAACATTTTCTAAATCAAAACCAAATAAACGCAAAAATTCGTGATGATAGCCAGCGTAATCACTTAACTCATGAAAATTTTCTTGAGAAACTTGATCCCATAACGCTTTTATTTTTGCTTGGGTTGCATCATTGGTTTCTTTGCCATTCATATACAAACGCCCGTGCTCATCCACTTCTGGCTGCGCTTGACTCAATTTTTCGGCAAACAAATCATAGATTTGCTCGATACACCCTTGGTGTGTACCTTCTTCTTTCATGACTTTATAAATCAAAGAGATATACAGAGGCATTACTGGAATAGCTGAACTAGCTTGTGTTACTAAAGCTTTTAAAGAAGATACATAGGCTTGGACGTTTTTATCAGCATTGGCGCTAACAATAGCCTTGGCTGCACGATCCAAGTCTTCCTTTGCTTTACCTATGGTTGCTTGTCCGTAAATTGGCCAAGTTAATTCTTTGCCCACGTAAGTGTAAGCCGTGGTTTTGCACTTGTCCGCTAATAGATCTGCTTCGCTGAGTGCTTCTAACCAAAGCTCCCAATCTTCGCCACCCATAACCTTTATGGTGTTGGCAATTTCTTCTTCGTTAGCCGGCTCTAAAGAAATATCGTGTACCAAATCTTTATCTGTATCATAGGTTTTAGTGGTATACGCGCTGCCAACAGGCTTTAAGGTAGATTTATACACGTCGCCCGTTTTAGGATCTGTTCTTCTAGGCGATGCCAAACTATAGATAACTAAATCAACTTTACCCATATCAGCTTTTAACGTTTCAATTACTTGCTGCTTCATTTCGTCAGAAAACGCATCGCCATTTAACGTTTTAGCGTACAAACCTGCATCTTTAGCTTTAGCATGAAATCCAGCCGTGTTGTACCAACCAGCAGTTCCGGTCTTACGTTCGGTTGGTGCTTTTTCAAAACACACGCCTAAGGTATTAGCTCCCCCGCCAAACGCAGAGACAATTCGCGAAGCCAAACCGTAACCCGTTGAACACCCAAGCACTAGTACGTTTTTAGGTGGATTATCAATTGCACCTTGCGCTTTAACATAATCAATCTGTTGCTGAACACTGGCAGCACACCCAACAGGGTGGGCATTAGTACAAATAAAGCCTCTAATTTTCGGCTTAATAACCATAAAAAATTCCTATTTCTAAACGTTAATTGCTAACTGGCTTGAGGAGCTTTGCATACTACAAAGCGCCTCAAGTCGGTCAAAGTTTGTATTGCTGATTGCTACTTACCAGCACGATTCAAATAATACTCCATCTCTGAAATACGATGATATTGTTGAACTTTTTGCTGAAAACTCGAATACGACTGGTAGACCTTATTAAACATAGGATCAGCGGCAGCTTGCTCTTGCATCACTACCTGCGAAGCATCTCTTAATGCTGTCATCACATCTGCCGGCAATGGACGCATATCGACCTTATGTTTCTCTTGCAGCGCCACCATGGCTTCGTTATTTCGTGCCGTGTATTCGTCTAGCATGTCTTGATTTACTGCACGAGTCGCGACCTCAACTATAGCCTGTAAATCTTCTGGCAATGCAGAAAAAGCCTGTACATTAACAATAAATTCCAAAGTTGGACCGGGTTCATGCCAACCTGAGTAGTAGTAGTAATCGGCTGCCTTATACAAACCAAAGGCCAAATCATTGTATGGCCCCACCCACTCAGTGGCATCGATAGCACCAGACTGTAAAGACGTAAACAACTCACCACCCGTCAAGGCAATAGGTATACCGCCTAGCTTCTTAAAGACTTCGCCGCCTAATCCAGGAATACGCATTTTTAGGCCCTGAATATCATCAATGCTGTTAATTTCTTTTTTAAACCATCCCGCTAATTGCACGCCTGTATTCCCACCAGCAAAGGGAATTAAACCAAAAGGTTTATACACTTCGCGCCATAGCTCTATTCCGCCACCATAATGCAACCAAGCATTGGTCTCTTGGGCATTCATGCCAAAAGGAATTGTGGTAAAAAGTTGCGTCGCAGCCGATTTACCTTTCCAATAATAGGCGCCTGAATGTCCCATCTGAACCGTACCTTGCGAAACAGCGTCAAACACTTCAAATCCAGGTACCAACTCACCCGCCCCGTATACCTTAACCGTGAGCCTACCTGCAGACATTTTATTCACGTATTGCGCAAAGGTCTCTGGCGCTTTACCCAAGCCTGGAAAATTTTTAGGCCAAGACGTGACCATTTTCCACTTGTATTGCTTTTGAGGCTCGACCGCGCCTTGTTCTTGCTGTTCTGCGCCGCCACATGCCATTAATACCAAGCTAAGGGCGAATAGGCACCCGTGAATACTGAAAGAAAACCTGTTGTTAGTCATAAATAATTTAACCATATAGAGTTTCGGGTAGCCAAGTCACTAGATTCGGCCATATCGCCATTGCCACCAGCAACAGTATTTGAATACCAATAAAGGGTATAACACCTTTATATATTTCGGCTGTTTTAATCGACTTAGGCGCAACGCCTCGCAAATAAAACAATGCAAATCCAAATGGCGGGGTTAAAAACGATGTTTGCAAATTGACCGCTATCATAATGCCTAACCAAATAGGGTCAATGCCCATCGCCAGCAAAACTGGTGCAACCAATGGCACAACGACAAAGGTAATTTCGATAAAATCGAGAATAAAGCCCAGTATAAAAATCACTACCATCACTAATAAAATGGCCGAAAATGCGCCTCCGGGTAGACCAGAAAACACCTGTTCAATAAGCTCCTCACCTCCGTAGCCACGAAAAACTAAAGAAAAAATCGACGCTCCTATGAGTATCAAAAATACCATAGACGTCACTTTTGTGGTGCTCATCATCACGTCTTTCAACTTATCGAATGACAGCTGTTTTTGAATAAGAGCAAGTATTAAAGCGCCAGCCGCGCCTACACCAGCAGCTTCGGTAGGCGTTGCAAAACCGCCCAATATTGCACCCAACACTAACAAAATTAATAGCAAGGGAGGAAACAGTGCAGCAGCCAACGCGCCAAACGAGATACTCGATTTAGCGGGTGCGACTTTCGGAACCTTATGGGGCTGCAACCAAGTTACACCCACAACGTAAAACAAATACAAAGACACTAAAATCAAGCCAGGGACTAATGCCCCCACAAACAAATCACCTACAGACACAGACTCTGGAGAGAATATCCCCATATCAAGCTGGGCCTTTTGATATGCACTAGATAGCACATCTCCAAGTAACACTAATGCAATAGAAGGTGGAATGATTTGCCCTAAGGTCCCTGTTGCACAAATACTGCCGCAAGCAAAACTCGGCGCATAGCCCTGTTTGAGCATAGTCGGAAGAGATAGCAAGCCCATGGTCACGACTGTGGCGCCAACAATCCCAGTGCTAGCGGCAAGTAGGGCTCCCACCAATATCACCGAAATAGCCAAACCACCCCGATACTGACCAAACAATTGGGTCATAGCGTTTAGCAGGTTTTCGGCCACTTTTGATTTTTCTAAGACCACGCCCATAAAAACAAACAAGGGCACAGCAATTAAAGTTTGATTGGTCACTATACCGTACAGGCGACTTGGCAAAGCGTGCAAATATGCAGCTTCAAAATGGCCTGTAAGCATGCCAATACCAGCAAAAAAAATAGCAGTCCCAGCTAGCGAATAGGCGACGGGATAACCTAAAAGCAACACTCCACACACAGCCAAAAATAGTAAGAGTGACATATATTCCATCATATTTGTTGCCCCTGTTTTTGCTTACTAACAGTCAGTGTTAAGGTATTTTTAATGAGCTCTGCAATGCCTTGCAACGTCATAGTTAAAGCAAATAGCAGAATAAAAGACTTGAGTACGAAGACTAGAGGTAAGCCACCAGCTTGGGGAGAAGATTCAACAATTGACCAAGACTTAATCACATAGTCAAAGCTCATACTAAAAATGAAGATATTAATGGGCATTAGTAAAAACAGCGTCCCAAGTAGGTCAACCCAAGCTTTTTTTCTGTCTGACATTCGCCGATAAAAAATATCAACCCTAACATGCTCATTACTCTTTAACGTAAAGGCCGCCCCGAGCATAAACACGGCGGCATGAAAGTACATAACCGACTCTTGCATGGCAATCCAGCCAAGACTAAAACCATACCTAAGCACGACTATGAGTAATGTCAGTATCACCATTAGCAAGGTAAACCAACTCACAAGTCGGCACAGCGAGTGATGCAATGTGTCAATTTTTTGCTGACAAAAGACAGCGAGATTTACAGGCATGCTAGATTCTTGTTCAGGTAGATTCGCGTAGGATTTAATCCAGACAGCGAGCTGGGATTTTTGAGTAGGAGGTTTTTAACAAAAAAGAGGCTAAATGAAAAGAAAATGCGCAGAAAAGTTACAAAGCCTTCTCGATAATCATCTACCGAGAAGGCTACAAAAATTATTGCTTAGAGCCCCCTAAACAATTAGGAGATCGTGGAAATTCTCCAAATAATTTTTGCCACTCTCCTTCAGTGTAGGTATGCAAAGCTAACGCATGAATATCATTCGCCAGCTCATCTTTAAGTACAGCATTAACTGCACGATGACGATTGATCAGTCTTTCTCCTTTAAACTCTGGGGCAACAATCACAACTTTAAAATGGCTTTCTGATCCTTGGGGGACATTGTGCATAGCGCTCTCGTTAATCACTTCCAAGTGTTCAGGCTTAAAATGAGATAACAATTTGTTTTCTATATTGTTTTGAATAATCATATGTGTTCCTCTTTAGTGCAGTGCGGGGCAATCAAAGGTAAGAGAAAGCGTTTATTATTGTTAGAAACTAAGAAAAGCTTAAGCAAATATTGCTTGGATAAACTACCAGTTTAACTCAGTCGTTTTTCATCTCACCCATTAACTTTACGCTCTTTTTTTCACAATCTAAATGCCAAACGCCTATAAAAAAAGGGAAAATAAGGTAACGTATTGACGCCTCGCGATATATTTTTGTAGGCCAATTTTACTCTTTTTTATCGCAATAAGAATTAAAAAATTAAGTTCTCTTTACATATCTGAACGTTAGATTAATTCGTGGCTCACTGACTTTTTTTGTTTTTGCCACGCAATGTTGCCAATAGTGTTGGGTTTCGCCTTTCATCACAAGCAAACTGCCAGCATTCAAACACACACGACGCTTAATAGACTGTTTATTATGGTAAAAGTCCAAGTTTCGCGACGCACCAAAACTAAACGAAGCTATGATTGGGTTTTGCCCAAGCTCTGGCTCATTGTCTGCGTGTTTGCCTACTCCGTCATTTCCATCTCGATACAAATTAGCTAAAACGGAATTGAAGCTTGTATCTGCTAGGTCCTCACTCATACCTTTTAGTGTGAGTAGCGCAGGGATCCACGGATGCGGCTGCATAGTTAACCCAGAGTATTGGTATGCGGTTCCTTGATCGCCATACCAAGCTTGTAATCTTGGTATTGGAATACGCTTACCATACATCTTTATATGGTCTTGGCGCCAAGCCAGTTGTCTGTATAAAGTTTGCATCCAGGTGTCTGCCTCTCCATCAGAGAAGACAGAAGGATGATAAACCACATCGGCATTGGGCATATCCAAAGCCCAAGGCGTGTTATTATCATCCGCATCGAACAAAGACTTTTGATTTTTCATTATTTGCAATAAGACACTTATGAATACCCACTTTCAGTTATTAAATCGTTCTCTAAAGCTACTCAGATACCCAGAGCAGGGACATAACCCGAGCTTACAAGCATGGGACGCCACAGACGAATTATTAATAGACTACGTCACCCAACAGATTCCTGATTACCCAAACCAAAAGATCCGTATATACAACGATGACTTTGGAGCCTTGGGGTGTTGGTTTGCCAAACAAAACCCCACATGGGTGAGTGATTCATTTGTCGCAACCCAAGGTTGTAAGCAAAACTTAGAGCGTAACCAACTGACGATTTCCGATGAGCGCTTCTTTACGTCAACCCAATCGGTGGATCACCCCGCAGACATAGTCTTACTCAAAATCCCCAAAACAACAGCATTGTTAGAGCAGCAGTTAATCGACTTACAAGCCTATGTCAGCTCCAATACCCGGGTGATTGCTGGCGGCAAAGTTAAGTTGATTCAAAAGTCTACCCAAGCATTATTTAGCCAATATTTGGGAGAATGTCATACCTCTTTAGCTAAAAAGAAATCTAGACTTATTTTTTGCCAGCCAACGGGCGACAAACGGCACACCAGCCCTTATCCAACAGTGTGGAAAACCACTAAACCAGATTTTACCATAAGCAATTTAGCCAACGTTTTCGCCCGCCAACAATTAGACATTGGTGCACGCTTTATGCTGAGTCATCTGGCTAAAATTCCTCTGGTCGAAAATCAAAGAGTCATAGATTTAGGCTGTGGCAATGGCGTGTTGGGCCTACATGTACTGCACAATTGTCCATCTGCCAATGTTATTTTTATTGATGAATCTTTTATGGCTGTAAAATCTGCCGAACACAATGTAAAACAAAACATACCTTCAGCACATGAACACTGTGAATTTATCGTTAATAACTGTTTAGACGAGTTTGCAAGTAAAAGTCGGCACGCGTCCGTTGATTTAATTCTTTGTAATCCGCCCTTTCATCAACAAAACACCATCACCGACCATATAGCATGGCAAATGTTCAAAGACGCCAAGCAAGTCTTACGTCCTCAAGGTAAGCTAATTGTGGTGGGTAACCGACATCTTGACTACCCGCAAAAACTGAAACGGCTATTTACTTCGGTTTCAACCCTTGCATCAGACAAAAAATTTAGTATTTTATCTGCCTCAAAGTAGGAAGCTCACATATGAAAGCATTACATACCCTCATAATTATTATAGGTTTATTCAGTTCGTTGGTTGCACCACAAATCTCGGCTAAGTCCAAAGCCGATGGCTCACACATTCAGAAAGGTAACTTGTACCCTAGAGTTAAAATGATCACATCTATGGGCGACATAATAGTCGAATTAGACCGCTCCAGAGCGCCCATTACAGTAAACAACTTTTTACGCTACGTAGACAAACGTAGTTACGAGAACACCTTATTTCATCGCGTAGTACCCGGGTTTGTGGTGCAAGGCGGTGGCTATGACAGCGACTTTGCAGAAAAGCCTAACTTTGGCGAAATTTTTAACGAGTCGGGTAATGGCTTAAAAAATGAAAGATATACCATCACTATGGCTAGGCAAAGCGATCCACACACAGCAACCCGTCAGTTCTTTTTCAATATGAACGATAACGAAAGCTTAGATCCGGGCAGAGATTGGGGATATGCGGTTTTTGGCTCAGTGCAGGAGGGCTTTGAAGTACTGGATAAAATCGACCAAGTCCAAACCGACCTGCACCCTGTATATGGTTGGGGTGATGTACCCGTAGAAAAAGTCATTCTTGAACGTGTGGTGATCCTACCCACCCAGTTTTAATTTACCTAGGTTCACCCTACTGACTTAAAAATACAGTAGCGGCCATTAACAGTAATACTAAGTGCGGGTAAGCAACTGTAGGTTTTAGGCAAGACATCAGATATTCAGTCACCAAGCCTGCAGCGCCTTTACGAGATGCCGCCCACATAGAATTAAACTGCATACCCGCAGCAGGTTTGTCGGTTTCTTCACACGTTTGTAACTTGGCTAAGTATTGCTCTACTTGTTCGAGGCGCACTGCGGTGCGAGCTTGAAAGGTCTTCCAAATTCCATCTTGAAGCCATATCACAGCACATACTACAACCGCCCATTCAGGCGCTTGGGTAATCAAAGACAAATAACTGGTCAGCAAAATATTGAATAGCTTAATCAACAAGGACACCTTCTCGTAGTGATCGAACGAGTTTTGCAGTGTCATCCATTCTTTTTGCAGTGTGTCTAGTTGCTCATTTTTCATTGTTAGTCTGATCCAATAGTTTTAACCATATCTACCCGCTACTGGGTCGCTGTCATGATTGATCTTGTAAAAAGGTTCACCTGTAGGCCTTGCTAATGCTCGCAAATGTATAAAGATTAAATGTTTAGCATACAGATAGCTGACGGAGGCTTTAGACGAAGAAGCAACATTAACATATGCTGGTATTCAGGTGAGTCCAAATTTGCGCAAAATTTGAAACGGCATTTAGCTGTTTTGTTTGAAAAGACTTTCCAGCTTTTTCTGCGCTGTTTCATCATCTAATGACAATACTTTGTATTCGTCGATCAGTTTTGTTAAGTATGAATTTTTCTCACCCCGAAAATATTCAATATTACGCTCTATTTTCTTTAAGATTTTGCTTAAGCTAACATCATCTACCAATAAAGCCTCTTCTTTGTTAGCAAATAGGGTTTTGTCTTGAGGGAAATTAACAAAATAACGTAACCCACGCTTACCCTTGCCTAATGGATAAAGTAAGCCATTACCAACTAAGGATTTTAAATCCCTTGTTGCGGTTGCCGGTGGTGCCCCAGTAATTGCTCGATATTTTTCATTGGTGAGACCATCACGCACAAAACCGTCTGCACCAACTGTAAAGATTTTTTTCATTACCTTTTCTTGCCGTTGATTGAGTGTTACGTGGCCATATTCCGCCCAAAACTTTGACTTTTGCAATACAAACTCAACGGATTCCAATGACTTATCTTGCGAACGTCTAACCAGCTCAACAAACCACGCTATCCACTCATTAATTTGTAAGCTGGAATTGGTGTTTCTAAGTTGCTGGTAATACTCCATTCGATGAGCATTAATCATGCTCGACATACTAAAAAGCGGCGGTCTCGAAAAGTCTTGAAATAAGGCATGTTCGGCAATGGCTCTGCCAACACGACCATTACCATCTTGAAATGGATGAATGGCAACAAACCATAAATGAGCAATTGCTGCTTTTACTGGTCCTGAACAATTAGCGCTATTATACCACTGTACAAACGCGTCCATTTCATGTTCAACCTCATAGCGATTATTCCCCGGCGCTTTGTAGACGCTTTCGCTATCGCCGTATAAATCTTCTCTTATAACATCAATCGGTGAGTCACGATAATCACCTCTAGTAATTGGATTAACATAGTAATCTTCACTGCCGTGTAAAAGCAGCGTGTGCCAATGACATAGTAAGGCTTTAGACATGGCGTTTTTAATGCTTTTACGCACATCAACTAACATGGCAGCAATGCCTTTTTCTTTAGGAAAATATCCACCGTGCTCAGGCTCTTTTAATCCAAGAAATCGAGCAACCGATGAGCGAACTTCCTCACGATTAAGTTTCTCACCTTCAATCGCACTGGTACTTAATGCTTCTTCTACCAGCAAATGAACAAAGGCATCGTTATGGTCATTGGATGGAATTTGCGATAATGCCCCTTCAATGCCGTAGGCTTTTTTCGAATACTCACTAACCTCCTCCTCAAAGCGTGACGAGTCATAATCAAATTGAGGCCAGTTTTTCTGTTGCCAATGATACATATGATTTAAATCCTCACTATTTATAAATCATTTTATAGCTTATTTTGATTTATAAATGCAATGTATTTAAATCAACATCGCGAATATTTACCGTTCCGGCAGATAAATAAACAGCTGAATTAGTAGAATATAGTGAGCGTTTACATCAATTATTAGACCGATTTTAGCCCATACCAGTAGTATAAGCATCAATGTATAGACTAAATATTTCGTTATGGGCTCAGTATTTTTTAATCTATTGTTCTCAGAAGTGCATCTTGAAGGATTGTTAATGACCGCGAGCTTGTTTTGCATCGTAATACTGGCTCGGAAAACCAATATTTAAATCACCGATTAGGTTAATAACTACGGCTCTATCAAAGGCTTTATTTTGTGCCTCTAAATTTTTCACGGTGTAGTAGACATTTTAAATAGAAATAAAAATACAAAACACAATGGCATAGCTGCGCCGAAAATAGCGACAACAGCTAAACCTATGCTTTCATTCTTTTTTCTCAAATAAGCCAAGTAACACAATAAAGATAAAATAGATAAAAAGATAGACAGCAGTATGAAAGTCTCTGCATCACCCCCATCAAAAAAATTAACGAACGCCCATCGTCCTTGAATTAAAAATACTAAACCCATTAAAAAGTAACTTAACAAGCTCAACGTAATGATCGTTCTTTTAAATGTGATATTACTCATTGCATTGCCCCGCGAGCTCTTGGATATTAGATACAGGAAGGCCTATAGAAAATCGACAACTCTGACCCTGTTGGTTGATGAAAACATATATAGCGATAAATCCAGTGAATATAATTTTCAATCGTTTTTTTAGCGTAGTGCCTTTGATACATGAATTCTGCGATATAGGTCAAAAAAGGTGATTTCTTCATAATAATAAATTAAATCTATACTGGTTTTATATACAGCTTTAGTTCTAAACCCGTATAGTTGCAAGTTCTTGGGTAATTGCCGCATTTCTGCAACACTAAAATTTGAGTTTCTAATAAAACTCTATATGTTGTAATAGGTTACCTTCTATGCCTAAAATAAGAGAAATTTTATATACGGCAATTACCCGTGTTTAAACACGGGTAATTGCGATTTATTAATATTGTTAGTTTTAATCAAAAATTAAGGAGAGTTATGAAGTATTTATTAATAATACTTGCAGTGTTGATTTCTAATGGAGCTTTTGCAGCTGATTACAAGGCTTCTCCTATTAGCAGTGTAAAATTTGTAAGTTCATACAATGAATTCGGTAATGGAGATGTGCAAATCAGGCTAGATGAAAATGGCTCAGACTGCACAAATGGATTTTGGATGACTAAGAGTGACCCAGGATTTGAAGCTAATTTTAGCATGGTGTTGGCAGCAGCCCAGGCTTCATCGAAAATTAGGATCTATGGATTGCCAAATAAGCTTTGGCCAGGTAGTTCTAACATTTATTGCAAAGTATATAGTGTGGAGTTTCATAAGTAACAGACTTAAAAGCGATTTTTTTGTTTGGCAATGATAAAAACTAACAATCCAATCAACCGGACAAATACTCGCTGGCTTTGCTCGTGCCTCGCTAATTTTAGCCAGCAAGCATTTGCCGTTTATTAGGGGCGTTATGCGATTGGTGGAACATGGATAAAAAACTAGAACGTTCCAATGCAGATAAGGTTTTAAGAAGACTAACTAACCAAATCAAGCCACTTGGTTTTGTTCGAACTAAGCCAACGTTTTGGGTTAGAGAGCAAGAGTATCTGGTTCAGTTCATTCATATACACAAGTTCACATTTGGCCCGTGTTTTAGAATGCACACGTGTGTTAGACCGTTAAATTCTGAATTGGAGTTTATTGGATTGTTTGGTCCAATCGAACGGGAACTTAGTGCTACCACCAAGTTTGAATACACGGAAGCCTCAAACTCTGTAGAAACTTGCGCGTCGTCAATGTCTCGGTTTATCTCTACATTTTCAGAAGAGTGGTATTCAACTCACGGTAGCTTAATTGCATTACTGAGTTCAGAATCAGTACTAGACGCACAAGAAAAAGTATCGCTTCAAGAGTCCTTAGATGGGTATTCAAAAACATCCAACATCGAAAGAACGAGGTTGTTATTAAAAATCGCATAACAAGGCGCTTAACACGTGTAGCACTGCGTGCCACACTGGGACATAAACGCAGCGGTGCTTCGCAATTCTACCGCTGCATTTGTGCCCGTTAGCTTAGCGTTGAGGCTGTAGAAAAAGTCTAAGATTGTTGGTTTTTCAGCCATTTATTCCTTCCCCCAGATCGTAGTTTGTGATCCAATAGATAGCATCAATTAGGCACAGGAGCCTCGGTG
>CANMKA010000001.1 GCA_947498355.1 uncultured Paraglaciecola sp. | reverse complement strand
GCTAATTCGGGCTCGAGGCCCAGTTGACTATCCGAGTTTTAATGCTTGGAGTCCTATGCAGCGTTCGTACTTGTTAAAGGTCTCTCAATTGAGGAGCCAACCAATCATCGAACTACTACATAAGAAGGCTATAGTTGCTGCTATAGCTTGGGCCTCACTTTACCCGAAGTAGGTTTATTTAGTGGGGTTATTATCCATACAAAACAATCAACCGGACTCCGCTAAGCGTGGTTCGCTTTGCTCACAATACCACGCTTAGCTTCGCTCGGTTATTGTGGCGTTATGTGCTGAGCCGAGGACATTAATTGCTATCCGCTATGGTTACTGTTTGTATATTAAGCTTTATATTTATTGAGTTGGGTTTCAAAATATTTAGACGATTTAAACTAAGAGGTTTAGTAATCTTCGCCTCTATTGTGTTCCTTATTCTTTATAGCTATTCATATTTTTTTGAGGCCTCAGAGTTTGGAAGAGAAAATAGGCTAATTAGTTTGTTACTTGTAAACGCTATCGTACTTTCAATTCCATTGATCATAATGTCATCAACGGTTGTTTTTAGTTCGACGGCATCTCAAACACGTAGTCACATAATTGCTGTTGTTTTATCAATAGTTTTGGGGCTAGTGTTTCCATTTTTTGCTTTAGTAACTGCTTGTAGTGTAGGCTCAGATTGTATTTAGTCGCACATAACAAAAAAATTGAAGCGGACATTGGCAAGAGCGGCCAACGCCGCTTAATTTGGTGTTAGCTATATCTATAAAAAGGTGAAGGATGCCAGATTCGATTAATATGCATAAAGTGATGGATGCCATACTTTTTGTATTAGATGATCAGTTTTCGGATAATGGCTGGTGCGTGCCCGAAGGCGATGCTTTTTCGATGTTTATTGATTACCAATATGGTTATCAAAAAGATAAATTAACAGTTTTACAATCTTTTTATAATGACAATTTTGATGAAGTTGTATTACCTGAACTAGAAAGAAATAGCCTTATTCTTGTTTCTCCTTATGACCATATGTTAGTCGAGGTTATTCAAGCGTATAAACTAAATTTATTTAATATTTGCATACCCTCTTTGTTTTCAATAATTGAATCGATGTTAGTCTTTTTAGCTAATGATGGTGATGAATCAAAGGTACGATATATTTCAGGATTTGAAAAAGTATTAGAAGTATCAATGAATACTCATAATTCAGAACTCACCTGCAAATTGGCAAATATAAATAAGGTTATTAAAAGTCTTTTTAATAAAATTGATTTTGATTTAAATAAGCCGTCTGTTGGGTTAAATCGCCATGAAAGTGCTCATGGGCGAAAGGTTGGCGAATATAATAAAAGTGATTGTTTAAAGTTATTAGTTTTAGTTTCGGCTATAAAATCTTGTTATAACAATTGATGGTTTGCCAAAAATATAGCTAACACATATGAGCCTCAGGTTAGTCAATAGGTATTAGAGTGCTTTTGATCTTTCTTGCAGATCAATCCAAACCTCTGAGCTAAGCCGTTTACTTCATCTGTCTTTGTGACTGTTAGGCAATCGCCTACAGCAAACACATATAGAGTCGACAGGAACTGGGCTCTCTTATGCGAGCTCATCGCAGCCTGCATTTTCAATATCCATATTGATATCAGGGGCACTAGACATTCATCGGTTAACCCAACACTGGCACTATTCAAGAATAGGACTAGATAAATCTGTCAGTTAGTTTCAGGCTCAGGTTAGGTGTAAGCGATTTAGTTCAGAGTATTGATGCACGCCCATCCGATGTCTAATCAAGCAATGTATCTGCCTAGCGGTGGCATATAAACAATGTCGAAGAGGTTTCGTAAACGAGTGATGAAGTCACCACTATTTTTTGATGCTCTGCTTAAGGCGCTAGTTAGACGTTCAGCTCACCGAATGACGTGACTAACCTGCTAAAAATCGTTTTTCATCGAAGGCCTTTTGATTTTTTAACATGAAGTAAACGCAACGCCCGAGTTTATGGGCCAGAGCAGAAAGAGCTTTGGCTTTACACATGCGTTTTTGTAGTTGGTTTAAATATGCACGGGCTTTGTCATTGCCACGCAAGTAAAGGACGGCCATTTCGGAGAATGCCCATTTAAGATGAGCGTTACCGATTTTATTCCCTTGGGTGCCATAGGTTTTACCTGCTGATTCGGCTTTGCATTTTACCAAACGGGAATAAGATGCGAATTTTTGGACGCTATCAAAGCGATTGATATCACCTATTTCATATAAAATAGTGAGCGCCAGTATTTGTCCGACACCAGCAATGGACTTAAGCAAATAGTAATCTCTGGGGTTGTGTTGTTTGGCTTGTTTTTCAATAAACCATTCGACTTTACGTAACTCTGTTTCAATATGACCAACCATGGTTAAATCAATATCGACATTACGTTGAACAGATATATCATCAAATACATCGGTCATTTTATCCCTTGCAGCGGGGTAGCGTAGATTAAGGTAATGAGGGCGATAGTTATATTGACTCACCGTATTGTTAACATGGGCTTTTAAGTCAGCGCCAAAGCGCACGAGTTTGGTACGCCTGCGTAGTAAGTCGCGGGTGGCACGCAATTCAGTTGGATAGTTGTAGGCTAATGGAAAGTTGCCGCCACGAAGTAATTTAGCAATCTTAAAGGAATCAATTTTATCATTTTTAGTTTTACCGCCATGTATGGCTTTCATGTACAAAGCATGGCCGAGAACAAAGTCTATATTATGAGATTGGCAAAAGTCGCTTACCCAATACCAGCAATGCATACATTCGACCCCGACAACGATATTACCGATATAAGGTTGTAGTAAGGCAAGCAATTGTTCGGGTGAGTCCGGTATCTTTTTATGTACGAGTACCTCGCCATGTTCATCAATAATGCAAACATAAAGTAAGCGAGCGTGTAAATCGATTCCACAATAGTATGGATGTGTATTAGTATAAAAGTTCATTGAGCTTCTCCGTTTGGTTTTGTCACCTATCAGAGTAGCTGAAGAGTTACGCTGATTGGGGAGGCTCAATGAGTATCAAGCTGTTTAACAAGGACAAAATACAGTTGGCTTTTGCTCCTTCGTCGCCTATTTTAGCCAACTAAATTTTGCCCATTGACAGGGCGTTAGGTATCTAATGAGAGTCTTCTATTATCAGCGAACTGATTTTGGTGCTGAACCTAAATTTGTTAAAGAAGTTTCAAGCAAAAGTGCATTAGAGCATATCGACTTATACAAAAAAACAGAGCTATATGAAGAACTTAAAAAGTACAACTTTGAACCTCAAATAGCTGTTAGCTCTGACTCTAAAAATTTTTTAAATGTTGTTTATGAAAAAGACGATACTTACGGTATTTTTATAGGTTCAATAGGAAGTTTGCAATCAACTGGTTACACTATTAATGAGGTGGAAAGCTTTATCGACCAATATTGTAGTATGCGTCATGTGGAGTTTTTCTTTAAACAAGTACATTCTGGTAAGCATTATTATTTTGTACCAAAAGGTGCTAAAGGCCTGTATTGCTCTTTCTTAGAGTGGTGGTATAAATAGATACCATACAAGAAAATCAACAAGGACTAAAAACAGCGGGTTGTTCGCTTCGCTCCATTTTAGCCCACTATTTTGTTGCCGCTTAGCAAAGCGTTGAGGCTGTAGAATTTCTCCTTTTACACGGGTGAATATATAACTGAAGAGCCGGATGCGGAAATTCCGCACGTCCGGTCCTGTGTGGGGGCGGCTCAGTAATGGGCCGCTCTACCACGATTGGATATAGGAGAGTTTGAGATTGGCGATTGATCGAATAGATTGGCACAGTGGGTCTGATGACTTTCCAAATGAACTTGCCGCTGAGGCTGGCGGCACTCACATCGGTATGTTTATCGCTTGGGTTATCGACAACAATCTTGAAGGTGAATTACACCAAACTGATTCTATTGAATCCGTTGCTAAAGTTAAATCTCGGAAAATGACTGGTACAGAGTTTCTAATCAAAGAATGTGATGAAAAATTCCGGGAAGACGACCTAAATTCTGAAGGCTTAGAATTTTCCAAGTATTACTATGAGTCAAATACATACTATGGGGATTACGAAGCGGCCTTAGTTACAGCCGAGCCTACGCTTTATCATGTCCAGGATACGTGGGAAAATTACGATAAGCTTTCAGCGTACATTGACTCAGCATTTAAAAAGTGGCGCAAAAGTAACAATAAAAAGTGGTGGCAGTTTTGGCGGTAAACACCCATAACTAATAAGGATAGGTGTCGCGTAGCCTAAACCTTATCTGGGTGTTGGACAAGCCCGAAGCTTTGGTGTCTTCATATAGTAAATTACTCGGTTGAACGTGAAGGGGGGCGACACGTATCTTTTAGGTTAGACGATAACAGGCAAACAAATCTACAGCCACCGGATGTCAGTGGTTGAACCTATGTTTGGTAATATAGGCACCAACAAAAAGCTCAAAAATTACGGACAGGTAGCGGCATAAGGCAAACCAATAGTATCTATAATCCAGCCTCTGCAAACCACTCATACCTGCATATCAAGCGTCTAAATACCTGAAGAGAAAATTACCTATAAGAGCCTTAATAAAATTGAAAAAGTCACCGACTCGAGGCAAAGTAGTCTAAATTTAAAAATTAAACAGCGCTGTAGAAAATGATGAGTCAAACTATGCTTTTTCTACAGGCTCGTTAGGTGCACAAAGGGAGTTTTAATATGAAGATATTCATAATTATTGGTTTTTCTCTAATTTTGTCTGCTTGCGCTTCTCTTCCAGAAAATTACTCTGAAATTAGTGCAGACCAGTTAATTAGAGGTATTGCAAGCAACAACAAACCCAAAATCATGCCTTCAAATTACTCTTTCACAGTTGAAAATAATATTGAGATGTATAGTGCAAATTATAATGTTGTTGGCAGTTACACATCTGGAATGGTTTTGGACCCAACTAAAGAAGCTGAAAAGTACTGCCTAGAGAAAAGAATCGAACCAATAAACAAAAAAAGTGAAGAGGGCAGGCACTTTTTATTTTGTGGTTCTGTTGCATCCATTTTTATTGCATTTCACTATTTAAGCACCGAGATAGCAGGAAGAAACACAGGACATACCTATGCTTATTTTGATCATGTTGCTTTTTTCAATGTGAATAAGAAAACTTCCCAATCAGACATAGAATCAATTGCAAATAAAATTATTAAGTTCGAAAAATCTACTGTTGATCACGAATACGTTTTGGACTACCAATCACTTAAGATGGATAAGATTGTTTCGATACTTAAGGGTTATGTTGGGTAGTGTACCTAATAAACAAAGTCAACGAAACTTTTACTAGCTATCGCTCGCAAAGCCCGTTCTTTGGGTCGTTAGGTTAATAAGGAGATTCCTTTGAAATTTTTAGTCATTGCTACATTCGCAATGTTTCTAGTTGGTTGCCAAACCACTGTAGCTGAGTACAACTCACCAAAATCATTTACTAATTCTCCAAACGCTGTTGAAATTTGGATGAACGACGATGGTGTGAATAGCGCAGTATTGCTGCAAGTGAATGGTGAAAAATCGTGGCAAAGAAAATCGATGCAAGGAGCTGCGATGTCTGTACTTTTGCCTAGCGGTAAAAATGACTTATCAATTCGTATGGTCTACCAAGAGTTTATGGAGTTTCCGATAGACCAAGTTTTAAACACCGAGATTGCACTAGATCCTAGTTTTAAATATGTATTTTTCTCTAAATACGATAAAAGTAAAAAATCATTTTCTTATCGTTTCGAAAAAATTGATAAAGAAGCTAAATGCTCTTATGGTCCAACAAATATGAAACGCATTATCACTGGTAAATTGACTTGCACTAAGTCAGGCACAGTTTATAAATTCACTTAACAAATAAGAATAGGTGTCGAGTAGCCGACACCTATTCTGGGTGTTGAACAAGCCCGAAGCTGTGGTGTCTGCTTTATACAGTAAGTTGCTCGGCTGATACCCCTTTTTCTGGCCTAAATGGCTCACAGAATTATTAAATTTACAATAATATCAAGATGTTATGTTTTTGCGTCATAGGGTGTTGTTGGATGGTTTCTAGCAATCTTGCGCGCTACATCTTGGCTAATATACTGCTTCGATATATAGGATTTTCTTGATACTTGAATCTTTTCGATAAACGCACTTATCGTCATATTTTTGAATATTTAATCGTGAGTGGCCTAATTTCGTAAATATGCTATTGGCTTTTGCTTGTTCGTCGCCACTTCTTTTCAGTATGAAACTAATCTTCAGTTATCTGCGTACTGAGTTCACTATTATTGACGAGGTTTATCATGAAAAAAGTTCTTATCCCTGTAACAAATCATTCGACCCTAGGCACGACAGGTCAAGAAAACGGTACGTATTCGCCAGAATTGACCCATGTGGTGCACGTTCTGAATCAAGAGGGGATAGACTATGACCTTGCGTCGATTAAAGGGGGAGAGGTGCCTGTATATGGCAAAGATGTAGAAGGAGATGAAGTAAACGATTCTATATTAGCAGATCCTGATTTTGTAAATCGCTTGGCTAACACGCTTGCTGTATCTGAGGTAAATATTGACGACTATTCGGCGGTATTCTATCCCGGTGGTTTTGGTTTATTGAGTGACTTAGCTGAAAATCCAGATTTTGCTAAATTAAGCGCCGAGCATTATGAAAATGGTGGGGTAATTGCGGCTGTATGTCATGGTCCTGCTGCTTTATTGCCCATTGAACTGAGCAATGGCGAACCTTTGTTGGCGTCTAAGTCTGTAACAGGCTTTACTCGTGAAGAAGAAATTGACTATGACACAATAGATCATATTCCGTTTTTGCTAGAAGAAGCCTTGGCTAGAAAAGCCGCTCGTTACAATAAGGTTCAACCATGGGGCGAATTTGTGATTGAAGATGGGCGTGTCATTACTGGACAAAATCCAGCGAGTGCCCATGCTGTAGGCCAAG
This sequence comes from uncultured Paraglaciecola sp., assembly GCA_947498355.1. Lineage (GTDB taxonomy): Bacteria > Pseudomonadota > Gammaproteobacteria > Enterobacterales > Alteromonadaceae > Paraglaciecola. The sequence continues at coordinate 319,036 of CANMKA010000001.1, read as the reverse complement.
CTTTAGTGAAGCAAATTAAGACGCTTGGTTAATTAAATCAGTATATTGGTTAATGCTTTGGTCTAATCTATTTGCGTTTAGCAGGTGGAAACCTTTGATACCAGACAAATAGACAAGCCCAGCTTAATTTACCTAAGCTGGGCTTTTTTGTGACGTGTATTAAAAGTCGCTGATTTCGGCAGCGCTTTGGCTAAAGGTAAAACGATTTACTTTGCCGCATTGGGCGAAATGGTTGTTTGACGGGTACGGGGTATTGGCTTGGCTTATGTCGGCTTCCCATCCTTGTCCATTTTTGACAAAGGCTTTGAGTTCAAACCAACCGTTGGCGGTTTTACTGCAATCCATATCTACATCTAACATCCACTGGTGATCACCCCAGCGGTTAAGAGGCTCTTCACCAAATCCGTCGTTGGCCACCGATTTGTATGCCCCCCAAGCTTGAGGCCACGAATTTGTGGTCCAATCTAAGGCTGTGCCTTCTGCATTAGTACTTTGGCCCGCTTGTGTGCCGTACCAGTCGAGTTCTGAATCGTTTTGTTTCCAAGGTGTAGTAGTTGCATTGCGTAAATTGTTGTGTCGAATTGGGATCGCACAATTACGGTTTTGCTCAGTACAGTTAATGTTTAAAGCGCTGGCCGCATAACCATGGTCGATACCGCCACGAATAAACATGTCTTGACCACTGGCAGTTTGCGCATCGATAAAGACCACAGTGCGTTGCCACTGGGTTGAGGTTACGCCACTAATTTTTGCATTTTTATGGATGGCCACAGCGTCCCATGGACCAATGTTAACTTCGGCTTGGCCACTTGCGTTGACCGTAACGGTTTCGCCACTACAACTGCTGCCATCTGCAGATAATTTGCCTTTTAATACGTTACAATAAACGCCAGGACTGAGAGATGAAGTAAGACTTGTGGTTAACCAAGATTGCTCTTTGTTAATTGCAACAAAGCCACTTTCACCGCGACTAAATGCAATTTGATTGCCACCATTTGACCACCAGTTTTCTAGATAAAACGCATCGGCAGTGTTATTTCTAAAGTCCATGGCTCCTGCGATATACGACCATCTGTGTTCGCATTGCCATTTGTCGGCAAAGCATTCGAGGTTCCCGTTGTTGTGAACACTAACGTTGGGCGCGCCAGCATCTGTGTCGCCATGGTAATCAAAGCTCGACATAACTTTAGGGTAGCCATAGGGGTAAGCCAACATAAATACATTGGCTAAGTCGTATAATCTGCCATCTTCAAACGTGATGACGTTGCCGCCGCCGCCATGGCCTCGTTGATTGTCGTGATTGTCTACAAATACCACAGCTTGACTGCTTGGCATAAAGCCCCAGCCTTCACCAAAGTTACTTAGCCATGCTAATTGACCGTTAGTAAAGGTATTGCCTATGGCCACGCTGTATTTAAATTCTGTGACTAAGCCATTCCCCGTATACTCGCCAGCTGTAATGGGCTCACCGCCTTGATCAATGACTTCTTGAAAAATCAGAGGGCTGCCATTTAAGCCGCCTACTATGCTAGCTATGTCGCTCGATGGCATGTGCTTAGATGCATCTAAGCGAAAGCCTTTTACACCTATGTTGATTAAATCGTTAAGAAAGCCAGTGATGGTAGTTTTCACATACTGGGCATCAGTATCTAGGTCGGCTAGACCAACCAATTCGCAATTTTGTACTTCGTAGCGGTTACCATAATCGCTAATGGCGCAGGTCGGATGAAAGTCTTGGGGTGAATAAATGGGATAGTTTTTATTGCCGAAAGTATTGCCCGCTGTGCCTGTGCCACTGCCTGCCGCCATATGATTTATTACGGCATCTACGTATATGTCTACGCCAACAGCGTTACATCTTTGTACCATATTAATAAATTGCGCGCGGTTACCACCACGGCTTTCTAGTTGGTAGCTTACTGGCTGATAGCGCGCCCACCACTGAGGCACGTTAATGTGTTCGTTTGGAGGAGAGACTTGAACAGCCGCGTAGCCTTTGGAGCCTAAAAAGGTTTCGCATTCTGTGGCGATATCTTGCCAAGACCATTCAAATAAATGAACGAAGGTTGTAGGGGCTGCTTGGGCACAATGTAAGGTGCTGGCCATAGCTATGGCCGCAGCTAGAGATTGGTATGGTTTTCTCATTTTGTTTGTCCTGTTATTTTGTAAACACTCTGGCTTATGCAAAGTTCAGAGGTTGGGTTGATAATTGAGTTCGTTGCTCAATTAATCACCAACACTAGTGCTTTTAAAACAGAATACGAATGAATACGTATGTAAATTATTTGTGAATATTTAACTGTGGTTTAGTGTTGCGGTAGGAAAGATTTGGCTGATTCAAATTGGCTAGAAAACAAGACAGACTCCCCTCAATTGGACAATCCCCCTTTAAAAATAATAGGCAAACTCAGTTCATCAACGCAATTATCTTGGGGTAATCTGGTGTAACGACAGCAGAGTTGCTCAGGTTAATTGATCCTGACGTCTTTGCTATTGGAGCAATTAGAACAAGGGCTTGGTATCATAGTCCTAAGTACGTTATTGAGTGCTTAATAGAGAGTAACCGTTTTTTTAGCATAAATGATAGGTAAAGGGTAAGGCGTTGAAGGCACAAAATATTTTGTTGATTGGGTTTGCTGCTGTTGTGTTAATTTTAGTTGCTGGTAAAGCGATACACGATAAATATCAGGCAGTTGAGTTAGTCGAGGGTGGGTTCAGTTGTAGAGGCGATAATTGTGAATATTCATTTAAGCTAATTAACCACTCAAGTCAAATTCAGACTGGGTTGGTTTATATTCACTTTAGAGAAAACGCGGGTATGAGTGACTTTGATGCTACGTCTAAAAAAAGTGAGTCTTTTGAAAAAAGCTTTACCCTAGGGCCTAATGATTCTTTAGTGGTGACAGACGTTCAGCAAACCAGTATTCATAATGTGAAAGCGTATTATGCGGTCTCTACAAGCGTTAAGCTCTAGTTTCGAGAGGGAGTAACGCATGGAGGTAACCGCCAAAGCTCATTATAAGCGTAAAAGCATATGGAAATTGTATTAATTCGGCATGGTCGACCCGAAGCCGCAATCAATCAAAAAGTTGACGCCCTTGGGTATTTGGCTTGGATAAAAGAATATAATAGGTCTTTGGTGGTTGATGGGCCTAGTGATGTTCCAGTTAGTTTGCGTAGATATGCAAAGGTTTTTGCAGTATCAAGTGATTTACCACGAGCAATTCATTCGGCTGAATTAGTGTTGGGCCGAGGGCCAGATGCACAATTAGCCAGCCTCTGTGAAGTAGATATTCCAGCCTACCGGTTACCGTTTACACTTAATACTTATACTTGGCTTTACTTGAATCGAGGGCTTTGGCTACTGGGTTGTAAAGGCCAATTTGAATCGTTGAGCTCTGCCAAGGGACGGGCTGAAGCCGCTGCTGAGCAATTGATTGATTTAGCTAGAGTGCACGACCAAGTCGTGGTATTTGGGCATGGCTTAATGAACCGATTTATTCGCATTGCTTTGCGTAATCGGGGATGGCGGGTCGAATCAAAAAGCAATCAATATTGGGGGGAGACCCATCTGCACAGTAATTGGTGATAAAGGTTGTTGAACCTGACTCTTGGATGGATTTGTTTGGTTGTAGACTCCACCATTTTGACCAAGCTAGGGTGGTGGAGCCTATACATCGCAATTAGGTTATTTAATAAGCAGGTACAACATACAACTGTTACCCCATGAAGCCTAGATCTTGCACGGCAAAATTAGCCAAGTTAGGGAATGCCTGAGCCAGTCTATTTTGTTCTAAGCCAAACCAGTTACCCATAGTTGCTGCGTATTGTTCGACGGATACTCTAGGGATCAGTCTTCCTCGATTATCGGTGTAGTCACTAGAACCGGTATCTGGACTTGGCATGTGCCCATAGATATTGCCTCCCTGCACACTGCCGCCTGCCACAAAATGATGGCCGCCCCAACCATGGTCTGTGCCGTCACCATTGCCATTTAAGGTTCGGCCAAAATCAGAAGCAGTGAACAGAGTGACGTCGTTCCATAGGCCTTGTTCAACCATAGCATCACGAAAAGCTTTAATACCGCCAGCAATTTGCGTGTGCAAGGCTGGGATAGTTTGAGCTTGATCTGAGTGAGAATCAAACCCGCCAATGCCCACAAAAAATACTTGGCGCTTAGCGTCTAAAGAGTCACGCACCGCAATGGTTTCGGCTACCGTTTTTAATTGGCTACCTAACCCTGTGGTAGGAAACGCGGTAGCAAACTGAGGAACCGAGGCAAACGCGTCTGCAAACTGGCTGCCGTTAGTCACACCTCTGGCTTGTAAACGCGAGGCATCTTGTTCGAATACGTTGTTGTTACCCAAATCAGCTTGTTGTAAAAATGCACTCAGCCGCTCTCGTGCTCCATTGTAATGGTTGGCACTTCCTAAAATTCCGCGCTGTTCGACTGGGTTAACTTTAACTTGGCCATTCGATGAAACACTAAAGCCCGTAGTCGTTTCGCCGCTTAAAAAGGTACTGTTAGCATTGGTTGATATTCCCATAAAGCTCGCATTTAAGGAGCTGTCGTTGGCTAATACTGAATCTAACAAACGCCCGCCCCAACCAATTCTTGCCCCCTCAACGTTAAGGGCCATCCATGTCGATTGTTGGTCATTGTGAGAGAATAAACGCTTGGGCAACGCCACACTACGGCCTTGAAATTGAGTACGGGTGACTGGCTCAACTAAGGGCCCAACACTGCCCACTATAGCTAACTCTTGGTTATTAAATAAGTCGTGCAGAGGCTGCAGTTGAGAGGGTAATCCGTAGTTGCGGCCTTGTAAATCGATGCCGTTATTGGGCTGTAAAGGGAGTAAGTTGTTTATGTGCCTAGATGAGCTAGTCGAGCGATAATTATAGGACTCCATGAGTTCTGGGCGACGTTGGCTAAATAGCTCATACGATGTTGGATCCATAGGTAAAATCGTATCGTTGTGATCCATTCCCCCAAATAAGAATACACACACTAAGGCCTTATAGCCTTGCGTGTCTGCAGCAAAGGCATGGTTGCTCGTTAGGCTGCCTAACATTCCTGCGCTAACTGCCATAGCACTGGCACTTCGTAAAAAATCTCGCCTGTTGATAGTTGACATAGGTTACCCGCCTTTAATAAATCACAGTGAATGAAGGGGCGCTGACTGCCATAATAATGCCCAACTCGACCCGAGCCAGTAAGTCAGCTTGTTGGTCAGTGCTGCGCACCCCAATTGATTCAATTGCTTGCTGAATTTGCAGTTTGGTATCGTCGGTCATGCGTCCACCTGTTAGTAGCATAGACAAGTGTTCGACGAGCGCGGGTGGGTCGCTGGCGAGCAATAATTCTTGGCTGTAGTTGGGTACAAAAGTATCTGTATCACTAGTGGTACGCGTATTGTTGGTAATGTAGGCTGTCATAAAATTTACAAAACCAATTGCCGAACCCGTATTAACCACTTGGAATTCCGGGGCAGTTAAGCCTAGCTCCCCGCTTTGAGTGCTAGGCGCAATATAACCCGGACGATAAAAATTGAAGACCGAAGGTGAGCCAAACGGTCGTTGTCCCAAGCTTTTAGAGGGACTATCTGTTGCCCGTAACTGAGTTTCAGCAGCACTGTTGACATTGCCTAAAGAGAAGGCTCGCGCCCAATGAATAAATCTCAGTACAGGCTCTCGTACTTTACCAGCGCTAGTTGCGGTCTCGCTAGTTGGCAAAAATAAACTAGGCTCGAGTAATATCGCAGCCAAAGTCGCGGTTAAGTCTCCTCTGCTGGCACTACCAAAACTTACCCCATTGTCAGCGATAAATTGGCCCGTCTCGAAAGCGTTTGCTACGCGCTCTATGTAGGCTGGGCTAGGATGGCTTGTGGTAAAGCGTTGAATTAATTGGCGGGCCATAAATGGAGCGACGTTTGGATGATTAAATATACCCTCTATCGCAAGCTGAATGCTGGTGGTTCCGTCAGTTTGGGCGGGTATTTGGGTATTTAAAAAATGTTTTTCCAATGTAGAATGGCGTTCGTCAATCATTACCATAGGGTGATAATAAGCGCCTATGCCTCTTTGAGCAGGATCAAACGTTAGCCCAGTAAATACTCTGGCAAGGTTAATGATGTCGTCATTGTCATAGGTTTCGATTCCTGCGTCAGGTGAACCGCTTTCGGTTTTTAATGAGCCATCCATGTTTAATTCAACCAAACCTATAGAAAACAACTGAAGAATTTCGCGAGCATAGTTTTCGTCGGGTAAGCGCCCCGAAACGGGATCGCCTTTACGGTTGTTTAAATAGGTTAGATAACGGCCCATAAGTGGCGTATAGGTAATATCTAATAGGATATCTTGATAGTTGCCAAAGGCATTGCGTCCAAGTTGATCGAGATAATAGGCCTCGCGGTGGGCATTTTTCCTATTGTTGTCATTGGCTACGACAATTTGAGATAGGGCAAATAACATACGCTGCCTTAATGGATCTTGGCCGGCTATGGCGGTATCCCAAAACATCTCCAATTGATAACGCTGAGTTGAAGCTGTTGAATTACGTGTTTCGGGCTGATCAACCTCGAGTTTAGGCAGCACACGTTCAAGATAGCTCTGATAGGGCATAGCAAATTGCTGGGTTAACCAGTCGGTAGCATCCGTGCCTACCATGGCCTCAAGTTGCGCATCTGTCGCGCCAAATCCAGCAAACGCCATAAAGCGTTGAGCTGTGGCCTTGTCACTCAGTAAACTTGTTGATACGGGAGTTGGTTCGGGTGGTTGCTGAGGCGAGGGGGTCGGAGTTTGCTCAGAAGAAGATGATGAACCACCGCCACAGGCGCTCATGACGATTGCAATCCCAAAAGGGAGCAAATATTTAAGAAGAGATAGCTTAGCTTGGTTGCTGCGAGTCATAAATTTATTTGTAATATTTGGACGCATAACATTAACTACTTGGTGACTAATACACAGTAAGGTTAATATATCATAAGGGCAGCATGTTAAATCTTTGCTAAACAATCATTAGGTATTAAAACCTATGCGTATCGTGTAATAAAGACAATGCTTTTTAATTGTTAATTATGAGTAAGTATTTGATTTATATATTATTTACTATTTTTTTAACGTTTATGTTGTGGCGTGTGTATGTGTAGGTTTGTACAATGCTTTATTGTTAATTTACGATTTATTTACACTTTATGGTTAGTTTTGTTACCTGCTTTTTATTTGAAAATGAGACAGGTAGAGGGAAACTGGAAGTAGAAAGTAACAGCAAAGAGCAGGGGATAGGAGCAGTGGGAAGTAGATAGGAGATAGGGGCAAGTAAAGGCAAGAAGCAGTGAATAGTAGCTAGTAAATAGACAAAATCGAGAAAAGACTAAGAGCAAAAGCCTTGAACCAAAGAGAGCACGGAGCGCGTAGAGGGAAGTCGGTAAAAGCAGTAGAAAGTAAATAGTAGCGAGTAGATAGGGGCAAGAAAAGCAAAGCCAAACAAGCCCTGGCCCCGTCATTCCAGAGGTCTTTTGGTCTGGAATCCAATGGCTTAAAGCAGTGGATAGGAGATAGTAAATAGGGGCAAGAAAGGGCAAAAGCAAAAGCCTTGAACCACAGAGGACACTGAGCGCACAGAGGGAAGTAGGTAAAAGCAATAGAAAGTAAATAGTAGCTAGTAGATAGGGGCGAGAAAAGCAAAGCCAAACAAGCCTCCCGGTTCCGTTATTCCCGAGGTCTTTTGATCTGGAATCCAATGGCTCAAAGCAGTGGATAGGAGATAGTAAATAGGGGCAAGAAAGGGCAAAAGCAAAGCCAAACAAGCCCCCCGGTCCCGTCATTCCAGCAGTGAAAGAGTCGCTACCTCTACCCTCGTCATTCCAGAGGTCTTTTGATCTGGAATCCAATGGCTTAAAGCAGTTGATAGGAGATAGTAAATAGGGGCAAGAAAGGGCAAAAGCAAAAGCCTTGAACCACAGAGGACACTGAGCGCACAGAGGGAAGTAGGTAAAAGCAGTAGAAAGTAAATAGTAGCTAGTAGATAGGGGCGAGAAAAGCAAAGCCAAACAAGCCCCCCGGTCCCGTCATTCCAGCAGTGAAAGAGTCGCTACCTCTACCCTCGTCATTCCAGAGGTCTTTTGATCTGGAATCCAAAGGCTTTTAGCAGTGGATAGGAGATAGTAAATAGGGACAAGCAGAGCAGGGGAAAAGATAGTAAATAGTGACAAGAAAGAAGCAGTAAAAACGAGGTACACCCACGAGAGTGGTGTTCAATTAATCAAATATTCAAATTTTGGCTGGTAATGTTCGTTACCTGTATGTTTTTTAAATTTCTAAGATGCTAGCGGTCTTTGACGTTTGGATCCACATGCTAGTGTCATATTGGAGTAAATATAAAGGCTAATACGTCATTGGTATAGTCACCTGTGGTTTTGTATTCTCGATAACCTTTTGAGGCTGCGATACCCACAGAATAACGCTTATCGCAAAATGTGATAATTTCAGAATATTGGCCGCCACTTTCTAGCTCGAAATAGTGTTTGTCTAACGTTAAATGTTGTCCAACTTTTTGAGGTGAATGTTCGGTGGCAGAGATGATGAGCCCGTTTGTTTGGCAATATAAACCAAAACATCCTGATACGACATGTCCATCACTATTTTTTGGGAGTGTGTCATTTAGCATTGCTGAAAACTCGGGTTCACTGTCGAACACTACGCCAATTCCGCCTACCACCTGAGTTTGCTGTTCGTTAGTTATCGATGCATTGTAAATATAGGTGTGGCGGTTGTCATAGAGTGGGCTTGGAGTAAAGTGAGATACTGTATACTTTTGTGAATCGTTTAATTTAAGCGCTTCCAGCGCACCGCTTTGTGGCCCAATTTTTTGGTTTATAAATGACTGCTGATTGGGGTTGGATACCGCTAATATAGTGCCTTGGGTGTCGTATATATAGAGGTTGGTATAAACGGTATACAGATCGTTTATGTAAACAAGGATATTTGTGATCGTCTCTAGTTCAGATGACTCAATGCGCGATTTTTGTAATGTTTGTTTAAATGCAGTTGTTAATGCCCACCAACGGCAGTCATTGGCACGTTCATATAGATTGCGATCCATAATATCCACTGCTAAAGCTGCTCTAAAACTGACATCGTCTAAGCGTGAAGTAATTACCGTTGATAGCAAATCGTTAATCGATTCAGTAAACACATTGGTTATGTCTTCACCAATTTTCTTGATAGCCTCAAGCACAGGCATGAACTCCACTGCATATTGGCGTGCTGAAGCAATGATCCCGTTTAACACTACTAGGTTTAGATCGTCTCTTACGAGTACGGTCGAGCGGTTGATGTCTTTTAATTCGTCAGAAAACAGATTAGATGCTAATAATTCGGATAGCATGTCAGGAGACAGTTGATTGGCTTTGTTTTGGTTAAATGCCTCTTTAAGGGGAGTAATGATATGACTCGACCAGTTCAAGCCATAAAAACCTTGATAGCCAGTGGTTGGTGTGACAGTAGACAAGTAAGGCTGTGCACGATAAGAGATGAAGTCACTACCGGTTTGGCTTGGTAGTTGGCTACCAAGTGCCAGATTTTCTGTATTGTTACTGGCGATTACGTTATTTTTCTCATCAATTATTGTAACGATACTCGCTGAATTGGGTGATAATAAGTCGGTATAAATGCGCTGCATTTCGTTTTCAAAACGAAAAAATAAACACAGTACACCAATGACTTCTGCATTTTTTTCATTACTGCTTCTAATTGCGCATGAATAAATTAATGATTGTTTTTGAGCAGGGTAAATATCACTGTAACGAAAAGTCTCAACATAGTCTTCGCGAGTATTTAGGGTTTCAGCTAGTAGTGGATCTGTGCTTTGGGTAATTGGGTTGTTTGTATCTAGGTTGGTTTGCACCAAACCTTGTGTATCGAAGATGACGATCTCGTTGTAAACGCTGTATTTTTTAACGTACTCTTGCAGTCTATTCTGAATAGATTGTTGTGCATCTTGTTTCTTGGGATTACGCAAAAAAGCTCGAATGTCATCGTCGGTTGCCAAAAAGCCAACATCTGCAGTGCGCTCAAATAAGTTTCTAATTAAGATATCTATGGCAACCTGAGATGTGTTTTTGTCATCAGCAAGACGCTTAAGTTGGTGTTCATCGAGTAAACTTTGAATCAAGCGAATTTGTAATGCAGAAAACTTATCTTTTGTGGATTGCATCTCATCAAGAATACTGGCCGCAACGTTTTGACTGTTGATTTTGCCGATCAGTGAAATTTTACCCCACCACTGGTCAAGTATATTTAACCGTTCGTCATAAGACTTTACACCAGGAATAACAGACAGTAACTGAGCGTGATTATCTTTGTTAAATTGCCCCATCCACAACTACCTTTCTTATTTTTATATGTTTGAAAAATATTAATAATATTGCTTATTCATCATTCCTTTATCCACGCTCCCTATTTTGATGATTTTTAATGCAATTACTATGCTACCTTCGTACCTATAAGACGATGGTCTAACGTTTAGGTTGTAAGTGTCGGTTTGACTGAATGGTCTAGAACGACAGCGCCGTTTAGTCGGATTGGGTAGAGCGCAACGAGGCAATAAGTTTGCACATTTTTGCCTTATAGTGGGGCAAGCCTGATAGTCGGGCAAGCTTGATAGTGGGGCAAGTATGGCGAAACGGGTTTGCGTATCTGTATTTATGTTTTGCGGTGACCCGAGGGAATAACCTTTTTGATTGCGTTATTTCTGGTTCGGTTGACTTAGTTCATGACTTTGTACCACTAGGTTATCGCTTGTACCTAGTGAATAACCGCAAATAGGCAGTGCGCATAAAGTCTGGGATGTAAGTGAGACATAGAAAGTGGGGAATCGTCGGATGATTCAAATAATTCCGCCTATTGTAATCAATGTATCCTGAATACTAACAATAATTAATATGAGGAAAGACTCAGGTGCAAAGCCTGCTATTAAAGTCAAAAAAATGTGGAAAAAATTTCTAAGCCTTTAACCTTCTTAGCCTCTAGCCCTTTGAGCTTTTTAAGCTAAGCTTGTGAGTATTAGTTTTTTTTGTTGTACCAGTTGATTTGTTCGTCGACCCTAGAAGATAGGTACTGTTTAACATCCATGTGTTTTTAGTCCGTTGTTATTGTATTAATCAAGCTAACCATATTTTTCAAATTTGTTGAATGTCAGCTCGTTGGTCAAGTTTTTTGCTCACATCGATATTGCTGGGTAACCAAGTGCTATTTGGCTAACCTTTACTATGAGATAAAAACCACTCTATTATGTCTAAGGAGCTAAACACTGCAGCGTTAGCTTTGGGGTGATTCGCCCCGGGAAAAGCGGTATACCCGACCTGCTTGTTTCCCGCTTTTTGTAAAGCCAAATACACGCTCATTACGTCTTGTGGGCGGACGCCGTCTTCACTTCCAACTGCTAGCCAAATAGGTAAATTGGCTAAGCTGTCGACTGAAGCAATTGGCGCTTTTAAGCGAAAGCCGCTTGGTGACACTGCAGCAAATAAATCTGGATTGTGTAATGCCCAGTTAAGGGTTCCTGTTCCACCCATGCTGTGCCCAATCAAATAAATACGCTTAGTGTCTACCTCTGGATAACGCTCTAAAAATAGCGTCAGAGCATAATTTAGTGTGACAGGGTCCCAGCTGTCTGATGAGTTGGGTTCAAACACAATAAGGTCATGGTTTGATTTTTCGGCCAGTGCTAAGCCTTTTACTCTTGCTGAACGAGATAATTGTTCAGCTATTGTCGCGGTTTTTCCTCCGCCGCCATGCAAACTAACCAGCAGTGGGCGTTTTCCTTTTTTAGACTTACGATGGGTAGCTACAAACGCTGAAGGTTTTATGCTTCCCAGCCTAGCTAACGCTGCTTGAGGCCACTCGATTACCTCAACATGTGTATTTTTAAACGTGTTGTTAATTGTGTTTAGGGTACTCTCGACTGTTGGTTTTGCTTCTACCTGTGTTTTTTGTGAGGCAACAACGGGATGACAAAAAAATATCAAGGCTCCCAACATGCTAGCCAATACTGTAGAACGATGGGGAGGTTTATTTGAGCGTAAATAATAAAACATAGATAAGTGTGGCCTTTTGTATAAATTTTGTTTACTTAGCTTAGGTTACTTAGCACAGTGCCTAGGTTTCCTGAATTAATAAGCGGGCTTGGTTTCCATGAATTCGGTGCGCGTGCCGTCTAAATCATGAATATTAATGATCCAGCGGTTACTGCGTCCTACCATGGGTTGATGACGGCTTGGGTCATCTAAACCATTTTTTGTTAGCTGTTGACGAGTCTTTTTAATATCGTGGCTCAGCAAGCAAATATGGTTCATAGAGCCAAGTTGGTTTCTAGTGGGTTGCATACCCTCAACTAACACATATTCTACGTAGTCACCTCGGCTTTGGGGGATGCGCATGTTCACCCAGGCATCAGGGCCGTCGTCTGTTCTGGAAGCGCGCCAGATTTCTTCAAAACCAAGGGCTTGTTGGTAAAAGGCGTTCGCTTCTGCTTCGTCGGTTACAGTAAAGCCAACATGCAATAGCCTATCGGCTAAGCGTTGTTTACCTAAAAATTTCCCTTGGGTTTTAGTCTGCATTGAGTCTTGGGTGTACTCAATAAACAATAGTTTATGCTGGCTAGGGCCGATTAATGCACTTGCTAGCGTGCCATCGGCGGCAGTGTAAATGTTTGACGGGGCGTAACCCTTGCTTTTAAGCAGAGCAACAAAAGATTTAAGATCTGTTACTTGAAAAGCAATTTCAATTAATCGATTGTCGTCAGTTTGGCCTGTGCTTTGAACAAGCTTGATAAATTGGTCGTCACTGATTTTTAAATAATGACTGTCGCCATTGTCTCGGACCGAAAAAGCCGAAACAAAGCCATAATTGTCTTGGTACTGCTGCACAGACTGTTTCATATTAGATACTTGAAACGCGACATGGGCAATTCCCACAATAGGGTACGTGGATGTTTCGTTTGCACGACTAAAGGTACTCATCAATACAATTAAGAAAACGCTAAATTGAATAAATGCTTTGTATTGACGGTTTTTATTGAGCAATAGCTTTGACTGAATTGAGGGCATATTTTGTTATATTAATGAATGATGGTAGACCAACACCTTAGCACTTTTTAACTGTGCTTTTCTATCATTACAGGATCAAACTAAGTGACGAAATAGGTTCGTTTCTGTATCTCTGGCCTAATTTTTATATACGACTTTGAATAAAAATAATTATGTCTCAAGATGATACTTTAAATGCACCTCTTGTGAGAGAGCTTGCCTAGCATTTCTGGTTACCCTAAGTTGACCTATTTCTGTGCTCGTATCAGTTGGCTAAGCTAAGTTGAGTCGACACAATTAAAGCCTTTGATTGAAGACGAAATACACATGAGTTTGGTTTTACACAAATTAATCGTGAATTGATGAACTCAATCCGTATAATCAAGGTACGAGTGTTTTGTTATCAAGTAGAGAATGAAAAAAATAGAAATTGACGACGATTTGTACAATTACATTGCGTCGCAAACTCAGCATATTGGCGAAAGTGCATCAGACATTCTTCGTCGTCTAGTTTTACCCGCTTCAATGGCAAATAAACCCATAAACGATGGCAGCACTCAAAGTGCAGTCAACGACGATTTTGTGCCAAGTAATCAAGAGTTTAGTTGCGATCCCGATGCGGTTTTTAAAGAACTAGAGGGGCAGCAATTGATTACCATTCCTAAAATGGTTGAACGCTGGCTGTTGGTTTTGTCTGTATTGCACAAACATAATCCTGTAGCGTTTGCCAAAGTATTGGGTATGAGTGGACGAAACCGTACCTATTTTGCTAAAGATAAGGACACCTTGCTTGGTACTGGCAGCAGTACTAACCCTAAAAATGTGCCAGGGTCTGAGTATTGGGTGATTACCAATAACAACACAGTGAAAAAGATTAATATGCTGAAGGAAGTTGCCGCGGTCATAGGGTTTAATAATCAGAGTATCGCGCGCTTAGTTGGCATTTTTGCTCCAGAACATATCGATTAACCAATAATTAAGGATCATTATGGCTCTTCATCCCCAAGCAGGCCAGCCAGCCTCTAAAGAACAACTCGTAAATGTTGCCCGTTTAATTAGTGCGTATTATACCAATAAGCCAGCCAAAGGCGATGCAAGCCAAGGCGTGTCTTTTGGTACATCTGGGCATAGGGGAAGCGCGTTATTCAATACCTTCACCGATACCCACATTGCTGCGATTTGTCAGGCGTTGGCTGAGTACCGAGCTGAGCAAGGGATAGTTGGGCCACTCTATATGGGCATGGATACTCATGCGCTTTCTGAAGCCGCCTTTTCTACGGCAGTCGAAGTGCTTGCGGCAAACGATGTGGAGTTAGTGGTACAAGTCGACCGAGGTTATACTCCAACACCTGTTATTTCTCACGCCATTTTAGATTTTAATAATAGCCATACTGATGTGCAGGCTGATGGCGTGGTGATCACACCTTCTCACAATCCCCCAGAAGATGGAGGGTTTAAGTATAACCCTCCCCATGGTGGTCCAGCAGACAGTGATGTTACTAGCTTGATTCAGGCCCGCGCGAACCAAATTATTAGTGATGATATGCAAGGTGTTAAGCGCATAGCTTTAGCTGACGCCTATGCATCGGATCGTGTAACAGAGGTTGATTTTGCCGACAATTACATTGCTCAGTTAGACCAAGTTATTGATATGCAGGCCATCGCTGATGCTGGATTAGTCTTGGGTACTGATCCCCTAGGCGGAGCCGGCCTAGGCTATTGGGATCGCATTGCGGAGCGTTACGGTATTAAAATCGAAGTGGTCAACCGCAATGTTGATCAGCAGTTTGGATTTATGCGTCGAGACAAAGATGGCAAAATTCGAATGGACTGCTCTTCGCCTTACGCCATGGCTGGGTTAATTGATTTAAAAGACCGATTTGATTTGGCGTTTGGTAACGACCCCGACTTTGACCGTCACGGTATTGTCACTAAGAAAAGCGGTTTGATGAACCCTAATCACTATTTGGCTGTGGCAATTAACTATCTATATCAGCATCGCAAAGATTGGCCACAAGGTATAAAGGTAGGTAAGACACTCGTTTCAAGCAGCATGATTGACAGAGTCGTTAACAGCTTAGGGCGAGAGTTAGCAGAAATGCCTGTGGGCTTTAAGTGGTTTGTGCAAGGGTTATTGAACGAAGAAATAGGCTTTGCTGGCGAAGAAAGTGCAGGCGGTATCTTCTTACGCCGTAACGGTAAGCCTTGGGCAACAGACAAAGATGGCATTATTCTGTGTTTGTTGGCAGCTGAAATCATTGCTGTGACAGGTAAAGATCCCGGTGAACACTACCAAGAATTAACCGAGAAGTTCTCAAGTCCAGTCTACCGCCGTATTGATGTTGCCACTAATCATGCGCAAAAGCAGGTGTTGAGCAAAATGGATAAAAGCGTTATCACGTCTACCGAATTAGCGGGAGAGGCGATTACCAGTATTCAAACCCATGCGCCGGGTAACAATGCAGCAATAGGAGGAGTAAAGGTCAGCACAGAGAATGGCTGGTTTGCAGCTAGGCCATCAGGCACTGAAGATGTCTATAAAATCTATGCTGAGAGCTTTAAAGGCGAAACTCATCTTGAGCAACTTATCGAAGAGGCTCAATCGTTAGTTGATGGGGTATTTAAAGCGCAAAATGTATAATCTAAGTAGTTAATTTGTAATCAAATAGTCATAGAAAGGCGAGGTGTTTGTATATCTCGCCTTTTTTTTTGAAAAAACAACGTATTTTTAACAAACAAGTCATTAGAAAACTGCTAAAACTAGGTATAAGACATTTAGATATCTAATATTACTTGCTAAAAGTAAGGGTATTAGTAACCGTGAAACATCACGTTTTGGAGGTGAGAAATGAACAGTAAAGTAAAAGCAAATGAACTTTCAGCACCAACGTCAGATAAAAATATGATTAAAGATGCCATAGTGCGTCATCTTCATTGTTCGTTAGGGACTGACGAAAACAAAGCTAACAATCACGCATGGTGGAAAGCCACTTGTGCTACTGCTCAAGAATACGTTTTGGAGCAGTTACGTAAGACGCAAAAAAGTCACTATTTAAATGATACCCGAGCGGTGCATTATTTTTCGGCTGAATTTTTGATGGGCCGCCTCATGTCAAATAACTTACATAATCTAGGCTTGTTCGAAAAGACCGACCTAGCGTTAAAAGAGTTAGGGGTAAACCTGACAGACATCATGGAAGAAGAGCCAGACATGGCCTTAGGTAACGGTGGATTAGGGCGTTTGGCTGCATGTTTTATTGATTCTCTGGCCACCTTAGATTTACCAGCCGTGGGTTACGGTTTGCATTATGAGCATGGTTTATTCAGGCAAGAAATCAAGAACGGTAAGCAGATAGAACGCCCTGACAGCTGGCGAGATTACGGTAACCCATGGGAAATTTGCCGACCAGAGTCTATCCAAGAAATTTCGTTATACGGCTATGTCGAAACCAAGTATGGCGAGTCTGGCAAGATCCAAAAAGAGTGGCACCCTGGGGTGATTGTTAAGGGGCTTCCTTGGGATATCCCAGTAGTGGGATACGGTGGTAAAACAGTAAACGTGTTGCGTTTGTGGCAAAGCCAAGCATCGGGACATTTTAACTGGGATGTATTTAATGCTGGGGGGTACGTCGATGCACAAAAAGAGAATGTGCAAGCCGAAACTATATCTAAAGTTTTGTACCCCAATGACGAAACTGAAGCAGGTAAAGAATTACGATTAATACAGCAGTATTTCTTTAGTGCCTGTTCATTAAAAGACATTATTCGTCGCTACAAGCGAGCACACGGAGACGATTGGAGCCAGTTTGCTTCACAAGTCGTGATCCAGTTAAACGATACGCATCCCGCTGTGGCGATCCCTGAGTTGATGCGCATTTTGATTGACCGCGCAGAATTAGAGTGGGATGAAGCGTGGGAAATCTCGACTAGTACCTTTGCCTATACTAACCATACCTTGTTGCCCGAGGCTTTAGAAAAGTGGCCTGAGCGAATGTTCAAAAAGATTCTTCCTAGACATCTCGAGATAATTTACGAGATTAATCACAGGTTTATGGAAAAGGTTGAGCAAAAGTGGCCTGGTGATGACGCAATTAAACAAAAGTTATCAATTATTGAAGAAGGCCACGAAAAAATGGTCCGTATGGGTAACTTGTCTGTGATCGGCTCGTTTAAAGTGAATGGGGTCGCAGAAATTCACTCGGCGCTGGTTAAGAAAAACTTATTCCCAGAATTTGACCAACTTTGGCCAGACAAATTAACCAATGTTACCAATGGTATTACACCAAGACGCTGGCTTAAGGCGTGTAACCCTAAATTGTCTGAGTTAATTAGCAAAAAAGTAGGGGACGATTGGCCTCTACATTTAAGTAAACTCGAAAAGCTTGCTGAGTTTGCCGATGACAGTGCTTTTCAAAAAGAGTTTATGGCGATTAAATACGAAAACAAGGTGGCGTTAGCACAAGAGGTTATGGCCTTAACCGGAATCGAAATTGATCCTAACGCAATCTTTGATGTACAGATCAAGCGTTTACACGAATACAAACGCCAGCATCTGAACTTGCTACATATTATGGCTTTGTATCGTCGACTACTCGAAAACCCATCCTATGAGATGAATCCTAGAGTATTTTTGTTTGGCGCTAAAGCGGCACCTGGTTACCGATTAGCAAAAGATATTATTTACGCTATTAATCAGGTTGCCGAGCGCATTAACAACGACAAGCGGGTGAAAGACAAAATTAAAGTTGTATTTTTACCGAACTATCGCGTTAGCTTGGCTGAAAAAATGATCCCAGCGGCAGATATCTCTGAGCAAATTTCAACAGCAGGTAAAGAAGCATCGGGTACAGGTAATATGAAGTTATCGTTAAATGGTGCCTTGACTGTGGGGACCTTAGATGGGGCAAATATCGAAATTGCCGAAGAAGTTGGAGATGAGAATATTTTCATCTTTGGTTTAACCGTCGATGAGGTACATGCCTTAAATACTAAAGGTTACAATCCATCAGATTACTATTACAAGAATAGTGAGATTAAAGGGGTACTGGATTGGCTAGAAACCGATTACTTTACTCCAGGTAAACCTGGCGCACTGGCCTCAATCAAACATAGTCTGATTGAAGGAGGCGACCCGTATATGGTTTTAGCTGATTTTGAAGCATATTCGGACGCGCAAATCGCTGCTGATAAAGCTTACAGCGATAAAGATAAATGGGCGAAAATGGCCATTTTGAATACAGCGCGTATGGGGAAATTTACTTCTGACCGGTCAATTGAAGATTACGTAGATCGTGTCTGGTCGTTAAAACCCTGTGATGTCGACTAGTTGGTTTGTCACTTTTTGCACACTTTCCCTATCATCGGACTAACGGGGTATAAGGCGACTCACACTAAAGTTGAACTGCATAACTGTTTACATTAAACTAACATTTAAGGCTCAAGATAAATCTTGGGCCTTTTTTTAAAATTAATGTAAAGAGAGTCGTTGTTGTTATTCACGTTCAAAAAAATAAGCAAGTATTCTTTGCATTTATGTATTTTTAGTTATCAGGGTAGGAAGTAGTCATGCTGTTAACGCATTCATCGTTGTCCACCATACCCAATCGTTATGCTTTTCTCGACAAAATAGAGCAGTTACTAGAAAACAAGGCTTGCCATAATTTATTTCTTATCGATATTGTACGATTCTCAGATGTGAGTAGTGGGTTTGGTTATGATTTTGGTGATCAAATTTTGCTTGAAATTGCTAATCGGCTGGTAATGCTCTCTGGGCCTCATGCTATATTTGGTCGTATCAGTGGCGATATCTTTGGAATAATAGTCTCGGGTAAATTATCCAAAACACAATTACGTCGATTTTACAGCCATCTAATCGATCATTTTAAAACGCCTATTCAATGTGCTGACCATGCCTTTATGGTTGATTTCAATGTAGGGGTGGCGACTAACCCCTCGAATAATAAAAATATTAATACGTTTTTTTCGTTGGCTGAAATGGCTTTACGTCATGCAAAGTCTAACAAATTCGATAATTTTCAATATGCTAATGACAATGATAGTGCCCAATCTGGTCGCTCATTGACCCTCAAAGCTGACTTAACCCGAGCCATAGACAATGACGAATTTGAGATCTATTTCCAGCCAAAAGTCGAGCTAAGCACATTAAAAGTTGTAGGAGCTGAGTGCTTGTTACGTTGGCACCACCCTCTAGATGGTGTGCTTTTTCCCGGCGCCTTGATAGAAGCTGCTGAGTCGTACAACATGATGAATGAAGTCGGTTATTGGGTGTTAGGTGCAGCCTTTAAGGGAGCTGCCCGTTTAAACAGTCTTGGTCTTAGGCTAAAGTTATCCGTCAATATGTCTCCTACTCAGCTCTATGATATGGACTTTATTCAAACCTTGCTTACGCTGTCTAGGACCCATGGGGTTGAGCTAGCTCAATTTGAACTTGAGTTAACAGAAGATGTGGCTTTGTCTAATTCGTTGTTAGTTAAAAAACAGCTAGCAAGAATTCGTGAATTAGGGATGAATATCGCTATCGATGATTTTGGTAAAGGTTATTCGAATTTGGGTTACATGCGTAATATCGATATTGACGCAATTAAGATTGATAAATCTTTTGTGATGGAGATTGATCAAGATCCGATCAATAAAGCAATTGTGCAGGCAACACAAATAATTGCTAATGCAGCGAACAGTGAGCTGATAGCCGAAGGAATTGAGAACATCCACCATTTACATATTTTACGGGAGATAGGTGTGGTGTATGGTCAAGGTTTTTTATTTTCTAAAGCGGTCAATATAGACAATTTTATTCAATTAATAAGCCAAGAGCTTGCAGTAGGGACATCTCTCTCCCATATAAATAAGACGGCTTAAAACTGGTTTAAGGTTATTTGAACACGGTAAAGGGTAGACTACTTATACCAATGTGTATAAATGGTAGGCATAAAAAAACCAGTGCGATACTCACTGGTTTTTTTATTATCTAAAGAATTTAGGCTGAGAACCTAATCTTTTTACTTAACATTTTTTTAGCTTGGGTAACGTCTGTGCCTTCCTCACCGACAACAACTAAGTTAGCCTTTCGTAACTCTATTGACTGACTTTCGTAATTGCCTTGGCTTAAAGAACCACTTGCATCATACTCATCGCCTTTAGGTACAACGAATACTGTTACTTTTTGGCCGTCTATGTTCATCACCATGTGTAAGCTGCGTACTTCGTCAAAATCGCAAAAGTTAGCGTAATAAATCTGACCTACATTTTCAGATAATTCACCGCCAAAACTCGCTAATTTGGCATTTACTTGCTGTAAACTAATATCTTCGTTAGCCCCTAAAGCGTAATTTCCTTCAGCGACAACATGGGCAATAGCGTGCTCTGACATGTTGATTAGATTACTCTGTTGCCACATAGTAAAGCTAATACCTGCCACGAAGGCTACCGAAGCCGCGAGGGCTAAATGAACTCGACTACGTTTTTTGTTTACCGCGTGAGAGTGCATAGTCTGCCTAAGAATTAACTTGCTGGCTAAATCAGCAGGCACATCAATTTGGCTTGCGGCATACATTTTTTGGTCGAGTTTGCGTAAGTCACGCATAAAATCATGTTTTTTACTGTCAGCTGCTACAGCTTGTAGTAATTCTTGGTCGTTACTGTTCGGGTTTTCATACAAACGGCGACGAAATTCTAAATCATCCATTTTGAGCTCCCCACTTCATGTCAGTTTTTTCCAATGCTTCTTTAACCTGATTTCTCGCTCTAAAGAGTCGAGTCATTACTGTATTTTTATTTAAGTCGAGTTGAGCAGCAATTTCTTCGCCGCTATAACCAAAGATGATTTGTAGCATCAAAGGCTCTCGATACTCTTCACTCAATGAGGCCATGATGTCACGCAACTCTTTATGTTCGAGCTGGGTCTCATTGGTGAGTCCGTCGTCTTCAATTGATACGTCATCAATATCGACTAAATCAAATTGTTTACGTTCAAAACGCCGCGCGTTCTCTCTACGTAAAATGGTAATTAACCAAGACTTAGCGGCTTTTTCATCTTTTAGAGAATCTAAAGATTTCCATGCCCTAAGAAAGGTCTCCTGTACTATGTCTTCGGCTACGGCTTTGTCTTTAACAAGCCAATACGCGTAACGGAAGATATCGCTATGAAGAGCCAGTACGAGCGCTTCATACCTTTTTTGTTTATTTGCCATGTCATTAGAGACCTTGGCGTCTTGGTTTTTATTTCGAGAAAACATAATTATTTGCCGATATTTGTCGGATTAATGGCAACACTTTATGCTTTGGCGCGATAAAAGTACATTAAGTGTTTGAATATAATGGTGCTAAGTCATTACTTTTTTTATGGTTAGCTCGTTGAACTTTTCGTATTTTACGCAAAATTTGATGCAGCCCTTGGGTATTCGCGCTGCCAGTTTGTTGGCTATAGCGACTTGCCATAACCAGACTAACTTGGGCGTTAAGGTCGTTTGAGGCTAGTTGCTGTAAACTTTGCTCTAAGGTTGCCTCAGGTTTATCCGTAAGGTGTGACAACCATGCACGAAGTGCTTGATGAATGTCTGAAGCTTGGCCCTTGTTTAAAGCGTTCTCTAGGATTTTCCATAGGGCTTGCTCACTTTCAGTTCGCCTCACTTGAGGGGCTAATTGAGAAACGGGGCGTTTGTAATGTTTAAAATGCCACCACCAAGCGCTCAATGTGATGAGCCAAAGCCCAGCTAACCCAAGGCTTAGCCATTGCCAAATGGGCGCTATAGCGTCGCCCTGTATTGCTGGTTGTGAAATAACAGGTGGTGGTGCCGGTGTTTGTTCAACTTGAGGTAATGGGCGACTGCTGTTTGCTTGAGAAGCCGGCAGAATAGTGAGTGTTTTTTCAGGTAAAACGGCATATTCAGTTTTTTGAGTAATAGTATTAAACCATGCAAGTTTTACTTCTGGGATAGTTAAAGGCCCTGCTTGGGTGGGAATAATAGCAATCGATTCTTTGCGCTGGGCAATTAAGGTCTTGTCTTTTTCGATGGTTGCGGTTTCAGCCTGATCTGGGTAGGTCTTTACCGAATCAGGATATTGGCTGCCAACAGCGGGCAGTTGCTCTTCAATCACGCCAACTGCCGTTAAAGTGATGGTGCGCGTAATCGGCTCACCCGCTTCATACTCTTGTGTATTGCCTTGCCACTCTTCATCGAGCTGCACGAATTCACTGGGTAACCAATGTTCTTGATAGTTGCTCGGTACGGGGAGTACTTGGATAGTTTGACTCGGGCCACGACGATTGACCGATTTACTGCGATTAAAAAAACCAAAACTTTGCTGGTTATTGTCTGTCACTTCACCTTCAAATAAAGGACTGGCAATAGTAAAGGTACCACTTTGTTGGGGAACGATGGCAAAAGAACGTTCAATGATACGATACCGCTTGCCATTAACTATCTCGTTATATTCTTTGTCTTCACCGATTTGTCGTATATCAGCGTTTTCTAAGGTCGGGCTGGATAAGCTACCGCGTTGCAGGTCTTTTGCTAAATGCAATTTTACTGTGTAGTGGATTTGTTGTTGCAAATATACTTTGTCAAGGTCGATTGCAGTGGTGATGAATAAGTCTCTAGCTTGACTCGAAGCAGATGAGAGGGGGACAACTAACACCTCTATAGGTTGGGTTTTGCTGCCTCCTATGTCAAATGCCGGAATAGTAAAGCGTCCTTTAGACTTGGGGATGAGGACAGTGGTCCAAGTAATACTTTTGGACGTTGTAAAATTGACTATTTTGGTTTGCGAACTTACCGATGTGCGCCCCACGACAAAATCTTTAAGCAGAGGAGAAGGATCAAACGCGCTATTTGCTAGGTCGGCGTTTGCCACCACAGTCAAATTGAAAGACTCGTCTTCCATTACTGGGTTTTTGTCTAGGGAAGCGTTCACTTCTATTGACTGAGCTTGGGTGTAAGATGTCAATAAGCACAGAACTATAGCTGCGAACGTTTTGATTTTACTCATGTTTCTCATAATACTCTTACCAATCTTCCTGAACACTGTTGGGTAATCTATCTCTTTGTCTTCTTTGAGCCTCAATTTGCATTTTACGTTTAAGCAAAAATGCTGGGTCGTCGGGCACTTTTTTGAGCAAGGTTTGCATGCGTTGCATTTGTTCTTTTTGTTCGTCTGTTAGAGGGGCTTCTTCACCTTGCGCGAGTGCAGGGGGAGGCATTTTCTCGGCCTCTTCTTGCTGCTCTGAATCCTCAACCTTAGGACTATTTTTAGGCTCAGAGCTATCTTTAGACTCAGGGCTATTTTTAGGCTCAGGGCTGTTTTTAGGCTCAGGGCTGTTTTCTGGGGTCGGGCTATCTTGCTGGGGATCCTCTGTGTTTTCAGATTGAGATTCGTCATTCGGCTCAGAGGGTTGTTGTTGGTTCGAGCTGTTTGGTTGTTGATCTTGCTGCGATTCTTGAGAGTCTGATGACTGCTGCTCAGATTGCTCACCTTGTTGATCGCTATTTTGTTGTTGCTGGTCAGATTGTTGTTGATTATCTTGCTCATCACTTTGTTGATTTTCGCCATCTTGGTTGTTTTGCTCTTCTTGTTGTTTCTTTAGTGCCTCAAGTAAAGCTTTGTTAGCTTTAGCGTCGTCGTGATCGGGCTGAGCTTGTAATACCTGCTCGTAAGCAGCGATTGCCTTATCAATCTCACCAAGTTGCGCAAAAGCATTACCCATGTTGTATTTCGCTTGAGGGCTATCAATGTCAGCATAGGCCTCTATGGCTTGTTGATAGTTTTCATTACGATAATGGGCGTTACCTTGCCACATGGGATCGTCGAAGGTATTGGCTGCTTGTTCAAATTCTTGCTGCTTGTAGGCTTGCATAGCTTGTTGGTCTGAGGTTTTCCACATATCTTGCCACCAATCTGCTTGGGCATTGGGTGTGTAAAGTGGCAGCAAACCAGCGACCAACAATAGGCTAAGTACGCCTCGTCTAAAGGCATAGGCGGCAAACGGTAAAAGTAATAATACTAAATACGGCCCCATTTCTTGCCATTTATCACCAAACTTATCTTGGCTTTCGGTTGATTCTTGTGGCGACTCTAGCTCAGTGAGTTGTTGTTTAACTAGAAATTCAATATCACTGTCGTCATTTTGGATAGGTGCAAAACGCCCGCCGCTTATTCTGGTTAAAGAGGATAGGTTACTAGATGTGAGCTTAGGAATAACGATTGCGCCAGTATTGTCTTTTTTCAATTCTCCGTTGAGCATTTTGATTGGTGCACCTTCTTCGGTGCCCACCGCCAAAATAGAAATCCGGTATGCGCTTTTGTTGATGATCTCACTCAATTCTTTCATCTGCTGATTGCTGACGCCGTCGGTGACCCAAAATATGTCACCTTTTTGATAGCCTGCATTGTCGAGCAGCGAAATGGCGGCTTCTAAACCAAGAGCAGGATCACTACCTGGGATTGGCATGATTTCAGGCGTTAAACTGGGTATCAAGGTTGTTAAGTTTTGTACGTCTGAAGTCAAAGGGCTTATCGTAAACGCGTCACCTGCATAAGCAACCAGTCCGGTTTCGCCCTCGGTCAGTTCGTTGACTAAATCGATAGTCTTGTATTTAGCTCGGGTTAATCTGTCAGGGGCGAGATCTGTTGCACGCATAGACATAGACATGTCAAGAAGGACAACTTTACCCACATTAAGCTGATAAACAGGTTGAGGCAGCTTTTGCCAAGTTGGTCCGGCCATAGCGATACAGGCAATTATCCACCCAAAGGCTAGAAGATATAGCGGGGGGCGACTTTCCCCAGAGTTTTGCGTGGTAATCAGTTGTTTGTATAAATGATTAGCAAGTACGGCTTGCCAACCAGATTGGTGCTGTTTGACATACTTGATTAGCCAGACCACTAACATAAGAGGCACGATTGCGAACAACCAGTAAGGTCGAATGAAATGGAAGTCTTGTAATGGTATTAAATAGTCAATCATTGCTCGGCCTTTTTACGAAACAACTGGAAACATAAGGGAACCAAAGCCATCAGCACACTTAAGATAAGAGCAAAAGCAAGAGGGTAGTGAAAAAGCGCCTTTTTAGGTCGCATCTGCTGGCTCTCACGAGCAATAGGTTCAAGTTCGTCTAGTAGGGCGTAGATACTTTGTAGGCCTTGGGTATCTCTTGCTCGAAAATACTGGCCACCAGTGGAGGTAGCAATTTCGGTCAACATGTTTTCGTCCAAATCTTGAGAGGGGTTAACTTGGCGCGAGCCAAAAAAATCTCTGACGAGCATCTTGTCGGCACCAACACCTATAGTGTAGATTTTTACGCCGTTACTGACAGCGAGTTCATTTGCCTGCGCAGGGCTAATATTGCCCGCTGTGTTTTGACCATCAGTCAATAAAATGAGGACTTTATTTGACTCTTCTTTGGCTTCGAAACGTTTAGTGGCAAGGCCGATGGCATCACCAATAGCGGTTTGTTCCCCTACTAACCCTATCAAAGATTCAGATAGCAGCTGCGACACAGTATCACGGTCGTAGGTTAGGGGGGCCTGCAAGTAAGCAGTATCGGCAAACAGGATCAACCCCAGTCGATCACCAACTCGGCGTTGAATAAAGTCGTTTAAAACAGATTTAATCATGGTTAAACGGTCAACCTGTCGACCATTTACTTGCATATCATCAATTTTCATACTGCCAGACAAGTCAACGGCTATCATCAGATCTCGGCCTTCTGTTGGAATACTCACCGGCTCACCTAACCATTGGGGCCGCGCAGCAGATAACACCAGTGCCAGCCAAACGATAACAGCCGTGGCCAGACGCAATTTATTTGTAGGGCTGGGGCCTTGGGTCGAACTAAGATTACAAATTAGATGGGGCACTCTAAGGGCCGCATGTTGTTGTTTTTGTTTGCTAGGCAAAATCAAAAATAACAAAGGCAAAGGCAGCAGCAGCAATGCCCACAGCCAAGCAAATTCAAACATGGCTATCCCCCCATTTTTTGAGCGTTTTTTTCTTAGGGGGCAAAGCTCGGGTTAACCACGTTCGCGTGAACGCCCGTAGTGCTTGTTTGTCTATATCCGGTTGAGATTGATAAATCTGATTTGTTAGCTGTGTAACCAGTTCAGCTTGTTGGCCAGTTGGCGGTTTGGGCAAAGTCGATGTTAAAAATAAACGCCATTGTTCTCCGTGTAAACGTTGAGCATGAGTAGCAGGGAAGTAGCCGATGGCGGCGCGTTTTAGTAATTGGTTATACTCGGACGGCCCTGCATTGGCCGGTATCAAGGCTAATTCTTTTAGCGCAAGACGTTTAATAAGGCCTTTACGATAGGCTTTAACGCTTATAACTATTAGGCCAATCACAAAGCTAAGTAAAACGACAAGCAGGATCCACCAACCATATGCGAGGGGCCACCAACCCAATTCTGTAGGTTGATAAATATCTTTTAGTTGCTCTAGTGGATTCATTTAGCGCTTCTCCTAGCTAACGGGTCTAACTGGGTGGCTAAGGGATGAGCAGCACTAACTTGGATAACGGGCACCTGACATTGTTTGAGAATATTTTGAATATGCTCAAAGTGAGACTGGTGAGCTGCTTTGTATTCTTGTTCGGTCTTTGCTTGGCCTAAAGTAACCTGCTGTGTTTGACTACCATCAGTAAGGGACAAAGTTTGACCAACAGAGACTCGAGGCAACTCGTGTTCGAATGGATCACTGATTGCGTAAGCTTGGACTTCACAGTGTTTATTCATTTGAGTGATGTGTTGTTTAGCGGCATCGTTAAGTTGACTAAAATCACTGATAATAAAAATTAAACTTCCCGGATGGGCTAAGCGTCTTAGTCTGGCGCACGCATCAGCCAAGGTTACATTTTGTGCATTTTGTGAAGGGGTATTATCGTTATTTTGCTCGTTATTTGGCCCACTAGTGCTTTGCAATTTTACTAAGTTATTGAGTAAGGATAACACCGCTTTTTGACGAGTCAGGGGTTTACACTCTAAATGCTGTTGGTTGTTGAACGCCAAGCCGCCGATTCTATCACCGCGTTTTTGTGCGGCCCAAGCTATTAAAGCGGTTAAATGGGCAGCTTGGGTAGATTTGAAAAGCAGTTGAGTACCAAATGCCATGCTAGAAGAGATATCTGTGAGTACAAAAACAGGCCGCTCTTTTTCTTCTCGATATACCTTAGTGTGCGTTTTGCCTGTTCTGGCGGTTACGCGCCAGTCGATGGCGCGAATATCATCCCCAGGCTGGTAATGGCGTGCTTCGTCAAACTCCATACCTCGGCCTTTGGTTTTGGCCATATAGGCACCCGCTAATTTGGCTTGAACTGCTCGCCGTGGCGAAAGGTTCAGTAAACCAGCTTTACCTTGATATAAGAGTAACTCTTTGATTGACAGGTTGACACCATCGGTTTGATGGAGAGCCAGCCAGCTAGTTATATCTTGCATACTTCTACCTGATGGGGACGGTTAGGGGACAGGCACTAAATGAAGTATTTTGTCGAGTACTTGATTACGGCTAACGCCTTCAGCTTCTGCTTCATAACTCAACAGTACCCTGTGTCTTAACACGTTATGGAATACGGCTTGTATGTTATCTGGCCCGACAAAATCTCTACCCATTAACCAAGCATGCGCTCGGGCGCATTTGTCTAAGGCGATGGTGGCGCGTGGGCTGGCACCAAATTCGATCCAATTTCCTAAATCTGCATGGTATTTTTCGGGTTGTCGGGTGGCAATAATTAACTCTACTAGATAGCGTTCTAAACTCTCATCTAGGTGAATGCCCAGTACTTGCTGACGAGCTGCGAATATATCGCTTTGGGTCAACTTAGGCGGCGCAACAGGGACTTTATGCATTGCCTCATCTCGGGTTAAACGCAAAATTTCTAGTTCGGTTTGGGCGCCAGGGTAGTCGATTTCTAGATGCATTAAAAAACGGTCTAATTGGGCCTCGGGTAGGGGGTAGGTGCCTTCTTGTTCTAAGGGGTTTTGAGTCGCCATAACCAAAAACAAGTCTGGTAAGTTATAGGTTTTGTTACCTACAGTAATTTGACGTTCTGCCATCGCTTCGAGTAAGGCCGATTGAACTTTAGCAGGTGCGCGATTGATTTCGTCTGCAAGCACTAAGTTGTGGAACAACGGCCCTTGCTGAAAAATAAAGTTACCGGTTTCAGGACGATAGATATCCGTACCGGTTAAATCTGCTGGTAATAGATCTGGGGTGAATTGGACTCGATGAAAATCGCCTTCTATGCTTTTGGCTAACGCATTGACAGCACGGGTTTTAGCTAGACCAGGAGGCCCCTCTACTAACAAGTGACCGTCGGCCAATAGGGCAACTAAAATATTCGTGGTTAATAATTGTTGTCCTACGACCTGCGTGTCTAGGTATGCTTGTAATTGAGTAAATTGTGTTGCAGCCATGATGTAAGTCTTTTTCCTCTTTTCTGGAATAGGGTAAATCTAACCGATTTTCAACGGGTTGCCGATTCAGACAATGCTACTTGATATTGGGTTCCATTAAATAAAAACAATGTAACAATGCGTTAAAAAAGTGCTAATTTGTTCTAGTGGAAATAAATAGTAGGCGGAAGCACGAGTATCCAAGGTATATTGCAGGCAGAAACAATCCTAGGTACAATCAAATGAATCGACACAGGTCAGACCACTTTCTGGCAGGGTAAAAATTGAAGGGTAACTTATGACAAAAACACAATCAGTCACAACCAGAAATGGCGAGCGCATTGCGATTGTCGCCGGCTTGCGTACCCCATTTGCTAAAATGGCAACAAATTTTCATGGTGTCCCTGCTGTCGATTTAGGCAAGATGGTGGTCAACGAAATGTTGATTAAACATAACTTGAATCCGGATTTAGTTGAGCAATTGGTTTATGGCCAAGTGGTGCAAATGCCCGAAGCGCCTAACATCGCCCGTGAGATAGTGTTAGGGACTGGGATGAATGTTAAGACCGATGCTTACAGTGTATCTCGGGCATGCGCAACTAGCTTTCAGTCAACGGTAAATATTACCGAGTCGATTATGGCGGGCAATATTAATATAGGAATAGCAGGAGGCGCTGATTCTACCTCTGTCTCACCGATTGGAGTCTCGAAAAAATTGGCTCGGGCACTGGTCGATTTACAAAAAACTAAAACCTTAGGGCAAAAATGGCAGGTTGTTAAAACGCTAGGTTTAAAAGATTTATTACCCGTTCCTCCAGCGGTAGCCGAATACTCTACTGGTTTATCTATGGGCCAAACTGCTGAGCAAATGGCTAAAACTCACCAGATTAGCCGTCAACAGCAAGATGAATTAGCTCACCGCTCACACACGCTCGCCGCAGAGTCTTGGCAATCGGGCAAACTTGTGGGTGAAGTTATGACTGCCTACCCAGAGCCTTATAAAACACCTTTCGAACAAGATAACAACGTTAGATTCGATTCGGTTTTAGAGGGATACGCAAAGCTGCGGCCTGTATTCGATAAGAAGCATGGAACTGTTACTGCTGCAAATGCTACTCCCCTTACCGATGGGGCATCGGCAGTATTAATTATGAGTGAATCTAGAGCCAAAGCCCTTGGGTACACCCCATTAGGTTACATAAAAAGTTATGCTTGGGCGGCAATCGATGTTTGGGAAGATATGTTGATGGGGCCGTCTTATGCTACACCTTTGGCGTTAGAACGAGCAGGTATGACTTTACATGATCTTACCCTTATCGAAATGCATGAAGCGTTTGCTGCACAAACGTTGGCTAATTTGAAAATGTTTGCTAGCCAAACCTTTGCTAAAGAAAAATTAGGCCGAAGTCAGGCTATTGGTGAAGTGGATATGGATAAATTCAATGTAATGGGGAGTTCCCTAGCATATGGTCATCCGTTTGCCGCGACTGGCACTAGAATGATTACTCAAATGTTAAATGAACTAAATCGAAGAGGCGGCGGCACGGGGTTAGTGACGGCCTGTGCAGCAGGTGGATTAGCCGCAGCCATGATAGTCGAAACGGAATAAGGAAAGCGCAAAATGACTGAATTAACCAACCCAACGAGTGCTTTTTCTTTAGATGTTCGAGATGACGGGATAGCCATTTTGAGCATAGACGTAATCGGAGAGACGATGAACACCTTAAAAGTGGAATTCGTCTCACAAATAGAAGAGGTCTTGGCTCAAATACAAGAAAACTCTGAGATAAAAGGTGTGGTGGTGATCAGCGGTAAAGCCAATTCTTTTATTGCTGGTGCCGATATTAGTATGCTTGATCAGTGTGAGAGTGCTGAAGATGCATCTGCTATCGCGAAAAGCGGCCAAGATGTATTTCAAAAAATTGAAGACATGCCTATTCCGTTTGTGGCAGCTATTCATGGGCCAGCACTGGGTGGAGGCTTAGAGTTAGCTTTGGCCTGCCACAAACGTGTATGTTCTGACCATGCTAAAACTCAGCTGGGCTTACCTGAGGTCCAGTTAGGCTTGCTGCCCGGTAGCGGCGGAACACAGCGTTTGCCTGGAGTCGTTGGTATTCAACAAGCTATAAAAATGATGCTAACCGGAACGGCCTTGCGACCTAAGCAAGCGTTAAAGTGTGGTTTAGTCGATGATCTGGTGCCTCAATCTATATTGCTAGATGTGGCAGTAAAAATGGCAGCAGACGGCAAGGCAACGCAAGGTAAGCGTAAAAAAGGGGTAGTCGAGGCCTTAACTCACAAGGCTCTTGAGCAGACCTCATTTGGTCAAAACTTTATATTTAAACAAGCCCGTAAGCAAACTGCAGCGAAAACTCTCGGTAATTACCCCGCCCCCATGCGGATCATAGATTGCATTGAATCTGGTATTTCCCAAGGTCGGCAACAAGGACTTAAATTAGAGGCTGAGTACTTTGGTCAGTTAGTTATGACCTCAGAATCGGTGGCTCTTCGAAGTATTTTCTTTGCCACCACTGAAATGAAAAAAGAGCTAGGCGTGGAGGGCGTTAGCCCTGCTAAGTTAGATAAAATTGGTGTGTTGGGTGGTGGCTTAATGGGAGGCGGCATTGCCTATGTTACTGCAACCAAAGCTGGATTACCGGCACGCATTAAAGATATTCAAACTCAGGGCATTGCTAACGCGATTAAATACAGCTTTGATATTCTAAATAAAAAAGTCAAACGCAGGTTTATGAGTAAGTCAGAGATGCAGAAACAATTAGCATTGCTGACCGGTAGTGTTGATTACTCAGGGTTTGCAGATGCAGATGTCGTAATTGAAGCCGTGTTTGAAAGCTTAGAATTGAAGCAACAGATGGTTGCTGATATTGAAGAGCATTGTAGTGATACCACAATTTTTGCGTCAAATACCTCGTCTATTCCTATTGCTGATATTGCACAAAAAGCCCAGCGTCCAGAAAATATTATTGGTTTGCATTATTTTTCTCCGGTGGACAAAATGCCATTGGCTGAGATTATCGCCCACGAAAAAACGTCAGATTTGACTATTTCAACAACAGTTGAGTTGGCTAGAAAGCAAGGAAAGACACCAATCGTTGT
This sequence comes from uncultured Paraglaciecola sp., assembly GCA_947498355.1. Classification (GTDB taxonomy): domain Bacteria; phylum Pseudomonadota; class Gammaproteobacteria; order Enterobacterales; family Alteromonadaceae; genus Paraglaciecola. The sequence continues at coordinate 287,426 of CANMKA010000001.1, read as the reverse complement.
AAAAGATGGGGCAGGGTTCTACGTGAATCGGATTTTGGCACCTTATGTTAACGAAGCGGCGGAAGTGTTGATGTCTGGCGAGCCCGTCGAGCATATCGACCAATCTCTATGTCAATTTGGGTTTCCGGTTGGGCCACTTAAATTACTCGACGAAGTAGGAATTGATGTAGGCACAAAAATCGGTCCTATTTTGCAACAGGCTTTTGGAGATCGATTCGGGTCTAACTCAAGCTTCAGTTTGCTGAATGAAGACAACCGAAAAGGTAAAAAGAACGGAAAAGGCTTCTATCTGTATTCGGGTAAAAATCCAGGCAAGGTAGTTGATCCGAGTCTCTACGAATTATTGCGTCTCTCCCCGTCTTCGACTATGAGCCAAGAACAAATCGCCGAACGTTGCGTACTCTTAATGTTAAATGAAGCGGTCATGTGTTTAGAGGAAGGCGTGATTAGAAATCCACGAGATGGCGATGTAGGAGCCATTTTTGGTATTGGTTTCCCACCATTTTTGGGTGGGCCCTTTAAGTATATGGATACTATGGGCATAGCTGTGTTGATTGAGCGTTTAACTCATTATCAGGCGCTTTTTGGCGATAAATATTCTCCTTGTTCACGGTTAATTGAAATGAATGAAACTGGGCAGACTTTTTATTGAGTCTGGTAATTGCAGCCTGTGCGATTTTTAGGTGTGAAATTATTAATACCGAATAGATAGAACACCGCACAAAGAACCCGTTCCACTTAGGAAAAAGTCATAGTATATGGCTTTTTTTTTGGCGTTTTTTTAGTAAAATGAAGGTCCATTTTCGATAGCTAAATTATATCGAACACTGCGTTTAACGTGTTTGAACGGATGCTGGGTTTTTCCAAAAAGAGTATTAGTAATCGAATGAGGTGGTAGATGATATTAGTTTTATGTTCTTTGCTTTGTAGTTTGGGCTATTACGTTCAATCATATAAAACGGGGCTAAAAGCTAAGCGGTGGGCTTTGGCGGGTTTGTTGTTTGGACCTATGCTTTATCCGTTATTTCGATCGAGACAACGAATGAGTTTGGTTGAAGCTAGAGGGCCTAAAAAGGGTTTATTTAGCGTTTAGTCCAGTCCTAGTACAAGGTAGTGCAAATCTAGTCAGAAAAAGAGGGTCCTTTCTCTTTTCAACTTCTGATTTTAGATGTACGAGCGCAAACTTATAGTTTGCTTAAAATCTTACTGTGCCAGCGCGAGTCGCACTTTTGCTAGTAGAGACAGTTTTGGTTGCGTTAACTTTTTCTTGAGCGGGAGCGTGCACACCTTGCTCTGCTTTAACGGCAACTGGAGTGGTAGCAAGTACCATAGCGACTGCGTATGCTTTCAACATGTGATATTCCTCTTGGTATTAATTTGTTTGGATGGGTGTCAGTAAACCCTTGGTTTGCTTAAAATCTTACTGTGCCAGCGCGAGTCGCACTTTTGCTAGTAGAGACAGTTTTGGTTGCGCTAACTTTTTCTTGAGCGGGAGCGTGTACACCTTGCTCTGCTTTAACGGCAACTGGAGCGGTAGCAAGTACCATAGCGACTGCGTATGCTTTCAACATATTGATATTCCTCATTTTATTGACGTTTAATTGGCGCTGACATTTATTTGTCAGTCGCTTTCTATATTGCTTAAACTGTGCCAATTTACATTCTTTAAACAAAAAATTAATGGTAGGTGAGGTGGATTTAACATGGTTTACGAGAAAAAAACGGATCGTTTTAATCACAAATTTATAATGTGATTGGATATAACTTAAAGCTTACTAAATATGGGTTTTTTATACGGTAATAGAATATACCAAAAGGCATGAATTTGCCGATGCTGACGAGATTATCCGGCAATGTCATAAGCAATTGCTCGTGGGTAAAATAGCGTGGACATAATAGTAAACATTACAGTTGAACGTTTTTACGATAAAACATAAAGGCAAAGCTTCTCTAACATTTAAGAGGTAGCTAAGTTGTCAGTAAATTAGAAGTGTCTCGAGAAATAGTAGATAAAAATTGTTATACCTATAGATAGCAAAGGTTTCTAGGGTTACCAAATATTATTACTGAGCTGATTCCCTTGATGAAAGACTAACAATTAACGAGTCAGTTTGTTTTCGGATTATAAAAGCTGGCTGATGAAATTCAGTTTGGTAAATGATATTTCGTAATTTGAGACGAGTTTTGTTGCGTATTACTCAGATTCTAGTGTGAGTCAGATAGCCGTTTATAAAAGGTCTCAGTTCTTAACACTTTGAATGATCTTGTGTAACCGATGATTTTCACTCAGTAATTTTTCAAAGCGTGTGGCACTCAATGGCTTACTGTAGAGGTAACCTTGCAGCATTTCACACTCGAACTGTCGAAGTATTGACAGTTGGTCTTCATCTTCTACGCCCTCAGCTACAACCTTGAGGCCCAAATTGTGCGCTATAGTGATGATAGATTGAGTCATGTATTTGTCTTGGGAGGCCTTAGCGATATCATCAATGAAGGCCTTGTCAATTTTGAGCGTGTTGATAGGGAAACGCTTTAAATAAGCGAGAGACGAGTAACCGGTTCCAAAGTCATCAAGGGCTAAATGGATCCCGCATTCTCTAAGACGCTGCATCATATTTAATGCGCTCTCAGGGTTTTGCATAAGTGTCCCTTCGGTTATCTCACACTCTAGATGAAGTGGTGATAAACCTGTTTGTCGCAATATTTCCATGATTTTTTCATCAAAATCTGGGATTTCAAATTGACGTGCAGAAATATTGACTGCCACTCTACCCGCGAATAGCCCTGCATCCACCCAAGCTTTGGTATGCTCGCAGGCTTTACGCAAAACGACTTCGCCTATATCGATAATTTGTCCTGTCTCTTCCGCCAGTGGAATAAACTGAGCTGGGCTAACTAGGCCTTTCTCTGGATGTTCATATCGAACTAAGGCCTCCATGCTGACCAACTTGCCACTAGCAATATCTACTTTAGGTTGGTAAAAAACACTGAATAGGTCTTCCTTCAGGCCATGGCGTATTAAGTTTTCAATTTGTAACTGCCTGACCGCATTTTGGTTCATTTCGCCACTGAAGAACTGATATTTATTGCCTCCGGCATTCTTAGCAAAATACATGGCCGTATCAGCATTTTTTAGTAGCTCCTGTGGAGATTTTCCGTCTTCTGGGTAGTATACAATTCCTAGGCTAGCCCCTAGTACAAACTCTTGTTTATTGATACTGAAAGGGCGGGACATGACGTCGAGTATGCTCTGGGCAAAATGCGTGATTTTATGAATGTCTGTTGTGTTATCGAGCAACATACTAAATTCGTCACCACCTAGGCGGTAACAGGTTGCATCTGTGCCAGCGAGTTTTTGTAAGCGTTTGGCGATTTGTTTGATCAGCACATCACCCGTTTGATGGCCAAGGGAATCGTTGATCTTTTTGAAATTGTCCATGTCCAAGCAAATCAGCGCATGGGGAGTGTTGCGTCTTACTATGTTGGCATGGTTAGCTAAAAAGAATGAACGGTTAGGCAGTTCGGTTAGTGGATCGGTGTTTGACAGTTTTAACAGCTCTTTTTCTGTACCCTTGCGCGCTGTTATATCAGAGAATACGCCGACATAATGACTGACCTTTCCGTCTTCGTCGGTGATGGCGTCAATATTGAGTTCCATTTCATATTTTTGGCCATTAACCCTACGAGATTCTACCTCACCAAACCAGTTACCTTTGTGCTTAAGTGATTTCTTTACTTCTTCGGTAAACGCTCCCGGGTATTGATGAAAACTTAAGTAGGTGGCTAATGCTTGCTCGCGAGTCTCTCCGGTATACTTACAATAGGAGTGGTTAACCGAAATAAATTTAAACGAGGTGTCTGTAATAAAGACACCGTCAGAAATGGTTTCAATAGAACGCTTGAACAGCTTTAATTGTTCTTCAGCCACTTTTTGATGGCTAATATTTTTCAATGTGCCCGTCATACGTAAAGGCGATTGAGTATTATCTCGAGCTACTACCTTGCCTCTATCTAAGATCCATAACCAATCGCCTTTATGGGTTTTGGTACGATAGGACACTTCATAGTGCTCAGATTTATCTTTTAGATGAGCGTTGAGTGCATCTTGAACGCGTTGAATATCGCTGGGATGAATGTTGGCTTGGTAGGAGCTATTAACCCGAATGTCATCTTGAGGGAAGTCCATTGTGCCCCATGTATTTGAGCGAAATACTTGGCCTTGATGAATATCCCAGTCCCAAAGTTCGTCGCCACTGCTCCAGAGTGTTAGTTTAAGGCGCTCTTCGTTTTCTTGAATAGCATCTTGTATAGCTTGTCGAGCTTGCATTTGCTTCAAAAAATATAGGCAAAGTAATATTGTGAGCAAGCCATACAATATGATTACGTTTCTTTGTAACCAAAATGGTGGGGCGATATTAATTTTAAGTATGCGACTTTGTGACCAATTCGATAGCAGAGTTTTACTTTGCACGTAAAACGTATAGCGACCAAAATCAAGGTGGGAGAAATGCGCATACCTTGGTGCTTCAGTCGTGGTCTCAATCCACTTGTCTGACAGGCCTTCCAATTTGTATCGATATGAAACCGCTTCAGGCAGGCTGGCATTGAGTTGAGCAAATTTAAAGCTCAGCATATTCGATTCGTTGGGCAAGCTTAGTTCAGTCAATTTGTGAATAGGTGCGGGCAACGGTGACTCATTTGAGTGCACAGTTACTGGCAGATTGAACAACCTTAGCTGGGTAATAGTGGGTGGCGTAACTAATATCGATGCAGAACTGTTTTGAATATCAGTTGATGATAAAGACAATTTACTAGGATCAAGAATGACAAGACCGCTAGCCCCACCAAAAATTACTCGTTTATCTTGAGTCAACAGTCCGACCCTCTCATTCAAACCATTGTAATCAAGCATATCGGGGGGAATGTTTTGCTGGACTTGCTTTGTGATTAGCGATATTTCGTCAATCCCACGGTTAGAGTATGACACCCACAAGCTATTATCGACTTTTATCGCGTGCATAACTTGATTGCTACTTAGACCTTTTTCGGCATCTAATTCATAGGTCACTTGGTAGGTTTGTTTATCCACCTGAATTAATCCATGACCAAAAGAAGACAACCAATAGTGGTTTTCGGTTTCGATAATGCTACTAATATAGCGAGTGCCGCTGTCCTCAAAGTCTAATATCACACGTTTTATTTTTTCATTAGCCGTGTTGTATTGAATAAGCCCAACATTGGTATCCGCCCATAAATTGTCATTTTGGTCTAGATAAAGCGGGTTAACCATATTGATATTCTGATTGGCGAGCTCAATTTTTGTAGGGGTGAGAAGGTTAACGTCTACCCACCTGATGGCATTTTCGTTGGAGGGGACCCAAATTTTTTCGTTGTAGTAACTGACGTTTAAAATGTTTTCATCGGGGAGCAGTAATTTAATAAATGTTAGCGTCTGATCTGGATTGATCTTGTAAACAAATAATCCACCAGTACTGGCTACCCAAAGTTGTTCAGAAGAGTCAATCTCTATTGACCAAATATGATGTTTAAAGTCAGTCAAATGTCTGGTAAATGAAGCGGTTAGGGGAGAGTACATATTGACTCCCTCAGTTTGAGTAGCTAGCCAAATGTTACCTAGCTTATCTTCTTTTACGCCCCATATGAGATTGCCAGACAAGGAACTCGGGTTATTCGGATTGTGTTTGAATAGTTTAATTTGTTTTGCTTGAGGGGAGTGTTTGTATACTCCTCCTGAATACGTCCCTAACCAAATACTGTCTTTGGAATCTCGGTACAGTTTAAAAAAATGGCTACTGCGTAAGCCAAAATTAGCGTTGTTGTTATCGTCGTAGGTTGCAACTGGTTCACCTTCTGTAGTAAGTAAGGTAATACCCGTGGTGGTGCCAACCCATACAGTGCCTTCGTTGTCTTGTACTAAACTGCGTACCTCTTGTCCTGCCAAGGCTGGTTGAGTCTTAGTGTCGAATTTAAGAATTGATTGCAGCCGGGGTGAAAAAACATAAACCCCAAGTTCGGTTCCTAACCAATAGCTATCGCCTACGGGCAATAAATCAAAAAGATAGTTGGCCTCAAGTTTAATATTCCAAGGATTGGGCTTTTTAAGGTCGTATAAGGTGTTGGTAGCGTGGTCGAGTAAGAAGATGCCATGACCTAAACTGCCAATCCAAGTTTTGTCCTCTTCGCTGAGTATGAATTTAATTTCAGAAGGTAGGGAAGCCCCATCTACTTGGTATAATAAAAAATCTTGAAGTAGGTCATCAAACACGTATAAATCTTTATCTGACGCGACCAGTAGCTTGCCGTTTTTATCTAACGCTAAGGTATATATTTCATTACTCGTTAGTTTAGAGTTATTACTATTGAAAACACTGAAGTCATCGGTCAGTTGATTGTATTTAGCTAAACCATTGGTTGTTGCAATCCACAAAGCACCCACACTATCGATTTGGAGCTTCTTGATAAAGCCTGCAGGCAAGTCATTTACGCCAGAGTCGGGTTCATAGTTAACAAAGTCATATCCATCAAAACGACTCAAACCTTCGAACGTTGAAAACCAAATAAAGCCTTCTGCATCTTCGGTAATATCGGTAATGGTATTTTGAATTAAGTCATGTGATTTGTTGTAGTTTACAAAAACATTGTTTGCCGAAATTGCTGGCATGCTTATCAACAGACAAGTGACTAGAAATAAAAGAAAAACTTTAACGGGGTTACAACTCAGCACATTACACCTAAAACTGGGGCGAGATTGGTTTTATTATTTTTAGTTATTAATGTTCCCTCACTACGTATTGATAAATATGCCTAAATAACCCCATGGCTACAAGTTAAAAATGGTAAAAGCGGCGTAAATTAAAGGGGTTTATTGTTTTTTTTATTTTCTTGGGTGGTTTATTATACGTAACTTGCAGAGTCCTTGAATTGATTCACGTTATCAACGGTTTTACTACGCTCATTTAAGGGCAAGTTATGGGCTGTCGAACTATACACAATTGCTTTACCTATTCGTTTTTTGTTTATGAGTGATAGAATAAAGCATGATAGGTCGGCTATCTTGAGGCCTTGTATGGTATCGATTAAATGCACGTTATAAGAAAAATCTCTATCACCATTGCCAATAGCCATCCACAGTCGCTGGCTTTTCATTCCTATATTATGCTCAGCATCAGACAGTTGCTTAATTGTGGTGGACTTAACTAGACGCCAGATTTCTTCAGATTGATGAATTTGCCGTGCCAAAATGTCTAAAAATGTATGAATTTCATCGACTATTTGCTCAGGACTCGCTTGGGGAGATTGCACGTAAAGTGCTAGGCCAGGGTGTTGGTTATATGGGATATAACCACTGCCAACTATATAACCTAGTTGTTTATCGTTGCGAATATATTGAAAGAATGGTGAAGCTAAAAATTGCTCCGTAAGCATAGTTAACGCTATGGTTTTGATTGATGCGTTATTGGCTTGATAGTATATGGCGACCGCGTTATCAGTGTGATGACTCTCTACTTTATGGACTACAGTGGGCAGCCCTCTTAGGTCTGTGACACCACGTTTAATCTTGTTACATGCTTTATGCTTGTTGCGGAATTGCTTAAGGGCATTAAATGTCTCGTTGGCCTCTTGTGCAGACCAACTGCCATACATTAGTCCTTGTACATGAAACCGGTGCAGTAAGGTATCTTTTGCAGCCAAAATGTCGTTCTTGGTCATGTTTTGCATTAGGACCGACATGTCTGCTGGTAGGTAGTTGTGTTTTTGCATCAGCATAGCTAATTTAGTAAACAAGCCATTGATTGGCCTTGTTAGTATATTATTCGATAACCCCTTCACTTGCCTATCTTTGATTTGGTCAAATAAAGGGTTAAAGTCATCTGTGAGTATGACCTGAGTCAGCAATTTAGTGTAGAAGGCCAATTGATTTTGGCTAAATCCGTTGGTTTGCAAAGAAAACCCCGCCAAGTGTGGGTAAAAATGAAAATTCATTCCTGCTAGGTTTGCTTGGTAATAACGTTGATTAAGTTTTTCGTTGAGTAGCGCCACCCATAATTTTTTAGCGGTAACGATTTCTATTCCTTGCTCGACTGCTTCGCAGTCAAAGGATAAGAAGCAATCTCCCTTCGGTTGATTAAATTGTCCATCTTGGCCAAACCAAATATCTAGCCCACTCTCATCAATAATAGGGCGTGGTAAGTCGTTACATTTTGTTATTTCTGGCCTGACTAAAGTGGAGGCTATAAATGGATTGGGTGGGGGCAGAGAAAAAGCGCTTAAAGGGATGTCAGTTGATCTTGATTGCGTAAATAGATGAGTATTCAGTTTTTCTACACTATAGGGTGTGTCATACCATTTGGCTTGATTTAAAGCAGAATTTAATGGCGATATAAATTTTAGACGCATATTGGCAGGCGTAAAATCAGCAAGCAAAGACAAGGGAATGGAAGCGTCGGGGTTATCTAAAACATAATCACCCGCCAACACGTAATCTTCTGGATACTCAAACATGGCTCGGCTAAGGTGTAATGCTTCGTCTATTGTTTTGCTTGGTTCAGAAAAATCCCACCTCGACTGTTCGATACTGGCAACCTCCGCGATCCGCCAAGGGGCTATTCCTTCATCATGGATCAGCTGAATGAACCTAAAAATAGCTGAGACTATAGGCTCTATGTTATTTGTACCTTCTTTTGTGAGCTGGATATTTATATTGAAGTCTTTAAAATTACTGCCCTCTATGCCCCCGCCTGCGCTGAGGCTTAAAGCCCAGTTATTTTTCTTATAAAAATCTAATAGTCCACCTTCACCCTCGAAGCCAAATAAATGACTTAGGATGACTAAAGGTTTAGTTCTAAAGTGTATCTCTGTGTTGGGTAAGGGAAAAGAAACAATCAGCCTATGTATTTTATGTCGTGGCTGTATGTTGATTTTTATGCCCAGATGTTCGTCTAAGTATAATTTGGGGTACTTAGCCGATTTTTTCGCATTGGGCGTCATAGATGCCCAGTCCGACATCACAGCTTCAACCAGATTTTGCTGACTGCTTAATGGTATAGGGCTGACAATACATAAAGCCATATTTGAAGGCGTAAAGTAGCTTTGATGTAAAGCCATAAGTTTACTTTTGAGCTCAGAGATAGAAAAGCGGTCGAATACTTGATGGTTACCAACGGAGAATTTGCTAAACGGATGGGCCGGATTACAGGTTTCTTTGTGAACTTGAAACAAGCGCCTGAGCTCGTCATGCTTTTTTGCATGGAACTCTGCATCAATAATCGCAATTTCGTGTTTAATACATTTTTCAGAAAATAGCGGGGCTTGCAGCATGTTTTTAAATTTAGGTAAGACCTGAGGCAGTGCGTTCGTTGGACAATCTAAAAAGAAACTGGTGAATTCGCTGCTGGTTTCAGCGTTAAGGGAGCCACCTATTTCTTCTAACTCACTATTTAGTGCATTGGGAGTGTGCTCAACTTGGTTGCCTTGAAAAAGCATATGTTCCAATAAATGCCCTAAACCATGGCAGTCTGCATCATCGTTAAAATGCCCAGATTGGATAGTGATTGCGGCAGCCGCCTCAGAACGATTTTGATCAAAGACCAAAAAAATATCTAGCCCATTACTAAGCTTGAGTCTTTTGTAACTCCTGAGGTCGTGGGCACTTTTGAGCAAAATGTAATCCTGGTTAGGTTAATCCTCAATAAGCATAAACTAATTTTAAATTATTAAGGATTTTTCCCTGAGTTTTTTGCTATATTTCAATTAACTAACAAGGTGTAAGCAATTTATGAAGTTAATTATCATGCGTCATGGCGAGGCTGTTACATCAGGCCCGATGGATGAAGATAGATACCTTACCCCAAATGGAAAGCAACAAGCTCATTTGGCCGGCCGTTGGCTGAAAGCTAATTTAATTGGAAATCAGCCAGTTGATCATTGTTTAGTTAGCTATTTTGTCAGAGCCAGCCAAACGTTTTCTGAACTTAAAGACAATATATCTTGCGATATAGTCGAAACATCGTCTGATGTACTGCCTATGAGTAATCCGCAATTCACCCATGATTATCTTGATAGCCTGTTACTCGACAACCCAAGTTACTCGAGCTTTCTGATCGTGAGTCATATGCCTTTTGTGAGTTTTTTAGTTGAAGAAGTCACAGTAGATAGGTCTTCTATGCTTTTTGATACTTCGAGCATTGTGATTATAGATTATAATATAGAGCGCAAATCTGGTTTGATTGAAAAGGTTTATCACCCCGACTAGGGCCTGTAGGTTTTGCTGAATGGTTTGCAGCGAGTGAGTAAAATACAACTAATCTGTGTTTTGGGTTCAAGAATAGGTAATTAACGGTCGATAAACGGATATGTCTACGAAAAGCTTACCTTCATATCTTCAACAGGTTTTAAAACACCATGTTGACGCCTCACAACTGACTCACGACGAAGAGCTTCAGGGGATCATCGATCGTCTTAGTGCATTAAATGAGAAAGTTGAATCGGTAAAGAATCAAATAAAAGCCAATCGACGAGCTAAACAATAGTCAGTGTGACACTAAGACGAAACCCAAGTTTTAGTGTTAAAAAGCAAACAAGTCCTATTCTTGAAGTTCGGATTCTACTTCGCGGTAATATTCAGGCATCACCCGCACAGTCTTGACTCGGTTGTCTTGCATTTCTAATATTTCTATGGGGTAGCCCGCTAACCTTAAGCTGATATTTGCCTCGGGTATTTCTTCTAAATACTCTAGTATCAGCCCGTTAATGGTTTTGGGACCTTCGGTAGGGAAGTGCCATGTTAACTCTTTGTTTAATTCACGGATATTAGTACTGCCATCAATTAGCACACTGCCGTCTTGTTGCAAATTGGCTTCTTTGCTGTGATCTGGCAAAAAGCTTGTCGTAAAGTCACCGATAATTTCTTCGAGAATATCTTCTAATGTTACTAAGCCTTGAATATCACCGTATTCATCTACCACCAGACCTATACGCTCTTTTGCAGCCTGAAATTTATACATCAATGTGTGTAGGGGGGTGGACTCTGGCGTAAAGTAAATCTCTCGCACTGCACGCAACAGTGTCGCTTTGGTGAATTGGTCTTTGGATAGTAAGCGCAAAGCGTCTCGCACATGAATAAAGCCTACTGCATCGTCAACACTGTCTCTAAATAAGAGCACTCGCGTGTGTTGGGCATTTACTAGTTGTTTTTGAATGTCTTTCCAATCGTCATTGATATCAATAGCAACAATGTCGCTTCTTGGCACCATAATGTCTTCTGCTGTCACTTTTTCTAAGTCGAGTATGCCAACCAGCATGTCTTGGTGCTTTTTGGGGATCATGGCACCGGCTTCGTGCACTACTGTTCTTAGCTCTTCTCGGCTCAAGTTTTTACCGTCATCGTTAATTGGGTTAATACCACACAAGGCCAACAAACCATTGCAAATGCCATTAATTAAAAATACAAAAGGATAGAGTAACGTCATTAGTGGCAGCAGGATAAATGAGCTCGGGAACGAAATTTTTTCTGGATGTAAGGCTGCTAACGTTTTAGGGGTAACTTCGGCAAAAATTAAAATAACTAAGGTTAATCCAAAGTTGGCGATTATGAGTCCTAATACATCACCAAACAAACGCTGACATAATATAGTCGCGATAGACGCGGCAGCGATATTAACTAGATTATTGCCAATTAAAATTAAGCCGATGAGGCGATCAGGTCTGTTAAGCAGTTTTTGAACACGAATAGCGCCTTTATGCCCCTCATTTTCGAGGTGCTTTAGGCGATATCGATTAATTGACATCATGCCTGTTTCAGAGCTAGAGAAGTATGCAGATAACAGAATGAGAACACCCAGAGTTATGAATAAACTGCTGGTAGCGATGGAATCCAACTATGACGGCCTTGTAATATGATTGAACCCGAACTGTAAGGGCAATTGGTTAGGGATTCAAGTACGAAGATGAATTAATTTAACAAGACTTCTTGTACAAAGCGACTGCCAAAATAACCAAGAGTTAGTAAGGCTCCGGCTAAAATGCTCAGGGCAATGATAGGTTTGCCGCGCCAACCAAATCGTGCATGGCCGAGCACTATTACGCTATAAATTAGCCAAGCAATTAAAGAAAGCACAGTCTTGTGTAAATTGTCTTTGCCCAACATATCGTCTAAAAACATAAAGCCGCTGAGTAAAGACAAAGATAGTAAGGCAGTCCCAGCCATCAAAAGCTTAAACAAAATATGCTCAACAGCCATCAAAGGTGGCATAGTCGAGTGCAGCAATGAGGCATTTTTCTCTTTTAAACGGAAATTTATATAAGCCAACTGAATGGCATATAAAAATGAAATACTTAAACATGCGTAAGCAAACAACGAGAGGGTGACGTGCAGTATCAGGGTTAAGTCTACGTCAACATCTACCAAATGATATGAAGGGAGTAGGGCACTAGCCAGCAAAAGTAAGGCGGTAAACCCATATACTACGGGTAATAAAATGGCATTTGAAAATCGAAACGCGGCAACAAACATAGTCACACTGATTAACCAACCGATAAGCCCAGCTACGTTCAATAAACTCAGGTTTTGCTCAGGACCTATTAAAACGCTGCCACTTAACACTAGGCTATGCAGCAGTATCGCAATAATTGCACTGGCGTTGCCTAGCAAGCGATTGGGGCCTTGTTCTTTAAACATGCCAACCACTACGGTAATGGCTGCAACCAAATAAAAAACAACAGAGGCATAACTTAACAACATTTTTCCATCTCAAGTTTGTACATTAATGCGACAACAACACGCAATCTCATAATCAAATTAACACTATTTTACAGCACATAATACAAGGTGTGTCTTTTTTCCATGAAATTCAATAATTAGAAGCCGCCATAAATGGTTTAAGGTCATTGATGATAAGCGTATTTAGGAAAGGACCGAAAACAATATAAGTTGAGGGCATTCTGGGTGAGCAATTATTAAAATGAGTTGGTATAATGTTGCCAATAGAGAACTAAGGTATACAAAACATATGTTTGAGAATCTCACCGAAAGGCTAAGTAAAACCCTTAAAAATATTAGTGGCAAAGGCCGCCTCACCGAAGACAATATAAAAGAGACATTACGCGAAGTTAGAATGGCGCTACTGGAAGCTGACGTTGCGCTTCCCGTGGTTAGAGATTTTATTGCCCAGGTTAAAACTAGAGCAGTCGGCACTGAGGTCACTAAAAGCTTAAATCCTGGGCAAGTCTTTATTAAAATTGTCCAATCTGAACTTGAGTCTGTTATGGGCCAAGTTAACGAATCTCTCGATTTAACTGCTCAGCCTCCTGCAGTTGTATTAATGGCGGGTTTACAAGGTGCGGGTAAAACCACCAGTGTGGGTAAATTAGCCGCTTTGTTGAAGCAAAGAGACAAAAAGAAAGTCTTAGTTGTAAGTGCTGATGTTTATCGCCCTGCTGCCATAAAGCAATTGGAAACACTGGCATTCGATGTGGGAGTTGAGTTTTTTCCGTCATCCATTGAACAAAAACCAATAGATATTGTTGAAGGCGCAATAGAGTTTGCCAAAAAACAGTTCTTTGATGTGCTATTAGTTGATACCGCGGGTAGATTGCACGTAGATAGCGAAATGATGGGCGAAATTCAAGCTCTGCATAAAGCCATTCAGCCAGTCGAAACCTTGTTTGTGGTAGATGCTATGACAGGGCAAGATGCAGCCAATACCGCAAAAGCCTTTAACGATGCCTTGCCACTAACGGGTGTGATCTTAACTAAAGCCGACGGTGATGCCAGAGGCGGCGCGGCGCTATCGGTTAGACATATAACCGGCAAGCCGATCAAGTTCTTAGGTATGGGTGAAAAGCTTGATGCCCTTGAGGCCTTCCACCCTGACCGCGTAGCATCCCGTATCTTAGGCATGGGGGACGTACTGAGTCTTATCGAAGAAGTTGAGCGTAAAGTCGACAAGCAAAAAGCGCAAAAACTGGCGAAAAAGGTTCAAAAAGGCAAAGGCTTTGATTTACAAGACTTTAAAGAGCAGCTTGAACAAATGCGTAATATGGGTGGCATGATGTCGTTAATGGACAAGCTGCCGGGGGCTGGCAACATGAGCGCGCAGATAAAAGATAAAGCTAACGATAAATCGTTTAACCAGATGGAAGCGATTATCAATTCCATGACGCCTGGTGAACGTGCTCGCCCAGACGTGATTAAAGGCAGCCGTAAACGTAGAATTGCGGCGGGTTCTGGCACACAAATTCAGGATGTTAACCGCTTGCTTAAACAATTCACCCAAATGCAAAAGATGATGAAGAAAATGTCTGGCGGTGGAATGAAAAAGATGATGCGTAACATGAAGGGGATGATGCCCCCAGGTGGCCCAGGAGGGATGGGCGGCATGTTTGGGCCTAAGTAAGCCTAATTATGATCAATCTAAGCCGGCGTTCACAGACTTTTGTTAACATTACCATGGCGGTGGTAATGTTGCTGGGCCTGCTAACCAGTGTGGTTATTTATCATACTGGCAATTCGATCGCAGCAAAAACTCAAGGATTAATTACCCAAAAACTGCCAACTTATGATTTATTAAGGCAGCTTAATAACGATGTGATTGAGCAAGAGCGATTTTTGTACGAGTTTTATGCAACGGAAGATTTTGCGCAATTTAACTCAGGTTATAAAAAAACTAAAACTAGCGTACAGCTCGCGTTAGCAAAGTTAACCGAAGAATTTGGACCTATACCGCCACTGCGCAGTGCTGAAAAGGGTTTGTTTGAGTTTGATCAGACCACAGATGCGTTCATTGACAATATTAGCTCGCCTGCAACTAACTGGTCTTTGGCTAGAGAGCATTTACAACAGCTTAGTGTGACTCGAAGTGAAATAACCCCACAAATTCAAACTTTGATCCGTCTAACTCAATCAGATGTAAGCACCGAGCAAAAAGATATCTCCCTCGCCTTAGACAAGGTGAGTTTTTTTGTCGTATTTTATGCCTTAGCGACTATGGTCGTGGTGTATAGCATAATGCGAGCATGGAAGGCCTACATTGCCAGCGCTGCACACAGTGAACGTTTGTCTTTGTTTCCTAAACGTAACCCAAATCCGGTTATCAGCCTAGACGTGAATAATCAGGTGACCTTTAGTAATCCTGCTAGTGACAAGTTTCTAGAGAAAATAGGCCATACTAAAGGGCAAGCTCATTTGCTACTCGCCAATAATATCAAGCATTATCAACAGGCAATTTTGACGGATGAAAATCTAGACTCGATGATGTTTGAATATGCTATTGCCGACCGATTTGTTCAGTGCGAAATACATTGGTTAAACGATCAGCAACAATGGGATATTCACCTAACAGATATTACGAGCCGCAAGCAGGTAGAGAAAGAACTTAAGTATCGTGCCAGTCACGATCCTGACACTGGCCTGAAAAAACGTCACGAGTTGCAAAAAGCCGTAGTTGAGCTTAGCGTTGAAAAAAATAGCTTTTGTTTTGGTGTTGTCGAAATTCGCTCTTATGGACAATTGGTTTCTACAAATGGCTTAACAACCGCGTCTGAAGTCGTCAAGCAAGTAGGGTTATCCCTCCAATATTTGGTTACTCACGATACTCAGCATAGTCTGGAAGCTTACCGCATTGGTGAAAAAAGCTTTGCGTTATTAGTCAGTGATAGCCATGAAATAATACCGAGTTTGATTCAAGATATTGATAGTTATATAGATGAACAGGACTTTAGCCATCAATATCAAGTTAAACTGGATTATGGCTTTGCCTGCTACCCAATGCATGGGGGGGAGTACGCAGAGTTACATATTAACGCAATGGCCGCACTTGATCGCTCGGCGAGAACGAATGATAAAAGTTTTGTGGTATTTGACCCTGAACTGGGTGCTAAATTGGCGTATCAACAGCAATTAACTGTAGATTTGGTCAAAGCAATCAGTCTACAAGAATTTGAGTTGTATTTTCAGCCTCAGCTATCTCTTCACACCCGCCAGATTATAGGTGCTGAGGTATTGATCCGCTGGCAACGAAATGGTCAATGGGTATCCCCAGCTGAATTTATTCCCCTTGCCGAGTCTGCAGGCCTAATAGTGGAATTAGGAGATTGGATTTTACAAACTGCCTGCGAAAAGGCTCGGTCCTATTTTAGTGACAGTTACCAAAATGCAGTGGTAGCGGTAAACATCTCTCCCTTACAATTTGGCCGACCAGATTTTTTGGATAAAGTCCGTGATGTATTAAAGACTAGTGGGTTAGCTCCTAAAAATCTCGAACTAGAGATAACCGAAGGCGTGATCATCTACAATGAGCAAGAAACCATAGATACGCTAGTCGCGCTTAAAGAGTTAGGGGTAAAGTTGGCGATAGATGATTTTGGTACAGGCTATTCATCGTTAAGTTACCTTAAAAAGTTTGATATTGATAAATTGAAAATCGATCAATCTTTTATACGTTCTATTCAAATCGACCGTGCTGATCAATCAATAGTTCGGACGATTATTGAGTTAGGTCGAAATTTTGAGCTACAGCTGATCGCTGAAGGCGTTGAAGAGCAATCTCAACTTAACTTACTTAAATCTATGGGATGCGACGAAATTCAGGGTTACTTTTTTAGTCGCCCCTTACCAGAAGCTGATTTTGAGCAGTTTTTAGCTAAATACGACCAGCAACGTTAGTGCAAAATATCACACCAGATCAAGCTAGAAGATTTAGCCGACAAATTTTATTGTCGGGATTTGACTTGGACAAACAAGAAAAACTAATGGCGAGCCGCGTATTGATTTTCGGGCTTGGGGGCTTAGGATGCGCAGCTGCTCAATATATTGTAAGTGCAGGGGCTGGGCAGGTCACCTTGGTTGACTTTGATTCAGTAGAAGAGTCGAACTTACAAAGGCAAATACTACATAACGAGCAGAGCCTAGGTTGGGCCAAAGTTGAGTCTGCTAAAAAACGCTTAAGCCAAATTAGACAAGATTGTCAGATAGACACCATTCAAGCTAAATTAGAGCAGAGTGAAGTCAATGAGCTTGCACAAAGCCACCATATTATTTTAGATTGCACCGACAACCTAACCACCAGAAAACAGTTAAATATTGCCTCTATAAAACAGCGGATCCCACTAGTGTCGGGGGCGGCTATTCGTATGGAGGGTCAAATTAGCTGTTCTATTCCGACGCAAAATACAGCGTGTTATCAATGCTTAAGCCAATTGTTTTCTGAGCCGGATTTAAGTTGTGTTGAAGCAGGAGTTATGTCACCCATAGTAGGCATAATTGGTGCGATGCAAGCCTTAGAGGCTGTAAAAATATTGACAGGTTTTGGTCAAAGTCTACAAAATAGATTGATGTTATTTGATGGTATGACAAGTACATGGCAAACATTTAACATCAATAAAAATAACAACTGTACTGCTTGTTCCTCTTGAGTTGGGCTTAATAGAACCGACAATCCCTTGCTTTTTGAACGCACTATTAAATTTTCTGACTCAAAGAACCTAAATCTATCGCTATTGACTACTCAACTAGAAAATAGGCTTATATGCTTTATAACAGCAGATCCTCTTTAATTGGCGTAAAATGAGATGCTGCGTCAATTAAAGATTTGGCTGTTAACTGCTCAACACCATAGACCTCAGTAACGCAGGCGTATTTTTCTCTAATTTTGGTAAGCAGTAAATCAAAGTCGCCGTCTCCAGATAGCAATATAATTTTATCAAGCTCTTGTGCAGACTCCATAATATCAATGGTGATCCCCACATCCCAGTCACCTTTGGCAGAACCATCCGCTCGTTGAATGTAGGGCTTAAGTTTAATATCAAAACCAATATGCTTCAGCGCGCTTTGAAACTTTTGCTGACTACTGTCACCCTTATCTATGGCGTAGGCATTGGCAATGCAAATCTCACCTTGCTGTAAAATACCTTGCCAAAATTTACGGTAATTAAACTGCCTAGAGTAGGCTTGCCGGGTGGTGTAGTAAATATTTTGAACATCTACAAAAATAGCAATTTTAGTCACTAAGCTCATTCACATTATAAGGTTTGACGCAGACTAACATCTGGGACATCAAAAAGCAGCTAGAAGCAGTGGATAGGAGATAGTAAATAGGGGCAAGTAAAAGCAAGAAGAGTAGAGACAAGCAAGCCTTCAGTCCCGTCATTCCAGTAGGCTTTTGAGCTGGAATCCAAAGGTTCAAAGTAGTAAATAGGAGATAGGAGACAAGTAAAAGCAAGAAGAGTAGAGACAAACAAAAACCACCACCCTCGTCATTCCAGAGGTCTTTTGATCTGGAATCTAATCTCGTAAAGTAGTTAACTTACCTTTCGTAGCAACTCAAGATAAAGGGGAGTGATACAGGCCAGACAAACCTCAAGTATTGAAAGGGAAGCAAGAAATTAAGTTACCCACTAACACTTCCTAAAAAATACAAATTCCATTAGCATCGGTCATACCAAATTGATCACGTTGAAGGGGGGGCGTGGAGAATTCGAATATCAACGGTCAGGATAAATAGGATATTGGATAGCTCAAGAATTTTGGCGTAAAGGTGTCGCTTACTCAGCTCTGACGCAAATGTCTCAATACACTTTTTCAAACACCGATATTGTTTGTATTTTTACGTCGGTTTTTGCTGGTAATACTGCTTCTATGGCCTTGCTATTGAAAAGTGGTTTTCAACAAGAAGCAGTGTTGCACAGAGCAATATTTAAAAACGGACAATTCTACGATAATCACTTTCGCAAAAGTTAAGTCGTTTTGAAATACAAGCAAAATATACAAAGTGCTAAACTCGCTCTCTTCGGTTAAAGGGACACAAACATAGCGCTATTTCGCAATTTTAGTACTGCATTTGTACCCATTAGCGTAGAGTTCTGTTTTTTGAGGGAGCATGCAAACTTTAAATGAAAGGGTTATAACTCTCGTAAAATTAACTGTTTTTTATATTTTATTTTAGAATTATCAAACTGTTGCATAAAAAGGTGTTGGTTCGAGTTAAAGCTTGAGTTTCACTTTATTATATTACTTCGGAGAACAACAATGGCTATGGTAAGTTTCTGTTGCAATGAGTGTGTGCATGAGCTTTAGTGCACAAGAAAGACTCGCTTTGTTACAACTGAAAGGCGTAGGCCCGACGGTTGTTCAGCGTTTAGAGGAAATTGGAATTCATTCTTTTGATGAATTAAAGCAACATCAGGCAGAAGATATAGTCGAAATGGTGGCGAGCATGTTGCGCACTACGTGTTGGAAAAATAGCCCTCAAGCTATAAACGCCATTGACTCGGCAATCAGGTTAGCAAAAGAATGATTGCAATTGCGCTGTTATAAACAGCACGCAAAAACTGACTCACTTTCATGGGTCAGTATTGTTATGTGTTCGGATCCGCCATAAACAAGTCTATGGGAGTTACGAGTAGATTAAGATGAATGCTGACGTTAAGACAAAATTTGAAAGTTACCCAAAAGAAGTGGCTGAACGATTACTACGGATTCGGTGTATTATTTTTCGTACTGCGGAGCAAGCGGAAATTTCCGATTTGCAAGAAACACTGAAATGGGGACAACCAAGTTACTTATCCAAAATCGGTAGTACAATTAGGTATGACTGGTCGCCAAAGTCCCCGAATGAGTTTCGTCTTTACTTTCATTGCCAAACCCGTTTAATCGACACATTTAAAGAAGTGTATGGTGATATTTTCGTTTATGAGGGGAATAGAGCACTGGTATTTAAGTTTGAGCAGACGATTCCAGCTAAGGAAGTATCTCATTGCGTTCGCATGGCATTAGAGTACAAAAGGCTCAAACACCTCAGGTTGCTTGGCGCGTAATGATGTGGTTAAGCCGACGTATGTTGCAATTACAAGGTTATTGAGTTTTTATAAACTAAATAGTTAAGTATGTAGGGATATCTTCGAAGTTACTGGAGTAGCAAATACTGTTAAGTCATCGATGACTGATGGATATGATTGCTATTAAAACGCGTCAGCTGTAAGAACAAACTGGAAATTTAAATAAGAGGTCTTACTTTATCGATGCAATACACTTGATGAGCTAAGAGTAATAGTCAGAAAATTTAACGAAACAAGCCCGCACTTGAGTTTATATATGAAAACAGGTAGCGAAGTGCATATAACGAAGAGCCAGCAAAAGATGCTGGCGTAGAATCGTCAACTTTTTCTAGATGAGGACCGTTAAGGTATTAGTTTTTTCTTCGTTTAGAGGGTAAGAATAACCCTAACAGGCCTAAGCTTAATAAAGCAAATATGTTTGGTGTGGATACGCTCACTAGGTTTGAGCGAATGAAATCACTATGGATAAAAGTAGGCACATAGCCACTTAACTCACCAAAACTGCTATTCAGCGTGCCGTCAGTGTCTCCTAAACGCGAACCAAATCCTAGACCATAGCTATTTACACCAGAAATCAACTCATTGATAAAGTTGGGACCACCAGAATCACCTGGCGCCACACCAGCTTCTAATTCACCAAGCCCTAAATCAAATGCATCTAACTCAAAAAGGTCTGCGATAAGGCCTGAAGCATCATTTAATAAATTGCCACTGTCAAAATCTGATACATATGAAAACTCTACGTCCGCTGTTCCGAAAAAACTATCAGTAAAGAAGCCACTAAACGCATCGTTTCCCCAAGCAAAGTCATAAGTGTTATTGCCCTGACGCAAACGCCCCGAAGCAGGAATTGATCCTGTTCCTCCTCCTATGCGGCCGTATCCTGCAACATTGAATTGTTGCCCCATAATATTGTTATCTTCATAGAGCCCGTATGAGGAGGCCCAGCTAGGCGCATAGTCTGCTAGGCGCAAAATGGCAATGTCATTTTGGTCTATAACCTCACCCGTATAATCTTGGTGAACAAAATAGTCAGTTACCTGAACTTCAACGACTCCAGCAGGCCTTGAATAGATAAATTGTGCAGGGCTTAGGCCGCCCTCGGGTTGAAAAAATACTGTAGTAGCTAGAGGATTAGCAGAACCCGCTCCATCAGATACACAATGGGCAGCGGTTAATATTGAACGGCGATCTTGTAACAATGTACCACTACACGATGAGGTACCCGTCGCTTGGTTTACTAACATGCCAACCACTCCGCTATAATTCGGGAAAGTAGGGTGATACAGCGGGTTGCCAAATGGATTAAAGGGAGGGAAGCTTCCTGTTCCACCTTCGGCGGCACCTACTAATAAGCTTTGTGCGGTCCAACTTAATCCTTTTGATTCACCGCTTGTAATTAAATTCGCATATGAAGTCGAACTTATACTGATGACGCTTGCGGCAATGCCTGCCTTTACTATATTTTCCTTGAACATAAATGGCTCTCTATTCCAAATTAGATTTAATATTTCCTTGTTTGAAGTGACTTCCACTAAAGTAAAGTGTCATAAACCCTAAAGAACACACTTCTAAGACTAGGATAAGGGTTTATTTAATCACTGAAAAGATAAATTTATTGGGCGTTATTCATTAAAATACCAATAGGATTTGTTAGCAAGCGAGAACAGGTGTTGCCCTTGAGCCACTAAAGGCGTTGTTACACACAAAGTAGTTTGTAGGAGCCAATAAGTGGACTTTATTCCTTTATTTGCACACATCATTACTTTTTCTTGAAAAATAACTTAGAGATGCCTTGACGCTAGCCAGAGACTAAAAATGGTAGTTTATGGTTGCCTATTTTAATTATTAAAACGAGGGTAGTAGGTCGTCTATTTTATAGGCTTGCCCGAGTAATTCTATGTGAGTGAGTATTTGTTGTAACTCTGCAGTTATGGCATCTATTTTTGCTTCTGCTGTATCTTCCTCGCGCAAATTTAGTTTGAATATATCGCTGTCACCTTGGTTAAAGCGTTCTTGTTCTTGTTGCATGAGCTGGGTTGCTATATCCGAGCGCCGCAGGGAAATGGTCGCTTGCGCTTGGGCGTTGGTATATTTCATTTTTGCTTGATGTAAAACCAACTTTAATTCTTCGATAAGGCGTTGACGTAGGTAACCTAATTCCCTCAGCTTGGCCTGAGTCTTGTTGAGTTTACCTTTCGACTTACGTTGCTCTAAGGGCATCGAGAATTCAAGACCTACGTATGTTTCGAAACCTTCTCTGGTCTGACTCCCACTACCAAAGTCACGACTGGCTTTCATAACGACATCTACTTTGGGTAAAAGCGCATTTTCAAATAGTTTACGATTATTCTTGTGCTGTAATATTTGATTATCCACGTACTGAATGTCTGGATGTGAGGTAATGGCATGAGTAATAAGCTGCGTCACGTTACCTAACGCTGTCTCGGCCACTGTATTTGGCATTGTTGGTTGTTCAGACGATACCATTTTGGGTTTACCAGATGCATCTCGCCAATAAAGTGATAGGGCAGCAGTACGCATACGCAGGTCATTTTCGGCTTTTAACACCAGAGCTTGACGTTTTAGTACGTTTTGCTCATTGTCGAGTAAATCAATTTTGGCTGAAAACCCCAGTTTTATACGCTTTTCTAGGGCAGTTTGGCGGGTTTTAGCGTTATTCAGTAATTGCCTGTATACATCAAGTTGTTGCATCGCACTGAGCCATTCCATGTAGGCTAATGACGCACTAAATAGTACGTCATTGAGCACAGCTTGTTGGTTAAAAGCCTGCATAGAAAGGTCTAAATCAGCATTGGCTACAGCCACACGGCTTGCATCAATATCTCTATTTCGTAACAGAGAAAATGATACCCCTACGCCAAATTCACCTCTGTCTTGTGTAACAAATTGATCTTCATAAACTGGAAAGTCACCTTCGGATAATCGGTATTCAGCAAACACTTTTGCATTAGCTTGTCTTAAAGGTTTGACGATACTTTGATTGGTGTACGCACCATCATAAAATCCTGATGTGCGCACTTGCGCTTTTTGTTTAAGTTTGATGTCGAACGCGCCTTCCGTCGATAAGCGTTCAGCTTTTGCTTGTTGAAGCTTTTGCTTCGCTTCTAATATTTTAGGGTAGTGCTGGCTAGCGGAGTTTAATACTTGTTGTAAGCTAATAATTTGCTCTGCTTTAACTGTCGGGATAATTAAACTTGTGATAGCCAGAAAATACCGAGTTAGCTGCGCTATCCTCGTGCGCTTGTTATTTCTCATTCGGGTTTAACCCTCCGCCAGAATATTCAGGGGGGAAGTTATTTAATTGACGCCAGATTTCGTATCCCAGGCTAACTTCGTTAAGCAGTATCCAGCCTTTCGCCCGGCTCCCTAAAGAAACAAACCCTTCGTTTGGCCAAGGCGTATCGTTAGGATCTTCAATTAGCCAGACTGTGAAGCGACCGTCTGACGTAGCTACTGGCTCGATAAAGTATACCAACGCGCCAAATGTACCGATAGCAGATGAGGGCCAACCGCTAAATTGAAAAACTGGCCAACCCTCGAATTGCAACCGCGCTTTTTGCCCAGATTTAAGTAAGGGCTTGTCTAAACCACTTACGCTCATCACTACTGCGCGAGTGATATTTTTTGGAATAAAAGTGGCTAGGGCGTCGCCTTCTTTTATTGTGGTTGCGTTACCACCAGAAATTAGGCGTGAAACTATGCCATCTTCTGGGGCTAACTTGGTTTGTGAAGACAGTCTTGATAAGCGAGTATCAACCTTGTTGACTTTGGCTTGGGTTGCAGATTGTTTGGCGGCTTTTTCATTGTATTTTATGCTTGCCTGCTCATAACTACGGCGCGAAACCAAGCCTTGTTCAAATAGCTTCTTGTGTCGTTCATAATCAATACGGGCGGTTTCAGTAGCAACCAAGTTGGCTTGATGTTCTAACACAACGGCGGCTTTTTCATCACCCAATCGTTCGAGTAAATCTCGGTCGGTATCTACAATCGTAATTATGGGATCACCCTGCTTAACCACTTGCCCTTCTTGAACGTGCCATTGTCCGATTTGCCCAGACACGAGCGCGTTAATGGTTTGAATTCTATTCTTAGGATTAAGTGTGCTGACTTCGCCTGAGCCAGCTGCAGTTTGAACCCAAGGGGTTAACCAAAGTCCTAGACCAATCAAAATAATAAAAAATACAGTAAGCTTTGCAACTAAGGTAGCAGCGCTGGGCAGAATTTGTTGGCTGAGCGTGCGAAAAGCTCGGCTGTTTTCTTGAGTGAATTTAGACATTTTTGTTCTCCGCCATAGCCGAAGACATGTCATAGTCGACCATGTCTTGACTACCGTGTTCTAACAGGGTTTGTTGCTGCTCTCCAAGTATTAAACGATGCGAGAAATAGGAAGACTGTTTTAAATTGGTAAAATACAAGACAGTTAAGGGCAGATCGGCAATAGATGAAAACAGCTTACTCAGTGAAACTGGGGTCAGTAAGTCAAAAAATTGGGTAAGTACTAAGACTTTTGGTTGTGTTAGCAAAGCCGCAGCTAACTTGAGTTGTAAGAAGGAGCCCGGTGATAAGGGGTCACCCAAAGGTGATAACAAGGTCTTCAATCTATTAGGCAAACGCTCAACATCTTCCAAAATATTGACTTGGTTGAGTACAGACCGAATTTCCATATTGGAGGCGTTGGGTTTAGACATGCGCAAATAGTCTTCTATCGTACATTCGACAATGGGGGCTCGGTCGATAACAATCACGTCTTGTCTTAACTGATATACATCAAAATCATTGAGGTCACAATTAGCTAATTGAATTGATCCTTGGTTGGGCTGGATATTGCGTTTAAGCAGGTGGATGATGGAATAGTGTAAGCTGATTTTTTGTGCTTCAACCAAAACTTTAGCGTTCTCCGGCAGGTTAAAGTTAAAGTGGCATTCAATTTTGTTGCTTTCTGTTACAACCTTGTCAAATATCAGGGACTTGCCATTTCCGCTAGAGGTAAAATGATCGCGGTTCTCTGTTGTTTCTTGCGGTACATCAAAAACCTGACCTAATTCGTCCGCAGCGCCACACATCTCATAATAGAACTTGAGATATTCAGTGGTCTTCGACAATCCAAATAAAATTGCAGCTAGTATTAACTCGGCCGCGATCAGTTGACCAAGAGAGAGTTGACCAATAATGACCAACCAACCACCTAGGCCAAGCAACACGGCACTGGCTACGGCGTAAAGCATTAAAAAAGCAATAGTTTGAGAAAAGGTAAAGCTAAAGTGTTTCTTATGGCTTTTTACATAGTCTCCGGTTAGCTCATCAGTGCGCTTGAGGGCATAATCAATGTGTCGCGTTGATTTAAAAAACTCGTGTGCATAGGCTAGGCTATCAAGCCATTTAGACATTTCGTATTTTGCATGAGAAAGCTCAACTGCTGTATTGGTCGCGCCTCGGCCCCAAAGTTTCCAAAATAAGATAACAATCAGAATTATAAATGCATTAAACATTAATAGAGCTGGATGATATAAAGAAACTAAGGTGAAGCCTACAACCAGCTGAAGCAATAAAGCGCATCCATCTACCAGTAAAAAAGGAATATTTTTTTGTAAAATAATGATTTCAAAGTACCGATTAGTGATATCGGTATTTCGTCTACCTGCAAAAAATTCGTGCCGAGCATAGATGGTATGGAGGCTAACTTCTGCCGATAAACGAGCATATATTCGACGCTCAAAATACTCCATAGTGCGTGTGCGCAATGCTGACAAGCCAGCAGATACGGCCAAAGTAAGGAACAAAATAATCGAGAGGGTGACAATTGCGCGCAGAGAGGCAATATTGACTAAGGTGTTAACCATAGTTTGCACTGCTATGGGCACGGCTAACGTGAGCAAACTAATTGCAATACCATAAGTAATCGCAACTTTAAAAAAACTCATATCGGGTGAAATCAAATGCCAAAGTGTTTTGGCAGGATGTTGAGAATGAAACTTTTTGTCGGTATTTTGCATAAGTCCACTGCTTTAAATTTGAACAACTATCATTCTCTAAATATCGAGAGTGAATCAATCGATGAAGCTAGAACCTCGGATGAAAGCAGAGTGCAAGAATCTGTGACATGATTGTCTACTTTATCTGATTCTACTAGTTAGGCGTTGAGTCATGCTCAATCCGCAATAAGGCTATGGAGGATTGACTGTTTAAATAAAACAGGGACCTGTTTGTTGGCTTGTGCCAACCCATATTTTCGTTATTGCTGCGACTAACTCATCTGATATATCAGTCCACATATCTAAAATTAAAGGGGGTAAGACAAAAATAATTCGAGAAGTATAAAAACGGCAATAAATTAATGCTTATTGTATGATTTTTATACGTTTTATGGTGGAAAGTACAGAACAACAAGCCATAAGTGCTATTTGTTTAGTATCATCACATATAGGAAAAATAAAGCTGTAATCTTCTACACAGGAGTAGGGTTATCATAAACAATGGGCTGATTTAGACTAAAAAGCCCTCTTGTAATACAGAGAGCTTTTTAAGATTAGACGCAACACAATATTTAGTTACTGGTCGAGGGGGACTGAGAATTCTTCCGACAGTTCAAAATCCCCTTTAACTTCGGTGATCTTATTATCAACAAAAGTAATAACGAGTTCTTTACGGAAGTCTTCACCACGCTTTTTCATCCCTCGTTTCATTTGGTACAAATAGTACCAAGTGTCTTTGTCAAAAGAGTCAACCACAACTGGTTTGCCTAGCACAAATTCTACTTGCTCTTTAGTCATAGCAATACGTAACTTTTCAACATTTTCTTCATCAAGGAAATTGCCTTGAGGAATGTCGATTCGAAAGATCCAATCGGTACAAGCCGACAATGAAAAACTGGTGACGATAACAATTAGTAGGTTTCTAAACTTCATTTTTACTCAGTATTTAGGCATTTTGTTGGTATTTGCTTGGCTTAGTCGTACTGACTTAACATACAACTATCACAATAAGCGAAGCATCCTAACCCACCCATGTTGGCCCGATCAACGCTTAATTACTTAGAATGACTGATTTGTAGCAATTCTCTTGCGTTAGCCAAGGCTGATTCTGTGAGGGTATCTCCTGCTAATAGACGTGCTAACTCTTCAATTCGTTCATTTTCTTTTAAATTAATCATGTGGGTTTCTGTCGTTTGTTTATCACTGAACTTAGTTACAAACATTTGGTTGTGAGCCCGAGCTGCAACTTGAGGTAAATGGGTAACACATATTACTTGGCAGGTAAGGCCCAAAGAACGCAGCAATTCTCCTACTACAGATGCAGTGGCTCCGCTTATACCGCTATCGACCTCATCGAAGATCATAGTCGCAACTTGATTGCTACTCGATGCCATTACTTGTATGGCTAGGCCTATTCGTGAGAGCTCACCGCCCGAAACCACTTTGTCTAGCCTGTCTTGCTTTTGTCCTTTGTTTGTCGATACAGCAAAGTAAACTTTGTCTAATCCTAGAGCAGCAGGTGAAGATGCTACGTTATGCTCGACGACTACTTCGAAGCTTGCATCAGCCATATTCATTTTGTGGATATGTTGCTCCACTTGCTTGGCAAAAAGCTTGCCTGTTTTAATGCGAGACTTAAATAACTTGTGGGCACTTAGGCGGTATTCTTGGTCTAATTTGTCAAGCTCTTGACTTAGGCCTTCTAGGGCGTGGTCGTCTTTAATGAGCTCTTGATATTCTTGGCTTAAATCTTGATGAAATGCATATAAGCTTTCGGGCTTAACATTATGTTTACGCGCTAATTCTAAGGCTTTAGAGTAACGTGCCTCAACATTTTGCATACGCATTGGATCAATCTCTAATTGCTCTGTATAAGCCCGTAATTCACTCGCTGCTTCGTCTATTTGTATACTGGCTTCGTTGAGTAATTCGACTATAGGCGATAAGCTAGTGTCATGTTCTTGTAACTCAGTTAAGCGCTCAATACTGGTTTGCACTATTGATAAGGCGTTGGCGTCTTCGGCTTCATACAGTTGATGAAAACTAATCTGACTTTGCTCTAACAATGTTTGGCTGTGACTGAGTTTTTTATGTTCTAATTCTAGTTGTGCAAACTCATTGTCTGCTAGAGCGAACTCGTCTAATTCAACGATTTGATAGGACAAAAGTTGGCGTCTGTCGTTTCTTTGCTGTTGATTAGCAACAAGTGAGTGGAAGTGAACTTGTTTAGTTTTTAAGTTTTGGAAACGTTCGTTAACATTAGCCAAAAGGCTGTCGTGCCCACAAAATTGGTCGAGTAAATGTAATTGCTGATCGGGTTTCAAAATTTGTTGGTGGGCATGTTGCCCATGAATACTCAATAAAAACTGGCCTAAATTTTTAAGTTGTTGTAGCGCAACAGGTGTACCATTAATAAAAGCTTTGGAGCGGCCTTCGGCGGACACTAATCGGCGAATAATGACTTCGCTGTCATCACCATTTAGCTCATACTCGTTTAACCATTCAACCGCATTAGGTAAGTCGCTTATGTCAAAACTGGCGATTACCTCAGCTTTTTTTGCACCCGTTCTAACCATTCCCGCGTCAGCACGATCACCTAAGCACAGGCCTAATGCATCAACAGAAATAGATTTTCCTGCGCCTGTTTCGCCAGTAATGGCAGTCATGCCTTGTTTGAAATCGATATCGAGACTTTTTACTACAGCAAAATTACGGACAGACAAATGAGTAAGCATAAATAAACCTGTTCATGTATACAGTGGTGTAAATATAAACATGCTTTTGCTTTGTGTCTAGGGTAAATGTCAGGATAATTTAAACTAGGCCGATACGGAAACTTAACTAATTGAATTGCTGATAAATTTTTTGGTTAGGTAGAGGCTGAACGTTAGTAAAGCTTACTTCCCCAGCCTAATTTGGTTCTGAGGACATTAAAGTAGTTATAGCCTTTGGGGTGAATTAAGGTCAATTTGGCCGTATTTTTACTGATTATGATTTCGTCTCCAGGCAATACGGTTAGTACAATATGACTGTCACAACTGACTTGCAGGTTATCGGAGTTCTCTGGTGAGACTTTGAGTTTTACCCGGCTGTTGGCATCAACGACTATTGGGCGACTGCTTAACGTATGAGGGAACATAGGCACTAGGGTTAGCGCATCTAAAGTGGGGGTGATAATTGGTCCGCCACCCGATAACGAATACGCTGTAGAGCCTGTTGGCGTAGCAACAATTAGCCCATCCGAGCGTTGGCTAAATACAAAGTGATTATCTAAATATACTTCGAATTCCATCATGTGCGCGACTTTGCCGTGATGCATGACCACTTCGTTAACCGCGGAGTTTTTACTCTGCAGTCGATCACCGCGATACACTTCTACTGTAAGTAAAAAACGTTGTTCTATTTGGTATTCTTCGTCAAAAATACTGTCTAGTTGAGTTTCAATATCATCGGGATGAATGTCGGTCAAAAAACCTAAGTTACCTCGGTTGATACCCACAACGGCGACATTGAATTCTGCCAATATTCGGGCTGCACCTAACATATTGCCGTCGCCACCAACGACTATAGCTAAATCGGCTTGTTTACCTATCTCATCCATTTGAGCAGATTCAATGTCTTGGCTATTCAGATCTTTGGCAGTGCTTGGTTCAACGAGTATTCTGCAGCCTCGCTTCTTGAGGTACACAATTAAAGCCTTAAAGCTTAAATGTGCATCGCGGTGCGCCTGTTTACCTATTAAACCAACAGTTTGAAATTTCATACTAAATCGTCAAATACCAAAGTAGGGCGTAGTATAACGATTGGTTACAAATAAAGTCATTCGTTTTGAGTTTTAAATTTGACGGCAGGATTTAATTCTCCTTATAGTGTGGCCAATTTGTATTAGTAAAGAGCGCCCGATGGGACCCATAATGTTAGATGTGGCAGGTTACGAGTTATCTGCCGAAGAAGTTGATATGCTCGACCACCCTTTGGTCGGAGGGCTTATTTTATTTACTCGCAATTACCACGATCAGCAGCAGTTGTCAGACTTGGTGCGACATATTCGCCAAATAAGCCGTCATGATGTGTTGATTGCGACTGATCACGAAGGCGGACGCGTCCAGCGTTTTAGGCAAGGCTTTAGTCGAATACCTGCGATGGGCAAGATCCAAGGAATATGTGAACAGCATGGCTTAACTGCTGAGATTGTTACCCAGCAGTTGGGGTGGTTGATGGCCTCGGAGCTCTTGGCTTTTGATATTGATATCAGCTTTGCACCAGTATTGGACATCAATGGCATATCTCAGGTTATTGGCGACAGAGGGTTTTCTGATGATCCTAAAACTATTCTCACATTAGCCAGTCAATTTATTCGAGGAATGCATCAAGCTGGAATGAAAGCCACGGGTAAGCATTTTCCTGGACATGGCAATGTACTTGAAGATTCGCATGTTGCTATGCCTATTGATAAACGTCCTAAACAGCAAATATTTGAACAAGATATGGCTATTTTTGCGCAAATGTCGCAGCTAGGCTTGTTGGATGCTGTGATGCCAGCTCATGTTATTTACCCTGATGTAGATGACTTACCAGCCGGTTTTTCTTCAACTTGGATTAAAACCCTATTACGTGAGCAATTAGCCTTTGACGGTGTTGTGTTTTCAGACGATTTGTCGATGCAAGGAGCCGTTCAAATAGGTGACATAGTGACACGAGCGCAAACAGCTATCGATGCAGGATGCGATATGGTTCTGGTGTGCAACGATCCAAAAGGAGCTGGGCAGGTATTAGATGGTTTAGCGTCAGACTTACCTCAGGCTGAGCGTGTAAAACGCCTTAAACATAAGCAAGAGTTTGATTTCTCACAATTGCAGCAACAAGATGAATATCATCGAGCCCAGCGGGTGTTAGAGTATTTTCATGCAAAATAGTACCAAGCTTATTTGCTTGGCTGTATTTTGCGCTTGCGTGTTGTATACCGTCTTGATCAGTTTTGGCCATTCTGTCGCTATTGCGGCAACCGCCGCTGTCACTCTTTTAACGGCTATGATTTGGGTAACAGAAGCGTTGCCCATTCCAGTGGCATCGTTAATCCCTTTTGTTGGCTTTGTCTTCACCGGAGTTCTTACCCATAAAGAGGCCGCTTCGGCCCTAGGTAGCCATGTCATTGTGTTATTGATGGGGGCCTTTATGTTGTCCAAAGCCCTCGAAAAATCCAATGTTCATAGTCGGTTAGCCTACTATCTGGTTAATTTGACGGGAGGCAAAAGTGCTAAGCGACTAGTACTGGGTTTTATGCTAACCGCAGCAATATTAAGTATGTGGATTTCTAATTCAGCGACAACGTTAATGCTGTTGCCTATTACTTTGGCTGTATTGCAGCATGTTAAGGATCCAAAGTTGACTGTGGCTATGTTGTTGGGTATTGCCTATGCGGCCAGTCTCGGCGGGGTAGGCACGCCAGTTGGCACCCCTCCGAATATTATTTTTATGAGTGTTTATTCAGAGACTCAAGGCCAAGAGATTAGCTTTTTAGAGTGGATGAAAACAGGCATTCCTATTGTGGTAATAGGGATCCCGATTATCGCTTGGTGGTTGACACGAGGACTGCAAAACACGCAGGGCTTTACCTTACCCAAGTCTGGCCAATGGCAAGCGGCTGAGAAGCGGGTCTTGGTTGTATTTTTGTGTGTAGCGCTAGCTTGGATGCTTCGCCCATATTGGTCGGCTTGGTTGGGTTTGCCTGGTATAGGTGACAGTACTATTGCTCTAGCGGGTGTGGTATTAATGTTTTTAATTCCCTCCGGGAGCCCAGTTAAGCAGCCTAAAGATAGCGAGCAATCTAAACAGCCACTAGGCCAAGATAAATTGCTTGATTGGCAGACCGCTGTATCTATACCTTGGGGTATGTTATTACTGTTTGCAGGTGGTATTTGTATAGCTAAGGCTTTTTCAGCATCAGGCTTGAGTTTGCTATTGGGTGATGCTTTAACGGGTCTCTCGAGCTTACCTGTACCTTTATTGATTTTGTCTATCTGTTTATTTGTCACATTTTTAACTGAAATCACATCAAATACTGCGACTGCCACGTTACTCATGCCAATACTCGCAGTGGCTGGTGTATCAGCGGGTATTGATCCTGCTTTAATCATGATGCCTGCGGCTATTAGTGCCAGTTGTGCTTTCATGTTACCTGTTGCGACAGCGCCTAATGCCATAGTCTACGGTATGGATAAATTCAGTATTAAAACGATGGCACGGGAGGGGATGGCTTTAAATATTTTGTTAGCATTTGTGGTATCAGGTGTGAGTTATTTCACACTTTAGGGTAAAGTTATTTGTCGGTTTTTAGGGTTGTTTTGTTTGGATAGGGTTTGTGGTTAGCTAAGGATGCGCATGTTTAAGTTTTTATTTTCGGTTGTTGTTATCGGTTTTTTGGTTGGTATTGGTTACTCGGAAGCGGGCCAAGAAAAGCGTTACGTGAAAAAGCTCAGTAAACAAGATTGGGTTCAAGTTCGTTCAAAAAATTTTGAAATAACATCAAATGCAAAAGTCGAAAAAATTGAGGCAATTGCCATTCAACTTGAAGAGTTTCGATATTTCGTTTCGACCTTTTTTGGGGTTCAGCAAATTGATGGTTTGCCTCCAGTGCGTTTTTTAGTTTTGAAAGATCGTGACTCCTATGAATTACTTGGCTTAAACGACAGAATTGCAGGAATTTTTTTAGCATCGGCGAAAGGATTTGTGTCTATTGCAAACGGTGATGATTTTTCCATCTCGCAACATAAAGCCACATTTGGACGAGCAACCATAATGCATGAGATGGTGCATTATTTTAATCACAACCAAGTTTCGGATATCCGCTACCCATTCTGGTATGAGGAAGGCGTTGCGGAATATCTATCGACCATGACCCATGCCGATGGAAAGATTGTTTTTGGAAACATGGATGCACTCGCTAATCGGTTTAGAGCATTGCTTAGGCGGACTGGGAAGTGTTGTCAGTCAGTCAATGTTGAAGGGTTGTTTAAATATAAGAAAGGTCAAAAAGGCAAACGAGAGAAGTCACTTTATGCTCGGTCCTTTATTGTAGTGCATTACTTAAATACGTCCCCAGCTATGCGTGCAAAGCTCAGATACTACTTGGCTCTGGTCAATGCTGGTGAAAAAGTAGACCAAGCGTTTAATCGCGCATTTGAGATGTCCTTTGATGACTTAACCGAGCAAGTTGATGATTACCTTGCTTCTCGCAAGGTGTACGCTAGAGTGTTTAAAGTGGGTAAAGGTGGCTTGGAATTTCCCGAATTTAGGATTAAAAAGCGAGCCCTGTCGGCTATCGAAGGGGTATATGAGGCTCTCGATATTACTATGCATTTCCCAAATTCAACTAATGGTGAGCTCAACGTTGCAGACACCGTGAAAGCATTTTCGGATTTGTTTCCGAGTTCTGACCTGCACCTTTTGCTAAATGCTCAATACAACCCTAGGGTTAAGATAAGCCGAAAAATGCGTGACCTAAATAGCTTTTTAGCCGCTAATCCCAAGCACTCTCAAGCCTTGACCAAATTGGGTAGCCTATTTTTGTCTTTGGCAGCTAAGAATCGTCAGCGAGGCAATAAAGTTTGGATTAAACATAATTCAAAAGCCCGTAAGTTTTTTTTACAAGCCATTGAGGCTAACGAAGCGAATGGCCTTGCCCATTACGAACTCGTCGCCAGAACCTATGAGTATACCCCCTATACAGACGGCAATATTCAGCAAGCTATTTTAGGACTCGAAATAACCCGCTTGTTTAGCGAAAGTTATTACGTGCACAAGCGTGAAGGGCTACTCAGGCTTTCAGTAGGGGACTATACAGGAGCTGAACGGTCTTTTAATCGGGTGGTCGCGATTAGCGACAGTGCTTGGGCAAATGGCTATGCCACTTGGGTCAAAGATAACCTTCAAATCCATCAGTTAAGCGCCCTAACTAAAATAGTTAGCGACAAGTCAATAGAATACGCGGACGGATCTCGATATACAGGGGCGATCGAGAACGAGCAGCCTCATGGACAAGGTCAATTAGTACGACCCAATGGTGTAGCGTATCAAGGCCAATGGCAAGATGGTTTACCCCACGGTCAGGGACAATCTATGGCGAGCAACGGTATGACGTATAAGGGGCAGTTTGATCTTGGCGCCGCACATGGAATAGGCGAGTTAGATTACGCTGGCCGATACGGCAAAATGCAAAAGTATCAAGGAGAGTTTTTCCGCTTTGCTCAGCACGGTCAAGGCAAATTGTTCTATCCAAATAAACGAGTAGCCTCAGGCCCTTGGTTTAAAGGTGAACAGCATGGTATTCAAACGTTTGCCCAGGGCAAAGGTCAACCCACAGATATTTTGTATGATTGGGGACAAGCTAGGATCACTGAACAAGACGGTACTGTCTATTGGGGGGCAATAGATTACCGAACATTAAAGCCTAAAGGTAAAGGAAAATGCCGAGAGCCAGAAGCGACATATTTTAAGACCTGTAAAAGATAAGTCAGATGTCGTCAATATGTAAATGCTCTCTGTGTGGGTATGTTGTTAAAGTTACGTTAAGAATTTGCTAGAAAATCGAAGGGGAGTTAGGTAGCATTAATACTCACCCAAAAAAATAAAATTCTCTTCACCTTACAAGGATGTTTATGAAAAAACGTTGTTACTCGTACTTATATTTTTTAACTGCTTTTGTTATCACAATCCACTCTACGCTTCATGCCAATGAATTTGATGTGCCCCTTGAGCACTATGCAAGTATCCCCGAAAAATCTATGTTTGCTATGTCGCCCAGTGGCAACAAAGTCGGATACAGAACAGCAAAAGATGGCCAAGACGCTTATGTAGTCGTTGATTTAAAAGCTAATAAAATGGTGGCTGGGGTTAACGTAGCAGCGATTGATCCTAAAACAGCCTATTTTATTAACGAAACACAGCTTATTTTTGTGGTATCCCAGTATACTTCTATTCCTGGTTACGAAGGTAAACATCACGTGAGTAGTGCTTTTGTGTACGACATAGAGAGTAAAAAGATCCGTCAATTGGTTGTGCCAGGCAAAGGCGTTTATGACGGCCAAACTCGGTTGGGTCGTGTAATTGGGATTTCTCCAGATAAAGAACACGTTTATATGCCTTTATATGTCCAGCGAGGTCGCTCAAGAGCAGTCTATTCAGTGACAAAAGTGGCCCTGAATAAAAAGCGTGTACCGCAAACTATCGCCCTTGGCACGCCAGATACGATAGATTATTTTATGGATAAGAATGGAGAAGTGCTAGCCAGAGAGCGTTATAACAATGACTCGAATCTTCACTCGGTCGAAAAGTACGTTGACGGTGATTGGGTTGAAGTGTTTTCTGAAAACGTGCCTCTTCGTGTTCGATCATATGTTGGTGTGACTGAAGATAGAAAATCTTTAGTTAGTTTGGCTAGCTACAAAAATCAAGACGCGTATTTTACTTTGTCATTAGAGACGGGCAAGTTCTCTGAACCATTATTTGTAGAGCCTGATAAAAGTGTTAATTCTGTCGTTAAAGATATTAACCAAGTCGTCTATGGGGTGCGTTACGAAGGGTTTAAACCTAGTTACGGATTCTTCGACGAAAAACAAGAAAAGCTGTTATCTAGCTTGCAACAAGCTATGCCTGAGAATACCTTTAGATTGACTGAACATAACAGTGATTGGAGTAAATTGTTGTTTTACGTCGAAGGCAAAGGTATGTCAGGGAATTATTTTATCTACGAAAACTCAGGTTTTTCGGCATTAACAAGCGCTCGACCAAAGTTTCCAGGCAGTATGGTTCATCCCGTTATAGAAACCAGTTATCAAGCAAGAGATGGTTTAACCATTCCAACTTTACTGACTTATCCTAAATCAAAGTTTGCAACCAAGAAAAACCTGCCCGCGATCATGTTGCCTCATGGAGGCCCAGAATCATACGATAGATACGGCTTCAACTATATGGCACAGTTTTTTGCGAATAAGGGCTA
This sequence comes from uncultured Paraglaciecola sp., assembly GCA_947498355.1. Taxonomy (GTDB): domain Bacteria; phylum Pseudomonadota; class Gammaproteobacteria; order Enterobacterales; family Alteromonadaceae; genus Paraglaciecola. Next base: position 251,582 of record CANMKA010000001.1, on the reverse strand, counting down.
CTTAGTGATTCAACCTCAATTCAGAGGTTCTGATGGCTTTGGATGGAAGCACAAATTGGCTGGCAGAGGAAAATGGGGCCAAGAAATGCAAACCGATCTTACAGACGCAGTAAACCATCTCGTTGAAAAGGGTGAAATTGATCCAAAGAGAGTATGCATTATTGGTGCTAGTTATGGCGGGTATGCTGCTTTAGCTGGCGCAACCTTTAGTCCTGATGTTTACAAGTGTGTGATTGCCATAAATGGGGTGAGTGACTTAGACTTGATGTTAAAAGATGAAAAGTTTGATGCTGGAAGTGATCATTGGGTGGTGACTTATTGGGATAAGGTAATACGCTCAAGTAATTACTCGGATAGCTTCTTAGATGATATTTCTCCGATTAATCATGTTGATAAGGTACAGGTCCCTGTACTAATCATTGCTGGGCGAGAAGATAAAGTCGTTCCTTATTATCAGTCCAAAAACATGTACAAAGCCCTTAAACGTGCTGATAAAGACGCTACTTACACCTTAATTCGTAATGTAGGTCACCATTTCAGGCATGCTGAGATGCGAGTTAAACTCTTACAAGAAATGGATACTTTTTTGAATATTCACCTTTAGGAAAGTACCAAGAAAGATCCTAGCAGTTATCAGAACAGTTCTCAGAATAATACCGTTCTCAGGATAATGTGCAGCAGCAAAGCTGCATGTTATTGACTATACGGCTAGTTTGGCTTGACTACGGAAGAGGCAATTAACTGGAGCAACTCAGAAAATTCTACGGGTTTATGGGATATATGCGTAAATCCGCTATTTTTTAAGCGGACAACCTCATCTTTAGTTGCAGAGGTAACGGCGATAATAGGCGTGTCTATAGACATTGCGCGGATCGTCTTAGTTGCCTCTACTCCATCACAAACGGGCATGTTAATGTCCATTAATATTAAGTCAAAATTAAAAGCTTTGACTTTATCAATCGCTATTGCGCCATTTTCAGCACACACTGATTCGGCACCTTCTTCTTCGACCAAGTATTTAAGCATAGTTAGCGTAATGTCAGAGTCATCAGCAATGAGCACTTTTAATCCATTTAACTGCTTTTGTTCATTTAAAACTTGTCCCAAAATATTGGCTCCATGAGCTATGTGTTAATTTAAGCTTAGCTCAAGCTGGCGTGTTATGACAATTAAAAGGCGACCCAGTTGTAGGTCATTTTGACTAGCGTAATTGATACCATTAATCGGGATAAGAGACGGCTGTTATTTACCGTCTATGTAGAACTTATCGTGAAAGGTGTAAACCCATTGAGGCTTATGAACAATCAAGATAGTGATTGTCATACCGCTAAACATAGCTTCTGGGAAGAACATCAGCACAGACAGTTTCAGGTAGCTGTTATAGATGTTATACCAATCATGTGGCCCTTCAATATAGAAATACGCCGATAAGGCGAGCATTTTTAAGCCGATACTAATGGCGGCCGGGAAAAATGCACAGAGAAATATATATACGAACAAATTTCTGGGTAATTTATAAAACGCTAGGCTAAACGAGGCATAACACACAGAGATGGGTAAGCACACGCCGAGTAAAAAGTTCACGCCTAGCATGTGTATGGATTCGTTACCAATTAAGGTCAGGCCGAGTAGTGCTATGCCACCACTCACAATTGCCCAGCGATACCCCAATACAAGTGTGAGAGCAGATGCCCAAAGAAAATGCACTGACATGCCTTCGATAATACCAACTTTGAGCATCCACAATAAAAATATGCCAACAGTGCAACCAAAGAACACGTGCTGAGCAGTTTTATCATGAACAAGTTGTCTCACTGCTAGGCTACGGCCTAACACATACAAGACAACTAGGCTCATTAGACAGCCAATAATTTGAAGGGATGTCATGCAGCGTTTCGCCCCTTAGTGACTAGTCAAAGCTAGCCCAAATTGGCGCGTGGTCAGAGGGTTTTTCTATGCCACGTAAATCGTAATCAACATCGGCGGCACGTAAGCTTTGGTGTAGCGTTTGGGTGGCTAATATTAAGTCTATTCGTAGGCCTCGATTGTCGACAAACCCTTTTGAGCGATAGTCGAACCAGCTAAAACGTTGGTCTTGCTCTGGATATAGCGCTCGATAACCGTCTACAAAGCCCCAGTCAATTAGTGTATTTAACCACTCTCGCTCTTCGGGTAAAAAACTACATTTCTTAGTCTGTAACCAACGTTTGCGGTTAGCTTCGCCAATACCAATGTCTAAGTCTGTATGGGAAATATTCACGTCGCCCATCACAATAACGTTTTCATCTGGGCTGTGGTTGTCGTTTAGGTAGCCCATTAAGTCTTGGTAAAATTTGCGTTTTGCAGGGTATTTGGTTTCGTGTTTTTGGTTTTCACCTTGAGGAAAGTAGCCGTTGAGTATTCTTACGGATTGACCGTTTGCCATAGGGTAAGTAACCATAATCATCCGGCGCTGGGCGTCGGCATCGTCGGTAGGAAATCCGTATTGCACCTCTAGGGCTGGATTTTTACACAGCATGGCCACCCCGTAGTGGGCCTTTTGACCGTGATAGTATACGTGATAGCCCATAGCCTCGACCGCTTCTACTGGAAACTGCTCATTGTGAACTTTGATTTCTTGTAAACCAATAACGTCGGGCTGGTGAGTATCAATAAGGGCTTGAAGTTGGTGAAGGCGAGCACGTATACCATTGATATTAAAAGAAACGATTTTCATCTACAAAATACCTAATTAAAAATTTTGACGCCTATCTTAGCAAGTTCTGATTACTTGCAGCCAGTCAAATACCTGATTTTACCCCATAGACTTTGCTAGACTAAACGTCCTTTGAGACCAAGTGTACATTTTATCTGCATGTTGCATCTTATTCAGTCAAACAAAATGGAAAATTTAGCCGACCAGCTGGTTGGTGTACTAACAAATAGTATTCAACAAGGGAGTGTATTTGATCCCGAGCATGTGTTGGTTCAAAGTCCAGGCATGTCTCAGTGGCTTAAGATCTATATTGCACAGCGCCTTGGCATTGCTGCCAATATCGAATTTCCGTTACCGTCGAGTTTTATATGGCAACTTTATCGCCAGCATATCGATGGGCTGCCTGAGCAATCGGCATTTACTAAGGTTAATATGACATGGAAAATCATGGCGATCTTGCCATCTATGCTAGATACCTCCGAATTTGCTGAGATTGCCGAGTATTTGCGTGATGACACAGGCATTAAGTGTTACCAATTGGCCAGCAAAATTGCTGATGTATACGACCAATATTTGGTGTACCGGCCTGACTGGATTTTAAACTGGGAACAGAGCGAAGTGCCTCTTCCAGAGTTGGCTGCACTTGATGCAGAGCATAGTCAGCCTTGGCAGCCTATTTTATGGCGTGCCTTAACGGCTTATACGGCACGGTTAAATGAATCGATTCATCACAGAGCCAATTTGCACACTGCCTTGTTGGCATCTTTAACGGACTCGACTTATGTCCAACAACCATCACACAAACCACTTATGGTGTTTGGGATTTCGGCAATGCCTAAACAACAGTTAGAGGTACTTGAGGCATTAGCCAGTAATCGAGACGTGTATATATTTTGGTTCAACCCTTGCCAGCATTATTGGGGAGATATCCTTGATAAAAAATCCTTGGCGAAAGCCGAGTTAAACCAAGACGAAAATACAGAGCTTCTCGAGTTGGGCAATCCCTTGTTGGCTTCGTGGGGGAAACAAGGGCGGGATTATCAGGACATGCTGCTTAGTTTACCCTTAGAGCAAGGAGACTTTTTCGTTGACAGCGACCCTCAGTGTTTATTGCAAAGTATTCAAGAAGATATTCATCATTTGCAATACAGAGGTACAGATCAACATCTTGAGGCCCACGAACTTCTTACTAATGGTCAGCAGTTTCCCAAGCTGACAGTTTCTCATTCAGACACCTCCCTACAAATTCACGCCTGTCATTCAAAAATTCGTGAGCTAGAAGTGTTACACGATCAACTTTTATTGAGACTTGAGCAAAACCCAGATTGGTCGCCTAGCGATATTATCGTGATGATGCCCGACGTCGCAGGGTATGCGCCATTTATCGAAGGTGTATTTGGTGCTGCTGAACAGGGGTTACGTATTCCCTATGCTATTTCAGACCGTAATGTGAGCCAAGTATCGCCTTTTATTAATAGTTTTGTATGCATCATGAAGCTTCATCAGAGTCGCTTAACCTTATCAGAGTTATTGTCTTTGTTGGAAGTCCCCGCCATTTTGCAAAAATTTGACATATCGCTTCAAGAGTTTGAGCTCATTCAATACTGGCTGACCGAATCTGGCGTACGTTGGGGCTGGGATGGACAAGACAAAGAGCGCTGGGATTTACCCCATCAAGGTCAAAATACTTGGTTATTCGGTCTAGAGCGACTGATCGCTGGGTATGCTATGGGGGGAGAACAATTATTCGTTGGCGAGCATAGTTGTATCTCACCTTACGAACATATTGAAGGCCAGCAGGCTGTCGCTCTGGGTAAGTGTTATTTGTTTATCCGCGTGTTAGGAGACGCCCTGAGGTTTTGTCAAAAAAGCGATAGCATAACCAACAAAATCGCTGGGGCTATGGACATACTCGAAGCTCTATATGCAATAGACGAACAGATACAAATTGAAGCGACGAGCTTAAGAGCAGCAATTGATCAATTAGCCCTTCATAAAGCACAGTTTACAGGTGACATATTACAAGATGTATTTATTAGCGAAGTCGAGCAAAACATTCAAGAGAAGGGCGTGGGTCAACGATTTTTGGCAGGCTATGTGAATTTTTGTACGCTTATGCCAATGCGCAGTATTCCCTTTAAAATGGTGTGTTTGCTTGGGATGAATGACAAAGATTACCCTAGGCAGACTATTCCAATGGGCTTTGACTTAATGCGTGTGACGCCAGCTAAGCGCGGAGATCGCTCTCGTCGACTAGACGATAGATACTTGTTTTTAGAAGCCATTTTGTCTGCTCGAGAGCAACTGTACTTCAGTTACCAAGGCTTTAGTCAGCGTGACAACAGTGTTTTATCACCGTCCATTTTGTTGAGCGAGTTGCTTGAATATTGTCAACAAGGCTATGCATTGCAAGGGCAACTAGCCTTGCCCCCAGAGCAAACCGAGCAACACCTGATTGACTTATTGGTAACTGAACATAAGTTGCACCCTTATCATCCCAGTTATTTTAGTCAGGATAAAAAGCGGGTTAGCTTTAAATTGCACTATCACAGCATCGCCCAATCAATGCAGCAACAAAGTACAGAAATACAAAGCTTCATCCAAGTCAGTCAAGGGATCTCAACTGATGTGGATGAACCACACCAAGACACTCCTCAGAGCCTGTCTATACAAGAGTTAATTGGCTTTTTCAGCAATCCGGCGAAAAGCTACTTTGTTAATCGTTGGCAAAGTCGGTTTTATCCCTTTGGTGATGAGCACCTTGATACTGAGCCTTTTGCTTTTGATGGCCTAGCGCAATATCAATTAAATGGGGAGTTTGTCGGAATTTATCTCAACAGTATGAAAGCCCAAGTCGACTCTACACCCGAAATTAGGCAGGTGTTAACTCGGCTCAGGGCGCAGGGACAACTGCCCATAGACAGTATCGGCGAATGGGCGGCCCAACCTTTGTTACAAAAGAGCCAAATCATAGCTAAACATATTTTCGCCCTCACAGGTAAAGATGCAGAGCAAAATACCGAATTGGACTTGGTTATCAATGGGTTTCATTTGAATGGCCGAATTGGCCAACAATATGCTGCAAGCTTAGTTTTGTGGCGACCGGGACGTTTAAGAGCCGTTGACCGTATTAGTTTATACCTTCAATGGCTGGCTTTGTGTGCCACCAGCAGTCGCTATGCACAGGGCAAGGCTGTGTTTATTAACAATAAAAAGCCTTATGTATTACTGCCTATCACCCAGCAAGAGGCACAAAACCAGTTAACCAATTGGCTCAATTTTTATAAAGTTGGTCAGGACAATGTCTTAAGCTTTTATCCAGAGGCCAGTTATCAGTGGGCTGTCAGCCAAAATACAGAAAAAACCTTAGCCGCTTTTACCGGAAACGACTTTAGTAAAGGGGATATAGATGAGCCCCATATTAGAAGAGTCTGCCCTGATTTAGCAGAGCAATTTGAGGTATTTTCTCACATCAGCGATATTTTGCTCTGCCCCATGCTCGAATGTGAGGGCAAGCTATGAGTGAGCAATATCTAAACCTAGATGATACGCATTCTGAGATGAAGCCACTTGATGCCATGGCGTTTCCCTTGACAGGGAGTGCGCTAATCGAGGCTAGTGCAGGTACCGGTAAAACCTATACTATTGTTAATTTGTATCTTAGGTTGTTACTCGGCAGAGGGTGTGCGCCTCATGGGGTTGAGCAGATCTTAGTGGTGACCTTTACCAATGCAGCCACGGCTGAATTGAAAGAACGAATTAGACAAAGATTACGACAGGCGTATTTAGACTTTTTTGCTGGTGCCAGCGCCGACCCTTTTTTACATGCGTTAATTGACTCTGCCGATGATTTGGAACAAGACTGTAGGCGATTGTCCTTGGCTAGTCGCCAAATGGACGAAGCAGCGGTCTATACCATTCACAGTTTTAGTCAAAAAGCGTTGACCGAACATGCGTTTGAAAGTGGTGCGCTTTACGATCAAGTTTTCATCATGGATGAATCTGAGTGGATACAGCTAGCCGTTGAGGACTATTGGCGAAAGCATGTAGTACCTCTTAGTGATGTGAGATTACAATTGGTTTTGGCTATTTGGCCTAAGCCAGATAGCTTATTGAGCCATATTAGGCCTTACATACACAGAGATGTGACAATTCGTGCCGCTGGCTCACCGAGTCATATGGATAAATTGATTGATAGCTATATTCAAAATGTGCAGCAAGCTAAACGTTGGTGGTTGAATCAAGATGTGGCTGAGCAATTAGCAAAAGCTAAGCTCAATGGCAGAGCCAAACTTTCTCAGCTTGCCTTCCTTGCCAATATGACTGAGCTATGCCAATCAGACAAAGTGGTTTCCTATTTCGACAATTTGAGCTGGGCTGACTTTACCCCAGACAAAGTTAAACAAGGGGCGAAAAAAGGTTCAGCTGACCTATCTCATTTAGACTTTTCACTATTTGAAACCCTGCATGCCCAATTAGAACAGTGTAAGCAAGCCATTGTCTTAACCATGAGTGAAGCAGCCATAACTGGGGTGAAGGCAAATTTAGCCAGTCACAAGTCTAGGTTACATATGCTTTCCCCCGACGATCTATTGCGAGGCCTCAATTTAGCCTTGCATTCGGACCAAGGGGCAAGTGAGAGCTTAGCATACAAGCTTAGACAAACTTACCCCATTGCCTTGATAGATGAATTCCAAGATACGGATCCTGTGCAGTTCTCAACTTTTAAGCGTATTTATGGTCAAGTACAAGTAAGAGAGCAAGATTCTCAAGGCGCACCGGTTGAGCTTTTGTTTAATACAGTTTCTAGCCAAGGGTTTGATCAAGTATCGAGTCAAGATACTGAATCTGATAAAGCCTTGTGCTGGATCATGATAGGTGATCCTAAACAGGCTATTTACGGGTTCAGAGGGGCAGATATTTATACTTATATTGAAGCCAAAGCTTGGGTTAACTCAGCACGCCAATTTACCTTAGACACTAATTGGCGTTCATCGCCTCGTTTGGTGGCGAGTATTAACCGCTTATTTCAAGACAGCCAAAAAGGCTTCCTGTTCGATAGTAGCATCCCATTTTTGCCTGTTACCGCGGGCAAACCAGATGTTAGGTTAGTTGTGAATGATCAAGATATTCCTAACCTGCATTTTCAACATTTATTAAGCGATATCAGCTTGGCTCTCAAAGCCAATCAAGCTAAGCCTCAATTGGCTCGACATGCAGCATTGCAAATTGCGACTTGGCTAGCCTACAGCTCCCAAGGTAAAGCAAACATTGCTGATCAGGCCATTATGGCTAGAGACATCTGTGTGCTGGTCAGAGACAGAAGTGAAGCTAAGTTAATTAAACAGGCCTTATCAAACGCTCAGGTCGATAGTGTATTTTTAACCCGAGATAGTGTGTTTACCACGCAAGTAGCCCAAGACTTGTTTCGTTTACTTAAAGCATTAAGTCAGCCAAATGACGAAAAACGGTTAAAAACAGCCTTGCTAACCGAACTGTTTGGGTTATCTGCATTGGCCTTAGATGCCTTGTTTAATGACGATGTGCAATGGCAAAACTTACTCGATAAGGTCACGCTTTGGCATCAAAGCTGGCAAACCCAAGGGCTAATGCACGGGGTAAACCTAGTTTTAAAACACTTCGATATTGAACAAAAATTACTGAGTCAGCATAAAGATGGGGCTAGGCGCATTACAGATTTACGCCACTTAATTGAACTATTGCAACAACAAAGCATGCAAATGGTGGGCGAGTCTCAGTTATTGCATTGGTTCGAAGCGAATATACTTGCCCCTGAACCGAATAATGAAAGTCAGCAGTTGCGAGTAGAAAGTGATGAAAATCTGGTCAAAATTATTACGCTGCACGCCTCGAAAGGACTTGAGTTTCCAATCGTATTTGTACCTTTTGCCGCCAGTTTCCGCCCTGCAAATTATGCAGTGTATCACAATCAGCTCCACGAACTAGAGGTGGATTTCACTCAACAAGATAGCAGTCTGGCTAAGGCTGACTGGGAACGCTTAGCAGAAGATATTCGACTATTTTACGTGGCTGTGACTCGAGCTGTACACTATTGTTATATAGGCCTTTGGAACACGAGTTTAGGGACCAGTGTTAAAAAATCTGGTTTTTGTCAATCAGCTTTAGGCAGCTTGTTACTCAGCGAAACGTCGCCAAGTGAAGCAGAAGTAAATGGCAGTATTAGTGACGCTCATATACAGCAAGCTATTGAGACATTAACCGCCAAATGTAAGGGAACATACGACAGCTTTAAGGCATTAACCGAGCAAGACCAAATTTTAGCCTTGGACGCGTTAAAAAATAGTCAAATTAAGCGTCTTCACACTAGTCAAACGTTGATCCCGCATCATTTGACCCGCAGTGTATCGCGAACATGGAAGCTAACCAGTTACTCGGCTCTGAGTCGTCAACAGCATCACATAGACATGCCAACGCCAGGATTGGATGAGGGGAATGACATGATAGTCGACGCCACTTTTTCGCCAGCAGACAGCTCTCAAACTAACGAATACACGCCCTTTACCTTCGAAAAAGGGGCAAATGCGGGGTCGTTTTTACATGGAGTGTTGGAGAATATCGATTTTCAACAACCTCAGCAACTGGTTGAGGCAATAGCAGAACAAGGCCCCAAATTTGCCATTGACTCAACTTGGTTCGAAACCTTGCAAATCTGGCTGCATAAGGTACTCATTACCCAGATGCCTTTGCCCCATAGCACTGCCGAAGACCAAGGGGAAATGAAGCTAGATAGCAAGCCACAGCGATATGTGAAACTTATCGATTTAGCACCGCAACAGGTAAGGGTTGAAATGGAGTTTCATATGCCGTTACAAACCGTTGAAGTAACCGATTTTAATCGTGTTATTAATCATTTTTCGCCCCATCAAGCTAGGCAATATCAATTCGATACACTAAACGGCATGCTTAAGGGCTTTATTGACTTAACGTTTGAGTATCAAGGCCAATTTTTTGTAGCAGATTACAAGTCTAACTATCTAGGTGATACACCAGCCGACTATAACCAAGCTAACATGGAGCGGGGCATGGTTGACCATGATTATCATTTACAAGGCATATTGTATTGTTTGGCTTTGCATCGCTGGCTAAAACACAAGATTAGCGACTATGCATACGATACCCATGTAGGTGGAGCCTATTACTTATTTTTGAGGGGGATGAATGGCGATGACTCATCGCAGGGAGTGTATTACTTTAAGCCCCACAGTAACTTGATTTTGGCGCTAGATCTGTTATTTGACGGCAGTAAAGAAGTGGTGTCGGCCATAGATGCCATAGAAAAATCCAGCCCAAAACCAGTCGAAGATGATGCACAAAGTGGGCAATTAGGATTATGGTAAATACAAGAGTAAATAGCCAAGTACCCAGTGAGCGTAACCCTGAAGATCACGCTTTTGTAAACGGCACAAACCAAGATGGGCTATTAGCACTTGAGCCTGAAGTTGACCAGAATAGTCAAAATAACACCCTAAGGCCTCTACTTGATTTAGGCATTATTCGCCCTATAGATTTTGCTTTTGCTCGTTTTATTTTTAGTCAGGAACAGAATTTACCGAAAGAGCAGGGTGTCGTTGTCGCTCACCTTGCCGCATATTTGAGCATTAGAGCCGCTGAGCAGCACACCTGCATTGATATAGACGCTATTGAGCAGCCGTGGCCAGAGCACTTTAGGTTTCCATCAGCTAGTACATTAAAAGCTATTTTAGCAAGTAGCAGCAGTCTCTATCAGGTCGACCTTAGTTTATCCCCTGCTAGGCAATTACAAGACGCGGCTCGGCCTTTAGTCCTTGATCAAAATAAGCTGTATTTGCAGCGTTACTGGCGTTACGAATGCCAACTGGCAGAGCATATTAAATACAGAGCAAGCCTTGGCTCTGACGTTGACATGGCGTTAAGCCAAACCGTGCTCAGTGCGTTGTTTCCAACAGCAAAAGAGGTGACTGAACCTGATTGGCAGAAGATTGCGGTGGCCGTGGCTCTGTTGAACCGTTTTTGCGTGATCACGGGTGGCCCAGGCACAGGCAAAACCACCACAGTGACTAAACTATTAGCCTTACTGCAGTCGTCGAGACAAACCCATCAAAAACCACTGGATATTAAGCTGGTGGCACCTACGGGTAAAGCCGCCGCGAGATTGACTGAGTCTATAGGCGCAGCTAAACAAGGGTTGCCGTTTACATACACCCAAGACTTGCCTGAGCAATGCCAAACTATTCATAGGTTATTGGGCGCAAAACCTATGAGCCCATACTTTAGTGCGGATCGAGATAATCCACTTAGTTTGGATGTTTTGGTATTAGATGAAGCGTCTATGGTTGATTTACCCTTAATGTGCAAGTTATTTGATGCTTTACCCGAGCATGCAAGGGTCATCATGTTAGGGGATCAACAGCAATTGGCATCGGTTGAGACGGGAAGTGTGTTAGCCGATATTTGTCATATTGATGGATCTCAGCAGTGGTATTCGTTTAGTCAGAAACAAAGGCAAAAATTAGGTAATTTATTACCTGAATTAAGCCAAATATTTGTGAGGGGTGTGGATGAGAAAGTTAATGTCGACGAGGCATCTGGCGTCGACGAGATAGTTAACGTAGGCTTGGCAGATAACTTGGTGACATTGCAAAAAAGCCACAGATTTACCGCAGACAGCGGAATAGGGCAGTTAGCACATGCGATTCAAGGTAATGATATGCCTCGAATTCAGCGTTTAATGGCTGACAAAAACCTACTGGATGTAAATTGGCAAGTCCTTAAACCTGAACTGTCTTTTGCCACGACTATCCATGTAAGTGATTTTTTGATTAAACAGCTAGTCAGTAAACTGTTGCCTGTGTATCGCCTTTATATTCAAGCGGTAAAAGCCGGAGATGTTAAGTTGGCGTTTCATTGCTTATCTCAGCAACAAGTTTTATGCGCGCAGAAAAATGGCATGCTGGGAGTAACCCATATCAACCAGTTGGTAGAGGCCGAACTAGCTAAGCAAGGCTTAATCAATTTGAGTACTGACTATTACGTAGGTCGTCCAGTCATGTTAACTAAAAACGATCATCAATTAAATGTATTTAATGGTGATATTGGGATCACCATGTTTGACCCCGAACAAAGGTCTCTGTTAAAAATTTGGTTTATCGATGCAAGTGGAGCAATTCGAGGAATTTTACCGAGTCGTTTGCCTGCATTTGATACTCTGTACGCCATGACTATCCACAAAAGCCAAGGCTCGGAGTTTGAGCAGGTTTATCTGTGTCTGCCCTTAATGTCTGGCACCAGTCAAGGAAGGGGCCTAAATCGAGAGCTTTTATATACAGGCTTAACTCGGGCAAAAAAACACTTTGTGTTATTTGCTCAGCCGAAAGCTTTGCATTTAGCATTGCAGCGGCAATGTCTGCGCACCAGTGGTCTTGCAAACAGACTGTGATTTTTGATTAGGCACGTTTGTTTAAGTACGTTTTTGGGGGGGATTCACTCAGTTCTTATGGGGTTTTGAGCGCAAGTAGGCCTGCTTGAATTGGTTAAAATAGTGTTGTAAAGCGTGTTCTGCTTGGGTGTCTTTTGCTATTTTTAAAATTTCGATAGCGACTTCTGCTGTGCAAAGTTGATGGGCTATGTCTGTCTCTCGCAAGGTATAGGCAGACTTACTTGTAGGTTGTATGCCTAATACTGGAATGTTCGCTAGGCATGGACTTTTGAACATCTTTTTAGCTTCGCGCCAAGTGCCATCTAGCATGATAAACAGCGGGCGTTTCCCTGCTTGAACGGATGGCAGCTCTTGGGCAGAGTGGATCTTGGGCCTGTGCTCGGCATATTCATGGGGAAATACCAGTATTGGCGCGTATTCAGGATCAGCGAGTAAGGCTAAAAGCGCAGGGTCGGGTGTGACTCTGTGCCACAAAAATGCATGGTTATCTGGGATAACATCTGCAATGATCCGCCCAGTGTTGCTCGGTTTGTAGTATTCATCTTTGTACATAAGTAGACAAAAACTATTGCCCGATGAAATATTTGGAATATGCTGACAAATACAATCATCTAAGGCCACTAGGCAATGTTGGCAGCGTTTAAGCTTATTGCCCCTTGCGTTAAATTTCCGTGTTGATAGCGCGAGCTGTTGTTGTCTGAGTGCGAGAACAGAGTTGGTACTGGACAAAATACGCCTTAAATTCTTGTGTAACTTGCGTTATCTAGGGATAAGCCCCTATTGTAATCTTTGCTGAATATTGAGTCTTTATTTTTATGAAAATTATGATTAGCCCTGGGTTACACATTCGTACGTTGGTTCCAACTGATGCCTTGGCTTTGTTTAGGTTAATTGACCTAAACCGCGCATTTTTGCGAAATTGGCTGGCTTGGTTAGATTTAACCCAATCGTTGCAAGACTCAGAGCGTTTCATCGAGACCGCCATCTACAGGTACTACCAATCAGAGTCTGCGTCTTTTGCCATATGCTATCAAAATGACATAGTTGGGATCGCTGGGTTCAATAGTTTCGACTTTCCCAATAAATTAGGCGTAATAGGGTATTGGTTGAGCCAAGAGCATACCCAAAAAGGGATAATTACGGCTGTGGTAAGTAGGTTATTGGACTACGGGTTTAACGAATTAAAATTGAATAAAATAGAAATACGATGTGCGGTGGAAAATCACCCAAGTCGTTCGGTACCAGAACGACTGGGCTTTGTGTTAGAGGGGCAGTTACGCCAGTGCGAATGGTTGTATGATCATTACGTAGACCATTGTGTGTATTCTTTACTGGCAAATGAATTTAAAGGGCGTAACTGGCTGGATTCATTTAGCCACGGATAAATAACGTGCGCTATAACAGACATTCGTAATAAAATACGACCAATTAAGCTATTTCAAAGGACAAAGGCAATGAGCCACGTTTCTGCAAAAGATTTTTTAGACCTCAGTAAAATGTTGCCCGAACAAAGATTTGAATACGCCCTCGGTAAAATGATTGAAGATGGCTACTTGTGGGGCTTGTTTGGTGAAAGTGGTTGGGTAATGGTAAAAGCCGAAGATGATGCCTGCATGCCAATTTGGCCCCATGAAGAGTTCGCCAAATCTTGGGTGAAAGAGGACTTTCCTAACTGCCAGCCCAAACAAATCGATTTTGCCGAATGGCGCGAAACTTGGTTACCCGGTTTAGCTAATAACCAAACGCTTATTTTGGTTTTTCCGTTAGGGGACGATGAAGAAGGCATTATTTTAGAAGCACAAGAGCTTTCTGAGTGCATTGAAGAAGATTTAGAGCAGCAATAGTGCATGCTATTGTTTTGGGATCCGCTTGTCATGTATGACTAGGTCTTTGCTATGTTGAATCAAGCTTGGGGGTTAGGAGATGCGAATGCGACCTTTAGGGTATATATCGCTAACCAGCCTAATATGCTTCCCTACAATGACAGGCAAACCAAAGGGTGGTTTGCTATGTCTGAGGGGAATATTCACAATATTGGCGCGGAGTGTGGAAACGGCTGGCGTAAAGTGTTCAATGTTTACGCAAAGTTAGTGTTTGCCCTAAAGCATCCGACCATATCCGGTGTTGAAGGTGCGAGCCGTTGGCAAGACTACCGAGACAATTCTTTACTCAGTGCTAATTCAAATACTGCGTTAATTTTTCACTCTCCAGATCAGGATCTTTTTGAGGGAAGTGTGACGCATAATCTCCAATATCAAGCTCGTACTGAGGGCATCAATTTGATTATGGGCAAGGGCTATGCAAAACGTTTGGCAGTAGCAAATCGCCTAATTTGGATGGACAATGACTTTGCTATTGCGCCAGAATACCGCACCCTTGTTTGTCCTTATTTTGACTATCGTCAGCTTTCGAATGTAAAAATCATTCAGCTGGTGGTACATATTCAAGGCCTCCTCGCTGTTAAGCAGCGCCCATGTCAGTTTGAGTCAACAGAGTAATTTCAGCCTATGCAAGCCCCATTCAGATCTTTGTTTCCGTATTTTTCTGAGCAGCCTCTATCTGGTCAATCGAGTGTGTATCTAGACAGTGGCGCAACCAGTCAAAAATTGCAGTCTGTGGTGCAAGCCGTAGACGATTACTACTCTAAAACTACCGCCAATGTACATCGCTCTCAACACCAACTCGGGGCTGGAGTGACGGCTCAGTTTGAGCAAGTGCGTAAAGACATCCAGTGTTTTATTGGTGCCAAGCAGCCTAAAGAGGTGGTGTTTACCAAAGGTGCGACAGAAGGCCTAAATCTTATTGCTCATGGCTTACAAGATTCTAATTTGTTGCAACAACACCAAACCAATATCGTCATAGCCTGTTCAGAACACCACGCTAACATAGTCCCTTGGCAACGCTTAGCAGAGGTTTGTGGACTGCAAATACGTGTGATCCCTGTGAATGCAAATGGTCAACTCGATCTTACTACTGGGCTGTCGTTGATCACGCCAGAGACTGCCCTAGTCGCGGTGGCTCATGTGTCTAATGCTTTGGGCAACATTAACCCAATTGAGGCCATTATTGAAAAGGCTCGTGTATGTAATGCGTTAACCGTTATCGATGGAACCCAAGCCGTCGCTCATATGCCAGTTAATGTGGCTCAGCTAGGCTGTGACTTTTATGTATTCAGTGGGCACAAAATGTATGGCCCGACAGGTATTGGTGTGTTGTACGGCAAGTATGCCCTGCTCGATGCGCTACCACCTTATCAAGTCGGAGGTGAGATGGTTGCAGCTGTGAGCTTCACTGAGGGGACTAAATATCAAGAGCCTCCCATGAAGTTTGAAGCTGGTACCCCTAATATTGCAGGTGTGTTAGGTCTAGGTCAGGCGATTGAATTTTTAGACCGAAATATGGCAGCGATTTGTGATTACGAACATACTCTGACTGAAGTACTTGTTGATAGTTTACAAAGGCTGCCACAGATTAAGCTTTGGGGAGACTTACATAATAAAACCTGTGCTCAATCTATTACTGTTAATGGTTTAAGCCCTTATGATCTGGCCATTGCCTTAGATGCTAAGGGCTTTGCTCTGCGCGCTGGAAGGCACTGCGCTATGCCATTGATGGAAGCTTTAGACATACCAGGTACCTTACGGGTTTCTCTAGGCTGTTATAACACTCGTCAAGACGTGCTTGAATTTGTCGAAGCCCTAAGGTCGGTTATAGATACTTATCAATATGAGGCGCTAGATAGCGAACAAAGCCAAGATCAACTTGAGGCGCCCCATTCGCGCTTATCCAAATCATCGCGAACAGACACGCTTAACACTACAAATCGCAAAACCTTCCCCTTAGCCAATAAGATTAAGCAGGCGAAAAGTTGGGATGAAAAGTATCGGCAAATCATGTTGGCGGGTAAAGGGTTAACTAGGTTAACGGAGGCAGATAAGACAGAGGGCAATAAGGTCAGTGGATGCGAGAGTGAGGTTTGGCTAAGTTGCAGTTGGTCAAATAATCACCTTAAGTTACGGGGCGATTCGACGAGCAAAATCATTCGAGGCTTGTTGGCGGTTATATTTGAAGCCCTCGAAAATTGCTCGCCAGAACAGCTAGCAAAGTTTGATTTACCTGAGTATTTGCAGGAACTACAACTTGCCAAACAATTAAGTGAATCTAGGGGCAATGGCCTTGCTGGGGTTGTTGCAAAAATAAAGCAGATTGCTGAATAGTTTTAGGTTATAGACGGGTCTTTATCAGACAGACAACTAGATTTTATAAGTATGGTATTAGTTTTGGTACTAGTTTCGGGGAAACACTTTGATTGATAAAAAACGTTTTATTAGCTTAGCAAAATTTGCAGGTGCGATTGGTGCAGTCGTTTTAGGTAACTATTTGTTACAAAGTTATTTGGGTAAGCAAGCGATTAAAAATTCGGGCATTGAAGTGTTGTCTTTGCAAGAGGCCCTAGATAAAGCACAACAAACTGATCGCTTAGTGCTGGCCGACATGTCTGCGGTATATTGTCCTACATGCAGAAAGCTCAGCAATGAGATTTTTGCCAACGCTCAAGTGCAACAGCAAATTGCGTCAAATTATGTGTACGCACGTATTGAGTATAGCTCCGATGCTGGGGACGAGTTCATGCAAAAGTATCAAGTTTCTGGGTTTCCCACTGTGCTCATTTTAGACAATCAAGGTCAAAAATTGACGCCGGTTCCTCTTACATTTGACCCCAACAAGTATACCAATATGCTAGCAACTGCCGCCGCGGAATACGCAAAACTTTAATTAACGGATACTTGGATAAGCTAATTATTACGGTTTTTCTCGGTTATCCATTGCGACATATACTGAGTGCTTTTTAAGGTATGATGGTGCAACATTAAGCCTGTAAAGTTTGCTGCTCTGTGAGCATTGAGATTACCTCGGATTTCCGTAATTTTTCTGTGAAGGCTTGATTCTATCTGGCCTTTATTGAAATTCTGATTGAGTAACGCGTAACCTTTTTGTTGGTTTTCTACCCAAGAATTTTTATTTTGGTATAAGTTTACAGCGTGTTTGGCAAAGTCTTGGGCATAGGCTTCCATCGGCCCTGAATAATCAATATCAATAACCTCGCCCGGCCAAGGTGCGCCCATTGCCATGCCTTCTTTTCCTAGGTTGGTGGTGACGTTTGGCGTACCTGATTGCATGGCCTCGGCTAGTTTACCTTTTATCCCAGCACCAAACCGCAAGGGCGCCAAACAGACCCTTGCCTGACCCATCACGAGTTTTGCATCTTCTGCCCATCCCTTAACTAAAAAACCTTGGCTCGTATTATGTAATTGAGTGGCTTTAGGCGGCGGGTACGCGCCATATACATGTAATTCTGCTTTAGGTAATTGAGCACGAATATATGGCCAAATTTGTTGTTTTAACCAAAGCACCGCATCCCAATTCGGGGCATGACGGAAATTACCGATAGAAATAAAATGCTGGCGTTGTTCATAGTCCAATTGTGAGGGATTGTTAGCATTAACATCTAACATAAAGGGGCAGTGCATTAGTATGTGCTCTGGCACCTTAAAGTGACTGGTTAGAAGGGAAAGTTCGTAATCAGAGATAATTAGGCTTAGATCACAGCGATAAATAGCGGCAATTTCACGTTTAGCCAAGTCTGAGCATAAGTCGCTATCAAGTACCTGCCTGCCTTGTTTAAACGCGCTATGACGAGCATGACGCAAACTGTGCAAGTCTTCTGTATCGAGCAGAGTTAGGGCATGTGGACAATGTTTAGTGACTCGCCAACCAAATTGCTCCTCTAACATGAATCTATCGTACAGCACCACATCTGGATTTAGCTCAGTGACGAAGGTATCGAAATTGTCGTCATTAATATTAATAGACGCTTCGGTTACTCCTATCGATTGCAAAGAAAATTTATGCTCGCCTTGCTGAGCTGGACTCGCAAAAGTGACCCGATAGCCCTTGGCCACAAACGATTGCACCAAACTTAGCATATGGCTGCCCGCTGCCGATGAATTGGGTTCGGGCCAGACATAGCCCAACACTAAAAGAATAGGAGCACTCATTGTTTAGCCAGCTTGATACAGTTTCGACCGGCTTTTTTAGCGGCATACAAAGCGAGGTCGGCTTGCTTTATTACCTGTTCAAAGGTGTGACTAGTTTTGGTGCGCTGGGCGATCCCAAAACTGGTGGTAACTTTGACGATCTTGTTTTTGGCGGGTGATTGAGATTTTTGTTTAGGAGGTTTTACTGGGCGCGGTACCGTGCGCAGGGCAATGTCATAATCTTGGATGGCCCGCCTAACTATTTCAACAAACGGCTCAGCCTGACTGCTGGTTTTCCCCGGAAATACAATCACAAACTCTTCACCGCCAAAACGAAAGGCCTTGCCGCCGCCGGTGACTTTATTCAGCTTACTGGCAACTAATTTAAGTACTTCGTCGCCTACGTCGTGACCGTGTGTATCGTTAAACTTTTTGAAATGATCAATATCAGACATTACAACTGTGTAATTGCGACCTAAGGTTTGAATATACTGCATGAAAGCACGACGAGAAGGAATGGTGGTTAATTCATCTTTAAA
Source organism: uncultured Paraglaciecola sp. (assembly GCA_947498355.1). Taxonomy (GTDB): domain Bacteria; phylum Pseudomonadota; class Gammaproteobacteria; order Enterobacterales; family Alteromonadaceae; genus Paraglaciecola. The sequence goes on along the minus strand of CANMKA010000001.1, from coordinate 232,853 downwards.
GGCCATGGTGAAACTGTCTTTTATGATTGCGTACGCGACTAGCAGTGCAATAAATATCAGTAAGAGCTGATGCAAGCCAGACTCAGGCAACCAGTACATAGCTAGGGTCGTCATAAACACAAACAGTAAAGCATTGTGATTGTTGTCAGGTCTAAACACTAAGCGACCTAGGTTTACTATGGATAAAATTATACTGAGTAAATACGTAAGGTGGGCGCTAGGAGCAAGAGGAAAAAGGGCGTTTGGTAAGCTTTGGCTAAATATGTTTCGGCTGAGTTGATAGGCATAGGGTTCGAGTGCCGGTAGGGCGAAGATACTGATTAAGCCTATTAACAGGACTATGCCCATAGTCTTAGCGGCATTAGTTATGGCAAACCCTATGTCCCTACTAAACATAAAGTAGCTAAGCAAAAGCATAAAAAAGTACAATCGATGACGTTCAAATTGATCAATTTGTGGTAACCAAGCTGCCACTACTGGTACGTATAACAGTAACAAACCACAGGTATATACCAAGCGACTACGTGAAAACTGAAGCGCGACCATCAAGGCTAAGCCCAAGGCTGCCGGCGTCAGCCAGCTGTGACGGGATAACCACGCACTGATATCTGGTTCAAACAGCCAATAGCCTTGAAAAATGGCAAGTAGGAGTATGAGAGGAGGTAAAAATAACCAAGATAATCGGGATAAAACAGATAGCATGAAGAACAGTAAACTTACTCAAAACCCATTAATAATCAGCATTGTAGGGATTTAGAGACAATTAGCACGTTATTTTTGTGGGTTTTGGGCACATAGCCCAGTGAACATTACTCAACAAGCAGCAAGTCGTCTGAATTAAGGTGCGAGACAAGTATGTAGGTTGGGCTCATAACTAACTTATACTAGCTTATGTTGATTATTCCATTGAGCCTGTCTATGACAGACTCAATTTCCGCTTAAGGTTGCAGGATTAACTCTCAGTTAATTGTCGCAATTCTTGCTTGGCCAAGTAGAAGTCCATTTTTGAGCGAAGTAACTTGTACAACAAGATAGAGCCGTCAATCTCTTCTTTGCGGTTGGTTAGGCTTTCAATGTTGAGGCCCAGAGGTAGCTCGTAAGGTACGACCGCATCGAGAATTTGCTGCAAACTGTTGCTGCAAATTCTGATTGATTCGTAAAGGGGAGATTTAGCATTGAGTATGCGCAAACTCGTGGCTTCTGGAACACTCACTCCCAGCCAGTCAATAAATTCTAAGGTTTTTTCACTACCACAAGGCGAGAAGGTCAAGATGATCCGCTGCGGCTTAATATTTAGTTTTTGACACTCAATCGCATACCGAGTAAGCAAATCAATGGTCGCTTGAGGGTTATAAATAGCTTGGGAAATAAAGAAGTTACAACCTTGTCTAAACTTTTCGATTAAACGTTGATGCTCATCGCCTTTTTTAGCATGGCGCTCTGCGATTGTTACGCCACCCACAAAAAAGGGATGTTGGCTTTCGTTTAGGGCTGCGTAGGCTTCTTTTAACGGTAACGACGCTTTGATATCTTTTGAAGGACTTCCCACAAGAACCAAGTCCTTTACGCCGTATTTTTGCCATGCTTCATCTGCCCAATCAATAAACGCTTGTTTATTAGACTGGATGACGCTTTTATAGGTAATCACAGGGCGAGTTGATTTTTTGTTTAAAATCGATGAATACCACCTAGGATCGTGCGTAGATTTAAACGGGAAAGGGCGAGGGCGACTGATACGCGAACCTTCATCTTGAATATCGTAAACAATTAGGCCATCAAAATCGATATCGTTTACGCGCTCTAACAGTTTCTCAGCTATGTTTTCGACTTTAGCTTCAGGGGTGTCACTCTTGGGAGGCGTAGTGCCAATAAAATAGACACCACGTAAGTGATTATTGTAGCGGGTACGAAGTTCAGATTGCATGTAAGAGCCTTGAGAAGGTTGTTTTAGACGTTTAGCCGTCTAAATAGTCTGTCTTAAACCTAAGCTCAAGTCAATCAAAGGATGTGGCTATCAAGTCGCAATTACAAAAAAAGATAAACACAGAATGCGTGTTTATCTTTTTTGCACGTCTATCCAGATAGGCTTAGAAGTTATAACTAACCTTAGCTTGGAAGTGTCTGGGTAGTTCAGGCAATACTATCTGCGCCCCAAACAAATCTGGGAAGTTTGCTCTAAAGTACCTTTCATCCGTTAAGTTTTTGATATTTAGACTTGCCGACCATTCATCTGTCGTATACGACACACCGGCATTGACCAAGGTAAATGCGGGTAATTCAACAGTTTGAGAAAAGCTAGAGAAGGTTTCGTCTGCTCTAACGAGACTGGTATTGACTGTATAGCCGTTTTGGAAGTCGTAAGTGGCGTTTAGAGTATAGATATTTTCTGGAATACCAGCTTTGCGCGCCGCTTCTCTATCCCCTGGGGCTATGAGGGTTAAACCAACAGGGTTACCGCCCAACACAAGCGATGGATCGGTTAAGGACGTTAGGTCTTCTATTCCCAAAAATCCAAATTGCGAGCCATTTTCTAATGCCGTTAAGTTGTAAACTTTGGTATTGGTGTACCCTAAGCCAACTACGAGCCTATCGTTAACAACCCACCTAAGTTCAAATTCGGTACCTTTGTTCTCGGTGGTGGAGTTGGTGACTATTGCTTGGGCGCTAAAGTCAGTGCGCTCTTGATCATAAATTGATAATGCAAAATACAAGCTATCGTCCAAGAAGGAACCTTTTACCCCATATTCAAACAATTCTGAAGTATCAAACGCTCCATCTCCCAACTGATCTACACCTATCTCGGCACCTTGGCCGGCAACTAAGGTCGCTTGCTCTGCAGCCGTAACATAGGGGATAAGCCCAATGTCTGTTTTAAACGAAATACTGGTATTCCAAGAGACGCCCTCTAAGGTGTCTTCAGCCGTAACAATATCAGCCTGAGTTAACAGAAGGTCACCACGGCTAGTGGTCTTAACATCGATTGAATCATAGCGAAGGCCAAGAACAAGGTTTAACCCCATTTCCCAAGTCAAATCTGTTAACGCAGCTATGCCGTAGTTGGTATAGTGGCCATCGTCATAGTTGTCGAAGTCTCTGCCTATTCTGGTGGCCAACAGCCTTCTATCTAAAGCGGTTGACGGACCTGTAAGGTCTCTACGATTAAAGTATTCGTTAGTAAAGTCGTCACCATGTAAAAATTCGGTATGACGAATAGAAGGAGAGATTTGAACCTGAGCGAGTAAATCATTGGTTTCGTATTCTGTAGCGAAGATCAGCTTGTTTTCAAATACCGAACTGTCATGGAATTGCGAGAAGCCATACGCATTTTCATTTAAGTTGTCGTAGGCTTCATAGAACATTTGATTTTTAATTTCCCAACCACTGTCTGTATAGTAAATAATGTCGAAATACAGCGTTTCAACAACATTAGTGAGGACATCATCGGGCGCGACTAAGGTTTGGTTACCAGCTAAAATAGTGGTTCCTGGGTTGTCTAGGCCCATTTCAAAGGTAGCTTCGTCATCGGTAAAAGTTGACGGAACAGCATAAAAGTTGCTCTCTCCAGCTAAGTTAACAGCATTGTACTCTTGATGAGAAATAGAGCCGTCGCCGTTTGTATCCAAGGGCCTTGCTGTGCCTGTAATATACGTTCCGGTATCGATTAAGTCTTGAGTCAGTCTATTCCAACCAGCGACTTGGTTACCATCGAAGTCGTGATACATGCCCCCAAATTCAATTCTTAAATCGTCTGTGATGTCTACGTTAAACGACGCTTGCAGTATGGTTTGGTCGGTTTCTGAGTTGTCATAGTAACTGCCAGAGTTTTCGACTTCGGCATAGACATAAAAGCCCATGTCTTTTCCAGCAATTTTGCCGGGTCCGCCTAATTCAGCAGTTAAGATACTTTTATCCCAGCTTCCTGTGGTATATGAAAATTTCCCTTCGTTTTCTTCTAAATACTGGCCACCACTTGCGCGGGCAGATTTAGGGTTGAAATTCAGGTAACCGCCAATTTTTGATGGACCATAAATAGGTGAGGCGGGCCCGCGTACTATGTCAATACGGCTCGCTGCCCCTATTGGCGTAGGGTAGTTACCAGGATTGTCTAGTCGCCTTACGCCCCTAAAGTAGGTTTCACCGGGTGTGCCACGCACATCAAGTGAACCAGCCACGCCAAAGAATGATTGGGTAAAAGTACCCGGTGCAAATGCGACTAAATCGTCTAAGTCACTTACGCTAAATCTTTCTAATTGTTCGTCACTAATAGTCGATGCTGAACGGGGTGTTTCTAAAATTGATTTTCCAAAACCAAAAACCGCTTCCACGTCTTGGCCTGGCAAACTCCCTAATGAGCCAACAACTTCAATTTTCTCTATGTCTTCCGTTTTGCCTTTCGTGTCACTTCCTTGTGTCTGTGCCATAGAGGGGAGGGCGAATGTAAAACTTATTCCCAAAGCCGCAGCGATAGGTGTAATTTTAAATAGTGTGTGTTTCATTTTTGTCTTCCCCGGTATGCAATTGTGATAGGTGTTGATATCCCCAAAGCATGATAGATGCCAAATTCTAGACCATTTGGACAGGTATTTGATTTTTGTTTTAACTCGCTGAATTTTCATGGTTTATTTTCAGCTAACAAATAATTTACACGGGTGAAATTTTACTCTGTCAGGTATCTGATAAAAACGGATGCGCTATTGTTGGGAGCGAAATGCACCAAGATTTTATTGATTACAAAGCAACGGGTTTAGGAAAATAGCCGAAAGACGTATGTTGAGGAAGGTAGCTAGGGTTCCTCTGTGCTATTACTGAGTATTAACGAGCTTGAAATATCTTGTCGAAGAATGGCTGCTAACCAAGAGGCTATAAAAAGGCTTAGATCAAAAAAGGCCGATTAAATCGACCTTTATAGTTGCACTAGGTAAGTAGGGTGATTAGTTACCCGCACTACCTGTTGCATTACCTACTAGAGATATGGAAGACACACCTGTGCTTGAGGAGCTAACTCGTGCGCTGCTCACTGTAGACGAGCTGGTACGACTAAATGAAGACGTAGAGCTTGAGCCAGTTGAAGTGCGACGAGGGCGGTTTGCAAAAGATGAGAATCTTGAGCTTACGCTACCCGTCCCCGAGGTATTACTAGAAACGCTTGAGCTTGTAGAACCTGAACGGTTAGACAAAGAGGCAAAAACGCTTGCTACATTTACCGTGCCGCCAGATACTTGTTCTAGTTCTTCTTTTTTCATGATTTCACGAATCATTTTGATACTCCAAATTTAAGTATTATTTTAGTAGGGATACTTATTACTTTGCAATCCGGTGCATATTTAACAAGCCGGTGCAGGGTACGTGAGCACTATCACAAAAGTATCCCGCTTTATTAAAGAAAATTAAATACCGCCCGATTATTCTTCACTTTCCTCTTCGGGTTGAATGGTATCGCTGGCGGCTAGCTCTTCTGTTGACAATAAGCCATCGCCGTTAAAATCCAGTAAAAAGAATTTTTCGCTTAAGGCACTGTCCGTTTTGGCTTCTTCTAGACTGATAAAGCCATCTTGATTGGCATCAAGGGGATGGAAGTCTGTGGTGGCCTCAGCCAGAGTGACGAAAGGAGTAGCGACTAACATTAAGGGTACGAGTAATTTCTTCATTTTGTTTTACCTAATTTAATAGTTACGAGAGATGACTGGCAATAAGTAAGGCTCAGTCTACTGTCGGATTGTCGGTCTACTGTTAGCAGTAGGGTTTGGCTGACACTCGATTACGTTGTTGTCTATCAGCTCTACCTATGGCTATATCAAATTAGATGCCAACTAAAAAAAACTTACTTACAACAATGACTTACTTTGAAATTGGAGAGGTTTGTTAAGTCTAAAGTATAGTATTCTCTGATTTTAGATGCATTTAGCAGACACTAGCTTATGGCAAAATTAAAAAACACAATAAAATCATTTGGTTATATGTGTATCTGATGTCAAATACATTTCTGACGAGGGCTGAATATGATAGTTACACTTATGAGTATTAGACTGAGCAGCACGGCTGTGCATATTTCGATTGGTTTGCATAGCTTGTCGACAAAACAAGCCAGATTTTGAGTATTTATGCATAAAATAGCCCTCTAAAGAGGGCTATTAGTATGGACACATCAACCTAGCTACTAATAAGCGTTGGTGATCCAAAGACTTTGATAAGGACGCAATTCGTACTCTAAGTCTTCTAGTGCGATCTTTTCGTTACTGATTAAATCTAGCCACTCATCTGTGCCAATAAGATTTAAGTCGACTAATCTAAGCATTTGTGGTTCGTCAGACATATTGTAAACACAAAATATGCTTTGGTTACGCATTAAGCTTTGTCGCCAGAATCCAAATATTTTATCGCCCAGCTGCAGAGTAAACTGCGTGGCGTTTGGATGAAATGCAGGTTGCTTTTTACGTATGCTCAATAGTTCAGTCATACGTTTGTAAACTTTTGCTTGTTGACTTGATTCGTCCTTAAGCAGACCTTCGAGGGCTTCAAAATCCCATTTATGGCGATTGATAGAGCGATTATGACTCGTATTTTTTACTCTTTCGTAGTCATTGCCCGTACCTAACAAACTGTGGATGTACAAACCTGGGATACCTTCAAGGCCAAACATTACCGCGTGGGCACAAATAAACCTTTCTAAGCCCCACTTATCTGTTCCTTTCGTGGTGCCTTGCAAGGCATCAAATAGTGCAATGTTGATTTCATAGGCTTTTTGCTCGCCATTTTCGGATTGACGCCAGGAAATCCTACCACCAAAGTTTTGCATGGTATTGACTAAGTTTGTCAGCTCTTTATCGTCTAATAAACCTTCAGCAGGCCTAAGCCCTATGCCATCGTGTGATGCGATAAAGTTGAAGAAAAACGTCCCATTTTGAGCCGGAGGCATACTGCACAGCCATGACTTTAAATGCTTGCACGAACCTGTCACTAATGAATTGACCAGTAGCGGGGGTAACGAGAAATTATATATTCCGTGAGCTTCATTCGCATTGCCAAAATAGGTTAGGTTTTGACGGTTTGGAATGTTGGTTTCGGTAATAATCACTGCTTTTTCAACGGCATGCTCGACTAAGGTTCTAAGGAGTCGCACGGCTTCGTGTGTCTGTTCCAAGTTGATGCAATCGGTACCGATTTTTTTCCATAAAAACGCGACGGCATCTAGCCTGAAAATACGGATCCCAGAGTCTAAGTATTGCCTAATGATTGAGACGAAGGTATCGAGCACATTGGGATTCGAAAAATCAAAATCGACTTGGTCATGACTAAAGGTACACCAAACATGCTTCTCGCCGTATTCAGTTTCGGTAAAGCGCAGCAACTCAGACGTTCTAGGTCTTACAACTTTAGATAAATCTTCTGTCGGTAAAGCGGTATAGAAGAAGTCATGCCCAGGGCCTTCACCCTTGATGAAGTTAGTGAACCAAGCACTGCGTGATGAGCAGTGGTTAATTACCACATCAGACATAAAGCGATAGTCTTGGGTAATAGCTTCTATGTCATCCCATCCCCCCAGCGACTCGTTGACACTGCTGTAGTCGATGACGGAAAAACCGTCATCCGAGCTGTAGGGGAAAAAGGGTAGAATGTGCACGCTGTTAATTGTGTCTGAACAATAGGTAGACAAAAAAGTATGTAAGGTGCGTAAGGGCTTTTCACCAGCAGCTTCAACACTGTCACCATAAGTAATCAAGATCACGTCTTTTTGATCCCAATTATTATGGTGTTGTTTGGGCACAATGATATTTTTTACATCATCAATGCGCATAGTGGCTAATAAGCGATCTCGTAGCGCTTCAATGGAGCAATCAAGCTCAACATCTTGATAAATCACGTTAAGGTGATGATCGACGCGCTCGGTTAACTGGTCAAATATGGATAGCATAGTTCCCCTTAACTTTGTTTAAATTCTTCGAAATCGGCCTCGACTGCTTCTTTTATTTGCTCTAAGACGTCGGGCACTGCGCTGATCACTCGGTTCCAACTTGGAATAAATGGTGTTTCCATTGGGTTCTCTAAGAAGCTTTCACCCGCTTTCATTATGTTACTTGCAAACAATTCGACGGCTTTCTCTTCGCTGTGAATGTCAAGTTGTAGACCATTCATAGTGGCATCGTTTTTGTACATTTCGACAAAATCTAGGGCAATTCTGAAGTAAGTAGCTTTGAGTGAGCGGAAGTCTTCCATACTAAAACTATTGCCTTGGGTGGCCAGTTTACGGATCACAGACTTTGTAATGTCGATAGACATTTTGGATAATCCGCCTTGATCGTTGTCAGCAGACAAATCTTGGTGCTTATGGTCATAGGTTTTTGCAATATCAGCTTGGCACAAACGGTTATACGAATAGTTACGCTGCATTTCTGACAACACACCGACTTCTAGCCCCCAGTCGCTTGGAATACGAATATCGTTGAGCACATCTCGTCTAAATGAGAACTCACCAGCAAGGGGGTATCTGAAGCTATCCATGTAATCTAAGTATTCATTCTGGCCGACCAGTTTTTCAAATGCTCGGATAAGCGGTGTAACGAGTAAACGCGACACTCTGCCGTTTATTTTGCCGTGTGCGACTCGGGCGTAATAGCCCTTACAAAATTCATAGTTGAATTGAGGATTAGCAACTGGATAGATTAATCTAGCTAGAAGCCCACGATCATAGGTCAGAATATCGCAGTCGTGCAGTGCCACAGATTCAGCTTTGCCTGTGGCCAGTATGTAGCCCATGCAATACCAGACGTTACGGCCTTTACCGAGTTCTTTTGGTGCTAAACCCAGTGCTTCTAATTTTGCATCAATTGCTTTTAAACGCGGACCGTCATTCCACAAAATACGGTGATTTTGAGGTAATTTTTCAAAGAAGCCTAAAGCGTGTTTGTATTGCTCTAAATTGGCTCTATCTAGGCCAATCACAATTTGGTTCAGGTAAGGGACGTCACAAATATGGTCAATAATGTTAGGTAATGCTTCGCCCTCAAGCTCGGAAAATAAAGAGGGAAGAATAAGCGCCATAGGACGTTTTTCTGAAAACTCAATAAGTTCCTTTTCTAAGTCTTCAATCGGGCGATCTGCCAGATTATGCAGGGTAGTTACGATTCCATTTTGGTAAAAATCAGCCATGTAAGCTCCAGTATTATTAAATTTTGTTCGGTTAGCTAAATACAATTTTCTCGATACATTCTGCCCAACCTACTGGCCCATAGCCAGTACTAGTTGTTACCCCTTCTTGTCTTTGTAGGGGAGGTGGAGGGCTAGTCGGCGATAATATGCGCACGGCTAAGTCCGCTTTTTCGAGCATTGCTATGTCGTTATGACCATCTCCAAGGGCAATGGAACGGCATTTATATTCAGGGTGATGTTTTTGATAACTAGCAGCCATCCATTCAAGGGCATGGCCTTTGTTACAATCTCCAGTAACATGCAGGAAGCGACCGCCGCGTAAGGGCGATGCGCCTAGTTCTTCGATGGCTTGAGTAAATAATGTTTTAGATTGTTCAGAGCCAGTCCAAAGGACAGGTTCACAGTATTCGCGGGTAGCGGCTAATTTTGCATCTTGTTCAGATAAACCCGTTGCTGCACATATTTGTTCAGTGCTCATTTCAGAAAAATGCGTAAATTCGCCTTCGAATCCATCTTTTACGCTGTCAATTAGTTCAAGCCAATGTTTGATAGGCGGTGAAAATTCTTTCACCCAAAAGCCGTTTTTAGCTACTGTGTCGCTGGGTTGGTGAGGGTAAAACCCTTCTGGTATGTATACCGCAGCCCCATTCTCGACAATAAACGGCATGTCGAGCTTCAGTTGTTGACGGAGTTCAACCAGCTCAGCATAGGTTTTGCTGGTATTAGCAATCACTGGGATACCGTTTTTATCTAGCTTGGCCAAAGTAGGCAGAGCGGCTGCAAAACTGTAGGTATGATGATCGAGTAAGGTCCCGTCTAAATCTGTAAAAATAATGTACTGGTAAGTCACACTATGCCTTAGCCTGATGGGCAATAATTTGTCTTTGCTTGTTCAATTCAAAAACATGGTCACACAGTGGAGGTAATGATTGCAAGCAATGTTCGGTTAACCTTTGATAATGTTGAATAAAGTTCATAATTTGTGCAGGACTCATAACACCCGACTTATCATTATCACCAAGAGACGCTAACAATTTTTGCTCTTGCTCTAAACGCCAAGCATAGACATCACCAAACGATGGGGCTTTGAACATCACCCATTTATCCATAAAGCTGTACAGCTCGTGATAGTTTTTAGTTAATTCTTGGTTGACGAACATTCGCCATGTACCTTTAGGATCCTTTTCTCGCTCGAGCTCATTGACGGGATTAATTAGGTCTACTTCAGGTTGCGCTTGAACACCCCAACACCATCCTTCAAAGATAACGATATCAACTTGTTCAGTTAACACAGTCCACTGATCTTTGGGTTTGGGGTTGTCTGTGGCTTTATTAAATCTGGGTATGTTTACTGGGAAAATGTTTTGTTTGAGGTTTTGAAGTGCTTCTTTAGCCAATTGAGTGTCGTGAGTACCAGGCACACCGCGTGTAATTAGCAGGGGATGGACCTCATTCGCTAATGTCGTGCGTTTAGCTTGGTCAAAATAAAAGTCATCAAGGGACATAACTTCTACAGATTTACCGAATGTACCCTCGATATAAACTTTCAAAAATTCGGACAAGGTAGACTTTCCCGAGCCTTGGCAACCGTTCACGCCCACAAAATAGGGTTTATTTGCACTGTTGTGGTGCGTATTGATTTCATTGGCCAAGGGAATGAAATGTTGCTGTACTGTTGTTAAGAAGCTTTCTGGAAGCTTTTGAGCGCGTATAAACTCACTAATTAGCATAAAAACGGGTATCCATGTGGTTGTCACCGATTGTTCAACATTAGATATTGCTGATCAATAATCTATGTTCAAGTTATTTACATCAACTTACGTGCCAAATCGTGCAACTTTGCAAAATGTACCTCGCTCTATGTAGCCATGTCATTATAAAGGGGCAATTGGATGCATACTAAATCACCGTCTTTTTAGCAAACACCAAACACCTTAGATATTACTTGTGTAAAAATTACGACGTTTTTGTATAAACTACAGACTTCCATCCTTTAGTTGAGCTAGAGTAGAAAACACATTTTATCGCAATTTTTTGTTAGGCTAGATTGAGCACTCTAAATACATGAACCAAAATCCCTTTTTTATTGGCAAATGGCAAGTGACGCCCAAAAGTAACTTGGTTCGTTGTGGACAAAACAAGAAGGCATTAGAACCTAAAGCAATGGATGTTTTAATATTGCTTTGTAGCCAGCCAGGAGAGGTGTTTAGCGCAGATGAGTTACTTAACAAATGCTGGGGTAACCTAGAAATTGGCGATAACCCAATACACAAAGCCATTACTCAATTACGTAAGGCTCTAGGAGATAAAGCCAGCGCTCCTGACTATATAGAAACAATTCGCAAACGGGGCTATCGTGTTATTGCACACGTAAAGAAGCCACTGGTTGACGAGCTCGATGAGATTCAGGCTGGTACTTACTCTAAATCTCCTTTTCCTGGATTAAGCGCGTTCGAATCATCTGAAGCTCAAATATTTTTTGGCCGTAATGGACAAATTGCTAATTTATTAGGCCGTTTGTCTATTCAGGTTGGTCATAATCATGGTTTTCTACTAATACTCGGCCCTAGTGGTACAGGCAAATCATCTCTAGTCAATGCGGGCCTTTTGCCCAATTTAATGTCGGCCTCTGGCTATGATGGATTTAGAGTAGAGAGTCATACTAGTATTGATATTGCCGATGTATCGAAGGGGCGGTTATTTACTGACTTTGGCTCAGCTCTAGTCGATTGGGATGTCGAGGGCGAGCCTGTTTTTGAAGGTATGAGTGCTGAGCAAATCGGTACTGCCCTACAAACAGATTTGCAGGGTTTACTAGAGCGGTGTCAAACTGCGCTAGAGAAACAGAATATACAGGAGGAATACCATTGCGCGGACGCAAAACTGTTTGTCTTTATTGACCGTTTGGAAGTCCTGTTATCTTCGCCTATTTTTTCCCATCAGGAGCGGCATAGCTTTATTGCATTAATGAATATTTTTGCGATTTCTAAGCTCATTATTGTAGTAAGTGCTTGTCGTAACGATTTTTATCCTCTGGTTGCTGAGCATGCCAGTTTGATGCAAGGAAAAGAAAGCGGTTCGCACTTTGATTTACTTGCGCCTACTCGCAGTGAGTTGATGCAAATGATCCGTTCACCAGCAAAAGTCGCTGGATTAACTTGGTCTGCCGACCCGGTTACCGCTATTCGGTTAGACGAAATTTTGTGTGATGAGGCAGCAAGTAACCCCGATTCATTGCCCATGCTGCAATATACCCTGCAAGAGCTCTACTTAAAGCGAGAAAATAATCAGCTTACCTATGAGGTATACCACCAATTGGGAGGAATAGAGGGTGCTATTGGTAAAAAAGCCGAAGACGTTTTTTTGAATCTCCCTCAACACCAACAAAATCAGCTTGGATTTTTGTTATCACGGTTAGTCACTATAAACCCAGATGGGGAGACGGTTACGAGTAAAGCCGGGCGTTGGTCTGAGCTGAAAAATGATGCTCCAACCAAATTAGTCGAAGCCTTAGTAGATAGTCGTTTGTTAGTATCTCATTTAAAACAGAACCAAGCGTGCTTTAGTCTGGCTCACGAAGCGCTATTACGTTGTTGGCCGAGGGCGAGTCAGTGGATAAAAACCCATCAACAAGGCTTAATGATTAAATGTCGCTTGTCAGAAGCCAGTAGGAAATGGCTTAAGGAAGGTAAAAGTCGCTCGTACTTACTGCCTAAAGGTAAACCACTAAGAGAAAGCCTCAGGCTAAAAAACGATCCTGTTTTTGTGTTAGATGAAATAGAAGAAGCATTTATAGACGCGTCTGTTACACGATTTCGATTCATGCTTTGGTCAAGGCGTGGGGTGATTGGACTACTATTCGGTTTGACTGTTTTATCTATTGTGATGAGTGTTAATAGCTACCAAACCGAGAAGTATGCTCAGCAAAAACGCTTGGAGGCTGAGTCGCTTTTAGGATTTATGGTAGGAGATTTTGCCGACAAATTGCGCAGCGTTAAACGCTTGGATCTATTAGATGGTATTAGCAACAAGGCATTGGCTTACTTTGTTGAGCAGCAAGACAAACCGGAACCTCTGTTTTCTTTAGTTGACAGGCCTTTGCGTCAGGCTTCTCACATTCAACACGGGCAAACGTTAATTGCAATGGGAGAGGTAGCTTATTCTCGGGGCAGTGTTGTTGAGGCTAAGGATGCGTTTAGCTCAGCGTATGAGGTGCTGATACAAGCGTATCAGCAAAATAAAGCCAATGTTGAAGTGTTAAAAATGCTCGGTGCGAGTGCCTTTTGGTTAGGCCAGTTGGCCCTTCAAGATGGAAATATAGCCCAAGCCAATCAACAGTTTAGTGCTTATCGCGACTACAGTCAGGCCATGAGTGATAGACAACCCGATAACCCAGATTCTTGGTTAGAACTAGGGTACGCCTATGTCACAATAGGCAGTTTAGCCTTAAAAGAGCATGCTTATCCAAAAGCAAAAGAAGCCTTTGAATACTCGTTAATGCAAATCGATCGTGTGTTGCAACCTAATCCTAAAGATGCCTCTGTGCAGTCGGTCCGTGCAGATATCAATGCCTGGATTGCGTTGACCGAATTACATTTGGGTCACGCAGATAAGGCCCTATCAATTCATAATCAGGTTCAACATGATTTAGAGCGCCTGTTAACGGAAAATGCTGGCAACGCTAATTTTTTGGAGCTTTTGGCTTACTCGTATTGGCATCAAGCTAGGATCCTAATGTTGCAAGAAAAGTATGTTTTAGCAGATGTTAAAGCGACGCAAGCAGTTACCTTGTTTGAATCAGCTCTGGCTCAAGACAAGCATAATGCCTTGTGGACTCAGAATTTGCTGAGTGTGCGAATTCTAAAACTGCGCCTTGCTAACTATTTAAATCAAACCGTGGACCAAGACTGGGTTAACAAGATTAATGCTCAAATAGATGGTATGGATTTACAACAAGTCGTGCGAGTGTTTAGTTTGATAGATTTGATTCGGTACTATCAAATCACGGGAAAATGGCAAAAGAGTAACGAGGTTATTGCTATTGCGTTGCAGAGGTTAACCACCGCCCAAGATGATTTCGATACGTTGACCGCCAAGATAGACGTAAAACTTGCTCAAGCAGAGCTAAGTTTTGCCTTGGATAATGGTAAGCATACCCTTTACTGTGGTCAGGTTAAAACAATGTTAAAGTCATTACACGTTCAAACACATAATATTGAACTTGCAGAACGTGATAGACGTGTCGCTAACATGTGCGATGTGCGCAAACTTGGTAACTAAAGTTTAATAACAATGAAATAAGGAAACAACAGTATGAGCAAATCAAGTATTAATCCATCTAAAGTGTTTAGAGTAGAAGTAGACTTAACTAAGAAAAAGCCAAAGTTTACGTATTTTAACCACAAGGGACGTGAAACAGACGGCTCTGCTGACATCACTGAAACAGATACTCTTGTTACTTACACTTTAGTTAACACTAAAGGTAATTTACGATTTGCGGCTCCTATTATAGAGGCTAAAGATCCGTTAGATTTCGTGACTGTTATCTCACCGGATCAACAAAGTGTTTCTATATGTGATCATAACCAAACCACCCAAACTATTTCGATTAAGTTAGTAGTGATTAAAAATAATGACTTATCTAAAAGTTATATTAGCCCTGATCCTATCCTTAGAAGTGTGCCTAACTAACTTACCTATTACTCTTACTTAGGCGCTGTTTAAACGCGTCTAAAGTTAGTTTTTCTCTACAATTACGGCCTATTCACACAAAAATAATTTCAACTAAATTAATATAAAACAAATACTTACAATAAGAAGGTTAGGGGAAGGTTAAGCACCATAAATTTACTTAAGATGAAAACCATATTGTCATCGTTTGTAAGTTTATTGGGATTATTTATATGTCTGTTCAGCAAGACAAGTACACCAGCCATTCAGCATTAACCGAGTCACATCCACTATTTAAAGCACTGTCGAAGCCGATTTATGATCAAAGTATTAGCTCGGTCATGAATATGATTAACTTCATTGCTGAGGGGATCTTTATTGCAAATCAGCAGGGCGTGATAGAGGCCGTTAACCCTTTAACAGAACAATTCTTTGGGCAGCCTAGAGACAATCTAATTGGCCAGAACTGGTTACGATTCTTACATGTAAACTGTAAAGAGAAGTACGAGTATTCCCTCGCAACTTGGTTTGAACAGGAGGGAGATGCCCGAGACCAATTTGGTCCTAATGAGATCCTCATTCAACGTGATGATGGCACTTGGCTAGAAGCAGACCTATCAATTTCTAGTTTGGCTGGTATGTCAAAGCAAACTGATAACTTAGTGGTAGGCGTGTTACACAATCTTACCGAACACAAAAAGCAACTCTCAAACCTACGCCGACAAGCCTATACAGACCATTTGACTGGGTTAGCCAATCGTTATGCTCTGGATCAAATGCTACAAAACACTTGGTATCAATGCAAAATGAAAGCAGTATCAGTAGGGCTAATCATCATAGATGTCGACTACTTCAAAAACATTAATGATCAATACGGGCATGTGTGTGGTGATAAATGTCTACGTAAAATCGCTGAGGTTTTGGAGGCGTATTTACCCACCCGAAATTGCATGGCAGCTCGATATGGGGGAGAAGAGTTTGCGCTAATTTTACCCAACTGTGACATCCAACAAGCTCAAGGAATTGCGGGACTCATTCAATATAAAATTGCCAACTTAGATTTATCTGAGTTTGGTTTGCCTGTTACTCAACGCATTACGGTTAGTCAGGGTATTGCTTGTGAGTTGGGCGGAAAATATATGACATCTGAAAGCCTTATTTGTGCCGCAGATACGGCCGTGTATCAGGCCAAATCTTCTGGTCGAAATAAAATCATGTTAGCTGACTAGGGCGTGCTGATCTTTTCTATATTTTTTTGCAGCATTTTGACTCATATCAATAGGCCTTCAATGCTGCGCCGTGACTAAAAAGCTTTTATATTTCACGAAGTATAGAATAAAAAGTATACAAAAAAGATCAACACGTCCTGTATACCATTCTACATAAATTGCTTATTTGTGATAAATAAGTAATACCGACACTTCTGGGTTATGGGTATAATCAGGGTTGAATATTTCTAAGGTTAACCTTAGAGGTCCATAATAACTCCGAGCTGTTTGACCTACGTTTTTACAAATAGGGTGACTCAGCCGTTTATTTGATCGCTGATTGAATAAACCAGGGTTGGAAGAGAAATTAACCAGCCTCCCTTAGGCGTTGTGAATCTATTCTGAATTTTTTCGCAGTGAAATTTGCGATATTTAAACAATTTTTATGTTTTGTTATAGCATTTTGCCTTCTATAAATCGCCTAATGTTATGCCTTAACTAAGAGGCGTTTAATTAAAACGAAAAGTATACAGAGAAGATCAGCTGCGCCTAAAGTTATGCCACGCATAACTTTAACTTTGGAAAGGTGTTGACGTTTTATGTTAGAAGATAAGTATGGCCGTAGGTTTCATTATCTGCGGTTGTCGATTACTGACGTGTGCAATTTCTCTTGTGATTATTGTTTGCCCGATGGGTATGCATGCGATACCAAAAGAGATTTTTTGTCGGTAGAGGAAATCCGTGTTCTAGTGGCGGGCTTTGCTAAATTAGGTACAAGCAAGGTACGCGTAACTGGTGGCGAGCCTGCTTTGCGAAGAGACTTGGCCGAGATTATTGGTATTTGCGCCCAAACCAAAGGCATAGAGCATGTCACTATGACCACCAATGGTTATAAGCTCGAATCGGACATCGAAACCTGGGTAGCGGCTGGCCTGTCTTCAATCAATGTGAGTATTGACAGCTTAGATCCTAAGATGTTCGCCGCCATTACTGGTCACGACAAACTTGACTCTATTCTGCGCGGAATTGATAAAGCGTTAGCACTAGGCATAGATGTTAAAGTGAATGCAGTTTTGTTAAAGCAGTACAACCAATTTGAATTGACCCAATTCTTTAATTGGATCAAATATACGCCTGTCAGCATGCGTTTAATTGAATTGATGCAAACCGGCGACAACCTCAATTTTTTCCATAAGAATCATGTATCTGGCATGCCTATAAAAGAGCAGCTAATAAAAGATGGCTGGACGCAAAAAATACGTTCAAAAACAGCAGGCCCAGCTCAAGAGTTCTTTCACCCAGATTACCTTGGGCGGTTTGGTCTGATCATGCCATACAGTAAAGACTTTTGTGCAAGCTGCAATCGCTTGCGTATTTCGGCCACGGGTAAACTTCACTTATGCTTGTTTGCTGAACAGGGATTAGATATTCGTCCGTCTCTTGCCGAACAAAGTAGCGATAAGTTAGTCGCGCAACTAACCCAGCTGTTATCTGATAAAGAGGCGACCCACTGGCTTCAAGACGGCTACACAGGTGCCACGACTCACTTAGCTATGCTTGGCGGTTAGTATGTTGGTTGGCGTAGTATTAGCTGGCGGGTTATCAAGCCGTATGGGGAAAGATAAAGCCCAGTTAATTAGGCCGGGCGATAGCCAAACCTTGCTCGAAAAAAACTGTCAGCTGTTAGCTTCTCTAGATGATTGCCAACAAGTTTGGATAAGTAGCAATAAGATATCAGGGGCGATTAAGGACGAATATGCAAATAAAGGCCCCCTTGGCGCGATCTATACGTGTATTCAGTATAGCTTTCAACAGCAGATATCCGAGTTGCTTATTTTGCCAGTCGATATGCCAAATGTCAGAGCAAATAGCCTTGAAGAGTTAATTGTCATGGGACGTAAGAGTCGTGGACTTGCCTGCTTAAATCACGGGTACTTGCCCATGTATATCTGCATAAAAAAATTAGTTGAAGCGGGTGCAATACCTTATCTCAAGGATTTATTTGTAGCAACGCATGTAACTGAGTCGAGAAAACACAAAGGCTTATCGGTTCGCGCTTTCTTTAACGCTTTTTCTGGTCAATCCTTTGCCTTTGCCGATGAGCGACAACTTATTAATGTTAACACACCCAAACAGTGGCAATCGTTCTGTCAAGAGCAGTCATTGTCACCCTCATACTTACCATCAAGGAAATAACATGGCTGAGCACATTAAAAAGCCAACTGCACTTAATATAGCGGTATTGACTGTGTCTGATACGCGAGATGAAGAGACGGATACGTCTGGGCAATACTTAGCACTTGTTGCCACCCAAGCAGGACATAATCTTGTCGAAAAAGACATAGTCATTGACGATAAATATAAAATTCGCGCCATTGTTTCGCGCTGGATTGCGTCTAGCGACATTCAGGTCGTACTTGTAACGGGTGGAACCGGATTTACCCCTAGAGATATGACACCAGAAGCAGTATCGGTATTATTTGACAAAAACATAGAGGGGTTTGGTGAGCTATTTCGAGCTATCTCTTACACGGAAATAGGTACATCGACCGTGCAATCTCGGGCCTTAGCAGGTTTTGCCAATAAGACGGGGATTTTTTGCATGCCAGGTTCAACAGGTGCATGTAAAACAGCTTGGGAAGGGATCCTGAAAGAACAATTAGATGGGTCTCACAAACCTTGTAACTTTGTTGTGCATTTAAAAAATGTAACATCAACTTGTGATACTAGGGGATAAAAGTGGATAGCTCAGATCAATTTAGCCATATTAATGACAAAGGCACTGCCAATATGGTGGATGTTACCGAAAAGACGACTACCCAACGAGTCGCGATTGCTGAAGGTTATGTATACATGTCTGCTAAAGCCTTAGATATGCTTCAACAACATAATCATGCCAAAGGCGATGTATTGTCGGTAGCAAGAATTGCAGGCATTCAGGGTGCAAAACGTTGCAGCGACTTAGTGCCTTTGTGTCACCCTTTAATGTTAACGAAAGTCCAAATTGACTTCAGCATAGATGAAAAGGCCAGCCGAGTTCGTATTGAAGCCATGTGCAAACTGGCTGGTAAAACAGGCGTCGAAATGGAGGCCCTAACCGCGGTTAGTGTAAGCGCCTTAACCTTATTTGATATGTGTAAGGCAGTTGACCCAAATATGGTTATTCAAGATATTCGGGTGTTGTCTAAGACCGGCGGTAAAAGTGGCGATTGGTCAGTATTATGATAAACGTATTATTTTTTGGACAATTGAGAGAGCGTTTAGGACAAGACTCAATGACTCTTGAGTACAAGGTCGATGGGCAACAGTTGGATACGGTTAAAGCGCTGCGATCTTACCTCCAGCTCAGGCCCGGTTGGCATGAGTGGTTGGAGGAAGGCTCTGTTTTGGTCGCGGTCAATCAAGACATGAGTGCAGAAGATGCGGCAATTCTTGATGGCGCTGAAGTGGCTTTTTTCCCCCCGGTTACAGGGGGCTAGTGAATGAAATGCATGAATCGGATCTTAGTGCAAAGTGCAGATTTTTGCTTAGCCCATGAGTATCAGCTACTGCGCACTGATAATCCTCAAGATGGGGCGATTGTAACCTTTACCGGCCTCGTGAGAGACATGGCTCAGGATCTACCAATAAATGGGCTTTACTTAGAGCACTATCCTGCAATGACCGCCAAAGTTTTGGGCAATATCGTAGAGCAAGCTAGAACTAAGTGGTCGATTGGGGGGGCTACACTCATCCATCGTATTGGACACTTAACTCCCGCTGAGCAAATTGTATTTGTGGGTGTTACCAGTCAGCACAGAGAAGCTGCCTACTTAGCGAATATGTTTATTATGGATTACTTGAAAACTCAAGCGCCATTTTGGAAGAAAGAGTTAAGTGAACGTGGTGACAAATGGGTAGAGCCAAAAGTGAGTGATCAAATTAAATCTGATCACTGGGAGTAGGGTGTTCTGCCAGTCTACAAGCATGTAAGGCTTGCATTCTGAGTGTGTATTTTTTTCTATAAACTACATTAAATATACCAGCATCGTTAATAAATATATATGTATCAATGCTTTACCATATGGTGTGAGCCTTGCTTTAGGTTAAGTTAGACAAATAACTTGATGTAAACTTGGAGTACCAGATGTCACTAACCATTAATAACCCTTTCGATACTCGTATTGCCATTACATACGCTTCAAAGGCACGCTTGCTACAAGGGTTAATCAAACTAAGGCAACGTTTTAGGCTTAATAATAATCAATTGACGATTATCCAGCCGGGTGAACGCTTACCGAGTAGAAAGTTAGAGGGCGAGAGTGAAGATGTAGCAGTAAATATGTTAACCGCACATGTTAAATATACCCTATTCGGTTTAGGTTTAGGAATGGCGGTGGCAATATCGCTAATACTTTTTGGCCCTGCAATATTCTCTAGTCATCCCATTTTTACGATTATTGGTTTCATCAGTCCTAGTTTATTTTTGGGAGCGTTCTGGGGAGGGCTACGCTCACTAAAACCCGAAAGAGACCCAATTAATCAAGCGGCTGTGGCGGCGTCTATGGCCAATGAATGGACATTAATCGTTGAGACTTCTAAAGGAGACATTTCTAAGGACGCCATCACGTCTGAAATAGAAGATACGGATTTTTTAGATGTAGTGAGTTAGATAATAAGAAAGGTTGTTAATGGTTTTTTCTGATTAGCGGAGGGCGACTTGTTAAGATACAAGTCGCCCTAAGATTAGTCTTCGTCACACTCTTCTTTACAAGTGCCGTAAAGATACAAACTATGATGGGTAAGTGTCATATTATATTTTTCGGCGATTTCTTCTTGTTTGCGTTCAATGACTTCATCTTCAAATTCAATCACCTTGCCGCATTTCAAACAAACAAGATGGTCATGGTGTTTTTTATGGCTTATCTCGAACACAGACTTCCCACCTTCAAAATGGTGGCGATTCAGTATGCCAGCATCATCGAATTGATTTAAAACCCGATAAACAGTAGCCAAACCAATATCTTCATCTTGCTCGAGCAATATTTTGTACACATCTTCAGCGCTAATGTGCTGATTTTGCGGAAGTTGGAGGATTTCTAAAATTTTAAGGCGAGGTAAGGTAACCTTTAATCCTGCTTTTTTTAACTCTTTGTTTTGGTCCATTGTTTTTCTTATAAAATGTGGATGAAATGATTATAGGGCAGTTAGTGACTTTTTAAAGGAAATAAAACAACTTAACCCAGGGTTAACGCTGATTTTCCTATAAAGCACTACTGCAACGCTTATGCTAGTTCCCCTAGGCAAAGCTCTTCGTGTATCTGCTTACACCAAGCTTTGACACGCTCTTCGGTCAGCTCTGGCTGACGGTCTTCATCTATGCCTAGGCCGACAAAGTGATTTTCATCTGCCATGCCTTTTGATGCTTCAAAGTCATAGCCTTCAGTGGACCATTGTCCTACTAGAATGGCACCTTTAGCTTCAACAATATCTCTGACCATGCCCATGGCATCAAGAAAATACTCAGCGTAGTCTTCTTGATCGCCACAACCAAAAATGGCGACCAACTTATCTTCAAAATCAATTAACTCAAGCTCAGGGAAAAAGTCGTCCCAGTCGCACTGGGCTTCGCCGTAATACCAAGTAGGTATGCCAAACAAGAGCAAATCAAATTCAGCAATTTGCTCTTTGCTGCTTTTTGCAATGTCGTGAACCGAAATTAGGTTTTTGCCTAATTCTTTTTGGATCATCTTAGCAACATGCTCTGTGTTGCCTGTGTCGCTACCGAAAAATAGTCCCACACTCGCCATAAACTTTATTTCCTCACACTTTCTAAAACAATAAAACCACTAAATTAATGTATTTTGCATGTTATCGTGTCACTAAGAACTGAATTAAGCCTTTAACCAGAAACCCTGCCGTGCCTAAAAATAACACAAAGTAAACCACGATTTTTCCTGCTAAGGGTACATCATTCTTTTTTAATACATCATGCACGGCATACGTCATTAAAATGAACAAACCAGCTAAACTTAAATTTAAGCCTACTGCCTCAATCAACTCATAATTGTCTTTTAACATAAAAAGGTTATTTGCCCCTTAAATAAACCCGCGGATATTAGCATAGTTTGCTACGTAAAAGCAGGCATTAGGGCACAAATTAATTGTGCTTTTGTCTGCAACTGTACGTAGTTTATTTTTTATAAGATTAGAGCGCGAACTGCATTATCAAGTCTGCACAAACCTTGGGCTGCTCGGCATGCAGCCAATGCCCGGTTTTATTGACTACTTTAGACTGACTATTTGGAAACAACGCCAATATTTGTGGGCGATATTCGAGTTTTAAATAATCAGACAGTTGACCTTTGATAAATAAAACTGGCCCTGTAAAACAGTTGGGTGAGTTTAGCCCCTGAGATAGTATCGAATAATCTCTGGCTAAAATAGGTAAATTAAAACGCCACTTCCACTTACTATCCTGTTGATAAAGGCTTTTTAATAAGAATTGGCGTGTTGATGCTTCAGGAATAAAGTCTTGTAAGGTTGTGTCTGCTTCGGCTCGTGAGGACAGTGTATCGAGAGCAACTGAAGTTAACCCTTGAATGACCTTAGCATGTCTAGGTGCATACGTGACTGGGGCTATGTCTATGACTACAAGTCGCGATACCAATTTTGAATGATCTAAGGCAATTTGCATGGCAACCTTTCCACCTAAAGAATGACCAACGAACATAGCTTGTTTTATCTGAAGGCCATCCATTAGCTCTGTAATGAGTTGGGCGTATTGCTCAAAGCTAAATTTTTGAGTATGACTAGATTGCCCATGGTCGGGCAGGTCTACTGCGAGTATATTGAATGACTGACTAAACGCCCGTCTGAGGCCTGATAAATTATCTAAACTGCCGAATAGCCCATGAATTAAAACAATCCAAGTTGGCGGAGTATTTGGATTTTCGTGGCTTTGGGGCTCATCGCAAAGATGCAGTTGATAATGAAGTGCTGGCATAATTAGAGTTCACTGGCTGATAAAAGCGAGATTATAATTGACTTGCTTAGCCTGTGTCCCCTTGTTTATTGTATCAAGGCTTTTTGGGGCTGATAATTAGTTTCTAGTTAACTTCGCTTACAAAGAACATCGGAAGCAAACAGTTGCGCTTCAGTATACCTGCCGCTGATATTGACTTTTAAAACCTTATTTTCAACTAAGGCGCAACCTTGTTTGGGTTTGACGCCTTGTTGGCAAATGGCCAGCCTTAACTGTTATACACTAACCACAGAGTTATCTTCTAACGAGATAGGTGAGGGCACGTAAGCATCGGCTTCCCAGTCGTTTTCCCATTCTTGCTTGTCTAGTAAATAGCGAAATTGATGCTCAGAATCCTTTGGTAGGTTTAATGTTGCAGTAAAACTACCATTTTTAAGCTTCTTCATGGGAGTGCTGGTTTCGTCCCAGTCGTTGAAGTCTCCAACTAAGCATACTTCTTGAGCAGCTTTAGCCTCTTCTTTGGATAACTTGAATGTCACTTTACAAACAGCTTTCGATTTTAAATATTGTTTTTTAAATGCCATGTTCTACTTCCTCAGATGGAGTGTTCTTAATTGTCTATCGAGCCAACAGCTTGGCTAGCCGATGATTTGATACTATCACCAAATCTGTCTCATTTTTAAGCTATTTTTTGTTGTTTTTAGGTAAACGATTTTCACATTAAATAAACATTAAATAATTGGTTACCTAAGTTGAACAAAATCCCTTAATATTCCGTTACACCACTACTATAAAGGGTTTTATTGCTAATATGAATTTGCAAAAGTCCCATTATTTTATTACCTAAATATATTTTGTTTTACCGAATGTGAAAATTTTAACGTTTTTAACATTTTTCTCCCAACTTCTCTTGCTGGCAACATTATTGTTGCCTTTTTTTGGGCGTGCAATTTATTGTTACCTTGGCTCTGATCATGGGCATTTTAACGTTTAAAAAGTACACTACTTCTGTTTAAGTAATCCATAGTCAATTTGAACCTTGCCTAGGAGCTTATATTGGGTTCAATGCTTTCGTTTTGTTTTGACAGTTTGCTCTTCAGTTGATTTTGGCTATATCCACTATAAAGACTAGGACGGGAGCCAGTTGTAGAAAACCATTAAGTTTGGGTTTAGGATAAACCTAGATGTATACGCGATAGGACATTTTTGATGGGAAAGACTTGCCGAGATAGACACTTAATTGTTGGCACAATTTTGGGCTACCTGTTGACTTCATGCAGTATGACTGGCCCCAAGGTACCCCCAGAGCATGGTTCATTATCGCAAAACGGCATTCCTTCCTCAGTTACCCATTTATCAGTCACACATGCACCTGAGGTTCAAAACCAAGCCCGTCCAATTAATACCTTAGGTTCGGAGTTAACCTTAGAACGCATAATGGCAGATCCTGATTGGATGGGACGTTCGCCAGAGTCAGCACATTGGGCCTTGGATAGTCTTGGGGTGATATATCAGCAAAAACGTGTGGGTACTCAGTTGCGCCAGACTATTCATCGTCCCCTCAATTCGAATAATAACGGCACTCACGTACCTTTAGCTGAGCTGCACAAGTATGCGCACCAAGATAAGGTTTGGGATCAAACACGCACCAGAGCTGCGTGGGCCAATCAAGGTAGTTTATTTTTATATGAGAAGGGTGAGGTTGTTCAGTTATTTCAAAATAAAAGGCCGATTAGTCACATTAAGTTCCTCAATAATAACCGCCTAAGTTATCTTGCATCACAGGGAATATTTAGCATCGATTTATCAACTAGGCAGATAAGTTTACTGGTGTCTTGGGAGTTCGCCTCACAACCCAGCGTACCCCCAGCGCCGAGTGACTACGTATCTATGCAGCAGCAAGCATTAATCCAGTCATTGCAAGTTAATCGTCAGCAAAGACGCATTCGTTTTGAGCATCAGCAGAGTTTAACGCGGGCAAACCCAACTTTAGATACTCACACCTTTTATTTTCCTGATGATCATGAACTGGTCGACGTTAGTGTGTCCTATAGTGGAAAGTGGCTGATTTTAGTTGAACAAGCCAGCATTGAATGGCAAAACGATAGCGATGTTATCCCCAACTATATTACTGAAGATGGGCGGGTTAGTACGTCTGTTGTTCGGCGGCGAGTAGGTGACGAGCCTAGCCGTAATCATTACATTTGGTTAGTTGATATTGAGAATAACACCAAGCAAAAACTGTCGTATGCGACACTTCCGGGTTTTACAGAAGATGTATTACAAAATGAAAAGCGCGAAAACGCTGAGTTAACCCAACAATCTTATCAGCCCAACCGTTTACCAAGAAACATTGTATTACTCGATGATTGGTCTTGGTCACAAAGTGCGATCCAGTGGCATCCTAAATTTGATACGGCTGCAATTATGCTTGAGGCTTGGGATAATAAAGACAGGTGGTTAACCAGCATAGATCCGAAGAGCGCGCGTTTAGATGTTGAACACAGACTTCACGACGACGCGTGGATTAACTATCGGTTTAATAGCTTTGGTTGGCTAAATCATACGGAAACTTTGTATTTCTTGTCCGAAGAAAGTGGCTATGCACATTTATATCTTAAATCTACACAGTCAAATGCTCAGCCAATGGCTATGACGCAAGGCCATTACGAAGTTAACAATCTGACCTTGGTGCAAGACGACAGCCGCATTTATTTCACTGCAAATCAATCACATCCGGGTATTTACGAGGTATATAGCGTTGATTTAGAGACAGGTGGTATTTCAACCCATACCAATATGCAAGGTAAAACGGCGTATGTACTCAGCCCAGATGAGCAATCATTATTACTAACGCACTCTGGTCTAACTGCACCGCCCGAGTTGTATTATCAACACGTAAATAGTGCTAAACCCATTAAATTGACAGATACCACCACCTCAGTATTTGAGGGGATTAACTGGTTATCACCCGATATTGTTGCATTTGACTCCACTCACCACGACAGGCAAATATTTGCGCGTTTATATGCACCTGACTCTGCAAATTCTAATGGTAAGGCCGTTGTGTTTAACCATGGGGCAGGATACTTGCAGAATGCTCATTACGGTTGGTCTGGATATTTTCGGGAATACATGTTCCATAATTTATTAGTACAAAAAGGGTACACTGTACTTGATATCGATTATCAAGGCTCTGCTGGGTATGGCCGAGACTGGCGCACTGCGATATATCGTAATATGGGCAGCCCCGAACTCGATGATATTGCAGATGGCGTAAACTATTTAATATCGACTAGAGGAATTGACCCTAAAGGGGTGGGGACTTACGGTGGCTCGTATGGCGGGTTTCTTACGTTTATGGCATTGTTTAAAGCACCAGATTTATTTGCAGCGGGTGCGGCGTTGAGACCTGTCTCAGACTGGGCATATTATAATCATGGTTATACATCAAATATTCTTAATACCCCACAACTTGATCCTATTGCTTATGAGCGAAGCTCTCCAATTTATTTTGCGCAAGGTTTACAAGTGCCTCTATTAATCAGCGCGCCTATGGTCGACAGCAATGTGTTTTTTCTGGATGTGGTGAGGTTGACTCAGCGCTTAATTGAGTTAGAAAAAGATAATTTTGAGGTCGCAATTTACCCTATGGAGTCTCATGGCTTTGTGCATCCAAGTGCTTGGCTCGACCAATACAAGCGTATATTAAAATTATTCGAAACCCATTTGTAGTGCTAATGAGGCTATGCGCTAACACTTGTGAGGTCATCCTAAACTGTGTTAATTGGTTTTAGAAGGTGTTTTTGCGCGTAGGATTAAATATGCGATCAATACAGTTCCGGCCAAGGTGCCATATAAATGCGCATCCGTTGCAACCTTAGCATTTATGAGCGTAGCAATATCATCACTTGCCCCGTATAGGCTCTCGTGACCTATTTTTATGGCTATTCCACCCAGCAATAGCCAACCAGATTTAAGGCCGTTTCTAATATCAAAAAATGCGCCTATCACGAATAAACCGTGCAATACCCCAGATAAGCCCACATACCAATGTAGTTTAGGGGAGAACACAAATATGCCTATACCTACCCCAACACATAAAAACGCGCATACTCCAAGCCACTTTGTACTGTAATAACTTCGATGAAGAGCAAACAGTAGCCACAGGCCAGCCAAATTCAGTAAAAGGTGCGAAGTGTTGGTATGCAAGAAGTTGGCTGTGATAATCCGCCAAATTTGCCCTTTGTGTATGTCTGTTTGAATGTAAGCAAAATATTCGCTACTAGTTGGTTCATATAGCCAGCCCAGTGCGGCCAGTACAGAGACGAGCATGGGCATACTTATTTGGCCCATGGTGTTTTTATGGCCAAGCGACATTCACACTCCCAGTATATAAAATGACTACAAACTTATAAGCCAAGCATTTAACCACAAGTTAACCCAAAAAGACTTATTAAATTGATGTAAGCGTATTAATTGTAAAAGGCCGGTTTTCGGCTTTTTTGAGGCTTTACATACTCATTCGCCTTGTGTGTTTTTTGTATTTTATTTCTTCCAACCTAATCCTAGTTTCATGTGATTGACATGGATCTATTTATATATAACCTGATAAACCAATTGATTTATCACTTGGGGGATTATGAATGGATTTAATTATGGGGACAGATTCAACTTGGTCATTAAGGGTTTGGATATGTAGTCAGTTAGCTGAATTAGACGTTGAGACTAGGCTTATCGATTTAGCTCAGCCTGATCACAAGTCTGAAATACGCTTATATTCTGCTGCCGGATTAGTTCCAGCCTTAAATATAGGCTCTGTCGTGATCCATGACTCTCTATCAATTGCTGAGTTTTTCAATGAGTGTGTTAATGGTGCCTTATACCCACCCTCAATTACGGAAAGAGCGTGTGCCCGAAGCTTGTGCGCAGAATTACATTCAGGTTTTCAAAGTATAAGAGCGCGATGCCCATTTACTTTGGAGTATGTGATTCCTTTAAGCGTGTTGGATGCAGACGTTCAACAAGAGCTAGAGCGCATTGAACAGATTTTTAGTTATGCACATATACCTTTTATGTTTGAGTCTGCAGGTATAGTCGACGCATTCTATTCTATCCTCGCTTTTAGACTCACAGTTTATGGCATTGAGCTTAACGGTGTAGCCGGAGAGTATCAAAAAAGCCTATTAGCTTGGCAACATTTAAAAGATGCTATCGAGCTTGCCAAAAGTTGGAAAAAATCATAATAGCTCGTTCTTTTTCCGTAACTCATAAGCCCTAGAACAAAACGCATAATAGGCATAAGTTGCATTGGTATTACTGAATAAGTCCCTCTTACCAAAGCAGAAAGTTTAGCTTTTGTGATAAAACCGTTAGCGCTAAGTCACAATCAAGCAGGGTTTTGGTCGTAATATTAGGTATACTTATCTCCACAATTAAATTATGGATTAATTCTTATACAATAAGTCTTAATTTGTATGTCGATAGAAAATACTAATTGCACTAATGGGAACACACCTTTATGAGTAGACTTGTAATTATTGGGAATGGAGTGGCAGGTGTCACAGTAGCCCGACATGTCCGTAAGCGCAGTGATCGAGAGATTTTAATTATCTCTTCTGAAACCGAACATCATTTCTCCAGAACAGCATTGATGTACATATTTATGGGACATATGAAGTTCGAGCACACTAAACCTTACGAAGACTATTTCTGGCAAAAAAATCGTATTGATCTCAAGCAAGGGTTCGTCTGTGCAATTGATACAGACGCTAAGCATCTTACCTTAGCGTCTGGTGAGCAGATTGAGTATGCAGACCTAGTGTTGGCGACTGGCTCACAATCAAACAAATTTGGTTGGATAGGCCAAGATCTTCCCGGGGTTCAGGGTTTATTTAACTATCAAGACCTCTTGTTAATGGAAGAGAACTGCCAAAGCACTAAACGTGCAGTCTTGGTAGGCGGTGGTCTGATTGGTATAGAAATGGCAGAAATGCTGTTATCTCGTGGTATTGATGTGACGTTTCTCGTTAAAGAAGAACGCTTTTGGGGAAACATTCTACCAAAAGAAGAGTCGGTTTTAGTTCAGAAGCATGGCGAGCAACATGGAGTGAAGTTTCTTTTTAATACTGAATTACACGAAGTTGTGGCTGGGGATGATGGTCGCGCTAAGTCTATTATCACCAAAGAAGGTGATGAGATCCCTTGCGAATTTGTGGGGTTATCTGCGGGTGTTCACCCAAATATCGATATTGTCTCTCAAAGCAAGGTAGCGGTAGGGCGAGGAATTTTAGTTAACGATTACCTTGAAACTAACATTCCGAATGTTTATGCCGTAGGTGATTGTGCTGAAATACATGTCGAAGAAGGCCGTAACCGAATCGAACCTTTGTGGTACACAGGTAAAATGCAAGGCGAAGCCCTTGCTAAGACGATAGCCGGTGAGAGGACTAAATATGAGCGCGGTATTTGGTTTAATTCTGCCAAGTTTTTTGATGTCGAATATCAAACTTACGGATTTGTAGGAAACGAACCGGTAGATAACATTTCATCTTTTTACTGGCAGCATCCAGAGAAAGAACTTTGCATACGGATTAATTATCAAACCGATACGCAAGTGGTAACCGGTATTAATACCTTTGGTATCCGCATGCGTCATGAAGTCTGGGAAAACTGGTTAGCAAATAGCTGTAAATTAAAATATGTACTTCAGCATTTAAAAGACGCTAATTTTGACCCAGAATTTTTCCGTCGATACGAGCAAGACGTGATCAATACGTTTAATGCGCAAAATCCAAATTCGCAATTATCACTTTCCCCTTTGCATTGGTTAACCAAGCGTTTTACTAAGGAGCAAACACATGCAAAATAATCAAATGGCTTGGATTTCCCCCGTCAGAAAATCAGGTTTGTCCATGTTTTTTATTGGCTTCTTGGTATTTGTAGGTATGTTATTTGTCAATAACTTTACCTTAACCGACAATGCATTAAAAAATGCAATAGGCAATGACACCCATCGTCAGCTTATTCAACCGCATTTGTCAGAATTGATGGACAAAACAGTTTCAAATAAAGTCACGTTTATTGAGTCCGTCCGTTCAACCTTTAGTGAATACGACGAGACTCTAAATGATCGATACACCATTTCGAGTACTGAAATTGACGCCATAATGGCAGAAGTTAAGGGTATCGGTCACTACAATCTGGAAATCTTGCCAACTGTGTTCGGTAGTGTCTATGATGAGTCAGCTTACAAGACTAAGAAGCTGTCAGACTACACAGGATGGTTAGCCGGCCCCCAGGGCAAACCCCTGAGTGAAATTGAGCAAGTTCTGAGAGAAAAATCAGCAGAGATTAACGCTAATGTTACTGATGTAACCAATGGCAAACGCATTTATGCTTACGAAACTGGCCAATATATTTATGGACTGACTAAAAATGCCTCTTCAGGCGTGGTTGCACAACATACTGGAATGTTCTTCGTGTTGTCTGTATTGCTTGGCACCCTGGGTGCGCTTATGTATATCATTCCTGATAAATATACAGGCCCTGCTGGAATTAAGAATAATAACGTTTTTACTAACTCAGCCACCAACGGCGGGCTAGTCGGCATACTGGTAACTGTGTTTTTGGTAGCTGTATATATTGCCTTGTATTTTTTCCCTGAATACATCATTGAGTGGGTATCATTGGTTGACCCAATGTTCAAAGCCCTTAATGGTAGCGGCGCAGGCTCTTGGTCAATTTATGGCTTCATTTATACCCTAGCCATTGTGGTGATGGGCGTACGTATGTTTATTAAATATCGCCATAGCAAATACCATATCGCGAGAACCAGCTCTATTATCTTTTTCCAATCGTGTTTTGCTTTCTTAATCCCTGAGATATTAATCAAGCTTAATCAACCCTCTACTGATTTGAAAAACATGTGGCCCCTAGATTACGACTTCTTTGATGCATGGAATCTCGATAGCCTGACTTCAAGTGGCGGTGTGGGTATGTTCATCTTAGTGTGGGGCATTACCTTGTTTGTTGTCGCTGTTCCTTTATTTACCTACTTTTTTGGTAAACGTTGGTATTGTTCTTGGGTCTGCGGATGTGGTGGTTTAGCCGAAACAGCAGGCGACCCCTACAGACAGCTTTCTGACAAATCAATGAAAGCATGGCGCATAGAGCGCGTTGTGATCCACGGCGTATTAGTGTTTGCCGTGATAATGACAGGTGCCGCTTTATATACATACTTTACTGGGGTTAAAACCCTAGCTGGAATCGATACTTATACCTTGCGCAGTGCTTACGGCTTTTATATAGGTGCCTTGTTCTCTGGCGTAGTAGGGACAGGTTTCTATCCTAAAATGGGGAATAGGGTATGGTGTCGTTTTGGCTGCCCACTAGCTGCATACATTGGATTTATTCAACGGTTTAAATCACGTTTCCGCATTACTACCAACGGCGCGCAGTGTATTTCATGTGGTAACTGTTCAACTTACTGTGAAATGGGTATAGACGTTAGATCTTATGCGCAACGAGGAGCAGATATCGTTCGTTCTTCATGTGTTGGTTGTGGTGTGTGTTCATCCGTTTGTCCACGAGGTGTATTGAAGCTGGAAAACGGTGCTGTAGAAGCTGTGGTAGATCAGTCGAAGAAAGACGATACAGTGCAAATCGTTCAAGTGATGACTCCAGAAGAGCAAAAAGCATGGGTTAACTAATGGATTAGTCAATTAGTCTTCACAATACGAATACAACTGTAAACAATGGGTAAATGCGGCTTAAGTTAATAACGACTTAAGTCGCATTTTTAGTTTTTATTATCGTAAATTTATTCCGAAAATCTTTTGCCTCAAGTATGAGTTATTTATTCATTTTAAAAAATTGAACCCTGCTATACAAAAGGTGATTAAACCCA
This sequence comes from uncultured Paraglaciecola sp., assembly GCA_947498355.1. Classification (GTDB taxonomy): domain Bacteria; phylum Pseudomonadota; class Gammaproteobacteria; order Enterobacterales; family Alteromonadaceae; genus Paraglaciecola. The sequence goes on along the minus strand of CANMKA010000001.1, from coordinate 200,956 downwards.
ATAAAGGCTTTTCTGTTTGCAAAACAAGACATGGATGGTTAGCCTTACTCTTTTACTCAAAAGAGTTTTCACTGTTGTTCAGAATACCCCTAATAATTATAAGTATATTAATGGTTGTGGCGCACCCTGTTTTATCGAAAGATAAACGAGAAGATAGGGAGCCAGAAGCCGCTACAGGTATATATAAAAAGAAAGCATATTCGGCCAAAGAATACATGGTAGTGGCAGCCAACCCTTATGCTTCTTGGGTAGGTAAACAAATCATAAATAAAGGCGGCAATGCCATTGATGCTGCAATTGCTGTACAAAGTATGTTGACCTTAGTTGAGCCTCAATCATCGGGAATAGGGGGTGGTAGCTTCATTTTATATTGGGACAATAAAAGTAAAACATTACATGCGTACGATGGCCGAGAAACCGCGCCTAGCCGAGTAAACATTGACTTATTTCTAAAAGACAACAAGCCTATGCCTTGGAAAGAGGCTGTCGTTGGTGGGCGTTCAGTAGGCGTGCCTGGTACATTAAAAGCTCTAGATATGGTACACAAACAATTCGGTGTCTTGCCTTGGAATGAGCTATTCGACGAAACGATAGATTTGTCTGCAAAAGGCTTTACTGTGTCTGAGCGTCTTGCCAAATTGGTTAACTTAGAACTGCATCCTGGTTTACGAAAATTTAGAACTTCATCGGTTTACTTTTATCCAGAGGGGCAGGGTTTAAAAGCTGGTCAAGTTAAAAAGAATAGCGCTCTTGCGAGAACCTTAACCACAATTGCCAAAGAAGGAGCAGACAGTTTTTATAAAGGTAATATTGCCGATAAGATTGTAAAAGCTGTGGAGTTCGCAAGTATTAACCCAGGTTTTTTGCGAACCGATGATATGGCAGCCTATGAGGCCGTAAAACGTCGCCCGGTGTGCGGGAAGTACAAGAAACATCAAATTTGTGGCATGCCACCGCCGAGCTCTGGAGGGATCAATACCTTACAAATCCTCAAGTTACTAGAGCCCTATAACCTAGCTCAATATCCTGCCAATTCTGTATTGGCTAGTCACCTGTTTACTCAGGCATCTCGTTTAGCGTATGCCGACAGAGATATGTATGTGGCAGACACTGATTTTAGTCATTTACCTTTTAGCGCTATGCTAAGCGAGCGTTACTTACAAGATCGTGGTAGTAAAATCAGGTTAGACAAAGACATGGGGCGTGCTCAAGCAGGCAAGCCTTTTCCGCATATGAATTTTGCAAGTACTCAGGAATACGATTTACCCAGTACTAGCCATTTTTCGATTATTGATAAACAAGGCAATGCCATTTCTATTACCTCAAGTATCGAGTTTGCATTTGGTTCGGGTTTGATGGTTGAGGGCTTTTTACTGAATAATCAACTAACCGATTTTTCGTTTAACCCCTACAAAAGTAATCGCGCAGTGCTTAATCGAGTAGAGCCAAAAAAACGTCCGCGTAGCGCTATGAGTCCAACTATGGTATTTGATGAAAAAGGTAATTTAATGCTAGCAGTGGGATCTCCCGGCGGGAGCCGTATTATTAATTACGTAGCCAAAAGTTTAATTGGGGTATTAGATTGGAACTTAGATATTCAACAAGCGATTAATCTTCCTAATATTACCAATCGCAATGATTACACTGCCCTTGAGAAGGGCACCAGTGCTGAGCAGTTACAGCCCGAATTAGAGAAAATGGGACATAAGGTACAAATAAGAGATCTTAATAGTGGTCTGCACGGCTTTCAAATTAAAAACGGTATGATTATCGGTGGGGCAGATCCAAGAAGAGAAGGCGTTGCAGTAGGGCTGTGAGCTAGCTGCAATTTTTTTGCTTAATGTCGCTAACTCATGAATATCTTATAGGGTAACAAGGAAAAGCTACGCCTATTACCCTTCGCTAACGCGATTAACTTTCCAAATATCTTTAATTTTAACTAACTCTATAACGCGCAAATCTTTTAATACATTGCCATTTAATTTACCCTCGAAAAACAACGAAATTTGCGCCTCTTGGGCAAATTCATTACGTCCTGCGCTGCGGGTACTGGGTTGAATTTCTACTTTGTCAAAACGCATATTCAACACATGTTTTTGGACGGCTTTATTGGTGTGATAAGAGCGAAGTAAGCGGGCCATGCTCGGGGAGCTGAGCTTTAATGCGCCAGATAAGTCTTTGGTATGGTAAATTTGATTAAAAAACTCTGTAGCAGCAAATTCCGGTGTATTTTGGTCGAGCATACCAAACTTACCTGCGCCACGTTTTGGGGCTTCTTCCTTACAACTAGCTACCAATACAACCAGTATCAAGCAATACGCGAGTTTTTTTAACATACTTCAATCCATCTGAATACTAAGGTATCCCATGTTAGTATTTTGCATAAAAAAAGGGAAGCAAAGCTTCCCTTTTGTAAGTGTGACTGTCGTTATTGACTGAGCATTACTTATTGAACGTTTTCCGCATCAGAAAACTCACCAGCAAACAATGGACTACTTAAATAACGTTCAGCACCACTTGCTAGTAAAACGACTACGTGTTTGTCGGCGTTTTCAGGTCTTTCTGCAAACCGCTTGGCCGCAACTACTGCTGCACCCGAAGAAATACCTACTAGCATGCCTTCTTCTTTCATTAGACGGTGGGCCATTGCCATACATTCTTCGTTACTAACTTGCTCAACTTCATCAATGATGTCTAGATCTAGATTACCTGGAATAAATCCTGCGCCAATACCTTGGATTTTATGTGGTCCTGGCGTTAATTCTTCGCCGGCTTTGGCTTGGGTAATAACTGGAGAGTCTGTTGGCTCTACCGCAACCGACACAATGGCTTTACCTTGCTCGTTTTTGATGTAACGGCTAACACCGGTAATCGTTCCGCCTGTCCCAACACCTGCAACGAATGCGTCGATTTTACCGTCTGTATCGTTCCAAATTTCAGGGCCTGTGGTTTTTTCGTGGATTTCTGGGTTGGCAGGGTTTTCGAATTGATGTAGAGGTAAATACTTTGCAGGATCAGATGCAACGATTTCTTCAGCGGCAGCAATTGCGCCTTTCATGCCCTTAGGTGCGTCAGTTAGCACTAAATTTGCGCCCATTGCTTTAAGTAGTTTACGACGTTCAAGACTCATAGAACTTGGCATAGTTAAGGTAAGCTTGTAGCCTTTTGATGCAGCAACGAAGGCTAATGCAATGCCAGTGTTACCACTGGTGGCTTCAACAAGTTCCATACCTGGCTTAAGTGTACCTTTCTTTTCAGCGTCCCAAATCATGTTGGCACCGATACGACATTTAACACTAAAACTCGGATTTCTTGATTCTATCTTGGCGTAAACATTGCCAGATGTGACTCGATTAAGTTTAACGAGGGGAGTCTTACCAATAGATAGAGTATTGTCGTCGTAAATTTGCATCTTGTTTCCTTTTTAAGTATTTGTTTTGTATCAAATCAACAGACCGGAGATATCGCGTCTTTTGTTCAGCTAACGGTAAATCACTACCGTAGGACCTTAACTTAATTAGATTAGGCTCAATCGTCAAAATTCAAAGTGTTTTTTTGATATAAGTTAGGGCCTGTTGATCTTTTGCCTACATTTATGGCTATATAGAGGCATAAATATCGCCCGTTACATGAGTTTCTCTGCCTAAATGCCTAACCGAATCAATCAATTAATCGAACATTGGTATACTCAAAAAGACACACATCAGTGGGTCTTAGCAACCATAATAGCAACGGATGGATCATCTTACCGAAAGGCTGGCGCTATGATGCTAATTAATGATTTGGGCCAGTATTTTGGTATGTTAAGCGGAGGCTGCTTAGAGTCCGACATTATGCTTCAAGCTAGGCGTTGCTGGCAGCATGGCCATAACCGTATGGTTAAGTATGACATGCGCGAAGAAGAAGACCTAGCATGGAAACTCGGCATAGGGTGTGGCGGTATGGTCGAAATACTCTTGCAGCCAATTAGCGCGTCGAATCACTATTTAGACATAATTTCACTGCAAAAAGCTTTACAACAAGGCCACTCGGTAACCTATCGGCAAAATATTGGTGCCGTTCCTCCGGATAATCAGGTCACTGTGCTTCAAGGGCAAAGGATTAAAAGTCATAATCCTCAAGTAGGCTTGGATGAAACGTACTTTGAACAAACTCTTTATCCTGCTCCTAGTGTTGCAATATTCGGTGGTGGCCAAGACGCCATTCCGTTAGTCGCTATGGGCAAAGAATTAGGTTGGTCAATTGTCTTAATAGAGCCAAGGCCTGCCTATGCTAAGGCCCAGTATTTCGATGGCGTAAGACAAATCATTCGCCAACCCATAGAGCAATTGTCTTCATGTGACTTTATCTCACAGTTACGCGGCGCTATTATTCTGACCCACAACATTGAACTGGATGCCAAGGCGCTGTTACTTACTAGCCAAAATGCTACTCAGTTAGAATATCTAGGGGTGTTAGGGCCAACTCATCGAACGGCCAGAGTCTTGGCACACGCAGGGATGTCAGCGGCTGATTTACCCGTCGCTTTGGCTAGTCCAATGGGGTTAGATCTCGGCGGAGAACTTCCCGAATCTATCGCGTTATCGATTATTGCTGAGGTTCATGCTCTGTTAGAAGGTGGTAGTGGCCAATCTATCAGTGGTGTGCTTTAAGGTGTTGCACGTCATCATGTTGGCTGCTGGAAAAAGCCAAAGATTTGGCTCGCCAAAGCAAATTGCATCCCTTAATGGTCAACCTTTAATCGTTAAAGCGTTAGCACCTTTTTTTGAACAACAACAGCTCATCGCTAATCTAGACAGTTTTGCCTTAGTGTTAGGCGCGTACCAGCAAACTATAAAGAAGATTTTACCTTCCTATATAAAAGTGCATACTGGCCAAGATTGGCAGTTAGGTATGGGTCATAGCCTATCGTCTGCGGTAAAAGCCGCGCCAAAAGCTTGTAACGCAGTGATGGTAACGCTGGCCGATCAAGTTGCCCTTAGTCGCTTTGATGTTTGCACGTTAATTAAAGCCTATCAACAACATCCAGATCGTATCTTGGTATCTGAGTACGCAGGTCAACTTGGAGTGCCTGCGATATTTCCCAAGCATTATTTTTCTCAGCTTGGCGCTCTAACTGGAGACAAAGGGGCAAAGCAGATTATTGAACAATACGCAAAAACTTTGATTAGGGTACCTTGTTCGCGGGCAGCATTAGACATAGATACTGTGCAAGATTTGGCAAAGTTGGCGGATTTAACCTCAGAATTAGATTGAATTTCATTCAATATTTCCATTGCTTATAAAAACGTTAGGTGCTGATCTGATACTGATATAAAATTACCAGCTATTATTTTATTTACATACAAGAGGGTGCTTGAATGGCCGAGACTGAGAGTCGTCCGACCAACTTTATTCGTCAAATTATTGATAAAGATTTAGAGCAGGGTATACACACTGCTATCCAAACGCGTTTTCCACCCGAGCCCAATGGTTACTTACACATTGGACATGCTAAATCTATTTGTTTGAATTTTGGTGTTGCTGCTGACTACCAAGGCCAATGTAATTTGCGATTTGATGATACCAACCCCGAAAAAGAAGATATTGATTACGTTAATGCGATCATGCAGGACGTTGATTGGTTAGGGTTCAAGTGGGATGGGGATGTACGCTACTCGTCTAACTACTTTGACCAGCTTTATGGTTTTGCCGTTGAGCTAATCGAAAAAGGCTTGGCATATGTAGATTTTTCAAGCCAAGAGCAAATGCGCGAAATGCGCGGTTCTTTAAAAGCACCGGGCGTAAACAGTCCATACCGCGATACCTCTGTTGACGAAAACTTAGCGTTATTTACCAAAATGAAGAATGGTGAGTTTAAAGAAGGTGAGTGCTTGTTACGGGCTAAAATTGATATGGCATCGCCTTTTATGTGTCTTCGAGATCCGGCTTTGTACCGAGTGAGATATGCCCACCATCACCAAACTGGTGATAAGTGGTGTATCTATCCTATGTATGACTTTACCCATTGTATTTCGGATGCCATTGAGGGTATTACTCACTCTTTATGCACCTTAGAGTTTCAGGATAACCGCAGACTATACGATTGGGTGATAGATAATATCTCGATTCCCGTTCAACCCCGTCAGTATGAATTTTCTCGTCTTAACTTAGAATACACAGTACTGAGCAAACGTAAGTTGATTCAATTAGTTGAAGAACAGCATGTTGCAGGCTGGGACGATCCCAGAATGCCAACTATTTCTGGACTGCGTCGCAGAGGCTACACACCCCAATCAATTCGAGAGTTTTGTAAGCGCATTGGGGTAACCAAGATGGATAATATGGTTGAGATGTCTATGCTTGAGGCGTGCTTACGTGAAGAGCTAAACACAGACGCTAATCGCGCGATGGCGGTCTTGTCACCCCTTAAAATTGTGATTGAAAACTTCCCAGAAGACGGACAAATGTTAAACGCGCCTAATCACCCTTCTGATGAAACTCGGGGCTCACGAGAGCTACCCTTTACCCGTGTTTTATACATAGAAGCCGATGACTTTAAGGAAGAAGCGAATAAAAAATTCAAGCGTTTAGTTTTGGGTAAAGAAGTTCGTTTGCGTAACGCCTATGTGATTAAAGCCGAGCGAGTAGAAAAAGACGAGCAGGGCGAAATTAGCACAGTGTACTGTAGCTACGACCCAGAAACTTTGGGTAAGGATCCTGCTGATGGCCGAAAGGTCAAAGGTGTGATCCACTGGGTGTCTGCCGAAAGTGGCATTCCTGCAGAGATACGCTTATACGATAGGCTGTTTAATGTACCGAATCCTGCTGCTGAGGATGATTTCACCCAATGCATCAACCCTGAGTCTTATGTCATAAAACACGCAATTGTTGAGCCTAGCTTAAAAGATATAGCGGTTAGTCAGCCTATACAGTTTGAGCGCACTGGGTATTTCTGCAAAGATCCGGATAGCCAAGGTGATAAATTAGTGTTTAACCGTACCGTGGGGTTACGTGATACCTGGGCCAAGGTGAACCAAAGTTAGCTTTAAATAAAAAGCGCCTTCACTTATGTAAGTGAAGGCGCTTCAATCTTCTGAAATGTAAACACGTTGGCTTAATACCAACGAGCTGAACAGACTTTATTGGGGGCTAATATTGCGCGTTAAGTGTACTGCCTGTTTGTGTACTAGCCTGCTCATCCATTAAGTATAAGTAAGGCGTCATGATTTCTGCAGGGGGTTTGACCGACTCAGGTTTCTCTCCAGGGAAGTGTTGAGCACGCATTTTAGTTCGACAAGGGCCAGGGTTAATACAGTTGAAACGTACGGTACTATTTTCATATTCGTCAGCCAGTACTTCCATCATGCCTTGGGTAGCAAATTTACTGATGCAGTAAGGCCCCCAAAACGCCTTGCCTTTGATGCCTAAATCCGAACTAGTAAAAATGACAGATGCCGATTTAGCTAATTTTAAGGCAGGTAGCAATGCTTGGGTCATCAAAAACTGGCTATGTAGATTAACTTGGAATACAGCTTGCCAATCTTCTTCAGTGATTTGTTCGAAAGGCCCTATATGCCCAGTAAAGCTTGCATTGTGTAATATGCCATCTAAGCGACCAAACTGGCCGATTATGGTATTGCCCATGTCTTGATAGTGCTTAGCCGTTGCGCCTTTTAAATCCAATGGAACAATTGCAGGCTCTGGATATCCCAGTTTAACAATTTCATCATAAACGGATTCTAACTTGCTGACAGTTTTGCCTAGTAATATTACCGTTGCACCATATTCACTGTATTTAAGGGCTGCTTGTCTGCCAATGCCATCTCCTGCGCCAGTAACGAGTAAAATTTTTTCTTTTAGGGTGTGTTCTTTTGGAAAATAATTAAGCATAGTAGGTAGTTGTGAGTCTAATTGGGCTAATAATATCACTTTACGTGGTGGCTACCCAGTAACAATCAAAAAATCAAACCTTGTGGTAGCTGTGATTAGCGCAAAACGAATAAATAAAAAATTACGTCAATAATTTAATTTGTATAGAGAGAGGGAACAATGAAAAAAGGTTTATTAGCAATAGGGATTGCCTGCGGGCTGGGTTTGACTGCCTGCTCGGATACCGATAGCAGACGAGACGATCCTTTGTTTCAAGCACCAGAGCAACCAGCACCAGTGGCTGAGGTCAGTCGTATTGTATTTAATCCAAATCCACAAAACCTAGATTTGAATTTACCAAACGATTTACTGATGGTGCCAAATGGTAACTTTTTTGACTTTACGTTAAACACAGAGAGGAACGAGACCTTCGACCCTACCAACCCCCAGCATGCGTTAAGTGCCCTTGATGGTTGGTCTTACCATCAACCCTTTGCTATCCGTGTTGAGAATCCAGATGGACAAGATATTGATCCTGCAACGGTAAGCGGCGAATCAATCAAGTTGTTTGAGGCAACTCAAGCCCTTGAAGGCACCAGTGCCCAGTGCACGGCGATAGCCAGTCAGCTCGCCGCACCTGGTGTGCCTTGTGAACTTGGCGAACAGCTAGAGTATGGCGTTGATTATGTGGCGGCATATACCCCAGGCAGTAGTGCCATTAATGTCGTGCCATTAAAAGTATTCAAGCCCGCTCAAGGTTATATGTTAGTGGTAACCGAAGCCTTGCAAGATACCCTAGGCAACCCAGTTCAAGGTTCAGGAACCTGGGATTTAGTTCGCCAAGATGTGGCTACAAATCAGGTAGGAGCTGAACGCCTTCAACCACTGCAACAGATTGTGAATGCTATGGTTGCAGTACTCGAGCCCGCTGGCGTAACGCGAGAGTCTCTATCTTATGCGTCTTACTTTACCACTCAGTCGGTAGGCAATGCCATTGGAACGGTTAAGCAATTGTCTATAGCTGGATTTGCTCAACTCTTTTCCCAACAACTGGCTAGCGGCGCAGACCCAGTATCAGCTCAAAATGCAGCATTAAATCTGCTTCCTAGGATCACAACGGATAGCGCGGCTACGCCAACCAATGCTTATGAGCAATTGTTTCCTCTGGTTTTCGATGGGACTCAGCAAGCGCAACTTTCAACGGCTGGATTGAATACCTGTTCAGGCTTATTAGCAAACGCTGGGGATCCGAACTCTCCTGTGCAACAACTGGCTATTGACACACTGACTACTGTGGGTGCTTTTTGTGCTGTCAACATTATGTCGGCTAACGTAAACTTGCCTTATTATCTTGATCCTAATGCTGCGTTAACAGGACGTTGGAAAGCCGCTTGTACCAGTGGTGCAACGCTGAACGCCCTTGGCCCAGATGCAGTAGCAGGATTGGTTCAAGCCGGACAAGTAGGACCGAATAACACTATGTGCCAATTGGCTTCAGACAGTCAATTGTTTGATTTAGATTTGAGTAGTTTAGGGGTTAATGATCCTCGTAATATAACCCGCTTTAGTCCAATACCTATGAGGCAAGGCCGAGAGTTAGATAACCCAGCGACCCTTTATAATGAAGCTGGTACGGAAAACCTAAGTGTGCAGTTTACTTTGCCAAATGAAGGGGTGATTGCAGGATTGTCTGCGGCTAGTGGTGGCGCAATTCCGTTAGTTACTAAACCCGCAGAAGGGTGGCCAGTTATTATGTTCCAACATGGTATAACGGGTGATAAAACGAATGCTTCTTTATTAAGCGCGGCATTTTCTTTAGCGGGTTTTGCAACCGTCTCGATTGATCACCCATTGCATGGTGACCGTGCGTTCGCTGGTAATGAGGATGGCAGCATAGAGGCGGCTAATGCAAGCCAGTCCATCGACAGTTACCTGAACTTCACGAGCTTGTTAACAAGCCGCGACAATGTTAGGCAAAGTATCTCAGATATCATGGGCTTAAGATTAGCCCTAAATAATGTAATCGATGGAAGCAACAGCCTAGATCTGGATATCTCTAAAGTACATTTTATTGGGCATAGTTTAGGATCCATCACGGGCACGGCTGCGCTGGCAATTGCGAATCAGTCTTTAGGCGGCGATTTGGCGGCATTTGATTCAATGTTCGAATTTGATACCGCAGTTTTGAACGTGCCTGGAGGCGGTATTCCATCATTTGTACTAGACTCTCCAGATTTTGGTCCTTTGGTAAAAGGCTCGCTGTTAAGAGAGACTTCTCCAGAATTTGAGCAATTCTTACAAGGATTTGCAACGAGTAACAACCTAACCTTAGAACAGGCCATTCGCCCAGCATTTACGGCTTTCTTTGATAGCCTTAGCCCAGAGCAGCGCGCACCCATTGACGCAACCTTTGCCTCTTTTGGTTATGCTGCACAGACCATAATTGATGTCGCTGACCCAATTGGTTACGCCGCACTGTTATCGAGCCATACACCGGTTTTGGCCCATTTGGTTGTAGGGGGAGGCACCAACGACGATGGTTCAACCGCTGTAAGTGATGAGGCAAACTCAGTGACTGTGCCATCATTGCCCCTAGTCGGTGGTCAGCCTTTGGCGGATTTACTTGGGTTAGAGCGCTTAACGGCATCTGCGCAATCTGGAGGCGTCGTACGTTTTATTAAAGGTAATCACTTCTCTGTACTAGCACCCACTGCAAGTGCTAGCACGACTCAAGAAATGCAAAGCCAAGCGATTTCGTTTTTTGCCTCCGAAGGGCAGGGCGTAATCATTAGCAACACTGATGTAGTAGAGAATTAACTCCTTGTAGTGGGATGGCAATAAAATAGCTAAGCCAGAAATGATTCTGGCTTTTTTTATTTAGTTTCGTCCCCATTTACTCTCACACTGATTAACATAAGTGGGCTCAATCAGTGTGAGGTCAGTCACACACTGATATGAGTCAAGATTAGGGGGAGTGTGTTCTTCGTCCCCATTATTTAGGAGTACATAGGTTTGGCATTTTTATATGAATATGGCTTGTTTATCGCCAAGGCGATAACCATAGTGATTTCGATTTTAGTTGTAGTAGGCGGAATAATTGCCCTTGCCAGTAAGCAAAAACAAGGTAAGGGTAACTTAGACATCAGTTCTATATCCGACAAACTACAAGATGTAGCGGATCACGCTAGAGAATTAATGCTGTCTAAAGACGAGCTTAAACAGTACAACAAAGATAAAAAGAAACAGGCAAAGCAAAAAGCTAACCAAAAAGATGATCAGAAAAACGGCCGTGTGTTTGTTATCGATTTTGACGGCTCTATGGATGCGCACGAAGTTGAAAATTTGAGAGAAGAAGTTACCACTGTATTAAATGTGGCAAACAAAGATGATCAAGTCTTAGTTAGATTAGAGAGTGGCGGCGGTGTAGTCCATGGATACGGTTTAGCTGCTTCTCAATTACAACGCATAAAAGATAAAGGGCTTAATTTAACTGTCTCAGTTGATAAAGTCGCTGCAAGTGGTGGTTACATGATGGCCTGTGTTGCAGACCAAGTTTTGTCAGCTAAGTTTGCCATCATAGGTTCAATTGGCGTGATTGCTCAGTTACCTAACTTTAATAAATTGCTGCAAAAGAGTCATATCGAATTTGAACAACATACTGCAGGGGACTTTAAGCGCACCTTAACCATGTTTGGTGAAAACAACGACCAAGGCCGTGAAAAGTTCAAACAAGAGTTAGAAGAAGTACATCAAATGTTTAAAGGTTTTGTGTCAGAGCACCGGCCGCAATTAGACATAGACAAAGTCGCGACAGGTGAATACTGGTACGGAGCGAAAGCGCTTGAGCTGGGCCTTGTCGATAAAATTCAAACATCGGATGATTACTTACTCGGGTTAAATCAAGAGCACGAGATATTTTCTGTGCAATACCGAGTCAAAAAGAATATTGCCGAAAAGTTTGGGTTAGCTGCGAGTCAATCCCTTCAAACTGCTGCGGTTAAGTTAATGACGAAAGGACAAAGTTTGTTTAGGTAAAAAGTTTAGACTGATTGCCTCCCTCAATTGACCAAGTTTGAACTTCGCAGATTTAAACTTGGTTTCGTATTTCGTATTTCGAGTTTCATCGTACTTCTCAACACCAACTTTCTTTTAGTATTAAAACTAACGTTAATGCAATTTTGGGCAAATAGCCCTATTCGTGTTGGAAAGAAACGGTCAACACCTATTCAATAAGCAGTTGAATAAGGATAAAAATACAGGCACATTACTCACTCGCATTATCATCATTTGAATGGAGAAAATAGATGAGTGAGATAGTTGAAAATGGAAAAACATCAGTCGGTACCGCGAAATTGGTTTACGTACTGTACCTTGTCGGGATCTTGTTTGGTTTAACTGGAATTATCGGCGTGGTAATGGCGTATATTAATAAAGATGATGCCCCAGAATGGTTGAAAACCCATTATCAGTTTCAAATTAGAACCTTTTGGATAGGCGCTTTATACCTAATTTTAGGGGCTTTACTAGTTGTTGTGATAGTAGGGTGGTTTATTTTATTGTTTTGGACTATTTGGTTAATTATTCGCTGCGTTAAAGGGCTAAAAGCCATAGATGCAGAAGTCGCAATTGAAAACCCTAAAAGCTGGTTGTTTTAGCTAAAACTAAGTTGAAAAAAAGCCCAATTTGATTTTAGAAAAGCCAAATTGGGCTCAATTATTAAACGCAATCTAAGATTACTAAAGTGTTAGGCAACTAGGGCTTTAACGTAATCGATTATCTCTTGGTCTTGGCCATTTTCGAATAAGCAAGCTTGGAAACGTTCGCCAGAGACAGCTGTTTTTACTAGTTCTTGGTCAATATTTTGCAAAGATTCTAAGAAAGAGCCTTTCATTACCGCGGCTTTTACTTCTGCTAAAATACCTGCATTTTTAACTTGAGGTTCTCTGCGTTCAACTGGATAACCTTCTCCGCGTCCGCCCGTTAAGGCTTTCTCGAAGATGTAACGTGCGTTAAGTTCTGCACCCCAGCCAAAGCCTTTAGCAAAAGGTAAGGCCAATGCGTTACCGTTGTTAACTTGGTTAAACAAAAATGCATCAGAGGGGTCGATGCAGTAGCCACAGAAAACGCCTTGATGAACGTTAAGGGCCATCATAGCGCCTTGACCCGTTCCACAACCAGAAACAACAAATTCAACTGCTTTGGCGTTGAGTAAGATACCCGCCATTATCCCTAAATGAATATAAGTAAGGTGATGGTCGTTTTCGCTGTTCATGCCAACGTTAAATACTTGATGGCCTAATGGGCCTGCAACAGCTTCAAGTTCTTTCAAAATAATTGGATTCTTAGCCGCTTGGCTGTTTTCCATCATTAATGCAACATTCATTTAATTTATTCCTGATAAGTGTGAAGAGTGTAAGTTTTTACCTATTAATTGTAACATTTGATATTACTGAAATGAACAATGGTGGGGAGTATATCCTAGAGAATCGGATTGTTAGTTATTAATAATTGGAAAGATAAATTCTCATCAGCGCTTTTCTTTTTGGTTGTAAACGTAGATAATTGTGACTGGTGTATGTTTTCTTATTTATCAAGGACGACAATGTCTGGTTCCGACCCTTCGCGTTACTTCATGCTAGTTGCTTTTTTCTATTTTTTTCTTTGTTCGAGCTTGTATGCGGCACAACCCCCATCTATCAGTTTTTATTGGTCTCCTAGCAATATTGTTGAAGGTGAGTCTACTCACAGAGTATGGAGTGCCAAGAATGCTGATTCTTGCGTTGGAAGGGACGGGAAAACGTCAATCGGGGTTTCAGGTACTAGCCGCCACAAACCACAATATGAAAATATGTCTGTTACCATCACTTGCTTTGGGCCTGGAGGCACCGAAAAAAAAACAGCTAAGTTGACTGTGAAATCGGCAACACCACCATCTGTTTCTGTATGGTGGTCACCAAGTACAATTACCTTAGGTGAGAGTACGCGAGTCAATCATACTAGCTCAAACGCTACAAGTTGTGTTGGAACAAAAGGAAACTCAGTACCGTTAAATAAAACAGGTCCTTTGATGACGCAAAAAACGTCTAAAACTGTCACAATTACCTGCACTGGGCCCGGTGGAAGTGTTAGTCGCTCAGCGTCACTTACCGTTAACCCCCATCCAAATCAGCCACCTAAAATTCAGACTATTACAGACCAAAGAATTCAAGAGGGACGGTTTATTAACATTACCCCATTAGTCAGCGACCCTGATGGTGACCGTTTGAAGTTCTCAATTACGAATAAACCACATTGGGCGCAGTTCGATTCCAATAATGGGAGTCTTCAAGGCCGACCAAGTTATACAGATGCCGGTGTTTACGATGGCATTCGAATTATTGCAAGAGACGGAAGCTCATCTGATAGAGAGGGTTACTCAATTACAGTAGAAAATGTACTAGATAAAGCAGCCCTACAAGCACCCGTAGACAATGCTATAGTTTTTGGTGAGTCACTTTGTTTTTCGTGGGGGGCAGCTGAAGGGGCTGAGTTGTACACAATTCAAATTAGCTCATCTCCTTCTTTCAATGAAACAGATAAGCGTTGGGTGTATCGTGACTTGTCGGATAATCAAGGTTGCTGGAACAGTCAATTTATTCCAAATTCAAATGCGACGAACTCGCCTGAACAGCTCACCAATGGCGTTTATTACTGGCGTATTAAATCACTAGATGCACAAACAGCTTTACCTCATGCTGCAGAGTTTTCTAATTACAGGAAATTTATAGTTAATCGTTCTGCTCCCAACGCGCCTAATGGGCCCGAAGTGTCAAAAGTAGGCGCGCTAATGAATCTAACTTGGGATAAAGTAGAAGGAGCGTCGCTTTATCGGCTATTTGAGAATGATGAGATACTAATTGAATCAGCAGATAGGAGTTATGAGTTTACGCCTAATGAACAAGGTCTATTCACTTATCATATCCAAGCTTGTCATCTAGATAGTTGTACAACGAACAGCGCGACGCTAGAGGTAAATGTACGTTCTGCATCTACTGTTAGAGGATATATTCAAGGGATCTCCCAAGTTGGCGACCAACTATACCTTCAAGGTTGGGCTTGTCAGAAGCGAGATAATCGCTCCATCAATGTTCATATTTGGGCTGGCGGTGCTGCTGATTCAGGGCACTTTATCGCCAGCGGAATCGCAAACGAAGACTCAAACAGCTCTATTGCTACTGAATGTGAAAATTCTGGGACTAAACATAGATTTAATTTGCTTTTGCCGAAAGTTGCAAGAGCAAAGCATGGCGGACAAGTCTTATTCGTTCACGGTATTTCAATTATTGGCACCCAGCATTTGCTTCTAGGTAGAAGCGGTGAGCTAAAACTACCTGAATACATACAGCCACTCCCGGAAGTAATCAAGTTTGAATGGGCTGACGAAAGCGCCGTCGTAGGACAACCAGTTGAACTTAGGATAGACGTTTCAAATGTTGAGTCTTGCGGTATTCAAACAGGCGAGCAATCCTCAGGTAAAATCTTTAATGCGTCTGAAACACTCGAGCCTATTGTATTTTTCAACTCTGGTATTCAGGTTATAAAATTGTACTGTACTGACTTTTTGGGCAACCGATTTCCAAGGTCAAGCAATGACGATATTGAATTATCACTAGAAGTAAAAGTATTACCCGCACCACATAATTTTAACGCAGTAGGTCAACACTAATGAATAAGAAAAATTATCCAGCTCTTACAATATTGAGCGTATTAAAAAAACATTTTTTTCAAGCTGTTTTTTTAAATTTGGGTTGCAGTATTTTTGTTGCTGCCTATGCATTTGATAGCCCAAATAGCATTACCCTAACTTGGGAGCCAGTTGAGTATGCCTCTGGTTATCAACTCGAGGAAAAACGGGTGGGAGATAGTTGGGAAACTGCCACTATCATTCATACCAATGATGCACAAAGTACATTAACAGGACGAGATTCTGGTGATTATATTTATCGTGTTATTGGCTGTATTGAGCACCCTAATGACGGAATGATTTGTAACGAAGATGTTGCGACTTATAGTTCTGAAACGCTAGCTATGCTTGGGTTTGAGGGAGCTGAGTGGGACAAGGATCGTATTCATATTCATGAAACGTCTACGTTTCGTTGGAACATAAGTGGGGGAAGCGAATGTATTAATGAAACAGGACAAAGTGTTTTGTCCTCTGGAAGCATTTCAGTTACGCCGTCTTCTGTAAGCGTTATCGAAAAATCAGTTTCGTGTAATGGCGAGAGGTTCTCGGATTCTTTAGCAATTTTACCTGATTCACATGCTATTTTACCTAACCCAATTAGCAACCCTATTGATGAAGCGGGTATGACAGTAGTCGGATCGATTCCTGATAGCTTATCTGTAGGGCCTATGGGTAATATCGAATATTTTTTGCCTATAGCTACAGCCCCTGGCTCTGGGGGACTGACCCCAGATATTTCACTAAAGTACGATAGTGGTGCTAGTAACGGCTTGCTTGGGGTTGGGTGGTCGATTAGTGGCATATCTCAATTAAGTAAGTGTGCAAAAACTAAGGTCGACGACAACGATGTTTCGACGATCGAGAATAAAGATCGACTTTGTTTAGATGGTAAAAAATTACTTTTATTATCTGGCACATACAATGAACCTGGTGCCTCCTACCAGCTACATGACAAAATGCCTATGTCGATTGTCGCTGGTAATACAACAGTCGAAGATGGGGTCGAAAGCTATACGGTGACATTAACCGACGGTCAAATATTAATCTACAGCTTGGTCTCGTCTGAAACATGGGCACTAACAAAAAAACAAGATATTGCCGGCAACTATATTCTTTTCAATTATGCTCCACCAGAGCATTACGGGCTTTTTCCAAGCGAGTCCCCTGTCGCATTACTCACATCTATTCAATACACTGGGAATGTGTTCGCAAATAAAGCGCCTAACAATGCCATCTTTTTTAATTATGAAAACCGTGAAGACTCAATAATTAAAAGAGGTTACCGTAGAGATATCCGGAAACGATTAGATACAATCGTATCTAAAGTCAATGTTTCGAATGTATCGTCTGCTGCGGGGGATGAATTACGAACTTATGACCTGACTTATAAAGCAGCAGATGTTTCGAACAGAAGTTTGATTTCAGAAATATCTTCATGTTCGGGCACAACTTGCCTTCCAACAACAAAATTTGAATGGCAAGAAGGAAATACAGATTTCACAAGAACTCAAGATATAAAATTCCATAGCGATAGCGACTCAAGAGGACAAAAAGCACTAGACGCAAATGGAGACGGCATTACAGACTTTATCTTAATCGATGACGATAAAGGTAGTACTGATCATGTTCGTATCGTTCAAGGAGGAAGGATTCCAAAACTAGTCCAATCTGTAAGAAATGCTGCGAATAACGATTTTAGGCGAACTTGGCAAATTATTGACATGAACCATGATGGTCGTGACGATATTCTTGCGAAGACCGGCGGTGCGTGGCGGGTATTTTTGTCTGTTTTAGTCAACGGTAGCCCCAACGATATAATGTACGACTTTCAAAATCCTCTATCAGTTAATATCGATCATTTAGTAAATGAAGTAAAAATTGGTGACTTCAATGCTGACACCTTTCCGGATATTCTTTTTTATAAAGATCAAAGTCTATATATTCAATACCAAGATCCAAACAAAAGTGTATTTCTTGAACCACAGGTTGCACCTATTGTGTCAACATTTCCATACCATAATGAATTCTTGAGGAAGGAATATTTTTCTGAACATAACCCTATGATCAATAATATTCGCCTAACTGATACCGATGGAGATGGGGTTAGCGAGCTGATTATGCATATACCAAATGATGTTTATAAGCATTGTCAACGTCGAGATACTTTTAACCCAGCTCCACCGAACTATACTGGTAAAAAGGATTATTACGGACAGTGGTCTGTTTTGCGATTGGATTTACTAGGCCGCTTTCAAATTACGGGGGAAATAGGAGATTGGAATAGTTTTATTTACAATCAATGTGTTGATTTTCCAGTATTTGAATCAGGTGTTTTACTAAGCTTTGATTATGTTGACTTTGAGGGCACTGGTTATAAAACACTTGTTACTGAGACGTTAACAAAAACTGACGATAGTCCAGACGTAATTTCGACATTAAAAGCGTATGACCTCAGCCTAGAAACATATAGAGGCCGAATATCAGGCTTAGCGGGTCGAAGTTTCCGCTATTTATTTGGTGACTATGATAGTGACAGTGACGTCGATCTCCTTTTTTATAAGAATAATGGGCATAATAATAACGATGGAAAAGTTGTATATAAAATGCTCCCTCGAAAAGGGGGGTCATTTTTTAAACCCACAACTCAATCTCTTCCATTTGCTCCTAGAGAATTAAATGATGAAGTGTTCACCAATATTCAATATGTCTATAAGCACGGGGGAATAAACGCATTTATTGAATTGAACGGTGATGGAGTTCAAGACTACGCTAGTGTAAAGGGACATATCAATTATCAACTTTCAGAAAGTAGTTATAGAGATTTATTGGTTGAAATCACCAATGGTTTTGGGAAAAAGAGTACAATTCGCTATGAAAGCCTCACGAAAGAAGGGTTAGACTTTTATTACACAAGAGAAACGAACGCCAATGATTTAGTCGACCTGCGTTGCAAACCTAATGGTGATTTTTGCTCCAAAATCTTGGATGTAGCCCTTCCTATACATGCAGTGGCTAAAGTTGAAGTAGAAGGTGAGTCCGACACAAGATATAGCTATCGAGGATTAAAAGCTCAATACGGTTTCGGTTTGTTAGGTTTTAGCCAAGTTTCTAGCTATGAACACTTTTCTGGGGTGAATGTTACTACGCAATACCATCAAGCTTTCCCATTCACGGGCAGGCCATACAAGGCCGAAATTGAGCAAGGTTATACGGCTCTTGAAGAAGATGAATGTAGCAGTGGCGCATGTCCTGTTGCGGC
The DNA here is from genome assembly GCA_947498355.1 of uncultured Paraglaciecola sp. Lineage (GTDB taxonomy): Bacteria > Pseudomonadota > Gammaproteobacteria > Enterobacterales > Alteromonadaceae > Paraglaciecola. Next base: position 182,123 of record CANMKA010000001.1, on the reverse strand, counting down.
GGGAGAAAAAACGACTCTATCGATTACTGAGTACAGCTACGCAGAATATAGCTCTGGTACAGACTCACCAATTTGTGTGACTTCAGGAGCGATGACCTGTACCGCGAGTAACTTTCTAAATCAATCATATATATACCCATATTCAGTTGTTCAAACTGAATTTAACGTCGATTTAGAACGAGTACTCAGTGTCAGCACAACAACTAATGAAAACCTCGACTCCTTTGGGAATGTAGGTACGAAAACAGAAGAAATAACTGCAAATGGCAGCGTAGTATCTACGACTGTAACGGACAAAGAGTATATATATTTTAACGATTTGTACGCTTGGCGTTTAGCAAATCAAGTAGTTACCTACTCTCGCCCTAATGAAGACACAGTCAGTCAGGCAGAAAGCTATACATACTCTTCTGCAAATAACTATCTGTTAGAAAGTAAAGAGGTCAATGGTGGGAGTTACTCTGGTTTTACCACTAACGATGCGCTGTCAGCAAATTTTTATCAGAAAGAAACTTACACGAGAGATTACTTTGGAAATATTATTTTTGTAGAAAAAACAGCAGCAGGAGCATTACCTCAAGCATCTCGCTATGTTTACGATGAGTACGGCAGATATATAAAGGAAGAGCATCAGTATATAGGAAACTCATTGAGCGAATCACAGTATACAAGTGGAGTTCCTAGCTTAAAAACCACTACAGTTTATGATCCTATTCTTGGTTTACCTCGAACTATTACATCTGCCAACGGACAAACCACAAGTTATGGGTATAATTCTTTGGGGCGTTTAAACTTCACATTTAATGCAAATGGAAGTTACTCGACTGTAACTCAAGAACTATGCTCATTTAGTGGTGATTGCCCAATCGATGGGAATTATGTTGAAACAACTACTGTGTCTAATGGACCAGACTCTAAAGTGTATTTTGATAATAAAGGATTAATATTAAGAGAAAAATCACAAACGCTATCAGATGTACCTACCAACACCATATCTTGGGTACAAAAAAATTACGCTTACGACAAACAAAATAGAAAAATAGTTGAGTCTGTTCCTCATTTTCCACATGAGTTAAATGAATTAAGTGGTTCGAATTACAGTGAAAGTAATTTGCCTCCAAGAGGCTATAGTTTCATGGTTTATGATAATTTTAATCGCGTGACGCATGTACATAAACCAGACAGAGGATTATGGTCTACTCAATACAACGGCCTAACATCAACCTCTACGAATCCAGACGGACAAACAACCGTTACGGTCTCAAATGTGTTAGGAGAAGTGGTTACTGTTATTGATCACAACCAATCTGCCGTAACTTATGCTTACACAAGTTTGGGACAAATGCGTCAAGTTTCAAGAAATTCAGAAAGCAGAAACGTATTAACCAACATTTATTTTGATCATCTTGGACGAAAAGTCAAAATAATTGATCCCGATGCGGGGGTAACACTTTATCGTTATGATGGTTTTGGTAACTTGTTGTGGCAGCAAGATGCCAAGAGTCAGCGTAAATGTAATACATATGATAACCTAAACAGATTACATGAATCATACAATTCAACGAGTGCATCATGCGATAAGCAATTGATTACACGAGATGCGCATATTGAATACAGTTATGATACCAGTATGTATGGGTTAGGTATGGTGAGTTATATATATGACCACGTAAATAAAGTAGGCAGACAGTATGATTATAATAGCTTGTCTCTTATTTACCGAGAGACATTAACAGTAGATGGTAAAAACTACCATCAAGATACCGTTTACGATGCGGCTAATCAGTTTCGAATAAAAAGAAGGTACGACGCGAGTAGTGGCAATGCCGGCGTTGAATATCATTATTCAAACGACAATTATTTAGTTGCTAAAACGGACTTAATTTCAGGTATTAGAGTCTGGGAGTTATCAGCTACCGATGCATATGGTAACGCAACACAGTTTACATACGGTAATGGTATTAACACAGTCCAACTTTTCGATGAATATGATGGAACATTAGAAAGTATAGTCGCCGGTCAAAATGCAAATATACAAAATAATGAATATCACTTTACAAACGTAGGAAATTTAGAATTTAGACGAGACAGAAGAACAGGATTTGATGAGAATTTTGAATACGATAAGCTTAACCGCCTAAAAAATTGGACTAAAAGTGGTTCGGGAGCCAGCGGTAGCGTATCCGTAACGTACGATAATCTGGGTAATATCAGAACGAAAACAGGAGTGGGTCGCTATCGCTATGAGCGTAGCCCACATGCTGTGAGTCAAATTACAAATGGGGCGCTTTCTGGTAGTTATGTATATGATAACAACGGCAATATGGTCTCTGGTGGAGGGCGTAGTTTAATTAGCTATAATGTGAATAATAAACCTACCGCCATCCGCACATCAAATAATGTTACTGAGTTTGTATATAGCATTGAAGGAGCAAGGATTAAGCGAAGGGATACTAAAAGCAGTTTAACAACAGACACCTTATATATTGGTAATGTTGAGTTCGTTAGTGAAAATGGTGAATTAGCTAGAATTCAACGTAATATTGAAGGAATTGCTATTGAAACATACGTACATGCTTCTAGGCAGCGTACACTCGAGTACCTGCATTTTGACCATTTAGGGTCAGCTGAAGCTATCACTGATGAAGCTGGAAATATAGTTCAGCGCTTTAGTTTTGACCCATGGGGGCAAAGACGCAACGTTAGTAATTATAATCCAAGTTTTGGCGTAAATAGTGCCAGCGAATTAGCATTAGAACACTATAATAAAGGCTTTACAGGGCACGAACACCTTGACGAAAGTGGTCTCATCCATATGAACGGAAGAGTATATGACCCGCGATTAGGTCGGTTTCTGAGCGTTGATCCTGTGGTACAGCAAGAATATAACCTTCAAAATTTTAACCGCTATAGTTATGTATTAAATAACCCTCTTAATGCGACTGATCCATCTGGCTATTTTTGGGACATGTTATTTAAAGCTGTAGTTAATTATTTTTCCAGTGAAAGCTTTGTGCAAAGCTTGGCTATGTCTGCCATCTCATATGTAGAAACAGGAAGCATACAATTTACATACAGTGGGGCAAATGCATTTTCTTATGGTCAGGGTGCTCAACGTTCGTTAGAATCGCAATTGTTCGACAGTTATGACTTATCTACCAGTAGGTCAGACAGTCTTTCCCATGCTAAGGCCCAGGCTAACTTGAGTCCTAACAGAGTAAGCCAAGGTGTAATTGGTGAGTCAAATAGAGAAGAAAGGACAGCGAATGATGGTGAAAGGGAGGAAGAAAGTGCACAAAAGGAGGGGGGAGGCTTTTTTCGGGGAGTTGGCTCTTTCTTCAAAGGTTTATATAGGTATGCTCGACACGAGCGGCGAATATTAGGTGGAGCAGGTATAGGGGAGTCTGTCCAAGCCAATACTGTAGAGCAAATGCTGTTAGGGGAAGGTCTCGGTATTGCATTACATGCGAATCAAACACAAACTAAAGCGGGCGGTAATCAGTTGCTTGCGAATGGAGAAACAATTGCGGGTAGACAGTTAACAAGTTTGTTAAGTGGTGCCGCTCTCGGTGGAGGTGGAGCTGGACCATCGCTTGGAATTGTAGCTGGAATGGGAGATGTATATTTTGGTATTGAATCCTTGGCGCTAGAGCTCAATTTAGATGTTTCTACTGTTGACCATACTCGACCGATATTGCCGCAGATATCAGATACAGCATTAAGAAGTTATGCTGAGCAAAGATTGGGGAATATTGTTAACACGTTTGTTTCTGGTCAGAATTAGTGAGGTTTATAATGGGCGCATATTGTAGGAAATGTAAGAAGTATAAAATTCCGTTAATGGCTGCATTGGCGAACCTGACAGGTGAGGGCGCTAGATGTGAAAGTTGTGGCACTAATTATGTGATTGCCGGTTTTTCTAAGCTGTTTTATTTGACCTTGGAGGGCGCGGCTGTTTTGTTATCGGTGTATATTTCGTTTTACTTTTTAACGGCAATCCCATTAGCAACTTGCATTTTATTGGTGTTTTTGGCTCGGTTATTCTTTGCACCTTTTATCGCAAAATCTACGTCTAAAAATTTATTCAGTAAATAGGATTGGCGATTAAAGCCCTAGCTAACCACTAGGGCTTTTTTGTTGCTGATTGCCTTTGCATTGACTGTTTAGCTTGATGCTTAGTATCCGTCCGGCGATCACCGTCTAGCCTTTCAAAATTAGCACCGTCAGAATCTTGATTTCAACACTTAGGAGATTTTGGCATGGTAAAGCGTAGCATTAAGCAATGGCGGGAATTATTCAAACAACATGATGAAAGTGGGCTGACGGCAGCCCAGTTTTGCCGAAACAATGGATTATGCCCTCGTTATTTTTCAAAACGAAAAAAGGATTTGGCTTGGCCAGCCACTGTCAAGGTTAAGTCCAAATTGGTGAAGTTAATTCCGCCGAAGCCAAACACGGCTTTGCCCACATTGACTTTGCAGTTGGGTAATGTGAAGTTGAATGTCAACGGTGAGTTGTCTCCCCAATGGCTAGCCCAAGTCATGAAGGCAGTTGCTCAATGAGAATGTTCGTTGAGCCAGAGGATATTTACCTTCATGTGCTGCCTGTGGACTTTCGAAAATCCATTAACGGTCTGTTGGCGATCGTGGAGTCGGAACTTGAATTTAATGCTTTCACTGGGGCTTTATTTTTATTCAGCAACAAAAAACGGGACAAACTCAAGGTGTTACATTGGGATAAAACGGGATTTGGTTTGTGGTACAAGCGCCTCGAAAAACACAAGTTTAAATGGCCAAGCGAGAACGAATTGAAGCACATGCATTTAAGTGAACAGCAATTGGCTTGGCTATTATCGGGCTTTGATGTGATAGGTCATCAGCCTTTGCGGTATGAAGCCTCGGGCTTATAGCTATCGCTCATAAGCTGTTTGTAACGATCACGAATTAATCTAAATAAAGTAAGATAATCAGTGAGTTAATGCGCGATAATAGCGCTATGAACATTAATATTGAATCCCTCCCAGATGATCCGAAGCAGTTAAAGAAATTGCTTGGCGAGGTGGTGCAAAAATACCAGTTTTTAGAAGAGCAGTTTCGTCTTGCCCAACACAAACAGTTTGGGGCGAGTAGTGAAGGCCATCCTGGTCAGGGTGAGCTATTTAACGAAGCTGAGGAATTAGCGGTTGATAGTGAAGTGCCTGAACAGGAAGTCATTAGCTATACCCGTAACAAACCTAAGCGTAAGCCACTCCCTAAAGACTTACCTCGTGAGCGCGTTGTTCACGATATTCGCGATGAAGACAAAATCTGTGAATGCTGCCAGTCTGAATTGCATTACATCGGCGAGGATATCAGTGAGAAGCTTGAATTTATCCCCGCCAAAGTCAGCGTTGTTGAGCATGTGCGCCCTAAGTATGCGTGCAAGGCCTGTGAAAAAAGCGGCACGTCAAACCAGATTAAGCAAGCACCTGTAGCGCACAGTGTTATTCCTAAAGGTTACGCCACGTCAAGTTTGCTGGCACAAATCATCACGAGTAAGTATCAATATGGTTTACCGCTGTATCGTCAAGAAGCCATGTTCAAGCAGTATGGCATTGAGTTGAGTCGTAAAACCACATCCGATTGGATGATGAAGTGCGCCACGACACTGCAAATACTCTATGACAGGCTTAAAGCCACTCAATTACAGCAAAGCGTTATTCATGCGGATGAAACCACGCTTAAAGTAGCAAAGGAAAATAAACAAAAATGCTATATGTGGCTGTATGCTACAGGCGCTGATTCGCCCGAAGGAAAAGTAAAAGGCTCATCCATACCTAATATTGTATTGTTCGATTATCACAATAATCGAAGCGCAAACTGTGCGACTCATTACCTTGGTAATTATCAAGGTTATCTGCAAGTGGATGGTTATGCGGGTTATCATTCTACCCAAGCGACACTCGTGGGGTGTTGGGCACATGCGAGACGTAAGTTTACCGAAGCGAAAACAGCACAAGGTAAAAAAACAAACGGCAAGGCGGACTGGGCACTTAACCATATTCAAAAGCTCTATCGCATTGAACAGCAAATCAAAGATAAAATCGTTGATGAGCGTTATCAAATACGACAAGAAAAGAGCGTGCCATTACTCAAACAATTTGAAACGTGGCTCATCAAATCTGAACAACAGGTATTACCCAACACCAAACTGGGAGAGGCTATCACTTACTGCTTAAATCAATGGGAAAAACTTCAGCGATATACCTTAGATGGCAAACTCAGCATAGACAATAATCGCGCAGAAAGAGCGATAAAGCCCTTCGTGATTGGCCGCAAAGCGTGGTTGTTCTCACAAACCACCCATGGCGCGACCGCCAGTGCAGTGCTTTACTCCATCATCGAAACTGCAAAAGCGAATGGCTTAGTGCCGTTTGACTATCTAATGCACTTGCTAACAATGTTGAGCAAGCCGAGCACAGACATCGACCAACTCCTACCATGGAATGTTAATCTAACCTAGACGGTGATCGCCGGACGGATACACTTAATCTTATGGAGATCTGAGGTTAATTAATAATTGCTTCCACTTGAGAAGGACTGTTCAACTTAATTATTCGTAAATTCGACTCAAAATCATGAATGATATTATTTTGAGAATCGAAACATTGCCAGCGACCGATTTCAGATGATGATACATAGAAAATAGCTTTGCCGCCTACGATATTAGCTGAAACATTATCTTGGTTTTCTGCATTACAACGAACAACACTACTGTTTAAGTTTGTTAAGCTGACTTCTCTACCAACTACAACATTAGAACTCGACCAATTGACCGAGTTGGAGCTATCACCTTGGCTAGGAGGTCCGTCCTCAGAAGAAGGGGGAACAGGGTTGTCAAGGGGTGCCTCACTAGGGTCATCTAAGGGGATAATTATGGTGATATCACCGACTTGAATAGGTACAAATAACGTCCCCATACCACTAAAACTAACCAAGCTTAAACTCAACAAGACTAGTCTCCTAACATTAAAAAAACTTACCATATCTATTTTTTGTCAATTCGTAAATATGGTAATAGATTACTCCCTTTTCTCATGATTTTCGAGCATTTTGTAGTTGCAGAACATATAGCTAGCCCATCTATAAAAAACCAAAGTGAATTTTGGAAAATTTGTGCCTCAATATTTTAGTCATGTCTTAGTTGATGGTAAGAGTTACGTACTTTACATTCTCGCAGAAAGGTTATGCAGTCGCACATTGTTACCAACCACAGTTGCGTTGTTTATTTTGTTCATCTAGCCAGCTTTTTAATGGTGCGAAGTAATCGATAATAGCCGAGGCATCCATATCAGGTGTGCCCGTTAGTGTGGTTAAGGCTTCTTGCCAGGGTTTGCTTTTACCTAAGGTAAGCATCTCATTTAGCGCAGTTCCCGCTTTTTTACTACCGTAAATCGAGCACCTGTGAATGGGATCCGTATTGCCGGCAATCTTGCACAATTCACGGTGAAATTGAAACTGCAATATGTGAGCTAAAAAGTAACGCGTGTATGGCGTATTACCCGGAACATGATATTTGGCACCTGGGTCAAACGCTTCTGGCGCTCTGGAAATGGGCGCTCTCACCCCTTGGTATTTTTCTCTAAGTTGCCACCAAGCTTGGTTATAATTTTCTGGCGAAATGTCACCCGAAAATACGCCCCAGCGCCATTGATCAACCAATAATCCAAAAGGGACAAACGCAATTTTTTCTAGGGCGACCTGCAATAACATACCTATATCGTTTGATGGGTCGGGAATGTCTGTAATAAGTTCAATCTGCTTAAGGTAACTTGGGGTAATAGATAAGGAGATGGTATCGCCAATGGCCTCATGAAATCCGTCGTTTGCAGAACCTCGGTATAATAGAGGTTGTTGATTATAGGCGCGCTGATAGTAGCTGTGTCCTAATTCGTGATGAATGACCGAAAACTCCTCTGCGGTTTTTTGGATACACATTTTAATTCTAAGGTCGTCTTTATCATCTAGGTTCCAAGCCGATGCATGACAGACCACCTTCCTATCTCTTGGCTGAGTAAATTGAGAGCGCTGCCAAAATGTGTCGGGTAACGGGTCAAATCCAAGAGATGAAAAAAAAGCTTCTGCTTGCTCAACCATTTGCAATTCGTCGTAACCCTTTTTCGCTAACGCGACCGTGACATCAACAACGTCCAAAGGCTCATCAGGCTTGACTATATCGTATATGTTACCCCAAGACTGGGCCCACATGTTACCTAACAGATGGGCCGGAATGGCTTGATTTTGAGGCACTATGTTTTCGCCATATTCTTCGCCTAACTTGGCTCTAACGTGACAATGTAAGGCTTGATAAAAGGGTTGTACTTGCCCCCAAAGTCTATCTAATTCAGTCGAGAAGTTTGCTGCTGACATATCGTAACCACCCCGCCATAGCTCGCTTAAGTCGTTAAACCCCAGTTGTTGTGCTCCTTCATTGGCGAGTGCGACTTGTTGCTGATACAAAGGTTTCATGGGGGGCGATATCTCGCGCCAGCCTTGCCATATGTCTAATAATTCATCGGCATTGCGGCTATTGGCCATGATCTTGCTCATTTGCGTTAGCGTTAAGCAGTTATCAGTGGTTAGGCAGTAGGTCCCACTCCCATACATGCCTTCTAACTCAGTCACTATGTTTGATAAGGCTTTAGATTTAGCTGGATCAGAGGGAGAGGGTAAGACTAGGCTATTTCGTAATAAATTGAGCTTTCGACGGGTTTCGGCGTCAACTTCAACCTGATTATATTGTGCTGACTCAACCGCTAACTGTGTGCTGCGATTACTTAAACGTTCGGACAAATATGCCGAAAGTTGCGCGGTATCTTGGTTAATATAAGTTTGATAAACCCAAGCGGCTTGAGCAGCGGGGTGCTGAAGTTGTTCGATTTCTTTTTGCGCTTCCTCAATAAATTGTGCGGCTGGTTTGTTAGTACGCTCAGTTGATTTTTTTGTCGGGTCATCGATACAGGCTGACAAGCCAAAGGCTATGCCCACAATTGATGCCACCCTAGATATTCTGCTTTGCATACTTTCCCTCAAATTGAAATTAGTAAAAATAAAACTGGTTCTACCAGCGTCTTCTGAACCATAATGCTTGGACAATTGCAGAAATATTACCGCAATTAGTTATTTAATTAATAGTAGGAGTCTTGTTTGTTTAGCTACCGCCATAGTTTTCACGCTGGTAATCACGCTGATGTGATTAAACATCTTTGCCAAGTCATGGTCATTGAAAAATTAAAAGAAAAGACCAAGCCCTTTGTCTATATCGACACACATGCCGGCGCAGGTTTATATAAGTTAGACTCAGAACAAGCTAAGAAGACCTCAGAATATAAAACGGGTGCTAAGCGCATCGCCGGTAGAGAATTTGTCCATCCTCAGTTGCGGGTATATCAAGCCTTGGCACAAACATACATAGATAATGCCTATTATCCCGGTTCGCCACAGATAGCCGCTGATTTACTCAGGGAGCAAGATAATGGGATTGTGATTGAATGGAGCAATACTGAGGTAGGCAATTTGAAACGCAATATGCGTGATAGCGGGTTTGCTGTGCACCACAGAGATGGTTTTGAGGCCCTTAAAGCCTTAACACCACCTAGTATCAAACGGGGTTTGGTGCTGATAGATCCGCCTTACGAGTCAGCTTCGGAATATCAACAGGTAATTGACAGTGTAATGTCTGCTTATCAACGTTGGCCCCAAGGCATCTTTATGATTTGGTACCCTATTTTAACTGCTCGCACTGAGACAGATGATAGTTTTAAGTCTGCTCAAAGCAAAAGCCATTTGAGTCAGGTCATGTTAAACGCAATTGCCAATAGTGAAATTGATAACGCCCTTAAGATAGAGCTTAATACCGATCCAGAAGGTCAAGGTATGACGGGGTCGGGACTAATTGTGATCAACAGCCCTTGGCAGTTTAAACAAAATGTCGAAACGGCCTTAAACGAACTATTGCCGGTTATGGCGGATTTGGGGCAAGCCTCGATGAGTTGCCAGTGGCTACGTGAGCCAAAGTCTTAGATAGGAATATCAATATGTTAGACGCAAACCTAGAGAGCCTACTAACGTTAACGCAAGTAGATTCAAACGTATTTGAGGGTAAAAGCTGGGATTTGGGGTTTCGGGCGTTATTTGGTGGTCAAGTGTTGGGCCAAGCTTTGGCCGCGGCTGCGGCCACTGTCGATACCCAACGCATAGCCCATTCATTTCATAGCTATTTCGTATTACCCGGTGACCCATCCCACAGTGTTGTTTTTCAGGTTGAAAATATTCGGGATGGTCGCAGTTTTTCAACTCGACGCGTCAAAGCCGTGCAAAAGAATAAAACCATTTTCTGCATGACAGCCTCTTTTCAGTTACCTGAGGTTGGCCTTACCCATCAACAATCGAGTTTGCCAGCTGTATTGGCGCCAGACGCAGTCACTCCAGATATTGACTTTTATGAAAAGATTATCGACGACTTGCCAAGTAAAATGCAGCAAGCCCTCAAATATCACAAGGTCATTGATATCCGTACCATACAAGAGGGTGACCCGATTCAGCCAAACACAACCGACGCCCACAAATATATTTGGATGCGAATTAAAACGCCTTTAGCCCAAAATCAAGTCGGTCAATCATTAAGTCCTCTTGGCATTAATCAACAAATGCTCGCCTATGCATCTGACTATCACTTCTTAGCTACGTCTTTACAGCCTCACAATGTTTCGGTCAGAGATAAAGATTTAAAAATTGCGTCAATTGACCATTCAATGTGGTTTCACCAGCCAATAGATTTTACGCAATGGGTGCTCTATTGCACCGAAAGCCCCACATCTGGAGGTGGCAGAGGGTTGGTTAAAGGCCAATTTTTTGATCAGTCGGGTAAACTACTCGCAAGTACTATGCAAGAAGGACTGATTCGAAAAGGTAACACTTAAAAAAAGGCCCGAATCTATGACTAGACCGGGCTTAGGGGAATGGCTCTTGTGCAAGAGCCGTGCGCTAACGGGTAACTTCTCTTTCACTACCTGTGCGTAGCAAAGTGACAAACCATAAAACTGGAAAAGCAAGTATAGGACAGTTTTGTTTGAAAAATAAACTAACATCACTAATTTAACGGCAATTTAAACCAGAACAAATTTATAAAACGTTGCAGAATATAGCTTTGCCGTGCACTTATTGCTGTGCTTGTGGTCTGAGCGTGAAAGGCTAGGGCCTGTTAGACTGCATTTTGTCAATTTTTGTAACCTAAATTTTGTACACTCACTTGTGTGGCTGAATACTAGTTAAGCTGATAAAGGTTAAATAAATTAGTATTTAGATTTTTATAGCTACCAAGCTGAGCAAACATTCGAATGATAAAAAGGATGAATTATGTTTAGAGTAGGTTTACGTGTTGCTATATTTGGCGTTTTACTAAGCGCGCCTTGGTCTATGGTTAATGCAACAGAAAAGACCATAGAGGTGGCAGGCGTAGGCGCTGTCAATTATGTGCCTGACACTTTCGGCTTTAGAGTTCAATTAGAAGCCCGTGGCAAACAAGTTGGTTTGATTAAAAGCCAAATAGCGGCTGATTCTACAAAAGCCATAGATGCGCTAATTGGAGTCGGTCTTGCGCCCAACGCGATACAAGCCTTAAATATTCAGTTTAACCCTTGGATTGAATACAAACGTGAAGGTAATGAGCATAAAGGTTTCATTTTACGTCGAGAAATCAAAGTCTCAGTCGATTCATTGGCTCTATACGAGAAAGCTATTGATACCCTCTTGGCTCACAATATTAATCGTCTAGACGGCTTTAATGCCTCTAGTAGTAATAATGTTACAGACTATCAAAAAGCCCTAAATCAAGCCTTACTCAATGCCCAGCAAACAGCTAAAAATATGGCGGGTACGTTAGGCCTAGAGGTGAAAGGCGTTCAGAATATTATCGAGCAGTCGAGTTCACCAGTTAAATCTGGAACAAGGTTACTTGCGCAAAATATGGCCGAATCCTCATTTATGCCCGGGGTGGGTAAAACCGAAGCGAGAGTTAAGGTGACTTTTACGCTTAAATAGCCCAAGAGCCTAAACTAATAGCTATGAATGGGGTAAACTCAGCCCCATCTGATTGACGACTAAGCACTATTATAATGAAACACATGGTAGACATTCATGTCGCACTTGCCACCCGTGATGACATGGATTTTTGGGAAGATCGCGCCGACGAAGCCACAGATAGATTCAACGATTTACTTCATATGCTCTACGATCAGGCAGATGACGATATCAAAGTGACGGATTTAGAAAATATGATCCAATATATCTGGGAAAATTGGCGAGAAGATAGCCATTTACTCGATATTGACCTAGTTGATTTGTACGACTGGGTTGACCAACTTCTAGCATCTTGGGATGATGAGCACCAAGAACCTCGATAACACAACAAAACTAGTAGACTTAATGGATAATCCACAGAAATTTTCAAGCAGTAAAGACGTTATTACCTTTTTAGCAGAAACCTTTCCAAGTTGTTTTAGCATCAAAGGTGACGCTAAACCTTTAAAAATCGGTATTTTTCAAGATTTAGCGCAACGTTTAGACAACGAAGAACGAGTCAGTAAAACCTTGCTTCGCTCGTCACTTAGACACTACACCAATAGCTGGAGATATTTACACTGCATTCAAAAAGACGCTAAGCGCGTTGATTTAGATGGAAATCCCGTTGCTGACATAGACGATGAGCATGTCGCCCATGCCAAACTGCAACTCGACGAAAGCAAAGCCAAGGTGGCAGAAAAGCGTAAAGAGCAAAATAAAGCCAAGGCAAATGCGGCGAAAAAAGCCCGCAAAGACATGCCAAAATTTAAAAGTGGTAGTAGCAAGGCAGACAAAAAAGCGGCACCCAAAGAAAAACTACCGCCAGCAGAAAAGCTTCAAGACAGTCACCTTAAACCTGGCACAGCTGTAACAGTCAAATTAGGCAAAGCCCCTATGCCTGCAACTATAACTGAAATTGCAAAAGACGGTATCCAAGTGCAACTTGACACAGGTATGACGGTCAAAGTGCAAGTAGATAATTTGAGATTGGCACAGCCTAAGAGGTAAATGAATGAATAAAGCAATTGGCTTGGCAGCATTACTCAGCACGTTTTTGACTCATGCAGCAAATGACGCAGAAGTAAGCAGTAAAGACATTCCGGTGTTAAAGCAAGAGTCGCAACACGTGGCAGCGGCAAAACGCATTTCGTCGCAGTTTTTGCGCTCTCATTACAAGCCAATTAAGTTAAACAATGAATTGTCTGAAAAGGTTTTTCATCGTTTTATTCGTTCACTCGATTACAATCGCAACGTCTTTACCGCTAAAGATATTCAGGCCTTTGAACGCTATTCCGACAAATTTGACGATGCCATAGAGCGAGGCAATTTGGCCATCGCTTACGAAATTTATCAAGAGAATATGAAAAAGCGTGCAGAGCGTTTTGAATATTCCCTTGAATTGTTAAACAAACAGTTTGATTTTGAAAAACCTAACGATTCTTTTGTATACGACAGAGAAGACGCCCCTTGGGCGAAAGACCAAGCTGAGCTAGATGAACTTTGGCGTCAAAGAGTAAAATACGACGCCTTAAATTTAAAATTAGCAGGTAAGGATTGGCCAGAGACCAAAGAGCTACTGACCAAACGATACAAGCGTGCCATTAAACGTCTGACTCAAACGTCTAGTGAAGATGTGTTTCAAACCCTAATGCATTCTTTCGCCAGAAGTATCGAGGCTCATACTAGCTACTTATCACCTAGAAACGCAGACCGCTTTAAAATGGAAATGGAACTCTCTTTTGAAGGGATAGGTGCAGTGCTACTAAGCGAAGACGATTATACCGTCATTCGTAGCGTAGTGCCTGGCGGTCCAGCTGAACGTTCAGGCAAAATAAAACCCAAAGATAAAATTGTTGGGGTAGGGCAAGAAGGCGAAGAATTTGTAGACGTTATTGGTTGGAGACTTGATGAGGTTGTTGATCTAATTAAAGGCCCCAAAGGCAGTATCGTTAAGCTGCAAATAGTTAAAGGGTCGTCTGAGTCTACCGTACCAGATGTAGTTACCTTAACTCGGGACAAAATTAAACTCGAGGATCGTGCAGCGAAATCTGAAGTATATGTGCCTAAAACTGGGAACAATAAAGACGTTAAATTAGGCGTCATTGAAATCCCATCGTTTTATAATAATTTACATCAAGACGTAATCAAAGAGATCAAATCTTTGTCTGAACAAGACATTAAAGGCCTAATCATTGATTTACGTGGCAATGGTGGTGGTTCATTAACCGAAGCTACAAAATTGTCAGGTTTATTCATAAGTGAAGGGCCTGTCGTTCAGATCCGTGATGGCGCAAATCGGATTCAAATTGAGCGAGATGTAGACAAAAAAGTTCACTATAACGGGCCATTAACGGTTTTAGTTGATCGTTACAGTGCATCTGCGTCTGAGATATTTGCCGCGGCTATGCAAGATTACAATCGAGGTATTGTGATTGGCGAACAAACCTTTGGTAAAGGTACGGTTCAGCAGCACAGACCTTTAGGTAAAATTTACGATTTATATGAAAATCCACTGGGCAGCGTTCAGTTTACCATTGCTAAATTTTATCGAATTAATGGCGGCAGCACTCAGCACAAGGGCGTGGTGCCCGATATATTGTTCCCTTCGGTTATTGATCCTGAAGAATGGGGTGAAAGCCAAGAAGATAACGCTCTGCCGTGGGACAGGATTGCCAAAGCCAATTATGTTACATTTGAACCCAAAGATAAGGTGATTCAAGTTCTGACTAATCGCCACCAGAAACGCCCCAAAGTCGAATTTGACTACATTTTACAAGATGTTGAGCGCTACAACGAACGAAAAGCAGAAAAGACCATTTCTTTGGTCGAATCTGAACGACTCAAGGAAAAGAAAGAGAACGAAGCGCGCAACCTAGCCAGAATCAACGAACGTCTGCAAAGACTAGGGTTAGAGAAAGTTAAGGACTTAGAAGGGGACTTGCCAGAAGAGCTGGAAGAGCTCGACCCTTTCTTAGAAGAAGCGGCAAATATCACCTACGACATGGTTACCTTAGACACATACACTTTGGCTAAGAATGACTAAACAAGGACGTAATCTTGAGTTTAGCTATGGCCTAAACATCTATATCACTCGCGTGGATGCATAATGTCGATGCGCGGCGAATTTTCCACTAAAACTGGATTTATATTTGCTGCAGCGGGATCGGCAGTAGGGCTAGGCAATATATGGGGCTTTCCGACCCAAGTCGCTAGCAATGGCGGTGCTGCATTTATTATTGCTTATGTCGTTTTAGCATTTTTATTAGCTTACCCAGTGTTGATGGCTGAGTTGATTATTGGCCGTGCGACCCGTGGCAATATGGTTACGGCTTTAAGTAAAAGTCGGCTTCCGTTGTTGGGCAAAGGGGTGGGTGTAGCGGGCTTAATTACCGTTTGTTTGATCTTGTCTTTTTACGCATTGGTCGCCGGTTGGATGTTGGCGCATTTTAGCAGCCAAGTGTTAAACGTATTGGGTGAGACCGAGATAAGCAAGTGGCTAATCTCAGATTCTATTCAAAGAGACATTGGATTTTGTACCGTTTTCATGATGGCTACGGCTTTAATTGTTGTCGGTGGGGTCAAAAACGGTATTGAAAAGTGGTCAGTTAGATTGATGCCTGCACTTTTAGTGATGCTGGTTGGGCTGATTGGTTATGTTGCAACCTTGGATGGCGCAGCCAATGGTTGGCACGCCCTACTAGTCCCTGATTTTTCAAAACTAGCCGACTTAGAACTTTTACTTGATGCAATGGGGCAAGGTTTTTTCTCTATGTCATTAGGGGTAGGGACTATTCTAATTTATGGCTCATATATAAATAAATCAGACAACCTTCCAACGCTTGGGGCATCTGTTGCCTTGCTCGATATTGGTGTCGCCATTTTAGCGGGTATGCTAATTATTCCTGCCATGTACGTGGCGCTTAACAGTGGCATTGTGATTTTTGCCGAAGACGGTAGTTTGCTAGAGGGTCCTAACCTAATCTTCTCTGTGTTACCTGCTTTATTTAAAAGCATGGGCACAATCGGTGCTTATTTCGCTGTCGTGTTTTTTGCTTTATTGGTAGTCGCTGCTTTGACGTCCTCTATTTCAATGCTTGAAGTCCCAGTTGCCTATTTAGTCGAAAATCAGGGATTCGAACGCGTGAAATCTGTGTGGATAGTGGCAACCAGTATTTTAGGCGTAAGCATTTTGTTAGCATTTAATATGCAAACTTTGTTTGGTGCCACTATTGATTTGACGACTAAGTACAGTCAACCATTGTTAGGCCTGCTCATTTGCGTGTTTGTTGGGTGGCTATGGAATAGACATGCCTTGTTGAGTGAACTTCAACAAGGCGCGCCAGACATGCACAACACCTTGTTCTGGAAAATTTGGCCTTGGTATATCAAATGTGTTTGTCCTGTGGTTATAGGGCTAATTTTCTATTTCAATCTATTAGCCTAGGGTTAATTTCTGTTTAAAGTGAGTCAGTAGTGCCAAACAACGGATATCAAAAACGCCAAGCTTCACTATTCGACTGCGCCCTTCCTCTTGGTTTACTTATTTTTTTACTGGCGTTATCTGTTTATTTATTTGGTGATTTATCCTCATATGGCCCAAATCAAGTTGCGTTATTATTAGCGATGGGAGTCGCAGCTTTAATAGGCCTTAAAAACGGTTTTAGTTGGCAGGAAATAGAAGATGGCATAGTGCTTGGTGTGTCTAGAGCGTTAGGTGCCATGCTAATTTTATTGGCGGTGGGGGCGTTAATTGGTACTTGGATGCTTTCTGGCACCGTGCCTACCCTGATTTATTACGGACTATCTATACTCAATCCAGACTATTTTTACGCGGCAACTTGCCTTATTTGCGGCCTAGTGGCGATCAGTATTGGCAGTTCGTGGACCACGGCGGCTACCATAGGCGTGGCCTTAATGGGCGTGTCGGCAGGGTTAGGTTTGTCACCAGCCATTAGCGCAGGTGCCGTAATTTCTGGCGCGTATTTTGGTGATAAACTCTCGCCTCTATCCGAAACCACAAACTTAGCACCAGCTATCGCTGGCACCCACTTGTTTCAGCATATTCAATATATGCTTTGGACGACTTTGCCCAGTATTATCATAGCCTTATGCCTGTTTTTATTTTTGGGGCTGCAGAATTCAACGGTTGGCGGTGAACAGAATGTGCAGCAAATGCAAGCTGTGCTTAATTCTGAATTTAACCTAGGATGGCATTTATTGGCGCCGTTACTTATGTTGTTACTGTTCGCTGTTAAAAAAATGCCAGCGTTTCCCGCGATTAGTATTGGCGCACTGATTGGCGGTCTGTGGGCAGCGATTTTTCAACCGGAACTCTTGGCAAAGCTTACTGGAACTGGGCAGGGTATTGATAATCTCATGCTGATTTGGACCACCTTATTTGATGGCGTAGTATTCAACACATCCAGTGATACCTTAAATAGTTTACTCAGTCGTGGCGGTATGTCTTCAATGCTAAATACCATTTGGCTAATTTTATGTGCCATGACATTTGGAGCCGTAATCGAAAAAATAGGCTTACTCGATACCTTAGTCAAAGCATTACTTAAAGGCGCTAAAACGGCTGGAAGTATAATAAGTCGCGTTATTTTTACCTGTATTGGTACCAACATTCTTACCGCAGACCAATATATGGCAATTGTTATGCCGGGGCGAATGTACAAAAATGAGTTTGAAAAACGAGGATTGAATCAACTAAATTTATCTAGGAGCCTAGAAGATGGGGGCACATTGACATCGCCCTTGATCCCATGGAATACCTGTGGGGTATACATGGCGGGTGTATTGGCGGTTAGTCCAATTGACTATATATTTTATGCGTTTTTTAATGTGATTAATCCTGTTCTCGCGATAATTTACGCTTATTTAGGTATTAAGATTTTGCGTATCGCTATTCCGAAACATTTAGCTGCAGAGCCTCAGCTCAGCCAGTAATTAACCTTTTATTGAGACACTTATGCAAGTAAACGCCTTAACCAGCAAACTTAGAAAAGATTACCAAGTGCCAGATTTTCTAATCAGCCAGGTTTCCCTTACCTTTGATTTAAAAGAAGAAAATACTCAGGTTACCAGTATTCTATCCGTTACGCGTAACGGTAAGCATGCTAAACCTTTGGTTCTAGATGGAGAAGACATTGAACTGCTATCTGTAACTTTGGATGATGACCCATCTGTCGAACACAGTGTTAGCGATACCTCATTAAGCATAGACACAGATAAGTCTGATTTTACCCTAAAAATAGTCAACCAGATTAATCCTAAAGCCAACACCAGCTTGGAAGGACTTTATTTATCGGCAGGGGCGTTTTGCACTCAGTGTGAAGCAGAAGGGTTTCGCAAAATTACCTACTTTTTAGACCGTCCAGATGTATTGTCTAAATACGATGTGAAAATCATTGCCGATAAAACCGAGTTTCCTCATTTACTGTCAAACGGTAACAAACTTGAGCAAGGTGAGTTGGCAGACAACAAGCATTGGGTTAAATGGTCAGATCCCTTTAATAAACCCTGTTATTTATTTGCATTGGTCGCTGGGGATTTTGATGTATTAACCGACACATTCGTCACCCAGTCAAATCGTTCTGTCGCACTAGAATTATATGTTGATAAGGGAATGGCCCATAGAGGTCACCACGCGCTAGAGTCTTTAAAAAAATCTATGGCATGGGACGAAACTGAGTTTGGCTTAGAGTACGATTTAGACATTTATATGATAGTCGCTGTCGATTTTTTCAATATGGGTGCGATGGAAAACAAAGGCTTAAATGTATTTAACAGTAAGTTTGTTCTTGCCAATTCAGACACGGCAACCGATGAAGATTACTTTAATATCGAGGCAGTAATAGGCCACGAGTATTTTCATAACTGGACGGGTAATCGGGTAACCTGTCGTGATTGGTTTCAGCTAAGTTTAAAAGAAGGTTTAACGGTATTTCGTGATCAGCAATTTAGTGCAGACATGTCGTCACCTGTGGTTAATCGGATAAAAAATGTAAAAATTATTCGTGAACATCAGTTCGCTGAAGACGCCAGTGCCATGGCTCATCCTATCCGCCCTGATGAAGTGATGGAGATGAATAATTTTTATACGGTTACCGTCTACGATAAGGGTTCAGAGGTCATTCGCATGTTATTGACCTTATTGGGCAAAGCAGGATTTAGAGCGGGCATGGATCTGTACTTTGAACGATTCGATGGTCAAGCAGTGACCTGCGACGATTTTGTTCAAGCCATGCAGGATGCAAATGCAAAAGATTTAACTTTGTTTAAACGTTGGTACGGGCAATCGGGCACACCTGTGGTCTCAGTGAAGGATAGCTTTGACTCAAAAACTGGGGAGTACCAAATAACATTCTCACAACATACACCTCCAACTTATAGTCAAAAAGATAAGCAAGATTTATTGATCCCCATTAAATTGAGCCTACTAGATGAGAATGGTGTCCCTCGCTCTTTGGATAACGCGGCACAAACCAGTTTAATTGAGCTGACTCAAAGTCAGCAAAGCTATTCTGTTGAAGGCTTGAAAGCTAAGCCTTTGCCTTCTTTGTTACATGACTTTTCTGCGCCAGTTAAACTTCAATATGATTATTCTGTCGATGATTTACAAAAACTCGTTTTACATTCCCCCGATCCCTTCACGCGTTGGGATGCGGGGCAACGTTTGTTTAGTCAATGTATCCACGAACTCGGTACACTGACACCTGAACAAGGAACATCCTTATTAGGTCAAACGTTAGAGGTGTTTGCTCAAGTATTGGACGACGAAAGTATAGAACAAGACTTTAAAGCCGAGTTATTAACTGTTCCCAGCTTTGAAACCTTATTTCAGCAAAAAGATAACATTGATATAGATGCTTTGGTTTCGTCTCGAAAAGCACTGACTCAAGCCCTAGCGAGTGAATATTCGAATACCTGGTTAAGTGCGTACGAGTCCATTGATATTGCCCCGTATGAATATAGTATTGAGCAGGTTAAGCAGCGTAGGTTACGTAACTTGGCGTTAAAAAACCTCGCAGCTGGGCAACATGTTAAGCACAGTGCCTTAATTGAACAGCACTTTACTCATGCCGATAACATGACTGATTCCCTCGGCGCATTGATTGCCGCACAAGCCGGTGGACTCGACACCTTTGATGGTTTAATGCAGCATTTTGAAGAAAAATGGCGACATGACGTATTGGTATTAGACAAATGGTTTGCTCTACATGCCAATACATCTCGTCCCGATATTTTGCCCAGATTAGCTATGCTGATGGAACACGGACAATTTACGTTTAGCAACCCAAATAGAGTTCGAGCGGTTGTGGGAAGCTTTGCGTTTTATAATGTTGAAGGGTTCCATAATCAAGACGGTAGTGGATACAAATTTGTTGCCGATCAGATAGTAAAGCTTAACGACATTAACCCACAAGTCGCCGCTCGCATCATTACCCCTTTGATTCAGTGGCAAAAGGTCGATTCAAATAGGCAAACTTTGATGCAAAATCAATTAGCCAGAATTGGTGATACTAAAGGTCTAAGCAAAGATTTATACGAAAAAATCAGCAAAAGCTTAAGCTAGGTTAAATTAAACGCTGGATAAAGTGTTAGCTAACACCCGTTGTGAGCTTAGTATCTCTGCCATCCAGCAGTCGAATTAGTTACATTGTTTAAGGTTGGGGATGCCAATTCCTAGCCTTAATTTTGTTTAATCTATTATTGTTTGAGTGTGAGTATGCAAACTTTCTATTTTAGCTTGTCAGTAAAATATGATTACTGCGAACGATTTTATGAGCCTGGATTCAATACTGTGGTAATGACAGATGACAATGGTAAGCGGGTACAGTTGCCTGTTTTGAACTTGCGTCCTTTTGTCGGCCCTACCGGGTTACATGGTCGATTTAGATTAACTGTTGGCGACAATAATAAAATCAAGGAATTTGTGAAGGTCAACTAAGTAGGCCAATTAGGTGTTTTGGTCGTCATGAGTAAAAGGATAACTTATGACTCGTTTTACATATTTTTCACAAAAAACTGTATATATCTCAGTATTTTGGCTAATCTTGAATGTGCAAAAGAATCGTTCTACAGGGCGCAACTTTTACGACTAATGTTCAAGGTGACTTCAAAATAGGTGGATACATGGTGGTTTCTAATAATCAACATTCAGTTTTACTAGAAAACGTGTACAAGTTAATTGGCAAAAAGGTTAATGCCGATCAGGTTGAGCAGGTACAAGATTTTTCAAATCGCTTATTTAGCAATATGTCGAGTGACGATCTAGACAACCGAAATGCTAGCGATTTATACGGCGCAACCCTTAGCCTTTGGAATGAATTTATTGATTACTCAGCCGATCAGCCTTTCATTCGCGTGTTTAATCCAGAAATCAGTCAACATGGCTGGAAATCCACTCATACTATAGTCGAAATCATAGTGGGCGATATGCCATTTCTCGTGGATTCAGTGCGCATGGCATTGAATAGAATGGGAATTACCGCACACCTTTTACTGCACAGTCCAATGCGGGTATCTCGCAATAAAACCTGTCACTTGCAAAAGTTTGTTGAGCCTAGCGACAGTAAATCTAGTTTCAAAGAAGCCGTATTTTTATTGGAAGTTGACCGCCAAGTTACCAAAGATTCACTGGATGCCATCGCCCAAGAGTTGTTGTCTGTGGTTAATGAAGTGTCGCTTGTCGTAGGGGATTGGAAGCCTATGACTGAAAAGCTTAAAGCAAAAATTGATGAGTTGAAAAGCGCTTCGTGTCCAACATCGAAAGAAAACCAAGGAGAAGCTGAAAAGTTTTTAACTTGGTTAGGTGATCATAATTTTACTCTAATGGGATACAGAGAATACAGTGCAACCGGCATTGAAGGCGACTACCGCTGGGTAGCCGATAATGAGTCGAGTTTAGGATTAATGAAAAACTCGATTACCGATAGAGAGAGGGTGTTGTCGAATATTCCCACTACGGCAAGAGAAGAGGCCCTTAGTGCAAACCCATTAATGCTAACCAAAACTAGTTCTCGTTCTAGGGTGCATCGCCCCGCTTATATGGATTATGTGGGGATAAAGCGATTTGATAAGCAGGGTAAGGTAGTCGGCGAAGACAGATTTATCGGCCTTTATTCGGCATCCTTCTATAACAGCAGTGCTACGCAAATACCTGTGTTAGAGCAAAAAATTAAAGCGATTTCTGAGCTATCTGGATTTCTTCCTGGCTCCCACGGACACAAAGCCTTTTTAAATATTATTGAAACCTATCCAAGAGATGAATTGCTACAAGGCAGCGTTACAGAGCTAGCCAAAATTATCTTGGGCATTTTTCAGATGCAAGAGCGAGGGATTTCTAAACTGTTTGTGCGCAAAGACATTTTTGGTCGCTATATTTCATGTTTAGTATATGTGCCAAGAGAACGCTACAACACAAAATTGCGCTCAGACACTCAAGCATTGTTAAAGCGCGCTTTTTCAAGTGATAAAGAAGTGGAATTTACGACTTACTTTTCTGAATCTGTGTATGCCAGAACACACTACATAGCTTGGGTTAAAAATAACAATTTGGAATTCAATGTGAAGGAAATTGAACGTAACATCATAGAGTTGAGTAAAAGTTGGGAAGACCAATTACAAGCAGCCATTAAAGACAACCACGGCGAAGCCAAAGGCAAAAAGCTCGAAAAAAAATACCTCAATGCATTCTCAAGTAGCTACAAAGAATGCAATCTACCAACGGCTGCATTAGTTGATATCGAAAAGTTAGAGAAACTAGGGGGGAAAAATGGCCTCGATATGCTGTTCTATCGCCCCCAAGAAGAAGGGCCAGACAGCAAAGCGGTAAAACTTAAATTATTTCATTCAAACGAGCCGATTCACTTATCTGCCGTTTTGCCTATGCTAGAAAACTTCGGCTTGCGAGTCATTGACGAGAGTCCCTATAAAGTCGCTACTAGCGACGGTCAAGTAAACTGGATCATGGATTTTTCTATGTTACATAACACCAGTAACGATATGGACATGGGCCAAGCTCAGCAGTTATTTCAGCAAGCCTTTTCGCAGGTATGGAGTAATGCCTTAGAAGATGACCCATTTAATCGCATGGTGCTGGGTGGCGGATTAACTGGTCGTTCGGTGACTATTCTGCGTGCTTATGCTAAATATATGCGACAAATTGGTAGTTCGTTTAGTCGAGATTACATTGCCAATACCTTGTCTCACTATCCAGAGATTGCGGTTAACCTAGTAGAGTTGTTTAACGAGAAGTTTGATCCAAAGATTGAACAAAACTCAAATAGACAACAGGCTCTATTAGAAACGATAAAAACCCAGCTAGATAAGGTTTCGAACCTAGACGACGATAGAATTATTCGACGTTATTTAGATTTGATTCAAGCAACCTTAAGAACCAACTTTTTTCAACCCGATGATAACGGCTGCGAGAAGTCTTATGTCTCGTTTAAGTTATTACCTGAGCTTATCCCTGATATGCCTTTACCTAGGCCCAAGTTCGAAATCTTTGTTTATTCACCTCGTATCGAAGGGGTGCATTTACGCGGGGGCAAAGTTGCAAGGGGAGGCTTACGCTGGTCAGACAGACAAGAAGATTTTCGAACCGAAGTGTTAGGTTTGGTTAAGGCGCAACAAGTAAAAAACACTGTGATTGTCCCTGTAGGGGCAAAGGGTGGGTTTGTTTGTAAAAATATTCACCAAGTTCAAGGAAGAGACGCATTTTTAGCAGAAGGCAAAGAATGTTACAAAATTTTCATCCGAAGCTTGTTAGATATTACCGACAACATAGTGGATGGAAAGATTGTACATCCAGATAATGTTGTAAGGTTAGATGACGACGATGCCTATTTAGTGGTGGCAGCGGATAAAGGGACGGCAACCTTTTCTGATATTGCTAATGGTATAGCCGAAGAATTCAATTTTTGGTTGGGAGACGCGTTTGCCTCAGGTGGCAGCATTGGCTACGACCATAAAAAGATGGGCATCACTGCAAAAGGCGCATGGGAATCAGTTAAACGGCATTTTAGAGAAATGGGCGTAGATTGCCAAACGACCAATTTTACGTGTGTTGCCATTGGTGACATGGCGGGGGATGTATTTGGTAATGGTATGTTACTTTCGCAACATACTCAGTTGGTGTGCGCATTTAACCATTTACACATATTTTTTGACCCCAATCCAGACATTGAGTCGAGTTATAAAGAGCGTAAACGCCTGTTTGAAGACCCAAGCTTGAGCTGGGAAGACTATGATTCATCATTGTTGTCAAAAGGCGGAGCAATATTCAGTCGACGTAGTAAATCTATAAAGCTAAGCAAAGAAATGCAGAAATGGCTAAATACCAGCCAAGCTGAAATGACCCCTAATGCGCTTATTCATCAAGTGTTACAGATGCCAGTTGACCTAATTTGGAACGGTGGAATAGGCACTTATGTTAAGGGTAGTAAAGAGTCTCATGCAGAAGTAGGGGACCGAGCAAACGATGATGTGCGGGTAAACGGTAACCAGGTTAAAGCGAAAATTATTGGTGAGGGCGGTAATTTAGGGGCGACTCAATTGGGAAGAATTGAATTTGCTACCCATGGCGGCCGCGTCAATACAGATTTTGTGGACAACGTGGGCGGAGTTGATTGCTCAGATAATGAAGTAAACATCAAAATATTACTTAACTCTTTAGTGAGTTGTGGCGAGCTTACCGTAAAACAGCGTAACGAACTATTGTACGCCATGACAGACGAAGTAGGTGAGCTGGTGATTGAGGATTGTTACAAACAAACTGAATCTTTATCAGTCACAGAGCTAGCGGGTGTCAGCCAATTAAAAGAACAACTTAGGTTTATCCATGGCTTAGAAAAAGAAGGAAATCTGAATCGAGAGCTTGAGTTTATTCCATCGGACGACGAAATTTCTGAGCGTTTGGTTAAATCCAAAGGGCTGACTCGACCCGAGTTATCTGTATTGTTGGCTTACGGTAAAATGGACATGAAGGAAAAACTTAATGTTCCCGCCATCACAGACAATCCTTATCATGGTAAATTGTTGATTGATGCATTTCCAAAACGCCTTCGCAAAAAGTTTGCTAAGCAAATGCAATTACACCCCTTAAGAAGTGAGATTATCGCCACTAAACTGACTAACAATATGCTTAACGTCATGGGGATGAATTATGTATACCGGATACAAGAGGAAACAGGTGCGGGAGTAGATGAAATTGCGAATAGTTACTCTGTGGTATCTGGTATTTTCGATTCCGAATCGCTTTGGAATGAAATAGAAAGTCTCGATAATAAAGTACCAAGCCATATCCAGCTTACTATGCTAGATAAAATTCGGCGTACCTTACGCCGGGCTTCACGTTGGTATTTACGCCATGGATGCAAAGGCCAAGATATCCAAGGATCTATTGACCTATATAAACACACTTATTTAGATTTAAGTGAAAATATCAATGCGTATTTGGTAGAACAAGAACAAACCGAATTAAAAGAAGCTGTAGAGCAGCTCACATCTCAAGGTGTACCTCAAGACATTGCGTTTAGAGTTGCCGCCACCAGCAATATGTTCCCTTGTATGGACATTACACAATTGTCCGAACAGCAAAAATATGATGTTGAATTGGTCTCAAACTTGTACTTTAAAGTGGGTTTTACACTAGAACTGCACTGGTTTTTGTCTCAGATTGATAAGCAACCTGTAGTAAATCATTGGCAAGCGTTAGCTCGTTCGTCATGTCGTGAAGAACTGGATTGGCAGCAACGCAGCATTACCTCAGTGTTACTTGAGAGTGCTAACGGCGAGCAAGATGCAGAACTTATTCTAAAAAATTGGATGGACAATAATCAAACTCTTCTCGATCGCTGGTATCATATGATGGCAGAGTTCAAAACCAGCAATACCCATGAATTTGCGAAATTCTCAGTAGCGTTACGAGAGTTAATGCTACTGAGTATCAATGCCAGTAGTTAAGCAATATTCGAAATAATAACCTAAGCCCTGGACTCTACCGGGGCTTTTTTTTGCGCAAGAGACACACACATGTATTCGGTCATTCAAAAATTTCTTTTCACTCAAGATCCAGAGTGGAGCCACGATTTCAGTTTAAATTGGCTACGTCGTAGTCAACATAACGTTTTAAATTCTATCTACAAACAAAATATTGCTGATAAGCCTGTCACAGTATTTGGCATTACATTTAAAAATCCTGTGGGGTTAGCTGCAGGACTCGACAAAAATGGTGAATGCATTGACGCATTTGCTGCAATGGGATTTGGTTTTATTGAAATAGGGACAGTCACGCCTAAGCCTCAAGCTGGTAACGACAAACCCAGAATGTTTCGATTACCCGAAAAACAAGCCATCATTAATCGTATGGGTTTTAATAATAAGGGAGTAGATAACCTAGTTGAGAACGTTAAACAATCAAAATACCAAGGCGTTTTGGGGATTAACATAGGGAAAAATAAAAATACACCAGAAGAGCAGGCCCTCGATGATTACCTAATTTGTTTGCGTAAAGTATATGAGCATGCCAGCTATGTGACCGTTAATATATCTTCTCCGAACACACCTGGTCTAAGAAACTTACAACACGGTGATGCCTTGAATTCTCTTTTGCAAGGCTTAAAAAAAGCCCAATTAGAATTACAAACGATCCATAAAAAGTATGTCCCAATTCTGGTCAAGATCGCGCCTGATCTTTCCGATGGAGAAATTGTAAATATGGCAGATGCATTGATCGATGCAAAGATCGATGGCGTGATAGCAACCAACACTACTCTTGATAGAGATCAAGTAAAAGATCTACCGTTTTGCAATGAAGCAGGGGGCCTGAGCGGCGCGGTTTTACAAGCTAAAAGCCAATATGTAACGGCTAAGTTATGCGATCACATTGCAGGCAGAATGCCTGTTATAGGCGTAGGGGGTATTCACTCCGGATCATCAGCGAAAGAACGGATCAGTGCAGGATCCTCGCTGATCCAGATCTATTCCTCTTTGATCTATCAAGGCCCAAAATTGATCAAGGAGATCGTCGAGTCTTTATAACGATCCTTCAATGATCGGGCTAATTTATAGCAAATCAATCTGCGTTAAATTGTCGATTCGTTACGTGTTTGGTGATAGCGTTTAAGTATTAAAGTAATAACGGATAACCTAATGCTTCAACCTCAAATTGATTGGTATTGGATGTATGAGAACGGCAGCCTTTATTTACAAATAGATAAAGATTGCCGTTTTAAATGCCATTATCCTTTAAAGCATTTAATCAACCTTCCGACGGATCGACAGAGCTTTAGTCTGCAAGACACTGAG
Source organism: uncultured Paraglaciecola sp. (assembly GCA_947498355.1). Taxonomy (GTDB): domain Bacteria; phylum Pseudomonadota; class Gammaproteobacteria; order Enterobacterales; family Alteromonadaceae; genus Paraglaciecola. Next base: position 154,701 of record CANMKA010000001.1, on the reverse strand, counting down.
TTTTACTTATCAATACAAAACCAACTTGAATTAGCAGGCTTGGCTCTGGCAACTGAACAACTCATTGCAATTATGGTAAACGCAACTGCGGCAATGGGTTTTCATAAACCTATTGGGCCAAAAAGTTGGTTCTATAATCAAGCAGACAATATTGGACTGTTTCATGGTTTAGGCCTAATCGAAAACGCGCTAAATCAAGGTATGGTGTTGTTATTAGAAGATCACGGAGTAATGGCGACCTGTATCTTATTATCTGAATCATTTTTACTTAATGAGGATAAATCTTTGGTGCAGTTCGACTTACTCAAACTTGCTAGTAATCGGCTATGTCCTTTTATACCCGAACAAAGCTGTCGTCTCAGCGCTTAGCAGCATCCCTCCAATTTTTCACCTTAACGCACCTAAGCAAACCGAAATATAGTTAAGCTTTTCGTCCGAATGGGTAAACTCTTACCTGCTAAGTCACACCCTTACCTTCTAGGTCACGCTCTTGATGGTGAAAATCGGTGAAATAGTTTTTATTTCGAGCAAAAAACAGTCAATAAGGCTTCACAACCTTTTCAATTAGAATCGTCATTTCTCCCCAGATACTTTTATTACATGCTTAAACTGTTTGTTTACCGTATAATCTTGGCCGTTTTTAGTCGCGAGAATAGCATTACATGTTTGAGTTTTTAGTTACCACCTCTAAGGGGCTAGATGGCCTTTTGTTAGAAGAAATCAGTCAGCTTTGTCCTAACCTTGCTCCCAAGAGTAAACCTGGACAGGTGCTGTTTAGTGGTGAGCTAGAAGATGCTTATCGAGTCTGTCTATGGTCTCGTCTGGCCAATCGCGTTATGGTCAAGCTCGCGGAAGGTGAAGTAAACGAGGCTGATGATGTTTACAAGATTACCGATCAAGTGAATTGGCCGAGTCAGTTCAGTGTAAACGATACTTTTATGGTTGATTTTACCGGCACGAATAGAAGTATAAACAATACACAATTTGGTGGTTTAAAAGTAAAGGATGCCATTGTTGACCAGTTTTCTACTTTTTTCGACGAACGTCCTTCTGTAAGTAAGCTTTCTCCCGACATTAAAATCCAAGCACGCATGTGGCGAAGCGTACTGGGTATTTACATAGATTTATCTGGACAAAGTCTCCATCAGCGGCATTACCGTTTACAAGCAGGGCCTGCACCCGTCAAAGAACACTTGGCCTGCGCTATGTTAATACGTAGCGGTTGGACCAAAGATAAGACTAAACCACTTTTTGACCCAATGTGTGGCGCTGCAACCATTGCCATAGAAGCGGCTATGATTGCGCTAAATATCGCACCAGGCCTAAAACGTGATAAGTGGGGGTTCGATGCATGGAAACAACACCAAGCTGATACATGGTCTGAGTTACAGGCAGATGCTGAGCAACACAGACTAACACATGAAGAAAATGCGTCTAATCAAGTCACTTGCAAGATTATTGCCAGTGATATCGACCCCAATATGATCAGAGTGGCGCAACAAAATATCCGCACTGCAGGTGTCGAAAATCATGTCGAATTGGTTTTACAAGATGCAACCAAAGCTAAGATGGATGATTTGACGCCTGGTTATATAGTGTCTAACCCTCCCTATGGAGAGCGGCTTAGTGAAATCAAACAATTACTGCCTGTGTTTCAAGGGTGGGGGGGGCATCTTAAGCAACAGTTTAAAGATTGGCGAGTATCGCTGTTGTGCTCCGAACGCAGTTTATTAAAAGAACTCAAGTTATCGGCTCATAAAGACTACAAATTGATGAATGGAAAGTTAGAATGCCAATTAGTTAACTACATTCTTGATGAGCGTAATTGTCAAATTCGCGAAATTAAGCCGTTAGAAAACGACTTTATTAATCGCTTTAAGAAAAATCAAATTAAAACAAAAAAATGGCTAAAATCGCAAAATACCAACTGTTTTAGAATGTACGATGCCGATTTGCCCGAATACAACGTTGCTATAGATCATTATGCTGGGCATTTGGTGGTTCAGGAATACGCAGCACCAAAAGACATCCCTGAGCACAAGGCCAAAAGACGTATCCAAGATGTGATGAACTCTTTGGTACAGGTAACAGGTATTGACCCTGACAAAATTATTTTGAAAGTTAGAGAACAACAAAAGGGTAAAAATCAGTATCAGCGCGTTGCCAAGCGCCAAGAAAAAATAGAAGTCTTTGAAAATGGCGCTAAATTTTTAGTTAATTTATACGATTACCTTGATACTGGACTATTTCTAGATCACCGAATTACTCGGCAATTCGTTCAACAAAAATCCAAAGACAAAGATGTACTCAATTTGTTTGCCTACACAGGCAGTGTATCTGTGCATGCTGCGCTTGGAAAAGCTCGCTCTGTTACTACCGTTGATATGTCAAATACCTACATTGATTGGGCAAAAGAGAATTTTAACGTTAATAACTTGGCTGGGGCATATGAATTCATTCAAGCAGACTGTTTGACATGGTTAAAACAGCATAATGCTAAGTATGATTTGATTTTTATCGACCCGCCGTCGTTTTCTAACTCTAAGCGTATGGATGGCACTTGGGACGTTCAACGTGATCATGTTAACTTAATTCGTGATGCATTGGCCTGTTTGCGAGAGGAGGGAGAAATCATTTTTTCTAATAACCTCAGACAGTTTAACTTAGATCAAAACGCCATCGAAAACCTCGGCTTAACTGTGACATCCCTTTCTAAACAAACCTTACCAGAAGATTTTAAACGTAATCCTAAAATTCACCATTGCTGGTCTTTGATAAAAAAATGAAATTGATCTTATATTCTGGCAAAGATTGCTGTTTATGCGACCAAGCTGAAGCCTTGATTCAACGTTTAGATGTCAGCGAATTACAGGTAACCAAAGTAGACGTGCGTTCATCAACTAATTTGTACCATTTGTATGGTGCAAGAATTCCAGTTTTGGTACGCACTGACAATAAAGAATTAGGTTGGCCATTTGACCAACAACAACTACAAGAGTTTTTAGTGTGAGTTTATTACAACTTAGAAATGCCAGCATTATTCTGGGACACCCGCCATTACTTAACGGCATCGAGCTCAATATACACCCAGGTGAACGTTTATGCTTAGTTGGCCGAAACGGCAGTGGTAAATCAACCTTATTAAAAGTAATAGAAGGTGACGTTAAACTAGATGATGGTCAGCGCATCGTTAACAATGACGTTAAAATTGCACGCTTGCCCCAAGATCCTCCCTCGAGTGTCGACAGCAGTTTATTCGATTATGTTGCAGAAGGGTTGGCCGAAGTAGGGCAATACTTAAAAGACTACTTTCATCAAGCAGACTTGGTTGCTCAAGACCCATCAGACGCCAATTTGTCTAAACTTGAGCAGCTTCAACATAAAATTGACCACAGCAATGGTTGGCAGTTCGAGCAGCGTATTCAGCAAGTATTAACCAAATTGCAGCTTGATCCGCAGCAACAGCTGAGTAATTTGTCTGGGGGCTGGCGACGTAAAGCTGCTTTAGCCCGCTCAATGGCGAGCGACCCTGATATTTTGTTACTCGACGAACCAACTAACCACTTAGACATAGACATGATTAAATGGTTAGAGTCTGCAGTAAGTGGCTACGAGGGCGCCGTGGTTTTTGTTAGTCATGATCGTGCTTTTATTCGCAACGTCGCCACTCGTATCATTGATCTCGATAGAGGCAGTTTAGTCAGTTACCCGGGCAATTATCAGGCGTATTTAGATCAGAAAAAACATGATTTAGAAGTAGAGGAAAACCAGAACGCTCTGTTTGATAAAAAGTTAAGTCAAGAAGAAACCTGGATACGCCAAGGCATAAAAGCCAGACGTACCAGAAACGAAGGCAGAGTTAGAGCCCTAAAAGCATTGCGTGCCGAACGTGCCCAGCGTGTTAACAAGCTAGGGCGCTCTAAAGTGACAGTAAGTGAAGCCAATCACTCAGGTAAAATCATCTTCGAAACAGATGAATTACACTACGTCATCGAAGATAAATGCATAGTTAAATCTTTAACAACCACTATTATGCGCGGTGAAAAGCTCGGTCTCGTTGGCGCTAACGGTTGTGGTAAAAGTACCTTGATTAAGTTACTTCTAGAAAAGCTTACTCCAACGTCAGGCTCTGTTCGTTCAGGGGCAAATCTTGAAGTGGCTTATTTTGACCAGCATCGCGACCAGCTCAATGGCGAAATGCGCGTTATAGATACAATCGCCGATGGTAAGCGTGAAGTAACTGTAAACGGGCGTACTCGCCACGTCATGAGCTACCTGCAAGATTACTTGTTTACACCTGAGCGGGTTAACTCTCCAGTTAAGTCTTTGTCGGGCGGTGAAAAAAATCGACTTTTATTGGCTAGGCTAATGCTCAAGCCTAGTAATATTTTAATTCTGGATGAGCCCACCAATGATTTAGATGTAGAAACCCTAGAACTACTTGAAGATACTATTACCCAATACCCAGGCACAGTTATTTTGGTTAGCCATGATAGGGAATTTGTCGACAATGTGGTGACCAGTAGTTTGTATTTTGAAGGGCAAGGGGTAATTAAAGAATTTGTGGGTGGCTGTAGCGATATATACGCTTGGTACAAGATGCAATCAGAACAAAAAGCGCAGCAAAAGGAAACTAAAGCCGTTGCTCAGAGTCCGAAAGCTAAGCCCGAGAAAAATAATGGGAAAAAGTTATCGTTTAAAGATAAACATGAATTAGAATCGTTACCGAAAAAAATTGAAGCCTTAGAGCAGCAGATTGAGGCACTGCAACAACAAGTTAATACGCCAGAGTTTTTCTCTCAACCTAGCGATAAAACTGAGCCTCTACTAAACGAGTTGGCTCAAGCAGAAGAAACCCTAAGCCAATCTTATGATAGATGGGATGAAATCGAGAGTATGCTCGACTAGTAATAAATGATTAAGCAGGATGATAAATGATTAAAAGTAAACTGGCTGTAAGTCTAGCCTTAGCATTATTCGCAGCATCACAGGCAAACAGTGCTCAATATACCGTTGAAGCATTACCTTTGGCAGATAAAGGCGTAAGTAGTTTTGCCGTTGGAATAAGTGAATCGGGCACGGTTGCTGCTAATGTCAGTTCAATTTATAACTCACCTATTGATCTAGAGTTAATTAATTTTGACACTCAGGTAACGAGCAACCCCATCACTGGGCAGGTATTTGTAGCCGATCCCAATGCTACACCTCCAGTTGAATTACCTACAATACGTGAACTCTTGACTGATCCTGATGCCGCAGAATTAGGTGATTTCAATAGCGCTGATTACACCTTAATTCGCGCTATTATAGGTTTAAGAACAAATAATGTCAGCGTAGCCAATTTCATCAATTTCTTTAACTCGACTGGAACAATTAGAGACGATTTTGGTAATTTTGTTACGGCCAATATCGGCGACCAGTTAAACCAACAGTTTGCGAATATAACGGGATATTCAGTTAACGATGCAAATGTCACCTTACAAGCAGGGTTCGCTGAGCAAAATGACAACGGTATTACTTTTTTGAGCAATCAAACATTGTTACAAGGTGTTGGACCAAACGGTGAAGTACTAGGACGTAGCCAAAGCTCGTTTATCACTGAATCTCATACTACAGGGCAAGGTACAGATACAGAATTAACAACAGACTTTGTGGTTAATACATTTGCTAACCGCGGCTTTGTCAATATTAGTGGCCTGATCACTGAATTAGCCCCCATAGATACTAATTTTGGTGGCTTAAGTGAAGCAAGGGATATGAACAGCCTAAACCAAGTTGTGGGTTCTGGTACTGTGTCGTTTGATGAGACGTCTACCGTTGGCGTTGAATTAGAATTTGGTCTTGAGCAATGTTCGCAAATAGACACAATCCCTGAATCTGCCTGTATTAATTCACTTACTGATGTATATACCGCTTCAAGTGGTATTCACTCAACCACTCGCGGTTTGGTATGGCAATTAGATGATTCAGGGGCTGTGACCGAAACGCGCCAACTAGGCCTACTGTTTGAGCCAGAAGTAGGTGACGATACCATTTACAATACCTCAGCAGTCGCTATAAATAATTTGGGAATGATAGTTGGCCAATCAGCCGACTTTTTTGAATTTGATAGCGGTACACGTATACCCGTCTCCTACGCTACGCTATTCGACGGCGATCAAGTGATCAATATGACGCCAGAGATCAGTGAAGATATTGCCAGATTTACTCGGGTATTAAGTACTGCGGTAGACGTTAACGATAATAATATCGCGGTAGGTTTTAGGCCCGAATCAATCAATGGCGCGATTCGTAACAAATTGTTTGTATATGATATTAATGACGCAAGTTTAGTGTCTCCTGATGGATTTTTTAATGGCTCTGCGACTACTCCGACTGCCATGAACAATCTTAATCAGATAGTCGGTTTTGGTGAAATTGAAGCGAGTCAGACGAATAGACGTACTGCTGGTTTCTTGTATGACCATAATCAAGGTACCTTTACCAATGTCAATAACTTAGTATCTTGTGATTCGCCCTATAACATAGTTGAAGCAAATGATATTAACGATCAAGGCCAGATAGCTGCTACAGCGGTTGTGTCTGCGCCATTACGCGATGCTAGAGGTGAAATAGTCTTAGACAGTGAAGGGCAGCAAATACTTACTGAGCAAGTGATAGGTGTTAAGCTAACGCCTATAGCAGGAGGCACACCCGAGATATGTGATTTACCTGCTGATGATGTAATACGAGAGCGTCAAGGTGCGAGTGCCCTATGGCTTGTCCTTGGTCTAATTCCTTTTGTGGGTTTGAGAGTTAGGCGCAAGATGCAAGTTAAAGCACTCAAATAATATGATCAAAAAGATAGAAGCGAATAATAAGCGCTAATCGTTATTATGTTTAGTAAAAGCCTGTAATTACAGGCTTTTTTTTTGCGTTAAAATTTTACCTTTTTGTATTATACCAATCTGTATAAATAACTGACCACTCAGCGGGAGTTTAAAAGGGCTTAGACAAGGCCCATGAATGAAGGAATGGTGGTGCCCTTTCGAGTTCATATAACGCCGTATAAGCCCTTTTAAAACCCGCCTGAAAGGAATGCCCCAGCGGCCTTTTCTTTGCGTTGTCGCTATTTGAAAGGGAATCGGTAACCGACATGGAACCATTCCTGCACAGCGACGCCTTAATAAAAAACCACTGGATACATTCTGAGTGACCACTTATTTATACAGACTGGTATTATTTCAATTTTATTAAATTCTTCCTTTTTTATGACAATTTGGTTTAACAGTAAAAAAATACGCTTTTCAAGCAGTTAAAAAAAGTCAAATGACTAGGTCAAGTTTTATAGTTGAAGCTTTTGTTCAGATCCTCTATTCCTATTGTGTGGGGATTATCCACAATCGAAATTGTTCACAGAGGATACTTACATTGAAAAGACAAAAGAGAGACAAGTTATCACGAGCACACTCTAAAGGTTATCAAGCGGGTATGATAGGACGATCCAAAGACAATTGTCCGTTTCAAGCGTCAGGCGCAAGATCAGAATGGTTAGGAGGTTGGAGAGAGGCTATAGACGACCGAAACCTAGGCTTTAGCAAGTAAAGCGCAAGTCAACTGACATGAAAAAGCCCCAATTTATGGGGCTTAAATACTAACGCTAGATTAAAACTTACTGGTATCTTGAAACAAACCAACTTTTAAATCTTTTGCTTGATAGATAACTCGACCGTCTACTGACACAGTTCCATCCCCGAGCCCCATATATAGTTTACGTTTTATCACGCGTTTCATATCTATTCTATAGGTTACCTTCTTTGCAGTAGGTAAGATTTGTCCAGTAAATTTAACTTCGCCTACACCCAGAGCTCTACCTTTACCTGGGCCACCACACCAACCTAAGAAAAATCCGACTAGCTGCCACATTGCATCGAGCCCTAAGCAACCAGGCATGACAGGATCACCTGGGAAGTGACAGTCGAAAAACCAAAGATCTTCAGAGATATCCAACTCAGCTACTATGTATCCTTTATCGTGCTCTCCACCTGTTTCATAGATTTCAGCAACGCGGTCCATCATTAACATATTGGGGGCAGGAAGTTGACTGTTACCAGGACCAAAAAGCTCCCCACGGCTACAGGCTAAAAGTTCGTCTTTGTTAAAGCTATTTTGTTGAATTGTCATTCTATATACTTGAATTGCTAATCTTAGGGTGGGTAATTTAGCGAACACTTGTACGCTAAACAACTCTGAACAGTGATTTATTTTCAATTATTTTATCTAAGGGGCGGTTTTGGCCAATAATGATTCACCAAAACGAAATGCCAATGCTGAAAAGCAAGCGCGATTTCGCGAACGACAAAAACTAAAAGGGAAAAAGCAGGTGAGGGGATACGTCACGCCCGAAGCTATGGCCTGTTATGAAGAAATAGCAAAAAAGACTAACTGGACCGACAGTGAAATCTTAACTAATTCGTTACGCATAACCTATGCAGCCTATAAATGTGGGCAAATTAAACTGCTAAACGAATGGCTCAAAGATCACGAAAAGACCAATGACCAATAAATTGACGCGCAATTTTGACGTTGATGTCCTGCGAGGTTTATCTATCGTGCTAATGGTGATTTTTCACTTTGGCTATGATTTAACCGTATTTGGCTGGGCAGACTACAACACAGGTAAAGATCTAGAATGGAAGATATTCAGAGCGATAATTGTCTCTGGCTTTTTGTTAGCCGTGGGTATGAGCTTTTATCTGAGTTATTACCAAAGTTTTCATGTAAAAAAGTGGGTCAAAGGGTTTCTTCGTTTAGCCTTAGTAGCGAGTTTACTTAGTTTAGTAACCTATTTCATTCATCCGAATGCATGGATTTATTTTGGTATTATCCATTTTATAGCCGTGGCGTTTGTTTTCTCAATAGGCTTTGTCAGGAGGCCCAATCTTAGTGCTGTGGTTGCTGTCGTGATTTTAGTAGGATGGGCGTTAGGTTGGTTACACTTTCATTGGTTATGGGAGTGGAGCCGCTTGAATTTGGGGATCCCACCTAGGTCTGTTGATTTAGTAAGGTTTTTTCCTTGGTTCGCTTTGGTTTTGCTTGGCATATTCTTGATGCACCACAAATGGTTTGGGATACAGATACCAAACACCAGGTTAACTCAAATATTTGCTAAAGTGGGGCATTATCCAATGTCGATTTATTTACTTCATCAGCCCATTTTGTATGGGCTAATGTGGACAGTTCAAAACGTCTTTAACGTATAAACATCCCACTTTTGTCCCTAACAATTAATGAAGCTTAAAACGCGTGCCTACCAAGTTACTCACTCTGCGGCTGAGCAGTACTAAAAAGCCTTTGAACCATCCATGCACGGCAAACTGGTGCATATTATACAAAGACACATACACTAAACGCGCAAGTCTGCCTTCAATAAACATACTGCTATTAGATAAACTTCCCATTAATGAGCCCACAGTACTGTATTTGCTCAAATGTACCAATGAACCATAATCCGTGTATTTAAACGTCTTTAGGGGCTTTGATTTAAACGTATTAATCAAGTTTGTACCGACTATAGTAGCCATTTGATGCGCTGATTGTGCTCTAGGCGGCACCCATTTTTCGTTCTCTTGCAAGAATCCACAACAGTCGCCTAGCACATAGATAGTCTCATCGACTGTACTTTGCAGATACTGATTAACCAGGACTTGTTGAGCACGGTTGGTTTCAAATAAGCCAAGATTTTGAATAAAATCAGGAGCCTTCACACCCGCAGCCCATACTAACAAATCCGCCTCGATTACCTCATCTGTACTGGTTACAAAGCCGTGCTTCTCGGCTTTCGAGACACGGGTTGACTCTAAAACTTGGATCCCTAATTTACGTAAGGCTCCGCGAGCTGAATTAGCGATACGCTCTGGTAACGCAGGTAAAATGCGTTCACCAGCCTCTATAATCGACACATGAATACGCTTAGATGACATTCTTGGCATACCATAGGATTTGGCTAAGTTGGCGACGTGGTGAAGTTGCGCGGCCAGCTCAGTGCCCGTTGCACCGCCACCAACAATCGCTACCTTGAGGGTCTGGCTCTCATCAGAAGACTGATTCAGGATAAATAATTGGTTTAGCAGCGCCTTATGGAAGCGTTCTGCTTGCTTGAGTGAGTCTAAGAAGTATGAATAATCGCTCACACCAGGCGTACCAAAATCATTACTCACGCTACCAATAGCGAGGACTAGGTAGTCATAGTCAATGATCCTTTTGGGTAAAAGGATTGCACCTTCATCGTCATAAATAGGATCTAACGCAATGGTTTTATTAACTTGGTCTAGGTGACTCATATTACCAAGCTGAAAATTGTAATTTAGACGAGCAGCGTGAATAGCATAATCAACACCATCCGAGTTTTTATCAATGACGCCAGCCGCTACTTCATGCAGTAAAGGTTTCCAAACATGGGTAGCATTGCGATCAATCAAGGTGACCTTAGCAAGGCCTTTTTTTCCTAAAGACTTACTCAGTCTGCTGACCAACTCTAATCCACCGGCACCGCCGCCAACAATTACGATTTTTTTCATGTTAGGTCCTAATTCATTGTCAAATGAAATACCTGCTCGGATTATTTACTCATTCCCAGAGGAGAGCGTCCAAGTAACCTGAATTTTTGAATAATGACTTGCGCGCTAGAACCTAGTTCAGTAGATGAGCTCGGAAACCTAATATGTTGCGTCTTATCCAAAGTTCAGATTGAGTACTTTGATAAACACTTATTGTGCTAAATTTCGCCGGATTTTGCCTGAACTTCAAAGCTTTGTCTATTGTGCAGCCAGATAAGTCTACTTTATTCTCAATACTTTAAAATAGCTTTACTAACTTGTTAATTTTCATGTTAATTTATCCATCTTGAAATATGTATTACACTAATTTTTGAAAAATGAATTCGAAATTCAAAAAAATTCATGTAGAGATTTGCTTACACACATATCAAAACCAAGGAACTTAATACCCGTATGAACTACAAACAACTCAAATCGTCCCACGGTGGCCAAAGGCAAGGGGCAGGGCGACCTAAAACCCCTCAACCAAAGCAGAGTATAAGTGTGCGTTTACCGCCAGACATAATCGCATGGCTGGATTCACAATCTGACAACAGAGCAGTGACCATAGAAAAATTGGTAAGAGCTAGAAAGAACGAACAACTTGATATGTTTGGTTAAGCTTTATCTATGGAATAGTTAGTAGTCTCAAAATTTGCAGGTTAGTCGTCCTGTCAGCAATTAGGGATAGACAGGGCCAATCGAAATTGAGCTGGGCAATTGGTAATTTAGGATCCCATCAATAACCTGAGTTTCGATATTCATGTCTTGGATAAGTTTTTCTTGCCACTGCAACGCGATTTTTAAAATGCTGCCATCTTCAGCCATAGCGTTAAATGCTTCATGCCACAGGGTGAATACTGCATCAGGTGTTTGCTTTGACATCACAATCCAGACATCTGAGTGATTTACGACAAATAAGGCTTGAAGCAAGGTTAGATCAAAACCATGAGTTTCCGCCACAAATTTCAACCCTACAGGCTCATAGACCAAGGCATCGATACGCCTTTTCATCAACATTTGAATGTTTTGAATATGATTAGTAACAAGTGAAAGATTTTGCAAACCTAAATTTTCAAGCCATGTTTGCCGAATATCCCCTCTTACAACGCCAACCGAGCCTAATTGCCCGAGCTCATCTAAATTTGTTGTAAATAGATTTCGCGACTTAAGTGAGTAGGCCACCCAAGGCTTGACTAATACTTTACCTACCCACCGATATTCATCTTCTCTGAATGGTAATCGTGATATACCAAACATAATGATGTTTGGGTGCTGCTTAACTTCAGCTTGTGCTCTGGCTTCGGGAACCAGTTCTATGTTTATTCGTTGTCCTACTCTTTGCTGCAATTGATTAACTATATCTGTGATATAACCATCAACCTTATACCTCTCATTCGTAAAACTAGCGGGGGGCTCTTGTAACGTTAGGATACGAACAGGCGCAGCACTTAATGGCAACATGCAGAAATAGTTTAGGAAAAACAGCAAAATTGATACGACTGCACTGTCTACTACACGTTTCATAGCTCTCTCAAAGTAAAACTCTTACCACTAAATATAAAACGAATTTACTCTCAATGCCCAAACTTTACGTTTATATTTTAATGGTACAACAAAATGGCACAGGCAAAGCTCGATTAAGTACACAGATTAAAGCTTGCGTGTTACTCCTGTTCTGATCCTGTCTCTGTGCGCTGGGGCAACATAGATTTCTACTGTAGTTTTGACGCTAGCATGACCAAGTTCTTCAGCGAGCATGGTTTCGCTAATTTCGCCAAGAGCTTGAGTCGCACCAGTATGACGCAGCCAATGGGACGAGGCTCCAGCAATCGAGCGGGCTTGTGCCACTTTGTTGTCCTTAACGAGTTGCTTTATAACTAAATCAAAGGCTTCTTCTACCATGTTATTCAAGCTGTCTTGGTGCAAGGGCTCACTGGTTTTTGCCGATGGCATGATAGGCGTGGTTTCATCAATTTGGGGCAGGGGAGATAAGCCTAAAGCTTCTCTGTAGCGGATTAATACCGTATCAACAAATCCATCTGGTACCGTCACTAAACGTTCTTTTTTACCTTTACCCACCACACTTAATACCCAGCCTTCACCGGAAATATCTTGGCGAAAATGACCAAATACAGGTACACAATAATCCCGATAAGCCAGTTCAGAAATACGCAAAAATAACACTTTTAGGGACATCACTAAAAATCTATGCCGCTCGTAATACTGATTAGCATCAGCCGCTTTAGTTAAGGTATGAATGAATAACTGCCAAGTGTCATCATCTAGGGTGTGCGGTGGCTGGTAGATTTTTCCTTTGAGTAAATATTTACAGCTTTTTTTAACCTGCGGCAATGGGTTGCGGGCTCTGTGTTCGTTGTCGGTTAGATGTTTAATAAACACGTTTAACGATGCATAGGCGTTTTGCAATGAACTTTGATTCAGTTGATACTTTTGCTGAATCTGACTCGATGATTGTGCATCGGGGTCAATTAGCGACTGAATTTTTCGATTCGCTTTAGATTGGCGCATAACAAACGGGCGCCACTTAGGGTTAACTAAGCGCGTGGCTGTTTTAGGCTTAGATTTAAAACGACTGGCAATTGTGGTGTCGGCAATTAAGGTTTTGGGAGGCGACCAAATCCAATCAATGTAGGCGCGGCAATCTTCAATATCAGCCGCTAATACTGACTTTTGGCGCTCGTGCCAGCAAAACAGCATAAAGCGCTCAGCCTCATTACGAAAACGATTTTGGGTGCCTGACGAGCCACTTAGTACATGAGTTAAAAAACCAAGCAGCAAAGATAAATCGTGACGGGCATCTATGCCCATAAGCTTATGGTGTGCTAAGTCAGCATCTAACGATGGATAAATATGCTTAAACTCATTACTAAACAAAAGGGATAATTGGTTAGGTAAGTGTTTAACTGAATCAGTAATAGGATGAAATTTCATAGAGGGCACTATACGTGTACACATAAGCACTGTCAATTCGTAATAATGTTAATTATTACGAATTTGATCAGTTAGCTTAATACACACTTAGATCGGCCCAAAGTCAGCTGTTTCATTCCCAATTCAAGTATGCAAAACCTCTACTGCAGGCAGCCAACCCATTTGATTTAATAACTAAAGTATAAATGCGCGTTTACAATAACTGAACCATAGTTTACCACGAAGGAGATTGGGATGTGCTTAGCATTCGTTCTTTGGGTGGAGACGTGCAGCGCACCGACCCAGGCGGCCCAAGTATTCAGGAGTACTTGTATAATGACTATATTAAAAGTGCACCTTACATTCGGTCTATTCTTGACTTCTTTGGTGACGATATAAGAACCGCAAGAATTTCAGCCATTAATCCCGGAGAAAAAATCGGTACTCACTGCGATACCTTTATCGGTTTTCAGTTTGGTCAGGTGCGATTACACGTGCCAGTCTTAACCAACGATGATGCCAAAATGATTATCGATGGCGAAGAGTCCGTATGGCGGGCCGGTGAATTTTGGTTCGGTGATTTTAGTAAGTTACACAGTGCGGTTAATAACGGTGATACACGCAGAATTCACCTCATTTTAGATGTGTTTGTTACTGATAAATTGCTTACTTTGTTTCCCGATTATTTTGTTCAGGAATTGGATTTAAACAACGTGCTGTTTCACAAATCTGCACTTGCTATCACTCGTGATGCGCTGGAAAGGTTTGAGTGCAAGTTTCGATGTTCAGCTGCACTACTCAAAGGTGTTTTTGAAACTGATGATGGCATAGATGCCAGTTATACGGGTGAAATTAAAATAGTGGAAAACGGTGAACTGCAACTATTTCTATTGGGGAAACCTCTATTTGGGCTGCAACCAATTTCTGACACGCAATGTAAATTAAAGAGTTGGAGTATGGAACGGATATTTGAATTCAAATTTACCGACAATACTGTCAATGGTCTATTTTATGAGTTTCATGATGGTAGTGTTGTTACTCGTGTTCAGCTGCCTGTTTATAAAGTTATGCACAATAGCTGTGCAACTGTAGTGGAGAATTAAAATGAATGTGATTATAAGCTGGATAGCGCTATGGGTAGCAGTCTATACAGGTGTTTATTTTGGCGATGCTCAGGCATTGTTTTCTGACTGGGCGTTCCCTTCTATACTGCTTCTGACAATGCTTCCACCTTTTGTATTGGTTTTTTTATCTGTATCTGTAAAAGGTTTTTCACTACTGGACATTTTTAGAAATAAACACCAGTTATCTCATGATTCTCTACAAAAGCTAAATCATTTAGCGGATAAATTGGGTAACTATACCCTGGTCAATGGCATATTCGTTTTTGTGGTTAATGTCATGTCTATTGCCTACAACTGGAAAGTTGATGTTCATCCGCAACACATCACGGCAGCTTTCGCTGTGGCGATAATGTCAGTTTTGCTCGGAGGAGTAGTAAAGCTGATGATGATAGTGGTTCAGTACGATGTCGGATTTTATTTGTCATCACCCACATCTGACACCTGTACGTCGCATCAGTAACTTGCAATGGGATTATGTGGTGGAAACTGTTGAAATGATGGCCAGCGAAGCGCCTGAAACCCACGAGCGAACTCTGTTTATCGTAAAGTGCTTATTGGGAATGTATTCGCGAATTTCAGAGTTGGTCGCCGATGAAAGATCCGTTCCCGTGACGGGTGATTTTAGGCGCGATAATGACAAAAACTGGTGGTTTCATGTCATTGGTAAAGGAAACAAAAGCCGGGTAATTACGGTCTCTGATGAAATGCTAGATGCCTTACGCAGATACCGTACATTTTTGCAGTTATCTCCGCTTCCACTGGTAGGAGAAAGATCCCCTCTTATTCCTAAATTACTGGGTAAAGGACCTGTGACCAGTACAAGGCAAATTAGGTCTTTGTTGCAGCTTTGTTTTGATACTACCTATCAGCGGATGAAAGATGATGGCTTGATGGAAGATGCAGAAAAACTAAAGGTTGCTACGGTGCATTGGCTCCGACACACAGCTATCTCCGAAGATGTTAAAGTTAGGCCAAGGGAGCATGTCCGAGACGATGCTGGTCACGGCTCTATGCAAACCACTGATCGCTATATAGAGAGCGATGCTCGGGAAAGACATGCTACTGGCAGAAAGAAAAAGCTAAGTGAACTCTAAATGATATTTATAAAAGGTATTGATAAATAGGCTTATAAATCAATGAGATAAGGTTAGCTTATTGGAATTTTACCCCAATATAGTCGAACACCCTATAAAGTGCGTAAAAACCGCAATACAAATCACAACTTATAGTGAGAAAAGATACAGTGAGAATATCTTGTAAATTAATGATTATCGTTGTGCTGACCATGTTTGAGATAAGCTTAACGCTTTGGTCAATGTTTGAGATTTCGAAAGGTGCGAAATTTCATCAATTAAATTCATTACATCTCAAATACAGTGCAGAATTCTTTGTTGCTGTTTCTGAGTTAAGTGATGCGGATCAGGTCGATACTGTGTCACTACGAGAGCTGATAATCAATGTTCGCAACCAACCTACTGAATGTTTAGCGAAAGTCAATCTACTCAATAAATTTATCATGCGCCAAATAGGTACGCTCCATGCTGTGGATTTATGCGAGAAAGACATACGCGATGCCAACCAAGCCTTGTCCCTTTTAACCCAATTTGAACAAGAACAACTGAGTAAATCCGCTCTTATCTCCGAGTTAAAGTTTAGTGCGCAAACGTTTAAATTGAACTCGACCTTGTTTGAAAAACCGATTACTGACACAGTCGCTTTCGTGATGCGGACTATGATCCCTTTGGTTATTACGATTTCAGTATTCAATATTATTTTTATTACGCTTATGTCTCGCAATATCTCAAACTCCATAAAAGGTACGATCGCTATGTTGGAGTCAGGTAGCCCTGCTGAACGTTTAGAAACGAACATTCAAGAAAAAGTTTCTGGTGAGCTAAAAACCTTACTCGAAGTAGCCAAAAAAAGGCTCACTCAGGAGCTATTAATGACTGAAGTGAATTCGAAACTTGAGTCTTTAGTCGAACAAAGAACCCTTAGTTTAACCCGAGCCAATGATGAGCTGGCGCAATTTGCTTACCGTGCGTCTCATGATCTCAAAGGACCATTGTCATCAACGAAAAGACTTTGCGAGTTTATTCTGCAAGACATACAAGCTGGCGACCTAAAAAATGCCTCCAGCGATGTAGCCAAAATTCAGAAACAAATGAAGAAACTTGAAGATTTGGTCATGAGCATTTTAGCCCTGAGTAACACTGAGTGTGATGATAAGCTCACTCAAATAGATTGGTTGTCAATTCTTAACGACATACGCGACCGCTCTCCCGAAATTAACGAAAATAAAGACGTACAGTTCGAACAAACTGTCAACGCATCTACAGACACTGTGGGCCATAGAATACGTATTACACAAATATTAGAGAATTTGATATCTAACGCGATTAAATACAGGGACCCTGCAGAAGCCAAGTCTATAGTAAAAATTAATATTTCTGAGCAAGCGAATACCTTTACTCTTGTTGTTGAAGATAATGGATTAGGTATACCCGTTGCACATACTGATGAGATCTTTCACATGTTTAAACGGTTTCATCCTAGGGTCAGCTCAGGCTCCGGTTTAGGACTTGCCATTGTTAAAAAGCATGTAGATTATTTAAAAGGCGTTATACTAGTAAATCATCTTGATAAAGGAACAGCGTTTACCGTAACGCTTCCAAAAGGATCTATTAGTGAAACCAGTTAATGCGCTTATTATTGATGACAGTGAAATAGACAGATACATATTAAAACGCCAATTAAACGGGATTGGTGTAAACAATATTTTTGGAGGGAGAAGTTTGATTACTCCCAGTGCACCGTTTTGATGTATTCCTCCTCAGAAAGAGTTGAAGATATAGAAAGAGCAAGTAAATACGGATTTGTTGCAGACTTTATTGTAAAAGGCGAAACGCCTGTTGAAGTACTTAAAGAAAAAATTGCCTTTTTAATCGATTGAAGTGTACTAAGTATCAGGTGTATCAAACACTTATTTTGCCGAGTAAAGGCTGAATTACCGTTTAGGTCTCTAATTTACGGCAGATCACTGTAACCTTTTGTTTTTAATAGTTAATAGTAACTGCTTTTATGTGCTAGGCAGAATTTAACCAGTTTCGCCGTCGCGAGAAACTAATGCAACAACAATCGGTATCGCACCGTAAAATGTCATAAGGATTACATAACCTTTAGGCCTGTCATCAAAAACTTTGTATTCGAATACTTCTGGGTTCTCACCATAGGATTGTATTCCAACGAAAAAGCGTGTTACTCGCTCGGTTGTTTCGTCGGTCCATCTATTTATTTCATCCGATTTTATTGAGGTGAAATCGCGAAGCTCATTGGTCATCACTATAGAATTTCCTTTCCACTTTTCACTGGTGTGATGAAAATATAAACCTAACGCTATGTGGGACAAGACGCTTTCAAACCTTTTGGTGTCTACATTATAAGTAGCTGTATGCTCAATTTTGCCGCAGGGGTGTTTTAACATCACATTTTGATAATTTGCGAGAAAGTCAGCATAAGTATTGGGCCGTCTATCGATTGCTCTCATTATTTTAGTATTGAACAGATGTTCCTTAATGCCATTCCCGTGGAAGCAAGTTGAAAGACAGAAAACTAGGTATTCATCATCTTTACTCTTACAATTATTATGTATTTCGCATGACGGAACAGTAATGAGTTTTTTCCGTAAATTTATATCTCCTAACACGTCCTTTTGCTTAGGAAAAATTGCTTTAGGGGGAATATGTTCTTTTGTTGTTGCTAGGGCATCACACATATAACAAGTCTTTTCTCGCATTTTCACTCCACTTTTCGGTCTTTGCCAGATGAAGCCCGTCGTTTGCGCTCCACTTGCACATAAACAGTATCAGTTGTTGCACTGCTTGAATGCCCTAAGTCTTCCGATAAGTCCTTTAATGGACGGTCTCTTTCAATTTCCATACTAGCCCCAGTATGTCTGAGATAGTGTGTCGTAGCTTCATTCAATTTCTGCGCTGCATCATGCCCGAGCTCAGTCTTCATCTTGGTAAATGCCGCGTCAAATACCTGCTGAATGAGTCTGGATATTTGCCTACTGGTTAAGCCTCCTCGACCACGTATTTTTTCAACCAAGATAGTTTGCTCTCCTTTGGATGGTAAAGGTGAAAGGCCTCGCCATTCTCGGTAACGCTTGAGAAAAGGCAGATACCCTGAAGGCACAGTTATATCTCGGATTTTCTTGCCTTTGCCATAAGCCTTGAACCACCAATTATTGTCTTCATCTGTCCAAAAGTGACTCATCATGGGCGTCCAATCCCGACGTTCAGACAGTTCAGATAACCTTAAAAACAGCGTTTTCATTGTGGCCACAACGAACAAATTGCGTTCTAGTAATGGGTCGTTATCAGCCATTTCCACAGCGGTATCTAACAAGTACTGCCATTGATGCTCGGTTAAACGGCTTATTGTTTTGACCTGACTGTCTTTAATTAAGTGTTTACAGTCACGTTTTGCTAAAGGTATTGGATTACCAAAACAGATTTCCTCGTCTATTAAATGCCGGAAAAAAGAGTTCAATGCCACAAAAGTAGATTCGAGGGTTTGCAATGATGGCTGGTACTTTTTTGGATCGAGTACTCTGTCCTTGTCGTATTTCGGTGGCGTTTGCCTGAAAGGCGTCCACTTAAGGTTTGAGGCAAAGTAACCGTTATTGAGGCTAAATCGGTCATGGAGCTGAGTGCTTATCCATTTAACCGGCGGCGCTACACAAAAATCAATATATCGCAAAATATCTGCTTTGCGTAATTCGTCGAGTGGCTGATTATCCACCATGAAGACCCACAGTAGAAACTTCTCAATATCAATTCGAAAACGCACATAGGCTGAACTACCGTTTAGGTCCCTAAATTTTGATGAATATTTGTAAGCAACTGATTTTATTGTTGGATTCTTACTGACTTTATAAAAATACTCCGTCGAGTAGCGTTAATTCGTGAATAGAATTATATTTATTATCCAGCGCAACAAGACAACTCACTCACATCTTTATTAAAAGTCTGCGCACACAGTTTCAGACCTTCAACCATGGTTAGATAAGGAAAAAGCTGGTTTGCTAAATCTTCAATTGTCATTTGATTGTGTATAGCAAGGGCTGCACTTTGTATTAGCTCACCACCTTCGTGTGCTAAGATTTGCGCACCGATAAGCTTATTAGACTGTTTATCTGCCACTAACTTTATAAAGCCGTCTGTCTCAAAGTTGGCTAAGGCTCTTGGCACATTTTCCATTTCTAATACGCGGCTAATAACGCTTATTCCCTGATTTTCAGCTTCACCTTCTGATAACCCAACGGTAGCAACTTGCGGATCGGTAAAAATAACGGCAGGCATGATTGATAAGTCTAGCTTCAAGTTATCACCAGTCATATTTGAACCGGCACGGCTGCCTGCAGCCGCCGCAACATACACATATTGAGGTATGGTTGAGCAATCACCTGCAGCGTAGATATGAGAAACATTTGTCTCAAGCTTTTCATTAACAAGGACAGCGCCAGATCCATCGGTCCTGACACCTACTACATCTAAATCAAGTCCTACAGTGTTTGCGTGACGACCTGTAGATATCAATAACTTCTCACAGAGCACTTGCTCATCTTCGGTCTGTATGAAAAAACCATTGTCATCATGAGTGATTCGAGTGACTTGGGTATTATTTATTATTTCAATGCCCTCTTTCTCAAAACACTGACTTAATCTATCACCCAACAGTGGATCCTCACTTTTCAACAAGGTACTGCGCGCTAAAATAGTAACTTGGCAACCTAATCGAGCATATGCCTGAGCAATTTCTACAGCGACAACCGATGAGCCAATTACTGCAAGGCTCTTAGGTAGCTCTTTTTCGAACAACGCTTCTGTTGAAGTCCAATAGGGGGTGTTTTGTAGTCCTTCTATTTTAGGGAAAGTGGGTGTTGAGCCTGTTGCAATAAGAAATTTGTCTGCAAGTAGTGTTACTTCTGTACCGTCAGCATGGGTAATGTTCAGCGCATTTTTGCTACTAAACCGCGCATACCCCTTAATCAAGGTTAATGCCGGATTGTTTTTCAGTATATTTTGGTATTTGGCAGTTCTCAATTCGTCAACGCGACTGATTTGTTGATGCGATAAAAGCGTGCGGTCTATCTTAGGTTCGTGGTCTTCAATGCCTGTAAAAGGGTTGCTTCGTTGTTGATGTGCTAATTGAGCGGCGCGGATGAGAATTTTAGATGGAACGCAGCCGACATTAACACAACACCCGCCTATAACGTCGGCTCCTTCTATTATGGTGACCCTTGCACCATTTTCTGCCGCTTTAATGGCGCACGAGAATGCCGCAGATCCACTGCCAATAATAGCAACATGAAGTTGCTTCGCCTTGCTTGCACAACAATTAGAGCTGCCTTGTGCGTTCATAGATTAATCGCTACTTTTTACGTTTGACGAATAGCCTGCATTCTCGGTGGCTGCCATTAACTCTTTTGTATTGGTTTTCGTATCGTCGAAAGTAACAATAGCTTCATTTGGCTCATATGTGGCTTCGACTGTTTTCACACCTTCCACTTTTTTCAGTGCTAATTTGACCGTAACGGGACAAGTAACACAATTCATGCTAGGTACTTCTAGCGTGACTGTTTTTAACTCTGCCCACGCGGTGGTGCTTGAAAGTAAAGCCATCGTAAGTAATAGTTTTTTCATAATATTTTCCTGTTTTAAAATGTTTTAGGGATTGTGTAAGGTTCTTGAAATCAGATTAACCAAACTAGCCAATAGTTACTTGTGACCAAAACAAGTGCTATTAATGACGTTATCCAAAAGGCAATTTGACGACGACGCCTTGTTTGCGGAATTGCGCAGACACTGCCTGGTTGGCATTTTTCAATCGGCCGATGGATTTTATAACCTGCATAGCCAAGGAAGAGCATGACGGTCACTACAAAAACTGGACGGTATGGTTCAAAAGCGGTTAGGCTACTAATCCATGAGCCACTTATTCCAAGCAACAATAGGACTAACGGACCTACACAACAAATGCCTGCCCCGATCGCCGCGATAATACCTCCCACCATCGGCATTTTAGAGTCGTCGTTGATCATATTTAATCTCGATATTGGATAAGATAGTACCGAGTATAAAGTATGTACCTTAGTACAGAGTCAAGCTTGATTAGTTATTTCATTGTGATTTGTTAGCGGGATGCTCTAGATAGTTAGATACATTTACTTTGGTGACAAGGCATTAATAATGGGGCAATGGCTATCATCATCATTCGTCTGACACTTAGTGATGCTCTCCAATAGCGCATGCTCTAATTGTTTTAGGTCTTCCAGCTTAGATTGCACAGATGCAAGTCTCTGTTTTGCTAGCGCTTCTACCTTGCTACAGCACTCGCTATTTAACGACAGCAGAGATTCTATTTCTTTAAGCGTAAATCCTAATTCTTGAGCGCGTTTTATGAATCGGATCCTATCAACCGTTTCCTTAGGATATACTCGATAACCCTCAGAGGGCTTTTGTGGCTGACTGATTAAGCCATTGCGCTCATAAAAGCGAATAGTTTCTTTATTCACACCGATTAGTTTTGCAATCTTTCCGATTGTCCCTGACATAAGCGAATCACCTCTACAATATAATTGTAAGACACAAGTAGTTATATCAAGGGCTTAAGCCGAGATATTGCCTAACTAAATGTCAAATGTAGCTATTGAACTTTTCTATCTTTACCTGATGCTGCTCGGCGTTTTCGCTCCACTTGCACATAAACTGTGTCAGTGGTCGCACTACTTGAATGACCTAGATCCTCAGATAAATCTTTCAAAGGCCTGTCACGTTCAATCTCCATGCTGGCACCGGTGTGACGCAAGTAATGTGTCGTTGCTTCATTTAATTTCTGTGCGGCTTCTACTCCTTGTTCTGACTTCATCTTATCGAAAGCTGCGTCAAATACTTGCTGCACGAGCCTGGATATTTGACGGCTTGTTAAACCTCCACGACCTCGTATTTTTTCGACCAACACGGTTTGTTCACCTTTGGATGGCAACGGTGACAGTCCACGCCATTCTCTATATCGTTTCAAAAACGTAAGATAACCCGGTGGTACCGTGATATCTCTAATCTTTTTGCCTTTTCCATAGGCCTTAAACCACCAGTTGTTATCCTCATCTGTCCAAAAATGACTCATCAACGGTGTCCAATCTTGGCGTTCTGAGAGCTCTGAAAGCCTTAAGAATAGGGTTTTCATGGTAGCAATAACGAATAAATTGCGCTCCACAAGCGGATCGTTATCAGCCATCTCAACTGCGGTATCTAAGAGATATTGCCATTGCTGTTCTGTTAATCGACTGATCGTTTTCACCTGACTGTCTTTTATCAAATATTTACAGTCACGTTTTGCTAATGGAATAGGATTGCCGAAACAAATTTCTTCATCGATGAGATGGCGATAAAAAGAGCTTAATGCCACAAAGGTAGATTCGAGGGTCTGCAATGACGGTTGGTACTTTTTCGGATCAAGCACTCTTTCCTTATCGTATTTAGGCGGCGTTTGTCTGAACGGCGTCCACTTAAGGTTTGAAGCAAAGTAACCATTATTGAGGCTAAATCGATCATGGAGCTGCGTACTTATCCATTTAACCGGTGGCGCCACACAAAAATCAATGTATCGCAAAATATCTGATTTGCGTAAATCGTCTACTGGCTGCTTATCCACCATGAAAACCCACAGTAGAAACTTTTCGATATCATTTCTAAAACGCACATAGGTGTGTTGTGATTTGTTGCGACCGATATATAAAAGATATTCTTTCGCCCAGTCCCAGTGTTGTCTCATCCATGTTGGTTGCTTATCTAAGAATGAACGTAGCTGTGGATAGTCAGACAGACTGAGTTCTGCCAGCTCAGTATACGTGGGAAACAACGGTGTGGGTTTAGTGTTGGCCAAGTGTGTTTTTATTGTAGGTTAAGATGACAACACTATAACGTACCCTTACACCCTATGTCTAATACTGAACCGTATTAGACATACGGGGTGTTACATGTAAAAACTGTAACTAACTTGAGGTTTTTCGCCTACATCAACATATTTCATTATATCGCCTACTTTTTTGGCACACTCAAGCGTTATCGGTAGTCGCCCATCTAGCTGTGTGTTATTCCAATTCATTTTGGTCAAACCCAGAATTTCCTCTGCTAATTCTTCTAATGATGAATCGTTTTCATACACATCTATTTTCAATGGATTAGGTACATACGCGCCAGGATAAGTTTGATAAAAATCGATGGTGCCGCGTGTGTACAGAACGCCTTCATTTTCATTTATTGAAAGTAATGTTCCTCTCTTTGGTGGATAGCTTGTTTGACTAAATAATCGTATATCAGTATTCGTGATAGAAACAAAGTCCTTCGAACGCACGCTTTTCTCTTCTAGCACGCGACAAAACCCTCGGATTTCTGTGTCGCGAAATTTTGAAGTCTTATGTATGACAATTCTGGCTGGCATTTGCATCAACGCTTTATCGTATTCAGATAACGCTGAGCTTAACAAATTGTATGCTTGTTCTTCTGACATAAATGGTCGCTTGTCATTTTTGTCAATGACTACAGGTGTTCCGCGTAAAATAACTCCATGACCAAATTCATCAAATACTTGCGCAAGACTTGTTGATATGGTCTCACCATCCCTACTCTTGTAGAACCCAATACCGACGTAGCAACTTTTTGGCTTAAATCGTTCTTCTTTTAATCTCCATGGAACAGTCTTGTTACCTTTGTAGTATAACGCTGTTGCAAAATTCCAGGCACGAGTAGCATCGTCTTGATTGCCTCTATTCGCTTTTCCTGTTAACAACGTACTCTCTAGAACAAGTTGCAATGGTATACCAAGGTGCATACACTTGGCTTTCAACAGGCGTCTAAAGTCGTGCTCCATGTATTGCTCTATTGCACCGGTATCTTTTTTTGAGCCAGCATCTTTCTGCGTCAATGACACGAATAGCTCTTCTGGTATCACGCATATTATTACATCAATGGCTCGATTTTCTGCGAGAAATTGGACTTGTTCGTAATACAAGTTAACTGCCGCAACTACTCGTTCTTCTCTTGTTTTGATACGGCTAACTTTCACAATTGAGGATTTCTGAATTGCGCGAGTAAAACTTGGTGAAGATAATAATCGCGTGAAAAAACCATAGTCCGCCGAAACGCCACCAAATCCTTTAAACAGGTTTGATAATTCACTTTCTTTGCCGAGGATACCATTGCGACATAAGTCCAACCAAACGTCTAGCTTATCTACCCCCTCTCCCCTGCCTACTATTCCAAGTCTTAGCTCTGAACGCCTAAGTTCATCCTTAGTATCATAAACACCCATTCGTTCGATTCCATTACGCGGACAAATATGTGTTCCCTTACCAAATTCCAATAGTGGCTCTTCAATTACAGTAACCTTCACTCGTTACTCCTCCTCATCGATATCGACTACATCTTCAGTGACGTTTTCTGGAACAAGCTGAATCAGGGAGCCAAACTTAACTTCTTGGTCTGTCATTTGAGAAAGATAAAAAGCAATGAACCGTGTTAAATTTCGAACAGCTTGATTATTTTCAAGCTTCTTCTGCTTCGTTACTAGCTTGTCGTGAAAACGGCTTCGTCGAAAAGAGTTATAGGTATAAAGCCAACTTGGCACAATCAAGGTATGGTACTGACCCATTGTATAAATAAACCTTAATTGAAAGCTTAAGTGCTTGTAATGCGCTAGACTTCCTGGCTCTTTCTTACTATCAATACGCTCAAAAACTGTTCTATGAGCTGTTTTCATGCCTTTCCATGTTTCTTTTCTATGAGTTTGCTTTTCGCTTTCTCTGTTGAAATAGAATTGCTTTTCATACATATCGAAATTTACATTATGCGGTATCAGTTGCTCCCGTATTTGGCCTTGAAGAAGCGATTTAAAGACATTTACATACTCTACATATTCTGAGTTATATAACTCATCACTACCAACTTCCTCGATTGTTCCGACATCAATTAGAGACTTTAGCGCAGTGTTAGCTTCAAAATCATCAAACGTGAATATTTTCCCATCATGAAAGGCCCATCCTGCAAAACTAGATCCTTCAAGCTGTAAGGCAAGTCGAATGCACATGAGCATATCTGACTTCCTACCCTTGTATTCTAGCTCTTTCTTTGCTCGGGAAAGCACATCCTTTTTATTTATGGTGGTTTCAGCGATGAAGACCTTTGATGGAAAAGTAATTGGTGCAAGATTTGACGTAAACACAACTGGCACATCAGTTTTGGGTTCGCGAAGCGCTAAATAACCATCAATTTCACCAAGAATGAGTTTAAATTCGTGCAATATGCGACGTTGTGCCGTTACTCTTAAGTCTGTTACTTTTGACAAAATGTCACCGCAATCTATGATCTGCGTTTTCGCATTAAAGCTAAATTTCGGTCCAGTTATTTTATCAATGGCCTGTTGAGAATAGCTCTTCTGTTTGCCTACAAGCATCAAAATAAAGAGCTCATCAAAGTTTGACTGATAGTCTTTATCAATAAAGATTGAGAGTGTTTTCTTAACCTTTTCAAGGTCTGTAGTTGCGGTTACCTGGAATGCGACCCGATCATATTCATCTCCTAAGTCTATTCCAGGATAATTCTTCTGCTTAGCATTCAAATTGTGCAGCTTTGGTAGGTGAAACAACTCTTTAAGGATGGGAATAAAAGCATCTTCCATCGCTAAATTTATGTCTAAGCGGCCTTGCTTGCTCGCAAGCTCTACTTGAGTCACTACTCTGGCTACAACTTCGCGAAGTTCGTTTTCAACATTTAATACATCCATGTGACTCCCTCTACCCTACTGATTATATACACAGTATACATTGGTGCTCAGTTTTAATAAATCAAGTCTCACATTGTATATTTGAAAAAATTAAACGAACGTCATAACTTAGGTATGTATCGATTAGTCTTCCGCATGTATTTTTGAAACACATCCCCATGCACTTCAATTAATTATGGCTCTTCAATTTTTCTAACAATCAGTTCAATACAAATCCAGCATATTAAGGCGCAAGCCCATAGCAGTAGATGTGGGAATGTGAGACACAACCCCAGCCAAAACATAAAAATCCCGAAATAAATCGGATTTCGAGACCTTGCATAAATACCATGCGTAATGAGCGTCGTCGTTTCTTTCTGGTCGACACCAATTAGCCATGAATCACCCATTTGGATTTGAGATAAGAGCGTGACGAGTATTCCACAAGTCCCGATCACGAAACCCAAAGATTGAAACGGCAGTGAAGCAACAAAGAAAGGGGGCACTTGTCCTAAATACCCAACGACTATCACACCAAACGCTAGGCAAAATGTAATCACAAACAAAGTGCCGGGTAAAATCTGTATCATCGGAGCGCTCAACGAGGCTGCTCTAATTCCAAAATCACCATTTCTTTTATATTGCACAAAACTTCTAACGATTACTGCAAGCAGTATAAAAGCACTTATCAATACGAGCGAAATCATATCTATCCTTTTTTCAATCCTATAGATATGATTGTAAAGTCTATACTTAAAATAGGGTCAACACATATCGATGACGTTTAAGTGTAATAAGTGAAATTGGAGCATTAACTAACAACGGCTAATGCTCCAAATGTGGCTAATTCTTCCTGCTGTGCAAAAGTCGATATAAAACAGGTAAAACTATCAATGTAAGTAAGGTAGAAGATATTATCCCGCCAATAACTACCGTCGCTAACGGACGTTGCACCTCTGCTCCCGTCCCTACATTAAGCGCCATTGGTACAAAACCAAGGCTAGCAACCAATGCCGTCATCAGTACCGGCCGCAAACGCGTTAATGCACCATCAACAATAGAGTTAATTAACTCTCCTGTTTCTTCTAGTCTTTGGCGGATAAACGACAACATAACTAAACCGTTAAGCACTGCAATACCAGAGAGCGCAATAAACCCTACTCCGGCAGATATCGACAGTGGCATGTCACGCATCCAGAGTGCGAAAACACCTCCTGTTAAGGCTAAAGGCACGCCAGTGAAGATGATCAAGGCATCACGAAATGAGCCAAACACCACTACTAGTAACACAAGTATCAGAAAAAGCGTGGCAGGCACCACGATAGACAGTCGCTGACTGGCACTTTCAAGCTGCTCAAACGTTCCGCCATAATCCAGCCAGTAGCCTGCTGGGAGTGCACCCTGTTCGGTTATTTTGATTTTTGCTTCGTCAACAAAACTCCCTAAGTCGCGTTCTCTGACATTGGCGGTAACCACGACTCTGCGCTTACCGTTTTCTCGACTGATTTGATTGGGAACAGACGAGTAACCCAGCGTAGCGATTTCTGATAAGGGTACAAATTCCCCATCGGGTGTAATGATAGGACTGCTGCCAAGGGCATCTAAATCTGTGCGTATACCTTCATCAAATCGCACAAGCAACTCGAAGCGTCTATCTCCCTCAAAAATTAAGCCAGCGGTATTACCCCCAATAGCTGACGCCAACCACTCCTGCAAATCGGCGACGTCCAATCCATAACGTGCCAACTCGACTGGCTTAGGGTTGATAGTGAAGATAGGGATATCATCGACCTGCTCAAGTCGCGCATCCGCCACGCCGTCTATTGATTGCAAAACCGTTAAGATGTCGTTTGCAGAGGCAACAAGTGTGGTTAAATCATCTCCGAAGACTTTTATACCAAGATCAGCCCTTACTCCACTTATCAACTCGTTAAAGCGCATTTGGATAGGTTGGGTAAACTCATAGTTATTGCCTGTTACCGCTTGTAAGTCTCGCTCAAGGGTTTCCACGAATTCTGCTTTTGAGAGCTCAGGATCAGGCCATTGCGCTTGTGGTTTTAGCATCACAAAGGTATCGGTTACGTTGGGCGGCATCGCATCGGTAGCTACTTCTGCGGTACCGGTTTTCGCAAACACTGTGAGTACCTGTTCGTATTCCATCAAGGTAGATTCAAGTGTTTTTTGCATTGCGACGGCTTGTTCAATACCTGTGCCCGGTATTCGCATGGCGTGCAGTGCGATGTCTCCTTCGTTAAGCTGAGGAACAAACTCAGAGCCTAATCGCGTTGCCAACCATAAGCTGCCTACTACTAGCACGACTGAGCCGACAAGCACTATCCAGCGTAATTTCAGTGCAAGGTGAATGATGGGGCGATAGGCGGATTTGGCTGCAACAATAATGAAGCTTTCTTTTTCACTGACTTTACCGCCCATAAACATCGCGACTGCCGCCGGTACAATGGTAATGGAGAACAGCATCGCTGCTATCAGCGCCATGATGACCGTTGCCGCCATTGGCTGAAACATCTTGCCCTCAACGCCTGTCAATGAGAACAGCGGGATATACACCACAGTAATAATCAATACTCCAAACAAGCTAGGACGAATGACTTCGTTGGTCGCTTGAAAAACCAGTTCTAGCCGCTCTTTAAGTGGCAAGACTCCACCTGTGCGTTTCTGAGACTCGGATAACCGCCTGATACAGTTCTCTACGATGATCACCGCACCATCTACAATTAATCCAAAATCCAATGCCCCAAGGCTCATCAGGTTGGCAGACACACCTGTATTAACCATTCCAGTGATGGTCGCCAACATCGCTAGCGGAATAACTGCCGCAGTGATGAGCGCGGCGCGAATATTGCCAAGCAATATGAACAAGATCACTATGACTAATAACGCCCCTTCTACTAAATTCTTCTGAACCGTGTCGATAGCTTTATCGACCAGTAGGGTACGGTCGTAGACTGGCTCAATGACAATACCATCAGGTAAGCTGGCTTGAATGTCCTTCACCTTTTTGGCAACGGATTGAGCAACGGCTCGTGAGTTTTCGCCGACTAGCATCATTGCGGTACCTAAAACGGTCTCTTCACCTTCCTGCGTTGCCGCACCCGTTCTCAGCTCCTTACCAATAGCTACACTGCCAATGTCTTTCACCGCAACGGGGACAGTATTAATGCGTTTTATTACCACATTTTCTATATCGCTAAGTGTCTGAAGTTGACCTTGTGAGCGCACCAATATTTGTTGCCCATTTCGCTCAACAAACCCTGCACCCTGATTCGTGTTGTTTCGCTCCAGCGCACGATGGATATCACTTAGACCAATGTCAAAATTCAGCATTTTCTGTGGTTCAGGATTCACATGATATTGTTTTACGTAACCACCAATGGCGTTGACTTCAGTGATCCCCTTAACCAGTGCGAGCTGGGGTTTTACGATCCAGTCGTGTATCTCGCGAAGCGCCATTGCATCGTACGGCTCACCGTTTTTTTGCATGGCATTTTGCTTGGCTCGCAAGGTATACATATAGATTTCACCCAACCCAGTAGCGATAGGTCCCATTTCAGGTGCTAACCCTTCTGGTAGCTGACTTTTGATTGCACCTAATCGGGTATTGATGAGATTACGTGCAAAATACAGATCAGTGCCTTCATCAAATACCGCTGTTACCTGAGACAGGCCGTAGCGTGATAAAGAGCGGGTGTAGGACAGGTCAGGTAATCCCGCCAGTGCTGTTTCTACTACGAATGTGATCCGCTGCTCGGTTTCCAAAGGCGAATAGCCCGGTGCTTGTGTATTGATTTGCACTTGCACGTTGGTGATATCGGGTACCGCATCGATAGGTAATTTTTGATAACTGAATATCCCCATGCCCAGCACAAGGAA
This sequence comes from uncultured Paraglaciecola sp., assembly GCA_947498355.1. Lineage (GTDB taxonomy): Bacteria > Pseudomonadota > Gammaproteobacteria > Enterobacterales > Alteromonadaceae > Paraglaciecola. The sequence goes on along the minus strand of CANMKA010000001.1, from coordinate 124,346 downwards.
GATCAACATCAGCATTATCCCTCGTCGCTCTATGGATAAACGTAATATGGATTCAATCATGTGTTCGTCCCCCAATAACAGAGACACTAGACCAAGTGGCTAGCATTGAGTTATTAGTGGTCATGACCGGCCTCCGACTTTTCTAAATCGGCTTTAAACAGATAACTATTCTGGCTGACAATCACATCGGCAATGTGCAGACCTGATAATACTTCGATATTGTGGCTGTCTTGCTGACCTATGGTAACGGGCACAGGATGGTATTCATCCCCTTCTTTGACAAACACTACCGAAGCCCCCTCAAACTCTTGAATAGAAGTTTTGGGTACCATCATAGCGACATCTGCGCGGTTGATTGTCACAAGCCCCTTAATAGCCGCGCCAACCGGCCACTGACCTGAGGTATTAGCTATTTTGGCATACGCCAAGACATACGGCTTTTCATCGGGTGAGGGTAAGATATGTTGTATAGTGGTGTCTAACGCTGCCCCTGACAGGCTAAGCTGAACTGGTTGCTGCTCTGCAATATCAGAGAGCTGCTGTGGGAATATTTTAAGCTGTGCCCACACGTCATCATAGTTAGCGATTGAAAATAACACTTGGCCATTAGATAACTCGCCTTCATTGGCATGTCTGGCAATCACTGTGCCTGAAAACGGCGCTGCAACAGGATAGCTTTTCAGGCTTTCGTTGGATTCAACTACCGCTAGTGTGTCGCCTTTTTTGACCTTGTTACCCAAATTTGCGTTGACCTTTGTCACCATACCGTCGAATCTCGCGCGGATATGACTCAGCGATGCCGGATCGGTCACTATATTACCGTATACTGTGGTGGTGATATTAAGTTGACCAGCATTAACACTTTGTGTCATCACGCCCATTTTTTGCGCCATGTTGTCAGGCATGAGTACAAATTCAGCATCATGAGTATCCTCATCCCCATGTTCACCCTCTGATGCTTGTATTACATTGCAAAAAAGCAATGTCATAACACTGCACATGATGAAAATTAATAGGGTGTTTGGTTTCTTGATTAATGTTTTATTGTTCATTGATTTTTACTCGAAAAAGAGGTGTTGATTGCATCGGCAAGCGGCTGCGCAGTCAGTGATTCGATATCCGCACCCCGCTGATGTGCCTGCTTTGCTGACTGAATTAAAGCTTGCTTGGCATTAAGCAGTTCTTGACGTGTACTCACCCATTCAAGGTAGCTGAATCGACCATTGATATAGGCTTGTTCTACTAATTCCAGCGCTTGAACTAAGGGTGGGATAATAGAGTCTTGCAGTGTCTGTACATTGAGCAGCGCATTGTTTCTGACCATCAATGCAATATTTAGCTGATGGTATAGGCTTTGCGTCGCTGACTCTTTTTGTTGTTCCAGTTGTGCCTGAATTGCTCGCTGCTTTTGGTACTCGCCAAGATTTCGGTCACCGGCAAACAAAGGCATACTCACGCCCGCTACAAAGGCTGTTTCATCTATGCCATTGATGCGCCTGATACCGGCTGACCAGCTTAAATCCGATTGATTAGCTGCTTGAGTTAGGCGAACTTGAGATGCCTGCAATCTCGATTCTTGCGCATATACATCAAGATTGGGACTGTCCAATAAGGTGCTAAAAAGCGCGGTTAACGAAGGAGACGATTGCAGTGCAAATAAGTCACCCTCAACATCAGTAAAAGTGGGATCTTTCTCACCCCACATAATAGCCAAACTATTTATCATGGCGTGCTTAGTTTGCTGTGCTGTCACTACATCCAGCCTAGCTCTTGCCAGCGCTGCCTCAGCGCGTTTCTGCTCATATGCAGGCGATGCACCAGCATCCACCCTTTTTGTGACAGCTTGGTAGGTATATCGAGCAAGTGTTTCTGCATCTTTTTGTGCATTAATTAACGCTTGTTGTGCCAATACATCGATGTAGCGACGTGTCACTTCAGCCAGTACATCCAATGTGTGCACTTGTTTTTGCGCTTCGACTAGGGTTGATTGCGCCTTAGCAAACGCTTTACGTGAAGTGAGCTTTTCACCCAATTCAATTACCGACGACAATGTGAGAGTTAATTCCGAGTCTTTAATACCGGAGACCTCGCCTGTTCCTAAGAAGTTTTCCACTTCAATGCCTGCGTTGAGGGCGGGTTTGAGGGAAGCTGTTTTAATTTCCCCCTCAATCACTTGTTGCCTGAATGTGAACTCATGCAATTCGGGCGAATTCGCTAATGTTCGCTGTATGGCGCTTTGCAACGTTATTTCGCGATTGGGGATACTGTTTGTTTGTGCTACTACCACGGTATGTGTTGTCAAAAGGACAAACATCGTGGAAACCACCCAAGCGTGCAAACGCACAGGGCGACTCAATGAAATATGATCCATTGTTTTATTCCTAAATTATCAAAAATATACATCGCCAAGCAGTTGGCGAACGGTGTTTGATTAGTTCAGGGTTATGCTTTAGGTGGGCGTAATAATTGCGTGACCGGTGCATCCATTACTTTTGATAAGTAATAGAAATCGTGATGGGTGGCCACAGAATCGAGTTCGATACCATTGGTGCTTACAAGCCATTGGGCATGGGTTCCATGACAATGACCACAATGGTGGCAATCAGCAGGATTGTGAGAAATATCTACGGGGGTGTTATCAGTATCGGGGTGTTCGCTAGATTTTAGTTGAACCCGCATCTGTTCAGTAGGGATGTTATCGCCTAATTGATGTTCGTGTATTTCATTTAGATGTTGCGAGTCAACAGTATGAAAATCCAATGTATTAGCGACAGCAGAAAACGACTGAAACAAAATCAGCGAAATCAACAGGTAACTTGTCACCTTCATACTAAACATATCTATCTACTCTCATCTTCTTTATGTTAACAGGTAATCAAACTAAGACCAATCGACCAACCGAAACAAAGTGTTTCAAACATGGCATTAGTCATCACGGCAATCTTCATTGGCAAATTCAATTTCTATTGTAGTGTGCACAAACTCAAACTCAACAAGGCCGTGGCGAAGTTCCTCTTTGAGTGTTCTTAATTGAGAAACCGAAACATCATGTTTCAACTCCACATGTGCCGTCATGACGCTATGTTCACCGTCTAAAGACCAGATATGAAAATGATGTATATCCGCCACATCATGGTTTGACATGAGCACTTCGCTCACCTCCTCCATCTGCTTAGCATCGGGGGTGGCTTGCAAGAATAACAATAAGGTTTCTTTTAGGTTACGAAACACATTGAAGAGAATGAACAAAGTAAAGCCAATGGATAAGATGGGATCTAAAATCGCCCAAGGCTTAAACATTAAGACGATAGATACGATAAATACTGCCACCCAACCGAGAACATCTTCTAGCAAATGCCAATTAAGCACTCGTTCGTTTAATGACGTTCCTTCGCTTAGTTTATAAGCGGCGAAACCGTTTACTGCCATACCAAAAATAGATAGGGCTAACATCCCCTCTACTTGGGGCATTTCAGGCGCAGCCAAACGAGGGATCGCTTCAAACAATATCCAAATAGAGCCTACCGTGAGCACTAAACCGTTAATCAACGCGCCCAATAAAGAAAAGCGCTTATATCCATATGAGAAGGTTTTATTAGCTGATTTATCGCTAAGCTTGTTCAATCCCCACGCTGTGCCAATTGACAAACTATCGCCGAGATCATGCACCGCGTCTGCCATGATAGCGGTGCTGTTGGTCAGCCAACCACCGATAAACTCGATGATGGTGAATACCACATTTAAAAAGAACGCCCAGCCAATGCGCCTTGATGCATCGTCTGAATTGCCATCTGAGTGCGTATGGCTATGCGAATGATTATGACTGTGCATGTTTGATCTTATCCAAGATTACTTTGTTTGCTTGTGAAATAGGCATGGCTTTGAATGGACTTACATTTGCGCCGCCAGTATTACCCTCCGGCAACAAACCGATAGACGTTTTGGAGACTGCACCTATGAGCCTGAAAAGTTGCCCTAACACTTCTTTAACATTCTTGCGTTTTAACCCAAATTTGAGCATTTCATAATGCACTCGGGTATGGTGATAAGTTGAATGCTGCCCAATGACATGTGCATCTTCCAACGCTTTAAAACCTGATACATCGTCATTGTCAGTAAATGATTTATGTGCTTCGTTTAATTTCTGGGTTACATAAGGCTTTGCTGCTTGAGTAAAATTCATGATATTTCTCCATTAGCTGTGCTGTTATTACGAAGTTCTTTCTTAGCATCTTTTAAAATTAAGACTGCGCCCCGCAAGACGATAATTGACACAATAAAGCCAATCACTAAATCAGGCCAGCGAGTGTCAAATAGATAAACTGTCACGCCCGCTAATATTACGCCCATGTTGGCAATAACGTCATTCGCCGAGAAAATCCAACTCGCTCGCATATGTACTTCGCCGCTCTTCTGTTTTCTTATGATTGCCAAACATATAACGTTAGCGATTAGGGCAACAAAACCCATCCCCATCATTAACAATGACTCCGGGTCACTGCCTAATATCGAACGACGAGCAATATCAAATAAAATAATGAGGCCTAGAATCAATTGAAAATATCCGCTAATTTTTGCGGCGTTTGCTTTGTGAGTGATGGTTTTACCCACGGCATAAATACCAATGCCATACACAACCGCATCCGCAAGCATATCCAATGAATCTGCAATAAGCGCCGTTGAGTCAGCCAATAACCCTACACTCATTTCAACGACAAACATCACGGCATTAATGCCTAATAACCGATACAACACCCTTTTTTGTTCTTGGTCTTTGATTTCAATATCGCACCCACAGCCGCTCATAAAAACACTCGCTTTACTGATTTATGGCACAAGTGTAAACTCTATACTTGGTATAGAGTCAAGCGCATCAGGAAAGTAAAATGAAAATAGGACAGTTAGCAGATAAAACAGGCTTAAGTATCCAAACTATTCGCTTTTATGAACGAAAGAAGCTGTTATCAGCACCACAGCGCACTCAATCGAATTATCGACTTTACTCGGACGAAGCGCTAAAGCAGTTGCTGTTTATTAAGCAATGCCGTGCGCTAGATATGACGATTGAAGAAATTAGTCTAGTTCTTGAAACGCGCGCGAATCCGGACAATAGTTGCGAGAGTGTCAATGCGACAATTGATAAGCATATTGAAGATATCGAAAGTCGCATCATTGAGTTGAATGCATTACAAAAGACACTCCTCTCATTTCGTTCAGCTTGTGAGGATGATAAAAAAGTAAAAGACTGCGGCGTCTTACAGCAGTTGGATAATATCGTTACTTCTCGAACGTCAACCAATTAAATAATAATTAGACTTGAGTTTTTTACTTAGTGTATAAGCGACAGAGCCTGCTGCCGCTTATTTTGTCTGTCTATTTATGCACGCCGCCACAAATAATAAATAGCAGGCAGCACAATAAGCGTAAGTAATAAGGCGCTAACCATTCCCCCCACCATTGGCGCAGCAATACGGCTCATCACTTCTGACCCCGTACCCGTGCCGTACATGACTGGCAGCAAACCAAATATAATGGAAGTAGACGTCATCATCACAGGCCTTATTCGCATTTGTGAGCCTTCAATCACCGCATTTTTTAAATCATCTTGGTTATAATCGTCGCCTAACTCTTTCACTTTATTGTCTAAATATGCCAGCATAATTATTCCAATTTCCACTGCCACGCCTGCAAGGGCGATAAAGCCAACACCCACGGCGACTGAAAAGTTAAAGTTTTCTAAGTACAGCAACCAAATACCTCCAATTAAAGCAAAGGGAAGCGTACCAATAATCATGGCCACCTGTGGAAAGCTGCGAAAGTTGGCATATAACAATATGATGATAATCGCGAGTGTAAGTGGCACAACATAGGTCAATTTCGCTTTCGCTCGTTGCATGTATTCATATTGACCACTCCATGTGATCGAGTAGCCTGCTGGCAATGACACTTGTTCGCGCACCACGTCAATTGCCTTATTGACGTAGTTGCCAATATCAACATCTTCGATATCGACATAAACCCAGCCATTGGGTCTCGCATTTTCACTTTTTATACCTGGCGGCCCATCAATAATATTAATATTTGCAACTTCACCGAGTTCGATATGTGCACCAGATGGGGTGACAAAAGGCAATTTTCTTAACTGTTCCGGTGAGTCACGATAAGACTGTGGAAACCGCACTTGGACGGGGTAACGCTCTAAACCTTCGACGCTGGTCGTTAAGTTCATGCCACCTACAGCGCTGGCTATAAATGATTGCACGTCAGCAATGTTTAAGCCAAATCGAGCAGCCTTAAGGCGGTTAATATCAATATTGATATACCTGCCGCCAGCCACACGCTCTGCGTAGACAGATGCGGTGCCTTCTACCTCCGACAATACCTGTTCAATGTCTTGCCCTATTTGTTGAATCACTGCCAAATCAGGTCCGCCAATTTTGATCCCCACAGGCGTTTTAATACCGGTTGCCAGCATATCAATGCGGGTTTTAATGGGCATCACCCATGCATTGGTGAGTCCTGGGAAATCCACTAAGTTGTCTAGCTCATCTATTAGGTCTTTAGTATCGAAGCCTGCTCGCCACCGTGATTGAGGTTTTAGTTGGATAAAGGTCTCTATCATCGTTAAAGGCGCTGGGTCGGTTGCGGTATCTGCTCTTCCAACCTTGCCAAAAACGGTTTCCACCTCAGGCAGTGTTCTAATCAACTTATTAGTTTGCTGCAAAATATCGCGCGCCTCACCAATCGAGACCCCAGCATAAGTCGTTGGCATATACATCAAATCGCCCTCATCCAATGGCGGAATGAACTCACTTCCAATCTTGTTAAGCGGCCATAAACCCACCATCAAAACAACAATCGACAGTAAAACGGTTGTTTTAGGAAAAGCTAAAACCGTCTTAAGTACAGGTCGATACGCACTCATCAATGCGCGATTTATTGGGTTTTTGCGCTCAGCTAAAATATTCCCTCTCACAAAGTAGCCCATTAACACCGGTACTAAGGTAATGGCCAAAACCGCAGCTGCGGCCATCGCGTAAGTTTTGGTATAGGCAAGGGGCGAAAACATACGACCTTCTTGCGCTTCTAAGGTAAAAACAGGCACGAAGCTTACTGTGATGATGAGTAAACTAAAAAATAGCGCAGGTCCGACTTCAGATGCAGATTTGGCAACTATCTCCCAACGATTTTCGTTGGTTAGAGGCGTTTTCTCGATGTGTTTGTGCATGTTTTCAACTAAGACAATCGCGCCGTCTATCATTGCCCCTATGGCAATAGCAATACCGCCTAAAGACATAATATTCGCGTTGATACCCTGAATATGCATGATAATAAACGCACTTAGAATACCAATAGGCAGACTAATAATTGCAACAAGCGACGAGCGAACATGAAACAAAAATATCACGCATATCAATGCCACAACACCAAACTCTGCAAGCAGCTTTTTGCTTAAGTTATTCACCGACCGCTCAATTAAGGCTGAGCGATCATACACGGTAGTGACTTCAACACCGTCAGGTAAACTGGCTTTAAGCGTGTCTAATTTGGCTTTTACGCCATTTATGGTGGCTTGAGCATTTTCACCAAAGCGCATGACTACGATGCCACCGACCGTTTCACCTTGCCCATTGAGATCAGCCAATCCGCGCCGCATTTGCGGCCCAATTTCAACCTGGGCAATATCTTTGATTAACAAAGGGGTGCCTGTTTTAGTTGCTCCCGTTCCAACGGGAATATTTTCTATATCTTGTTGACTGGCAATATAGCCTGTTGTTCTTATCATATATTCAGCTTCGGCCATGTCGACAACAGATGCGCCAGTTTCTTGATTTCCTCGTTGAATGGCCATTTGTATATGTGATAAGGGAATGTTGTAGGCCTGAAGTTTCCGTGGGTCGACCATGACTTGATATTGTTTGACCATCCCGCCAATACTGGCCACTTCGGACACGCCCTGAACCGTTTGCAGCTCGTACTTTAAAAACCAGTCTTGTAAGCTTCTAAGCTCGCTTATATCGTATTGTCCTGTTGGATCTGTTAATGCATACATATATACCCAGCCAACGCCAGTGGCATCGGGCCCCAGTTGTGGCTTGGCCGATTCTGGTAGATTAGGAATAACTTGTGATAAGTATTCCAGTACGCGACTACGAGCCCAGTACAAATCGGTGCTATCATCAAAAATAATATACACATAAGAATCGCCGAAAAAAGAGAACCCTCGTACCGTTTTAGCACCCGGCACAGATAACATCGCCGTTGTTAATGGATAGGTCACTTGGTCTTCAACAACTTGTGGGGCTTGCCCTGGATACGATGTTTTTACAATCACCTGCACATCCGATAAGTCGGGTATAGCGTCTATAGGCGTATTTTTGATGGAATATAAACCTGCACCCACTAATATTAGCGTAGCGAGTAAAACGAAAAAGCGGTTATGGATGGACCAATGTATAATGGCTGAAATCATTGAGAGTCACCTTGAACATTGACTTTGCCCATGTCGTCCATGAAATGAACAGTCCTTACTTCATACATTCCCGTATCAGACTTTATTATTTCGACATGTACTTCCTGCCCTATTGTAAAATCAGCCATATCAATCGTCTTGCTCACCATAAAGTTCATGGTCATGCCCATCATGTTAAATTCTTCAAGCGGCCCGTGTATCAGGTTGACCATGCCTTGCTCCATCATCACTTCGTTGACCGTGGCATGTGTCCATGAACTTATGTCGCTGTCTTTTTCCTGCTGAGCAGTATCATCATTATTTGGAGCTTCAAATCGCATGAAGTCAGAACTAATGCTGCTTTCTGAATCTAATAAAAACTGCGCCGACGTTACGACTTCATCCCCGTCATGAACGCCGTTTAACACTTCAAAGACATCATCAAAAGCGCGCCCTAATGCGACATTAACTGATTTATATTTTCCATCGCCTAAAGCGAGCACGATGCGGTCAGAATCACCTGTTCGAATTACGGCCTGCTTCGGGACAGTAACTAAATTGTCGAGATTATTACCATCATTTGAAAAGGCGTCTATTGCAACATTAACGTACATACCTGGTTTTAATGATAAATCAGCGTTATCTAGCGTAAACCTTGCTTTGACGGTGCGCGTATTCGTGTCAATATCGGGATAGATGTAGTCAACCGTGGCGCTAATGCGCTGTTGAGGTAAATACTCATTATTTATAAGCGCTGTTTGGCCTACCGTTACATGACTTGCATCACTTGCCAGCACATCAGCCAATACCCATAAGTTTTTAAGACTAGCGATAGCCAGCATAGTCGTGCTCGGCTTCACATAAAAACCCTCTTGAATGTTCAGTTGACTAACATAGCCACTTTGAGGCGCATAGTAGGTGATCGTACGCATGATTTTTCGCGTTTTGCGGATGGCATTAATAAGGCTTTGTGGCGCATTTAACGATATTAGTCTTGATTGCGCAGCGTTAACAAGTGCCTCGTTATCTTGCCCCAACGCAATTAACAACTCTTCTTGCGCATTAACGAGTTCGGGAGCATACAATGAATATAGCGCCTCACCTTGCTCAATAAAGTCGCCTACGCTGCGCACACTCAAGGTTTCTACCCATCCCTCAACACGAGGATGGATATGCACGATATTATCTTGGGCAAGCACAAGTTCTCCATAGGTATCGATAGTCAATTGCGGTCGCGCCTTTGCTACTACTTCCGTCTTTACCCCTAGGTTTTGCACCGTCACAGGATCAATCTGCACCGTGCCCTTTGAAACTTGTGTATCTTCATTTGCATAAACAGGCACTAAGTCCATCCCCATTGGTGATTTGCCTGGCTTGTCGCGTTTGAAATTAGGATCCATCGGGGCAACCCAGTAGAGCGGATCTTTACCGCCTACTTCTGTATTTTCATCCATTGAATGATTACTATGATTATTTGATGTAACCGTGTAAAAAGCGCCCACGCCTATTATTAAACCAATAGATATACCCGAAACGAGTGTTTTTAGTGTCGATTTAGTCATGGATATTGTCCTTTTTTTCAGTCTGTAGCAATGCCTTGGCAGATGAATATGTGTTTGAACGAATGGGAGAAAAGTAATCAATATTTGAAAGCGCTTTACGCTTTGACACGTCGATGTTCAACAGCATTATTTGCGCATCAAGCTCGGCTATTTTTGCTCTCACCACCTCAGCAAAATCTCCAATATCATTTGTGTAAGCATTGAGTGCAGCCGCTGATTGATGTTTCATCTGCGGCACAATGGTGTCTCGATAGATGGCAAAACGTTCAGATAGCCCGGTGTATTGTTGATACGCACTGCTTAAACCTGACATCAATTCACGCATAATTAGCAATTTCTCGGTGCGTATAGCCTCAGTCATTAATTTTGCACCTGCTAGATTGGCGTCTTGTCTCTTTTTTGAGAATAGTGGTACGCTAACGCTCGCGCCAATGGATATGAAGTTTACCCTACTTTGCCCATTGGGAGCATCGGCTCTAAGCGCATAGCTTGCATTCACAGCGTATTGAGGCTTATAAGCTTGCTCGGCTAACTCAATATCAACATTTGATGCCCGAACACGCTGCTCGGTAGCATCGATGAGGGGATGAGTATCAATAAATTCGTACAAGCCTTGTTCGTCATGCCTATCTAATATCATCAGCTTTTCGATGGTACTTGCATCTACCTTATCTAGGTGTGGTGGCATTTTAGATTGATAGATATAAGTGCTGTATTTGACATTGTTACTCGTCGACAATAAAAATTTCGATAGCGTAGATAATGCCACACGCTTTTTTGTATCCAACGAAATCAGTCGGTCATTTAACCTCACTAACTCAAGTTCAGCTCTAATAATATCTTGTTGATTAGCTTTACCCGCTGATGACGCATAACTTGCACTGACGATATCGCCTAACTTATCGAATAAAGGACGAGCCTCATTGACTAGTTGATAGCTAGCCGATGCTTCAAATGCGTCTAACCATAAGTGAGTCGTCTGTTGTGTTAGTTTTAACCGACGCTCTTCTCGAAGGTAGGGCTGCTCATTAGCGATTAACGTAAACTTTTTCTCTTGAAGCGATAGTGAATCACCGCGAGGAAACATTTGCGATGCACCCACTTTTATTTGCGTCATTGGCTCTTGGTTAATGGCAAAGCCATTGGTCGGAAAATTTAATAGGCCCAAACTAAAAGTAGGATCAGGCATTGCGTCTGCACCTTCACTGAGCACATTGAGCCTCGACTGCGTTAATTCACTCTTTGTTAGCCACTCATCATTGCTAAGTGCTATTTCAATCGTATCTTGAAGCGTTAACGTTTGCTGTGGTTGGTTTGAGGGTGATTGCGCTAATAGACAGGATGACTGTACAAAGACTAAACCAGCGATAAAGGCTTTAGCTGTTTTGAATGCCTGTGCATTGCAAGGTTTAAAAGTAAGGTGCTGAGACCAGCTCTGTCTGTTTTTTTGAAATAATGTCAACATAAAACTTTCTCGTAGAATAAATGAGTGTAACAACGATAGTGAACATGTAGGCGCACTTTACAAAAGGCGCAAACCTATTCGACACGTTAAATAAGCCGTCGTTTTTAACGACGTTACGAGATATAGTTAAGTGGGGGGCGCTTGGGTTGGTGTAAAAACGGACCTAATGGGGTCGTCATAAAAAGGATGGATGGCTGCAATTGACTGTTTATTTCTACAGTCAAGCTACTGTTGCTTACAAACGCACTCGCTGAAATAAGCGAGCTACACTGGCACTCTCCTTCACAACAAGACATAGTAGCAGTCATGTCACAACAGTCCATTTGGCTTGGCATGTTATCTTGTGATGGCGAATGATGCTTGCTCGACATGGTTTTTGCCATATCTGTCGTCATTTCATGTGAGCTTTGATAAGTATTAGAAGACATTTCCATACCACAGTCTTGCATGGGCGGTGCAAAAACAAATGCATTGCCAAGCTGTGATGCTAGCAAGACAACGATTATTATTAAGCTTTTCACTACACAATGTCTTTTCATGGTCTTATTATAAACCAAATTTTACAGTTGGGTAAGTTCGTTTGGGTAGTAGGCGCAGCGCGTCAGTGAATATGTCCATCGCAAGAAGATGCATCCTACATTATCATCCATATCGCCGCACCAACCATAACTGCATTTTCAGAAAATGAAACAAAGCCTAATGGCACATTTGATCCGCCTCCTACACACGCACATTTTAAGTCGCGTTTATCGATATACACGGCTTTAAACACTGAAATACCGCCCACGCCACCAATAAACAGCATTAACGGAACCGAGATGTATGGAAACAAACCGCTAACCATTAAAAGCCCAGCGGTGACCTCTGCGAACGGATACACAAAGGCGTACGGCACATAACGGCGTGCTAATATGTCATACCCTAAAAAGCCATTCACGAACCCGTCGATATTTTGTAACTTGAGTAAACCAAGCATAATCATCGACAGACCGATAAAGAGCATGATGGTATCTGCAACTTGAAAAGCAGAGGATGATTGAAACGATAAACCGGTCGCCAATAATGCGGCAATGGAAAATAAAGCAGCTACGGGGAAATATGAGGTATTGTCTTCTTTTTTGGATTTACCAAAGAAACGCTTCAAATCTTCAAAGCCGCCTATTCTTTTTTCATCAATAATAACTTGCGGTGTTGTTTCAACATTCAGCTTATCTTTAATCTTTTCTATCTCTTCACGACTATTTAGAACCCTATCGTCAACATGATAGTTTTGCCGCTTAAGTAAATCCTTAGCTCTCAAACCAAAGGGGCAAGTGTGCTCTGCGGTTTCCATTCTATACAATGTCGCTGTTTTACTCATAAATAACCTTTGCCTTAATTTACGATAACACGCATGATAAACTACGTAGTTAGGTACGGAGTCAAGAGGTATAACAAAATGAAAATTAGTGAACTTGCCAACAAAGCGAATGTGAGCGTCGAAACAATACGTTATTACCAACGCGAGCAACTGTTAGACATACCTTCGAATCAAACTGGTATTCGTCAATATACCCTATCACACTTAGAAAAAATGCAATTTATAAAAAATGCAAAGTTAGCAGGTTTTTCTATTGCTGAAATCAAGCAACTCATACAGTTCGATTCTGTGAAAGACAGAACAACGATCTTGGCGCTTTCGGAGCACAAGAAGAAAGATTTACAAATAAAAATACAAGAATTGAAAAGCGCAATGACATTTTTGCAATCGTTGGTCAAGCAATGCAAATCGAGTGAACAACCCGAATGCCCAATTTTAGAAGGCTTGAAGGGAGACTGCTAAGAAGTCAATGTTTATCTTCTACTATAAAAAATATTCAATGTTCTCGCATAAGGTCAAGCGACGTATTGCCTCATTGTTATTTAACGTTTAATCGCGAAATGATAACTGTATATTTTTACAACATCTAGTGAGGTAGCATTAACGTAAGCAACTTAAGTTCAAAGGACCAACGGTAAGGGCAACATATTAATTTATGCTAATTACATGCAATTGAACTTTTATAAGATGATTAAATCAGTATGACATGATTTGGATGATACAATCTAAACTATTGGTGGCATGCAAAGTGAAAATAAAACAAATAGACTCGTGGCTAGAGATAACATGCTAAATCCGAGTAGCGGTTATTCCTTTATGAAAGGTAACTCGCAATCACCGCAAATAACATTTAGTGACGCTTTGCCATAAATTTTAGTGCTACACCTAGGGCACACATACTTTGATCGTGTTTGGCGTTTTGCTACTTCTGGGATTAAAAAATCCGGCATTGACGAAAAGCCCTCGCGCTGAGATGCATATGATGCAAACTGCGCTTCATCCCGCAGCGAAATGACATCTGCGTTTATGATATCACTTGCATGCGCGCAGTGTTCGACTTGCGAATTTGGTTTGAATGCTGGATTATCAACAATTATCGGCTCGTGAAGTTTAGGTAAGGCTAAGCGGTCAACCCAGCGTAAATTGAATGTTTTGTCATCTAGAAGCTCGTTAGCCGCTTGCATAAACGCGCCCTGCTTCATAATAAAGTCGCTCATATTGCGTCCTACAATCGCCCCACCCGGCTCCCCGGTATCTGAGGGCATCAAGCCTATATCCATCATCTTCTGCGCCCACTCTTTATTATGGTAATGACCTTCGCTGGGCAGACCAAAATGAAATTGCCATGCATGCACCATCTCATGAACCAAGGTCTGAAAAACCTCTATTATTCTCGACGAAGCAAAATAGGAAGGATTAATACTTAACTCACTGCAGAGCTCACCTTGCGCATTCCCCCACCGTTTTGCCGCGAAGAACCCCATCACGTTCTTCTTACGCTGGACTGTAAAAATGACAGGCGGCAATTCGTTATTAAATAATGCGCGATTAAAGTGGTCAAATGCCTTTATCAGAGGCGCATAGAGTTCGTTAGTGGGCGACATTTTTGCTGATGCACATCCGTGAATTAATGACATATTAGTCGTTGTACACTACACGAAAATGACTAGCTTAGTAAGACGATACAGTTATATATATTGCGGTTTTAATTACCATTTCTTTAAATTACAACAGTGTACACTGCACGTTTTTAGGGATAACGTAATTAACAGGTTGATTTTAATAACTAAAAGGAATGATAAAATGGCGAAAATGAAAGTACTTTCTTCAGCGAGAAAGCGAGCATTTGATAGCGTACCAAAACTAACTAAAGAAGCAACTATTGGCTATTTCACTTTAGATGTCGACACTAAAAAGATATTGAACAAAATGCAATCTGACGTTGCCAAGGTGGGTTACTTAGTGTCAAAGGCCTACTTTCAAGCAAAGGGACGGTTTTTTGAAACAAGTCGCTATATTGACGCCGATATAAAAAGGGCAACAAAGGCACTATCACTTAAAAGCACTATTGATTTATCGACGTATTCGCCAGAAGTTGCCTCTCGGCAAAAGAAACAAATACTTGCGCAATACAACTGGCAAGCGATGACATCTAACACGAATGCACTATTAGCAGCGCATGCAGACAGCTTAGTATCCATCCGCATGAACAAAGAAGATATGTTGTTTGCACTTGTCTCGTATTGTTGGATGCGCCGCGTCGAGATCCCATCATATAATCAGTTTGTTGACATTATCTCGACTGCTTTTCATTCTTATGAAACACGGATGCTTGATTTGATTGAAAAGTCATTATCACTCAAAAAGAAAAAGTCGCTGTTGCAGTTTTTTTCTGCGCAATCGCATCTATATAGCATCAGAGAGCTAAAAAGAATCGATCAAGGCCTTGGCCAGAGGATCCTCAATCAAAATGCGGCAATACTACAGGTGTTTGGCGTGCACTTTTTTGAACTATCACCTGTTTACAAAAAAATGGGGCTCACAGACGAAGCGATTAAACATTTTTCAGATGCGATCTACTTAGGGAACAACGATGAAATCCGGCGATTGAAAAATGACAACAAACAGTCGCTTTACTATTTGTCTTTTATTTATGATCAGTTTTATAAGCGCCATGACTTTGCTGCAGATGCTATTTTGAAAGTAGTTAAACAATTTACAAACAAAGCAAAAGGTAATGAGCGGACCAAACGCGACGAGCAACGAGTCAGTACACTTGAGGCTAACAAAACAGTACTAAATAGTGCAAAAGATGCCAAGAGAGTGTTAGAGCTAGTATATTCCATCACCCAAGATGCGGATTTGTCTTTTGAAGAACGAAACGAGCGTGCACACCAATTAATAAGTGCTTTTTTTAATGCCGAAAACCCTGATTTTGAAAAGCATATTGAACGTGTTGGGAACAGTATTACTAAACTAGCTACACATGCTGATTATTATCGCTCGCTGTTTGAAAACAGCATCAAACTCCAGCGCACACTAGGTCCGCTTATTAAGTCTATGAGCTTTGACACGCAAAGTAAGGATCAAGGATTGTTGGAAGCCATAACCTTCTACTTATCCCAGCCAAAAAGTATTGATGAAGACTCACCTACTGCGTTCTTAAATAAAATCGAACTGGCTCACCTGAATGAAGAAGACGATATCAATCCAATAAACAAATATCGGGCGTTCCTATTCATGAGCGTGGCGAAGGGACTAAAGAACAAGTCATTAACGTTAACTTATTCCTATCGTTACAGACAAACGCCAAGTTATATGATTGGTATCGAAGAGTGGCGTCATCATCGAAAAAGGCTGTTGGAAGCAGCATCGCTTGAAAAGTTTGCAGACGGAAAAGCGGTACTTGCCGACATTGGTCAGGGCGTAACGAGAAAATTTGAGGACGTCATTAAGCGGATTAACAACAATGAAAACTCACATTTTTCGACAAAAGAAGATGGTACTTGGCGGATTAAATATCCAGACCCCGAATTTTCGATCGCGAAATACATACCCACGCTGTTGGGCGCTTCCCGCTCAATTACGCTTCAAGATGTCATGTTCGAAATAAACCGGCATACTGATTTTTCAGGCTGTTTTCGTAATCGTCTTCCACGTGCTGGTAAATCTGAAGTAGACGTGCGCTTACTGTTCGCCACAATATTAAGTTTAGGGACAAACTTGGGTCATACAGAGCTCGCTAGGGCAAGTAAGCTATTTTCAGAAAAAGCGTTAAAAGATACTGAAAATTCGTGGATATCTACTCAAAACTTTCAACGAGCAAATGACCTTTTAGTCAAAACGATCCAATCTCTCTCTTTACCCACCATTTATAATGAAAATGATGGCAGATTACATTCAAGTAGCGATGGTAAGAAAGTCGTGGTTAATGTTAACTCTCTGCTTGCAAATTATTCATACAAATATTACGGCAAAGAACAAGGGATAAGCGTTAATAGTTTTCTTGACGAAAAGCAGTCATTTTTTCATGTCAATGTTTTAACGTCATCAGATCGCGAGGCGCCTTATGTCCTGGAAGGGTTAGTTTCATCAAAACATGCATTGATGCAATACGATATAGAGGAGCACTTTCATAGCACCGACACGCATGGTTATACTGAGGCTGTGTTTGCGGGTTTGCATTTCATGGACGTGTCTTTTGCACCACGCATTAAAAATGTTCATCATCAGACTCTTTATGCTTATGAGTCTAAAACAACCAGCAAATACTCTGATTCGCCATTAGCGCCGAAGACGCAAATCAATAAGAAACTTATATTGGAAAATTGGGATGATATATTGAGGCTTATGGCATCTATGAAGTTGAAGCGCTGCAGTGCTTCACAAATGTTAAAAATGTTATCTAGTAGTGAGCGAGACAACACTCTGTATAAAGCCTTTAAAGAATTCGGGCGCTTGCTAAAGACCCACTTCATTTTAAACTATGTAGACGATAAAGCGCTTAGGCAAAATATTCAGAAGCAGCTTAACAGAGTCGAGTTAGGTCAAAAACTTGCTGACAAAGTACTGTTTGGAAGAAATGGTAAGTTACAAGTCGGTCTGCAGGACGAGATTCAATTGGTCATGGCCAGTAATACCTTGTTACGCAATATGATTATTCTATGGAACTACTTATTTTTGTCTGACTATTGTTTGTCTCTTGATTCACATGATGAACGTGCGAATGTCATTGAATCAATATCGACTGGCTCGGTTATCGCTTGGGCGCACATTAACTTTATGGGTATATATGAATTTAACCCAGTTGTGCGAAGCCAATTTGGGTCTACATTAAAGCAGATGAGAGACGTATCAATTTAATTTCTGTTATATAAGCCATTTTAATCAATGGCTTATACTATAATATCGTAAATTAGTGACCTATACGGTAGTTCAGCCTAAAAAGCATGTCGATTACTTAAAAGGCGTTATACTAGTAAATCATCTTGATAAAGGAACAATGTTTACCGTAACGCTTCCAAAAGGATCTATTAGTGAAACCAGTTAATGCGCTTATTATTGATGACAGTGAAATAGACAGATACATATTAAAACGCCAATTAAACGGGATTGGTGTAAACAATATTTTTGAAAACGATGATGGTGCGACTGCATTAGAATTTTTAAAAAATTACGATAAAAACCGAGAATCACATCCAGATGAATTTCCGCCGGTAGTCATCTTTTTAGACATCAATATGCCTCTCATCGATGGGTTTCAGTTCTTGCAAGAATTTTCAGAATTGAGGGAGAAGTTTGATTACTCCCAGTGCACCGTTTTGATGTATTCCTCCTCAGAAAGAGTTGAAGATATAGAAAGAGCAAGTAAATACGGATTTGTTGCAGACTTTATTGTAAAAGGCGAAACGCCTGTTGAAGTACTTAAAGAAAAAATTGCCTTTTTAATCGATTGAAGTGTACTAAGTATCAGGTGTATCAAACACTTCTTTTGCCGAGTAAAACGAATCCAATGTTAATTGAACGCTCCTTAATCCCCTCCTCGGCTTAACGCTAAATGCTTAATCAAACCAATGTCTAGTTCGGTTGGCAAACCATACCAATGACAGCATAACGGGTACTTCGACCAATACCCCAACTACAGTTGCTAATGCAGCCCCTGAATGCAGTCCAAACAATGAAATGGCCACTGCCACCGCTAGTTCAAAGAAGTTGGACGTACCAATCATACATGCGGGTGCTGCTACATTATGTGGAAGCTGCATACGCTTGGCTAAATAATAGCCAACGGCAAAAATACCATAGGTTTGGATCAACAATGGAATAGCAATTAACCCGATAGCTTCAGGTTTTGACAAAATAGTTTCAGCTTGAAAACCAA
Source organism: uncultured Paraglaciecola sp. (assembly GCA_947498355.1). Taxonomy (GTDB): domain Bacteria; phylum Pseudomonadota; class Gammaproteobacteria; order Enterobacterales; family Alteromonadaceae; genus Paraglaciecola. The sequence continues at coordinate 105,626 of CANMKA010000001.1, read as the reverse complement.
ATAGTAAAGCTACGGTAGACAGTAACCCTATAATTGACCATGGCTTCATCTTGGCAAGAAACCCATTAATTTTTGAGTTATCTTTGCCGTTGTTAAGTCTCTTGCGGGTAAGTACTCCTGCAACAAGGGGCACAAGCACGTACAATACAACAGACAATAATAAGGTGTCCCAAGGCACAGTAATATCGGTCGCGCCAAGGAGTAATCCGGCAATGGGTGCGAAGGCAAAAATCATGATGATGTCGTTAATCGAAACTTGAACAAGGGTATAGTTGGCGTCTCCTTTGGTCATTTGACTCCAGACAAACACCATGGCGGTACAAGGCGCAACACCCAATAAAATCATACCTGCTATGTATTCAGTGGCTGTTTGAGGGTCGACCCAAGTTGCAAACAAAACCTTAAAAAACAGCCAGCCTAAAAACGCCATAGAAAATGGCTTTATCAACCAGTTAATGATTAAGGTTAACACTAAGCCTTGTGGCTTTTTGCCTACATCTTTAATTGACCCAAAATCAATTTGCACCATCATAGGGTAGATCATCAACCAAATCAGCCCAGCAATCACGATATTAACGTGGGCATATTCTAGCTGAGCGATCACTGCAAAGACTTTGGGTACTAGTAGCCCAGCCATCACCCCTACCCCAATGGCTAAGGCAACCCACACAGACAAGTAACGTTCGAATAAGCCCATGACTATCCCTTAAAGTGACTTTTGGTTGACCCGTTGGCTAACTTGCTCTGCGGTTTCAACTCGCTCTGAGTAACGATCAACAAAATACTCTTTACTGTCCCTGAGCAGCAAGGTGAACTTCATTAGTTCTTCCATAACATCCACAATCCGATTGTAGTATGGAGACGCTTTCATGCGGTTATCATCATCAAACTCTAAAAATGCTTTGGCGACAGATGATTGATTGGGGATTGTCACCATACGCATCCAGCGTCCTAAAATGCGCATTTGATTAACCGCATTGAAAGACTGAGAGCCTCCACACACCTGCATAATTGCAAGGGTTTTGCCTTGGGTTGGACGCACACCGCCTATATTTAACGGGACCCAATCAATTTGGCTCTTCATAATGCTGGTCATTGCTCCATGACGCTCGGGCGAACACCAAACTTGCCCTTCAGACCAAATCATTAATTCACGTAATTCTTTAACTTTTGGATGGGTTTCATCCTCGGTATCAGGTTGTGGCAAGCCCCTAGGATCAAATATACGCGTGTCTGCGCCGAACGCTGTGAGCAATCGCGCGCTTTCTTCAATGGCAAGTCGACTGAATGAACGGGCTCTTAATGAGCCGTACAGCAGCAATATTCTTGGCTTATGTGTAGCTGTCTTGACCTCCATTTTTGAAATGCTTGGCGCATCCAATACACTTTCATCGATATTTAATAATCTCATATCTTCTAGCATCATTAGTGCGCCCCTATTTCTGCAAGAGCGGCCTTGAGGGCTTCGTTTTCTGGACGTTGCAGTGCAATAGCGTTTAGCTTTTGTACGCGAAGGGCAATTTCATCGATACAAGCTAAAAAGGCTTGCTCAACTTGCGCATCATCACCTTGGATTTTGGATGGGTCGCTTAATCCCCAATGCACTTTTAGGCTACTCCCAAAATATAAAGGGCAAGTTTCGCCTGCGGCAGAGTCACACACAGTAATGACAAGGTCAGGCTGAAAATCTTCAAAATCATCCCACGACTGGCTTTGCAAGCCCTCCGTCGAATAGCCAGTTTGAGCAAGATATTTAAGTGATAAAGGATGTACCATGCCAACGGGTTGACTGCCCGCACTTTTGGCCTCAATTACGCCACCCGCAATATGATTAGTGATAGCCTCAGATAAGATGCTTCGGCAACGGTTGTGTGTACAAATATAAAGAATTTTCATAGGTATTAACCTTAGTTAGCAGCAAGAAAGCGCTGAAGATTGAGACGTATCCAGCTTTGCAAGGGCCTGTTCAAAATACGCTGTATTGTGTTCAGCCGTGCTTAAAATTACGTCTAGCGCCCAAGCTGGCAATGAGGGGTGGAGTTTATAAAACACCCACTTCCCTCTTCTTTCATCAACTAAAATGCCGCATTTACGTAGTTGAGCCAGATGGCGTGAGGTTTTGGGCTGATCGAGTTGCAGCGCTTCCATCAAATCGCAAACACAGGCTTCTCCTGATTTTACGATCAATAACAGAGACTTAAGACGAGTGTCATCAGCGAGACATTTAAAAAACGTACGAGGATCCATAATCATCACATACGATTAAATACATATGTGAAATTATGCATGTGTAATCTTACCTGTCAACTTACTTATGCTGAACAGGTTTAATATCTCTTTATTTGGGCAAACACCCTACCTAAGTTGGTAGTCTCATCAAGACTTGGATTATTCAGCCATCATAAGCTGCACCAAAATTGACCCTAAGCGCACCTTAATAAAACTTGAAGTAAAATATTGCCACGCTTTTTTGGATGCCATCTAATTATATGATTAAAACCAACTAAACCAGCAGCGAGTCACCTTGTTACCTTTGGGATGGTAAACATCAATAAATAGTATATAAAACAAATAATTAGATTCATCGTGCTCAATGTGGGGTTGAGACGAAGATATGCGCAGATCTTTGCTAAAGATCCATTGGCTATTTAGGTATATTTGGCACGAGGATTGAACGCAGTAGTAACAACATATAAATGCTAAGCGGCTACCACTGGCTTAGTAGTGTATCAATTCGATACCCCATATATACATTATCATCAAGGCAAAGGCGTCCATAAACATTTCAATACATAAGGTTATTGAGGGTGAATTGGGCGCTTTTTTCGTTTTGGATGGCTTGAACTAAAGCAGGGTTGGAAGATAACCCTTCCACATACCCAGCCACATCTTTTTAAGGGGGCACTATGCCAATTAAAGACGCCGCATTAGAAGATACCACCCCAGTCGGCGATATTCCTGTTTTACAATCCGTGACCGCTACAAATAATTTTCCTCCCACCCAGCAGAGCTTGAACGCTGCCGGATTCAGCCTTGAACAAAAGCGCTACCTCGCCGAGGCTGTGGCTAACTTAAATATCCATCTAGCTTTAGGTGCTGGCCAAAGTAATCAAGAAGCCCAAGAGCCTATGTTTTGGGGCACACCCATTGAAGATCTTTGCAAAGAAGAAAATGCAAAATACGAAACTCACGTTTTAGATTTGTGGGACCAAATAGTTGAACATAATGATGCTAATAAGATTGCCGAAGGCATCACTCAATTTATGTTCAGGCATTGGGGCGTGTTCAATGTTGAACCGGCCAGCCCAGGTTATATGTGCAGATTACGCCTGCCGTCTTGTATGTTGCGAGGCGACCAAATGCTAGCTCTTGGCGATATCGCTGAAAACATAGCTGGGGGATACGCGCATATTACTACCCGTGGCAGTATTCAATTTAGAGAGATCAAGCCTAATCGTATACTCGATTTACTCGCTGCTTTGTATGATTTTGGCATGTCTTGTAAAGGTTCTGGTGCCGACAGCGCACGAAACATCACAGCATCTCCTCTTGCTGGTATTGATAGCCAAGAAGTTTACGACCTGCATAAGTATGGAATTCATCTGAGTCACCGTATCCTAAACACGCGGGATTTAAATGGCCTACCTCGCAAATTTAATATCTCTTTTGACAACGCTGGGTCTATTTCGTGTTTGTCCGATACCAATGACGTAGGTTTTTTGGCGGTAAAGGTTACGGATAACCCACAAGGGATTGAGCCAGGTGTTTATTGTCGCTTATTTTTAGGCGGCATTACTGGACATGAAGACTTTGCCAAAGACACAGGGATGATATGCCTGCCTGAAGATACTCCTGAGATATCAGAAGCCATATTGCGAGTCTTTTTAGAACACGGAGACCGAACAAATCGCAAGAAAGCGCGCTTTAAGTATATCCTAGACGCACATGGCTTTGATTGGGTTTGCGAAAAAATCCAAGAAAAGCTAGTCGAAATGGGCAAAGATATTAAGTTAATGGCATTAAGCGCCGAGTTCGAACAACCCAGACCAGAGGTAAAAAGACAAGCCCACATTGGTGTCCATAGCCAAGCCCAGCAAGGCTTAAGTTACATCGGTGTGGCATTGAAAATGGGCCGTTTAAGCCCTGAGCAGCTGCGCCTACTCGGTCGCGTAGCCATGCAGTACGGTAATAACGATGTACGTTTAACGGTTTGGCAAAACGCTATTATTGCCAATGTACCAGACGATAAACTGGCTGAAGCCGTTGCTGCAATTGAAGCGCTGGATATGCCTACCTCAGCCAATGCCTTTGCGGCGGGAGCCGTAGCCTGTACCGGTAAATGGGCATGTAAGCTAGCCAATGCCTATACCAAAGAAGACGGTTTAGCTATAGTCGAACATTTGCAAAGCCGATACACCCTAGACCAACCTATTAATATCCACCTTACTGGCTGCCCCAATTCTTGTGCACAGCACTACATTAGCGATATAGGCTTAATAGGCACATCGGCAGAGGATGGCAGCGAGGGCTACAACGTTTTTGTTGGAGGCGGAACTGACCAAGACCGAGGCTTAGGCCGATTGTTATGTGGCCCTATCGCCTCACGAGATATTTGCCGATTAACCGATAAGGTCATCGGAAACTACCTAAATACGCGAAATCAAGACGAGTCATTTATTCAATTTACTCACCGTCATTCACAACAAGCATTGCAAGATATCTTGCTTGCAGACTTAACCTAACACTTTGAGAGCAGCCATTATGTCAAATCCATTACTTGCCCAACTATCAGACGCCCTAGCCTCCCAAAGTAGCGAAAATACTGTGATCGAACTCCCAGAAAACGCGCCTTTTGATAACGAACAACGCAACTGGCTCAATGGCCTACTTACCGGAATTAGTGCAATAGCAGCCGCAGCCCAATCGCCTAGCGAAGCACCAGTAGGCACCCCACTGAGTATTTTATATGGTTCGCAATCGGGTAACGCCGAAGTGCTATCCAAAGATATGAAAAAATTTGCCGCCACTCAGGGGTTCGACGCAACCATAGCCGAACTCGATAGTATTGAGCTGACAGACTTAGCCCAAATTGAACATGCAGTTATCATTTGTTCGACCTTTGGTGAAGGCGAGCCACCAGACAATGCCAAGAAATTTTACGGATCTGTCATGGCAGACGATGCCCCTAGCCTACCCAGTACCTTTAATTTTAGTGTGTGTGGTCTGGGCGACTCCAGCTATCCAGATTTCAACAAGTGTGCCCTTGATATTAATAGCCGTCTTGTAGCATTAGGCGCGAACGAGTGTGCACCCATTATGCAATGCGACGCCGCCTTTGAAGATGAATACGCCGAATGGAAACAAGCTGTGTTTAGCACAGAGGTATTTACTTCAGCAGCGGGCGGCGTAACTCAAGCCGAACCCTCTGTTGAAACAGAGCCGACTTACACAAAGAATCATCCGTTTATTGCCAATCAAATTTGTGTCGAGCAGCTCAGCCATCCCGATTCAGCTAAATGCGTGAACCATATTGAACTGTCTTTAGCAGGCGGTGGTGAAGACATGCATTACGATGTAGGCGACGCCCTTGGCGTATGGCCACTAAATTGTCCAAAAGACGTGGCTGATATTCTGGCAGCTGGCGGATTTAGTGGAAAAGAGGTTGTTGCACAAAAAACAGGTTCAGCTTCATTAAAAACTTTATTGTTGAGTAAACTAAACATTGCCACAGTCAATGCCAAAGCCCTCGAAACCTGGGGGATCGCCGATGCCCCAGAGGGATTTCAAGTGTTTGATGTGTTGAACCAATTAAAGCCAAATCTCGACGCCCAAACCTTAGTCGATGGCCTTCGTCCTTTACAGCCTAGGCTTTACTCCATTGCATCGAGTCCAAAAGCCCATCCTGGCGAAGTTCACCTAACCGTTGGCGAGGTTCACTACGACTTACAAGGCAAAGCCCGTAAAGGCGTGGCATCGACTTGGTTGGGTAAACGCCTGCAAGAAGGGGCGAATGTAGGGGTATACGTGCAAGCCTCGGCTCACTTTCATATACCCGCAGACGACGATGCGCCCCTTATTATGATAGGCCCTGGAACCGGGATCGCGCCTTTTAGAGCATTTTTAGAAGAGCGAGAGATGCGTCAAGCAAAAGGCCCTAATTGGCTATTTTTCGGCGATCAGCATGAAGCAAAAGACTACTTGTACCGTGATCAAATTACGAAGTGGCAAGACACTGGATTACTCAATAACTTAAGCCTAGCTTGGTCTCGCGACACAGATCGCAAAATTTACGTGCAAACCTTAATTGAAGAACAAGGCGCAGAGTTCTACGCTTGGTTAGAACAAGGAGCATACATTTATATATGCGGCGATGCATCGCGCATGGCATCAGACGTAGATAAAGCCATTAGAGACGTTATCGCCACGCATGGTAACGTAAGTGCTGAAGACGCAGACGCCTACATGGATAAGCTTGTGGCTGAACATAGATACCAGCGCGACGTGTATTAGATAACCTGAATATTAGACAATTCCTAACTGAGTAATAACACGTTAAGCCTAACTAAGTGAGCTAATGATTTAGTCAAAATTTAGGTTAAGTTAAAAATAGAGGAAATCGGGCGATCATTTATTTAGTGGTCGCCACGCTACCTTGGCCTTCTGGGGCTTAGTAACCAGAGTCGATGATATTCGGCTGATTAGCGGTACATGCTAAGGCCTTCCAATTAGCCCGTTCACTTTATTCCTCAACTTATACCGATTAGTGGTATTACTTCTGCGCGGTGTTTTATATTTGTAGACTAGCTTAAACAAGGCGTATCCAGCAAAAACGCTGGACAAAACGGCAAGGTCGAACGCCAAGTAAGGCAATAAATCATTGATCCAAAGCCTCTCAGTTTGGCTCCCTCTCACATTAAAATGCATCATAATTGGGGAAAGACTAATAAACGTACCTGCCCTAAGTTTTATCATTTTATTTTTCCATCCGCTGCTTTATGTTTTGAGCATAAAACACAGCTCCTTTATTGCAAATGATAATTATTTGTATTTGTTGGTTTTGCCAGGTTAGACGTTACCTAGTTTTTTTGCCTCCAATCAAGTTATTGGTATAGTGCGAGCACTTTGGGTTATGCAATTATTGTTTATCGGCAGTTGGACTGCTGCACTAACTCTGTTGTTTTAACCAAGTACTTGTTTGAAAATTGTTTGATAACATCTGGATTTAAGGCTTCTGAGGCTTTGTGTACCTTTTCTAAGTCTTCTGCGATCACCACTAAATCTTTTTGTATTTGCGTCAATGCATTCTCTAAGGTGTAAGTTAATTCATGAACTTTGACCATATCTAATGTCAACAGAGGATCTTGGTTTACAATTGATTGCAAATTACGGTTATAACGCTCCAAGTTACATAGTGCTGCGTTTAAATCTTCCGATTCTACCGCAGGGAAATGATCGTCCCCTGCCTGCGCAGTATTTAAAGTCAACACACCAAGTAAACTTATGCTTAATAAAACTTTCATTTTTGTATTTCCTTTATATTCACAGACAAACGTAAAAAAATAGATAGCCGATAGTATCAAATTCACCACCTATTTATGAGAATGATTATCGTTTAATGAATGGCAATATTATCTGTCCCACTCTCTCAGTGAACTAAAGGGCTATGTAAGCCGTAACTGCTTGTTTATTGGCTTTATATGGGAGTGCCCCAGTGGCGGTTTTACGATTAATATTAGGTGACCAACTTAGCCTAGGCCTCGCTAGCTTGCAGGACGGTGATAATCAGCAAGATTGGATATTAATGGCTGAGGTCAAAGAAGAAGCCACTTACGTAAAACATCATAAAAAGAAAATTGCCTTTTTGTTTTCTGCGATGCGGCACTTTTCCCACCAATTGGTGCGTGAGGGTTTCCAAGTTATATACAAGACCTACGACTGCCCAAATAACCTAGGTAGCTTGTTCAAGGAAGTCGAGGCGGCGATTAAACAAAAGCAGCTGACTAAGTTGATATTGACACACCCTGGCGAGTACCGAGTATTACAGGACATGCAAAGTTGGCAAAAAAAGTTGGGTATACCTGTCGAAATTCGCCAAGACCAAAGATTTTTAGCCAGCTTAGAAGAGTTTGCAGAGTGGGCGAAAGACAGAAAACAACTGCGCATGGAATTTTTCTATCGGGAAATGCGCAAAAAATGGCATATCTTGATGGACGATCAAAAACCCGTAGGCGATAAATGGAACTTTGATAGCGCTAACCGCAATGCTCTGCCCGTTGGTGTAGAGCCCCCTGCCCCTACAAAATTTAAGCCTGACACTATTACTCAAGATGTGATTGATTTAGTCGAGAGGGAGTTTGCAGATCACTTTGGCTCCCTAGATAATTTTCATTATGCCACCACCCAAGAGCAAGCCGAGCAGGTGCTCCAAGCCTTTATCGATGAACGATTAGTGAACTTTGGCGAGTACCAAGATGCGATGGCACAAGGCCAGCCATGGATGTTTCATTCGCACATTGGCTTGTACCTAAATTGTGGCTTACTCACCCCTAAACAGGTGATCGAAGCAGCCGAGCAGGCTTATCGCCAACATAAGCTTCCTCTGAATTCAGTTGAAGGATTTATTCGGCAAATATTAGGTTGGCGAGAGTATGTAAGAGGTTTGTACTGGTTAAAAATGCCCGCATTTAAAAGCCAAAATTATTTAGACGCAAGGCGTCCATTGCCCGCATTCTTTTGGGATAGCCAAACCAAAATGAATTGCATCAAACAATGCGTGCAAGAAACCAACGACAATGCTTATGCCCATCATATTCAACGGCTCATGGTATTGGGGAATTTTGCTTTACTCGCTGGTTTGTCAGTCGAAGACGTGAATGAATGGTATTTACTGGTATACGCCGATGCGTACGAATGGGTAGAACTACCTAATGTCTCGGGCATGGTGTTGTTTGCTGACGGTGGCGTGCTTGCTAGCAAACCCTACGCGGCAAGCGGAAACTACATTAATAAAATGTCAAATTACTGCAAAAGTTGTACATATAAGGTCTCGGTAAAAACCGGTCCTAAAGCCTGCCCATTTAATTATTTATACTGGGATTTTTTAAGTCGCCATCAAGACAAGCTAGGTAACAACCCAAGACTAGGTATGCCTTATCGAACACTAGCCAAGATGACAGACGAAAAACGACAAGTGATAGCTCATGATAGCCAGCGTTTCTTAACCGCAATGGACAAAAGTGAAGAAGTCTGAGTTACCGCAAAAAATCTGTGAGCACTGCCAACGACCATTTACGTGGCGAAAAAAGTGGGTTCGCTGTTGGGATGAAGTGAAATATTGCTCTAAGCGTTGTAAAGGTGATGCTAAGGCCAGTGCTAAGCTAGCCAAATCGTAATGGTTTGATAAGGCTGCTGCTCATTTTGTTGGCCTTCTCTCCCTAAACCTAGTCTTTATTTTTGGCTAAAACCAGCATCAACTCAGAGTAATAGTGCTCAGCTAACTCACTACTATTAAAGCGCGTAGACCATTGCTCAAATTCCTCTTCGAGTCGGCGCATCACAAATCGGCACTGGTATTCAATTTCGCCTAATTTTAGTTCGTATTCTTCAATATCGTGCCTCTCATCATCGTCGAGAGGCATGGTTATGCTATCTAGCCAATCGAACACTTCTCCTTGCAGTAAACCCGAGGAAACTATGGTTTGATTCAATTGCCCCAACAAGGCGAATGGACGAAAGGAGTCTGATTCGGTTAGCTCTTTTCTGTGTAAATCTAGTAACGCGGAAATAAAGCTAAACCACTCATTTAAATTTTTATGCTTTTGTTTCAGGCTCTCAACTAAGGGGCCAAACTGCTCGGCTTGATAGGTGTTTTTCAATCCAATATTCATACGTTTGAGTAAACGTAGAGACGTATTACGCAATTGGTTGGTGTGAGAAGCACTGGGTACCTGAATGATAGCTGCCACCGCATTCCAACTTTTCGAACCATGTACTACATGCTTAAAATACAAAGCACAAATGGTATCCGCCATAGCCAAAATTTGCCCCGCCATACACAAAGCACCCTCGGTTTTTCCTCTCGGGTAGCCAAAACCATCTGGGCGTTCGTGATGTTCGAGAATAGCCCGCCCTACCCCTTTGGGTATATTGGGAATAAAATCAGCTACGTGCTTGGCAATAACCACATGGCTTTGCATCATTTTCAGCTCTTGTATCGAGTAATCACCTTTTTTCTCTACAAGCTCTACAGGCAAATGCAGCAGACCTACATCGGATAAAATACTGGCGATAAATACCTGAATAATCTGCTCATCATTCATCGCCATTTCTCTGGCGAGTTCGTAACACAAAATTGAACAGAGTAAGGTCTTTTCGAATACCTCTGGTAAGGTTATCGACATCACAGTGAGCTTTTGTTCGATTAACGGATAGCGAGATAAATAATGAAAGGGCGAAACGACCAGCTTGGTAAATTCGCTTTTCTTCATGATCTCAGCAAGGTTAATTTTGTCGTAATGTTTTATGCAAAACTCTAGGGAGATATTTTTAAATAAGCTGCCTTCGATAGACACACAGTGTTCTATCGGTTTTATTAATTTATGACGAATAATGATCTCAGCATTACGCTGTGTCATCTGGGTATTCTTTTTAGCAACCAACACACCTTTAGTGTTTAATACATCCTCACAGAATGTGACATTCTTGGACTCACAGACTTTGGCAAGCCGAGAGGTGTAATTCTGGTCAAATTCCGTGTTTTGCATATACCGCTATATCCTCTACTCTTGCTCCTCTTAAAGGTAATTGAAACTACCTAAATTTCAAGGGCTTTTGGCTAATACATTAGGCTATGTTTTCAATGAATTAGGTGTTTTTGGGACGGTTTGGCATAGTATGCCGCGCAATCACTCGTCGGCTTTCATTTTTGACATCATCCCGTTTTTTAAATGCCCATAACTTGTCTCTGGCTTGTTTAGCACTGCTTGCGTAGTCAACAATAGGTAATGGATAATCTTTGCCTAGTATTACGCCGTACATTTGCTGTTCCATTTGCGTCAGCGTCCAAGGCGTGTGGATAAGCTCTTTAGGCAAATCTTTGAGCTCGGGACACCACTTAACAATAAACTCGCCATTCGGATCCTTTTCTTCTGATTGCTTTATAGGATTGTACAAGCGAATTAAGTTAATACCGGTTACCCCAGCTTGCATTTGAAACTGAGGGTAATGAATACCCGGTTCGAAATCTAAAAACATGCGAGCCAAATGCAGGACCCCGCGGCGCCAGTCTATGTCTAATTGATGGCACAAAAAGCTAACTAACATAGCGCGCATCCGAAAGTTTATATAACCCGTTTGATGTAAACATCGCATACACGCATCAACTAAAGGGAAGCCCGTCATACCTTGCTCCCAAGCACGTAAATGCTCGTCACTTTGAGGTGAGTCGTCGTGTGGATAAGCCTCGTACGCTCTGTTTAAAGGCCTAACTTGCATCTCGACTTCGCTTTCAAACTTTTGCATAAAATGACAGTGCCAATGTAATCTCGAGATAAATGCTACTAAAGCGCGTCGCCAACCTTTTCTTTGCCAATGGCTTAAGCTGAACTGATATACCTGACGTAAACTAATATTGCCCCAAGCCAAGTAAGGCGACAGCCTAGAGCAGGCTTCGCGACTTTTGCTTGGGCTAGAAATCGAATAGGCATAAGCTTGTCCGCGCGCTTTAAAAAAATGGTGCAAAGTATGCCATGCTCGCTTTTCACCGCCTTTTTGAAACCCATTATCAGAATCATTCCAACTTGAAGGAATATCCACTGGGAAGTCTACGCACAACAAGGGTGTCAAATCAGCAAAGTTAACTTTTTCGAGGTCAAGGTCATAGCAATCTCCTCGCATAGTCTTTTGCCAGCTTTTGTCCCACTGTCCTCTGTGTTTGAGGCCGCGAATTACCGCGCCTTGCTGGTACTCTTGCCAGACAACCGCATGTTGTGTACACCATTTAGCTACTTGTTTGTCTCGCTCAAACGTATTGAGCAAACCAATTTCTTGATGGCTAAACAAACCTTTTATGGTTAATTCTTGTGTAATGGCACTAAACACCTCTATTGGGTTGCCCTGACACATCCATATCTGCGCCCCAAAAGATTCAAGTTGCTGATTAAGATCTTGCAGAGATTGCCATACAAACCGCCAATGACGAAGGTCATAATGAGGGTCGGCGAGTAACTCAGGCTCGAATAAGTACAAGATAATAACGGGAGTATCATCTTGGCTGGCGTTAAATAACGCTTGATGGTCCCTCAGCCTTAAGTCTCGTTTTAGCCATACTATGTTTACCTCTGTTGAGGCATCCTGCCCTAGCCCCATAAATCAGTAAACGCATGTTCTGGATCATAGATGGCTTGTTGCTTGTCTAGATCGAATTTACGATGACCACGAGGGTCGGCTCCCACTCCCGCTAAATATTGCCAATTAGCCCAATTACTGGCTACATCAAAGTCTATAAGTTGTTGTTCAAAATAACGCGCCCCAAAGCGCCAATCTAGGCCCAGTTCATGCACAAAACAACTGGCGACCCATTGTCGACCACGATTCGACATATAACCCGTTGAATTGAGCTGTTTCATACACGCATTGACACTTTTATAGGGTGTAGAGCCCCTGCACCATTGTCGAAATCGAGAGAGATCAAAGCGAGTGTTGGGCGCAGTGTGTTTAATACCTGAGAAGGCAAATACCTTGGTTTGATGAGCGACCAAATACCATTGAAAATATTCACGCCAAAGCAATTCAAAGAACAACCAGTAAGTGGATTCATTGGCGCCAAACTCTGATTCATAGTCTTTTAGCTGTTGATATACCTGTTTAGGGCTAATGCAGCCAGTAGCCAACCAAGGTGATAATTTGCTGGAATAGTCCCAGCCCATCAAACCGTTTCTGGTTTGTTTATAGGTCTTAATTAAATGGCTATCAAACAAATAGTAATTGAGCTGTTTTAATCCAGCAGACTGACCACCAACAAAATGCGAGTTTTCTAAGGATGGCTCCACAAAGTCACTGGCATTGTTGGCTGTGCACAGTTGAGACTCTGGCAAAGGTAGTAGCGTTTGCGCTAATACTAACCGCCAATCCTGATAAGGCCTGTTGTCTTCTTTGAGGCTCGCTAAGCTGTTACCCAATTGGCTAACAGCTTGAGGTAAACCTTGCACGACAGGCTGAGCGCTTACACCTGACCTGGCATACAAATCAGGCCCATATTTGGCATCTGGCGGGTCGATAGCCTGCTTTTCGGCTTTTTTTCTAAATGCCGAAAACGAAGGCGGAAATGGGCTAATTTTAATAGGCAAAGCCTGCGAATTAAATAAGGTATGAGCATTATCTTCTACGTGAATCAGACTGGGTAAGGCCTGTTTAACCTGTTCCCAGCTTTGTTGCTCGTATGTGCCTGGGTGCCAACTACATCCTATGACTGCGGCGTTTGTCTGCTTGGCAATATCAATCAAACTGGCAGCAAACAGACCCTTTGCAACAAACAGGGTGTGGCCTTGGTCTTGTAATGACTGATGTAAATCTTGCAATGCTTGATTAACAAAACGCTGGCGGTTGTTTCCTGATTTAACGGGCAACGTGCCGACATTTAAGTGTTCAAGTTCCGTATCAAAGCGTGTAAAGCTGTCCTGTTCATTTATATAGACACACAAAAGATAATCGACCTGCTCGCATAAACGATTCAATGCAGGGTTATCTTGTAAACGTAGGTCATGCCTAAAACAGAAAATCCCTAGTTTGGCTGAAGAAATGGTCACTTATTTAGACCGCTTAGTTTTATACTGAGTGGGACAATAACCTCGGCTTACGGCAGGATCTCTAAGCTTGAGATGTTTGGTTTTTCTGCCAGACACGCGCTGTCGCCAGTTTTTGAAGGTTTTGTCTTTTAGATTGGTGCGCATGAGCTGAATGACTTCGGGCTCACTCAGGCCGTAAAGTGTTTCAATGGCTTCAAAAGGAGTTCTGTCCTCCCATGCCATTTCAATGATGCGAGATGTTGTTTGATCCACAGACTCTCCATTGCGTTTCAGGTTGTTAACTGAAACTGATACGCGATGAAGAGCAATTTGGGCTCACATAAGTGTGTGCTGTGTTGTAAAAAGTTGCAGGGCTTGCACCCTCAGTAGGTTTAGGTCGCTTTAAACCTACTTACCTGACTATTCGTCGGCTTTGAGTAACTGATTTAGTGTGTAGTACACTTTGTCGACACTGGTACTTCGGCCGTTTTTATCGCGTAGCTGACTAAAGTTGATTTGTAACACTTTGTCGGTTTGTAGAGGTAAATCTAACAAAATCGTACGTTTGTCATTTAATAGCTTCACCTGAGTGGGCGTCACTGCAGCTAAACCGACCTTAGGTGAGCCATAGGCACTTGAATATTTGTATCCCCACTGGGCCGCTGAAAAGTTGGTTAGTGCAACGGACTTTGGGTCAAGGTCCTCGGTAAAGGTAAGACGAAAACCGGTTTCTGTTAGATTAATAGATAACAATTCAAACGGTGTGGTGCCATCCCAAACCACTTTTTGCAAACCAAAAAGTTTAGGTCCTGCAGCTTCCCATCCCCGAGCAGTCTGCCCGACCCAAAGTTGACCTTGTTGGTCAAACATGTTGCGAATATTGCCGCTTTGAAATCCATTCATGAAGTTGATGACAGCACCTTGATATTGGCCATTAACCCTATCTAGCAATACTCGAAAAATATTAGATTGAGTTTGATCGCCAACAAATATTTGTCCAGCGAATGGTCCAAAGCGGCCTTTACTGATATCCCAAGCTGGGTTACCCGGTGAGTTGCCTACTTCAACATGTGGGATGTAGGCAACGGGCTTTTCACGTATCGCATCAAAATCCGAAGCCGACATATTGTTCAGCTTAGCTTTACTAAAACCCGGTACTTCATGTAATGAAACAGGATGGCCATAAAACCGTCCTTCTTGTAAAAAATGAATGGTCGAGGTGGGCACCCAGTCGCCTTGATTGTCGGTGAAAAACACTTCGCCTGTTGGGCTACTTCCAATCCCCGCTGGTGAGCGCAACCCCCAAGCATAAGGGGAAAACTCCCCATCTTTACTTACTTTATACGCAAATCCTCGGTAACCGCCACTACTGCCCATTGCGCCTAACTTAAACGCGCCTGGGTCGCCATGACTGAGATTTAACGTACCTATGTAGTCACCTTGGGCGTTTTTAACCGGTCCAAACGTGTACTCATGATAATTATCATGAAATTTCCAATCGTCAGCGACGTTAATGTATTCGTCTGCTATACCATCGTCATTCGTGTCAATTAAGCGGGTTAATTCTGGTTTATGGGCAACTAAGATACTGCCGTCATCATCTATCAATAGCCCAGTGGGTTCGTGTAATCCTTCTGCAAACCTTTTCCAAGTGTTGCCTACGAGTTGCCATACCTCACCAAAACGCGTTGCTACCATTATCTGGCCATTAGGCCCCGCATCTAATCCTGTCGCATGAAGACGTACGTCTTTTGGCGTGTCTATCGTGACGATCGAATACCCATCAGGGCGATAAATATGCTTTGGTGCCTCAACAGGCGCTGCAAAAAGACCCGCTCCACCAAACGTAAAAGCCGATGCTAAAGCCGATAGACGTATGACAGTTACTATGTTTTTCATGATTGATTCTCTACTTTTTAGCAAGGCGAATGGTGAAGGTTTGATGCTCGGGAGCCACGACCAAAGCGTTATCGGTGATCTGCCCAGCACTTGTGCTAATTGCCAATTGAGTATTTGATGGTAATGCCAATTTACTGGCTTGCTTATTCGGATTATTCAAAACTTGATATACAAACGTTATCCCGGATGCCGACTCCTCTTTTGTCGTTAGGCGATAGTCAATGCCTGTTGCTGAGAAGAAAAAGCTCGGTCCGTCACTTTTAACTAACTTTTGATAATTGCAATCGGATTCAGCCAAGAAGCCAAATGCTTGGTCGTCTTTAATTAACCAATCCCCCAATATCAAGCTACTGTCTTTTCCTCTGCCCTCTACATTTGGGCCGACATTAAGTAAATCGCCACTCCATAAACCGACTATATTGCAGCTTCGGGTATTGAAGGCGTAATTGATCTTTTGCGGAAAGCCCACGGATACTGAATAGGTAGGTAAGCCTCTAATTTTTTTGCGTTGTACTTTAACTTTGTTTGTGGCTTCAACATGCACTTTTTTGTCGTCCATTAACAATTGACCACGGGTAGACAAGCTAAACAATTTGATTTCTAAATCGTCGTTGGTCACAAACAAGGCTAAGTTTTTCTTCCAGTCCTGTTTAACAGGGGCGTTAACAATAAACTGGAAGTTAAGTCGCTGTTTGCCCGGTTTAAGGGGCCAAATTGCACTTCGACTGGTGCGTTTGATTTCTTCACCATCGATTTCTACTTTTAGGGGCGTGGGAATAAATCCATCGATAAATAACTTGCTGGGCGTATTTGGAGCATATAAATCACCTTCAAACTCGATGGCGTAGTATTCAGTTTCGGGCAACTCAAAGTTCATCAGGTTTCTGGGCAACATGCCGCTTTTTACCAAATTATCTGCCGAAAGCTGGGTATCGCCTCGCTCTGTTAAGGCGTACACTTTATAGCTTAGGTTCGACATACCTTCACGTTTTGACAAAATGTAGGCCACCACATCCTGTAATTGAGAGTCTGAATAAATATTGCCAAAAGCTGGCATTCCCGCGCTATTAAAGCCCTTTTTGATATTATCTAAAATGGCCGACGGTGCTTCACCATGAACCCACTCTCCGTCTTTTAAGTTGAACCCTGCTCCACCACCTAGGGCCTTACCGTGACAAGCCGCACAGGCTTGTTCAAACACGACTTGTCCAGAGGACAGGTTTGCTGGGTTTTGGGCTTTTTCGTATAGCACCGTATCTAAAGGCTCTGATATGGCCCAATTAGGCATAACAGATAATCCGAGAGCAACGAATAACCAAGGGATAGACACAGTTTTTATCTTGCAATTCACTTTCATAAAATTTTCCATACGTCTTTTATAATGTCTGTGGTTTTTTTCTCTACAGATGTGCGCGTTATATATAACGCCTATTTTCAGCTAAATATCCGAGTAACAAAAACAACGCGACTATCACTACCCCCCGATACAAATAAGGCACCATCATCAATCCTTGCTTGACTAGAGGGGTACTATAAACAATGAATACGCCATAACCGAATGCGCATATCAGCACAAACACGAGTGTGCGTATCACAAAATGATAAGGACTCAGCATACGTTTTATGTGCTTGTTGATCACATCACCAAATATCACGAGAGCCGTGGCCAACAAGGTTAGGGCAATTTCCGCTATATAAGGTTGAGTTAATTGGCTAATGTAAAACAAGCCGTCTACCAGTACCTGCACTCCTTAAGCCCCATAACGTTGAAGAAGTTCGATTAATGCTTGCTCTGACATAACAGTAACACCTAAATCTTGGGCTTTGGTTAATTTAGAACCAGCCTTTTCGCCCGCCACCAATACACTGGTTTTAGCAGACACACTACCAGCCACTTTAGCCCCTAATGCCTGTAATTTTTGTTTGGCGGTGTTACGATCCATTTGTGCTAAGGTACCGGTTAACACATAGGTTTGTTGGGCTAAAGGCTGACTTTCTTCATCTGCCTGCTCTATGGCGGGCCAGTTTATACCTAAGGTCAATAATTCATCGATAACAGCTAAATTATGTGGTTCTTGGAAAAAATGTTGAACGTGTTGCGCAACGATTACGCCTACGTCATCCACCTGTTGCAGGGTTTCTACATCAGCCTGCTTGATCGCCTCCAAATCTCTAAAGTAATGCGCTAAATTCGAGGCAGTTGCTTCTCCAACTTCACGAATGCCTAAGGCGTACAAAAATTTTGGCAAACTGGTTTGCTTACTATTTTCTAGAGACGTGAGCAAATTAGCAGCAGACTTTTCGCCCATACGTTCCAAATTAGCGATTTGTATAAGGTCTAGTTTGAAAAAATCAGCTGGAGTACTGACCAAGCCCTCATCTACTAGCTGGTCGACTATTTTGTCGCCTAACCCGTCAATATCAAGGGCTTTGCGCGAAGCAAAGTGTTTCATGGCTTGCTTACGTTGAGCGGGACAAATTAGCCCGCCTGTACATCTGGCAACCGCCTCTCCTTCGAGTTTTTCAATGGCCGAATCGCACACTGGACAAGCCGTTGGGAATACCACAGATGTAGCGTCCGCGGGGCGCCTTTCTTTTATTACCGCTGCAACTTTTGGAATAACGTCACCGGCACGCCTTATCGTCACGCTATCGCCTATTTTTAAGCCAAGCCGCTGAATTTCATCTTGATTATGTAAAGTGGCGTTAGACACAGTCACCCCGCCCACAAATACTGGTTCAAGGCGTGCTACCGGTGTAATAGCCCCTGTGCGGCCTACTTGAAACTCGACATCTAGTACTTTGGTTAGCTCTTCTTGTGCCGGAAACTTATGGGCAATGGCCCACCTAGGCGCTCGTGCCACAAAACCTAATGCTTGCTGCGCGGCTATGTCATCCACCTTAAATACCACACCGTCAATGTCATAGTTTAAAGAGTTACGATTTTTTCCCAGCTCGGCAAAATACCCTAAACAGCCTTGTTGTCCGGTTTGTTGTTGCAATTCTTTACTTAAGGGGAGTCCCCACTTAGCTAATTGCTGTAGGCGCTGAAAATGACTCTCGGCCAACGGAGCAATTGGGGTTTCGACCAAGCCAAGGGAGTAGCAATAAAACAGTAATGGGCGGGCCGCAGTAATTTTAGAATCCAGTTGGCGCAAGCTTCCCGCTGCTGCATTACGAGGATTAACAAAAGCCTTTTTGCCTTTTTCTATTTGGCTCTGATTAAGTCGTTCAAAGCCATCTCGAGTCATTACCACTTCGCCTCGTACTTCGAGCTTGGCTGGGTAGTCATCGCCGCGTAAATTCAGGGGAATATTGCGAATAGTGCGTACATTTTGACTAATATCCTCCCCCACTTGGCCATCACCTCGGGTTGCACCGCGTACCAGTTTGCCGTTTTCGTAAAGTAAACTCACTGCTAGCCCGTCGAGCTTTGGCTCACAACAATAACGCACACTTTGCACTGTGTTTAATCGGTCTTTTAGGCGGTTATCAAAACTAATAAAGCCTTCTTCATCAAACACATTGTCTAAAGACAACATAGGCACTTCGTGGGCAACTTGAGAAAACGCAGAAAGGGCTGCGCCTCCCACACGCTGACTGGGAGAGTCTGGAGTAACTGACTCAGGATACTGAGACTCTATCTTGATTAGCTCCTGCATTAGTCTGTCATACTCTGCATCCGGCACAGTAGGCGCATCTAATACGTAATATTGATAGTTGTAATCATTTAAGGTGGTACGAAGGTGTTCAAGTGTGTTTTGGGTATCTGGCGAAATAGCCATAGTGTTTCATCCGTAGCGCAAAAACTGTCCTCTAAGATAAGAGGACAGTGGGTATAAACAGTAAAATGGAGTTAACCAGCAGTTGCTCTGTGTTTTTCGAATTCTCGAATTTTTTCGACATATTGTTGCAGACTTTGCTTGGTGAGTAATACACGCTTGGCATCATAAATTTGAGCGTCAAATTCGTCGGCAATTTTGCGAGCGGCGTTATGCATCATATTAAAGACTTGATGCGGATCTCCATCGATGGGCAATATCATAAACAAAGACACCCCTTGAGTGGTAAAGTTTTCAAGGTTGTCGATATCAAATATTCCCGGCTTAAACATGTTGGCTAAACTGAACAGTACAGGGCCTTTGCCACTGGCGTTTACATGGCGATGAAAGATGTCTTGGTCTCCAAATTTAAAGCCCAAGGTTAATAACATAGGTAACAATGCTGCCCCTGAAATTGGCTCAGCATCGGCACTTTTGACGTTTAGCACCAGCACTTCTTGCTGCTGAGGCGCTGCGGGTTTGGTTTTCGGTTCTTCCTCAAAATCAATACGCATTTGGTCATCGGATAACTTTGGCTCTTTGCGTCCACTTTGACCAGAGCTACGTTTTCCTTTGACCAATTGTTTGGCTTGTTGCGCTAAAGATGTTTTTTTAACGTCAGCCTTAGGTACATTTTGAACCTCGTCAATTGGCGTATCAAGGCCAAAGCTTGGCTCTTGAGCATTGTCTTTTTTAAGTAAGAAAGGTGGCGGCTCTGGTGCATCATAGCCGTCTTTTTGATGTTCAGGCAGAGTAGATGATAGACCAGCGGTATCCCTGTCGACGCCAGTTACAATTGATTGTTCAGCCTGTTGCTTAACCTTGACCTTAGCCCTAGCCGTATTTTCCGTGTGTTGGCTAGGCGCTGCTTTTGACGACTGACTTTGGGTAAACTCTGGCTTAGGTTGAGTGACCACAGACGCATAGACCTTTCCAGCAGGCTTGGCTTTGGGCGTTTCATCTAGTGCACTGATAGGTTGTTGGAACTCTACTTTATCTGGCCCTTCTGCATTGAGCGGTAAGTCGACATCAATTCCGTCAGAGTGAGTTGTATTTGCGCCTTGTGAGGCACTACTCGCGCCTGAATCTTGACTTTGCGGCTGTTCTGCTGCTGCCAAATCACCAGAGACCACTCGTACTGCACCTAAGCCCAGCTCATCAAAATTATGGTCGGCTCCCAGCTCTTCTGTGAATAAAGGCTCAATCTCTGTGTCCTGTTCAACTACTGGGCTGCCATCATGGTTCTCTTTGTTGTAATAATCCGGCTCAATCAATTGTTCTTTATTTTGGTTTGAAGAGTGATCATCTGAATTTTTTCGAGATACCCAGATACCATGTACCGCCACACCTACTATTGTGCATCCGCCCAAAACGAGCAGTGACCAACGAAATACGTCTTCCATTTAAATACGTCTCTTGTTCTTGGTTTTTATTATTAAGGGTTAAGCATGGGCAATCGCTATCGCCTCGTCTACATCAACTGCAACCATACGTGACACCCCAGCCTCAGCCATAGTAACACCGGTTAAGTGACTCGCCATCTCCATCGCAATTTTGTTATGCGTGATATAAATAAATTGCACATTCTTGGACATTTCAGATACCAATTTACAGAATCGCCCAACATTTGCATCGTCGAGGGGCGCATCAACTTCGTCAAGCAAACAAAATGGCGCTGGATTTAGCCTAAAAATTGCGAAAACCAATGATAATGCGGTCAGCGCTTTTTCTCCACCCGAAAGCAAATGAATTGTACTGTTTTTCTTACCTGGTGGCTGCGCCATGATAGAAACGCCAGTTTCGAGCAAATTTTCATCAGTTAACGCCAGATAAGCCGAGCCTCCACCAAATACTTTAGGAAATAGCGCCTTAAGGTCGCTGTTCACTTGGTCAAAGGTGTCTTTGAAACGACTACGTGTCTCTTTATCCATTTTCCTAATGGCCTGCTCTAGCATAGCTAAGGCCGCTAATAAGTCGTCGCTTTGTTCATCTAAATGCTGCTTTCGCTGAGCCTGTTCATCGTACTCATCTACAGCAGCTAAGTTAACCGCACCTAGCGCTTGTAGCTCCCTTTGGACTCGATCTAGCGTTTTTTGCCACTCTTGTTCATTCGCATCGAAAGCTAATGATTGGCTTACTTGTTGGGGCGCCAAGCCCAATTGCAAAATCTGCTCGTTAAGGCTAGATGCTTTGACTCTTAGACCTTCATTTTCAATTTGGAGTGTCTGAATGTGCTTATTCGTACGTAAAATAGTTTTATTTGCGTCTTGTTGGCGCTTCTCAATTTTAGCTAGCTTGTCTGAAACGTCACCTAAATTTTGCTGCAGTGTAACCAACCTATTACCTAGACTTTGTTTCTCTACTAGCATGGATTGAAGTGTCTGCTGCTGTTCGTTTAACGGAGTAACAATTTGCTGTTGTTCAGTCTGTAAGTTGGAAATTTTTTGATTGATTGACTGGATTAGGCTTTTATCTTTATCAATGCTGTTAACTAGGCTTTGTTGTTGATTAAGCTGGTTCTGCAAACTCAATTCAGCTTGATGGTATTGTGATTTCGTCTTATCTAAATCCAGTCGCATTTGCTTGGCGGCTAATTCAGCCTGCTGCCAAGCTTGAGTGTGTTGCTCGAGTATGTGTTGTTGTACTTGGTGTTCTTCCTTAAGGCTTTTTTGCTCAGTTGCCAGCTCGTCTATCTGCTGACGCTCTTGTGAGGCTAAGGCTGTTTGCTTAGCTAATTGAATGTCTATGGCTTGATGTTTGTTAGCGATAGCCTGCTCCTGACTCATCAACCAATCAAGTTTGGTTTGGCTTGATGAGCGGTTACGCATAACGTCTTCTAAGGCTGATTGAGCCCTTGCTAAATCTTCTTGTAGCCTAAGCAGTGCTTGCTCTAGGCTGATTTTCTTTTGCTGTTTACTGGTTAGGTGATTTTGTGCGATGTCAATGGATTGTGCTAATTCACTAATCTTATTTTTGCGGGTGAAATAGCCGATTTCAGTCGAGCTAGTTTGCTTTATCCAGCCCACTCCCAACCATAACCCATCAGGCGTAATAACACTTTGGTGGGACTCAAGGCTTGATAACTTCTCAAGGGCCTGTTCAGCCGTTTCTGCTAATTGAATCTGGCATAACCAACTCGGTATGCCCGGTGATTTGATCTTAGATGCAAGGCTACTTTTAGACATCTTATCTTTAGATAAGGCCCCTACAACCCAAGTCGCACCTGTTTGCACTAAAGGTGCGACAGAGGGACAATCTGCAACGTAGAGCGCGTGTTGCCATTGCTCACATACTAGCTCTAAGGCCTTTGCCCATTTATTGTCAACTTCGAGTTGTTGCCACCATAAAACGCAATCATCCGCTTTGATGGGCAGCCCTTCAATTGGCGCAAGTAACTCCGAAATAGATACAGACTCAGTTTGAGACTGCTGCATCGCTAACAAGCCATCACGCTGGGCCATCAGACTATGTGTTTCTGCGAGCCTTTGTTCAACTTGCTCACTCACATCAGATACATGTTGGTTTGCTGCCCTCACCTGCTGTTTTAGCTGATTAATCTGCTCTTGATGTTGCGCCTGCTGATGCGCTAATTCGTTAAGCTGTTTGGTTAATTTAATCTGTGCTTGCTGGTTTTCTGTCTGATTAAGCTCCTCAGCTTCCGTTTTAAGCTCGTGGATCCGCTCTTCGGTGCGTGTGTGTATGCTTTGTAGAGATTGAATTTTGTTGCGGCCCGTATGAATTTTATTAGCTAAGCGCGCCATTTTTTGCTGTTGCCCTTGATGATTATCGGACTGCTGAGCATAGGCTTTTTCAGCGTCGGCAACTTGCTGTTGCAACTCAGTGATTGCCAAGTTTAAGTGAGTTTTTGCGGGTAACGCTTGTTGGATGGCATCGTTGACTTTGGTTAACGCCAGATCGGATTCTTGGCTTGAGGTCATTAGCTGCTCAAGTTCAATGTTTAATTCTTTTAGGCTCTGTTCGATCTCTCGCTGCTTTTGTTTGGCGTGTAACTGATTTTGTTCGACTTTAGTGATATCCGTCGACACTCGATACTCATTTTGCTGTAAATCACTAATGTGTTGTTTTATATCTTGCTGCTGCTCCCTGCACAGAATGATCTCTCTATCATCACTGCTTTGTGCCCTCGTAGCCTCTGCCAAGGTGAAATTTTGTGTGCCGATTGTGTGTTCTAATTGTTGAATACGGCTTGTTATAGTTAACCACTTTAATGTGGCAAGTTCGGCATTAAGTTGTCGCTCTTGCTGTTTAAGCGTTTTAAATTTTTGTGCGGCCGAAGCTTGTTTTTGTAGCTTGTTTAATTGTTGTTCAAGTTCACTTCTTACGTCATCTAATCGTGCTAAGTTCTCTTTGGTATGGCGAATACGGGTTTCTGTCTCACGTCTGCGTTCTTTGTACTTAGATACCCCAGCCGCCTCTTCTATAAATACCCGTAATTCTTGAGGCTTAGACTCAATGAGTCGAGATATTGTCCCTTGTTCGATAATGGCGTAACTTCTTGGACCTAAGCCCGTACCTAAAAATAAATCCGTTACATCGCGACGCCGGCACTTTGTCCCGTTTAACCAGTAGTTAGATTGTGCATCTCGATTCACAGTGCGCCTTACCGACAACTCATTGAAAGACGCATATTCGCCGTTAATTCTTCCCGCACTGTTATCAAACACTAATTCGACGCTAGCTTGAGATAAAGGTTTACGGGACGATGAACCATTAAAGATAACGTCTGTCATAGCGTCACCTCTGAGATTTTTAGCTGAACTTTCACCTAACACCCAACGGATAGCATCAATAACGTTTGATTTACCGCAGCCGTTTGGCCCTACTACCGCGGTCATCTGCTGAGGGAACGGAATAATGGTAGGATCGACAAACGATTTAAAGCCAGCGAGCTTTATTTGTTTTAAACGCATTAGGGAGGGGTTGCCCTTGGCATACTTACAGCCTCAAAAGGAGTTAGCTTAACTCGTCGAATGTATCAGAAGTCACCCTTTGTAACAATTGACGTTTGGCCTGAAACCTGTGAATACGTATAATAACGAGATTAAAATCAGTTAAACGATTTAATTTCAGTCAGTTACTCATTTTTTAAGGAAGCATGTGGATTACTTTTTTCGAGGATTTTCTCTTATCCAAACTAAGGGACTCAAGCGGTTTGTATTGATCCCACTGGCTATTAACCTAATTTTGTTTTCAGTTGCATTTTATTTTTTGTTTGGTGAGATCAACTCAGCCATTGTATGGATTGTTGACCTAATACCTGACTGGGATTGGCTCTCTTGGTTAAAAAGTGGCTTGAGCTACATTATATGGCCTATTGCAGTGTTTACTGTGCTGTTGGTTTTTGGATTGGTTTTTGGGACGTTTGCAAATTGGATAGCTGCGCCGTTTAATGGCTTATTATCTGAAAAGGTCGAACAACACCTCACCGGCGAGAATTTGGGTGATACAGGGGTATTGGATATCGTTAAGGATATTCCTCGAACCCTAGGACGAGAAATTACTAAACTCGGATATTACCTCCCTAGAGCCTTATTGTTTTTAATTTTGTTTTTCATTTTACCGGTTATCGGACAAGTCATTTGGTTTCTCTTTACCGCTTGGATGATGTCGGTTCAATATTGTGATTATCCATTTGATAACCATAAAGTTCCTTTTTCTAAAATGAAACGCGTCTTACAAACTAACAAAAGCACAACCTTTAGCTTTGGGATCACTGTGACGTTTTTCTCTCTTATTCCCATAGTCAACTTTCTCGTTATGACTGTCGCTATATGTGGTGCTACCGCTTTGTGGGTTGATAAATTAAAGGATAAAACTGCATTGCTTGATTAAATACATAATGAACGATTCACCATCGAAGCATATAAATTCTGTTTTACGTCAATCTTTAGGTATTGATTTCCATCTATAGTTATACAAATAAATACCTTATAGCGCATTTTCACATATGGATTTTTTTGTTAAAAATCAATTACTTAGATATTTAATTAACAATGACTCCACATAGCTACTACAAGCGCGTTCAAACTATTTAACAGCATTAAAAATTTATTTCAATACCCCTATAAATATCAAGGTTGATTCGCCATTGGATCTGTATACAATCGCCGCCAAATTGAAAACGTTTACATCAGCTAGCAAAGAGGCTCAACATGCTAAATCTATTTGGACTGAAAATTGTATCAGTATGTGCAATTTTATTATCTTGCAGTGACGCAAACACCCACAACACTTATTCAGTGAAATCTCAATCTGGGTTAAACCAAAAACCCACAGCCCTCGCTGGTCATGATCTTAGAGTCAAGGAAAACGCTATCGTTAGACTAAATGGAGCAGCCATCGATGTTGATGGGAATATTAAAAACATGACGTGGCGACAAGTATCTAGAGGCTTAGATATAGTATTCAACCAATCATCCCGCAGTGATATATCTTTCACCGCCCCAAATGTGGAAGAAGATCAGATACTTACGTTTGAGCTATCTGTTATCGATAATGACGATGCTATTACAACAGATACAGTAAACGTGCTTATTATGAAGTAACGTCGATTATCCTTATTTTTGCTAGGAAGGAGGCTTCTCGACGAACTTAGTTCCTAGCTGACTGTTTTACTCTTTAAATACATCTATTTATTGCTCCTATATACAACCAAAGGGGCAATTCACACTCGCCTCTTGTTTGATGATCGTAAGTCTTTTAACCTAGCAATATAATCATATTTTTGGACGATACGATGAAATTAACTCTGTTATTGGCTGTAGGTGTATTATCAGTATTTAACGCTTGGGCTGACACTCCCACAGATTTAGACTTTGTGAGTCAACAATTGGCCACTCAAAAACTTAATGAATTAAAGGCCCTAAGCACCCCAGCTATTATCAAAACCCAAGCCGAGTATTTCCGCAAAATGTACCTAGCCTTAATAAAAAGTGGTTTTAGCGAAGAGCAAGCCTTGAGCATTATTGTTGCTATGGCATCTAAAGACGAAGGTTAATACCTGTCGTTTTGTTTGCACCAAAACGTCTCATTTTGGCCATGTTATAGCAACCATGCCAGAGGTAAAAGCTGAAATCAGCTCGACGCCTACTCTAGAACATAGATGAATCAAGTCACCAATATAAACACGACCAAGTGGTCAGCTTTTTGCTTAACTCTGGCTAATAGAGATATATCACTAAATTTAAGGCCCATTTATGCGTGACTTTTTGCAAAAAGTATTTCACTTAAAACAACATGGCACCGACTTCAAAAAAGAATTTATTGCAGGCCTTACCACCTTTGCAGCAATGTCTTATGTACTTGTGGTCAATCCAAGTATCTTAAGTGCAGGGGGTATGCCCATTGAGGGACTAATTACGGTCACTGCACTGGCGGCATGTCTGGGTACCTTGTTAATGGCAATCATGACCAACTACCCGATTGCCATGGCACCAGGTATGGGCCTGAACGCATTTTTCGCTTTTACCATTTGCTTGACTCGCGAAATCCCATGGGACGCAGCCCTTGGTATCGTATTTTGGAACGGAGTATTGTTTTTAATCTTATCCTTAACTGGGGTGAGAACTAAGATCGCTGAAGCCATCCCCGCCGCCCTAAAAATTGGCGTGCAATGCGGGATAGGCTTATTTATCGCATTTATTGGTCTTAAAAACGCGGGGTTGGTTGTCGACCATCCAGCCACGTTTGTGACCATTGGCGACTTGTCCTCTCCCGTTACTTTACTAGCGTTAGCAGGTGTTTTGTTAACCATAGTCCTAGTACTAAAAAAGGTGACAGGCGCTATTCTGATCTCGGTAGTGGTGTTAACCCTTATTGGACTATTTATCCCTACAGAGAATGGGTATCTCACCCAACATACCGACAGTATTATTGGGATGCCAGATAGCATAAGTAATACTTGGTTTGCGATGGATATCATGTACCCCATCACGCACTTTGCCACCACTTGGGACCTGATCTTTGCCCTACTGTTTGTCAACATGTTTGATACTATCGGCACCCTAATTGGTGTATCACGACGGGCCAATTTGCTTGACGCTCAAGGTAAGCTACCAAAAATGGGCAAAGCCATGAACGCAGATGCGGCGGCGAGTGTGGTTGGTGCGGCGATTGGCACCTCTCCCGTTACATCTTATGTTGAATCTGCTGCTGGCGTGTCGGCTGGTGGAAGAACTGGCTTAACCTCAATCGTGGTGGCGTTATGCTTTTTACTGTCGCTTTTTCTGACACCTGTCATGAAAGTCATTCCCCTTATGGCTACCACGCCAGCCTTGATTATGGTGGGAATTTTAATGATGGAGTCAATTCGTCAATTAGACTTCGACGATTTGACCGCCCTCGCTACCTCAACTGTGGCCCTTCTAGCCATGCCTTTAACCTTTAGCATAAGCGAAGGCATAGCGTTAGGCTTTATCACTTATGTGGGGATCATGTTAGGTACTGGGCGCTATAAAGAAGTAACTTGGATAACCTACTTGATGGCAGCGATATTTGTTTTACGTTATGTTCTGGACTTAAAATAATACTAGAACCCGTTAGCTTTAGCGTAAGACACATTTCCTAGGCTTGCCCTTATACATGGTATTAGCTGCATTGATATTCTGCAGGTACTGACAAGCCGCAGCCAGCTAAAACCAAAGCAATAACTTGATGCGTGGCTTTTTGATAATCTAATTTTGTCATCTTTTTTCCTCGTAACTCATTAATTTGTGAGGAAAAATCAGCATAGTGTTGAGTCATAGCCCAAATATGGAATAACAGGGCATAGGGATCTTGCGGGGTGATTTTGCCTTGCGCAATCCAGCCATCAATCACAGCGACACGGCCTTTCATCCAACTACAATGCTCACGCTTGAAAAACTCAGATAAATTCGGCGCACGATTAATGATTTCAAGTGCGAAAACCTTAGATGCATCGGGGCGCTTCCGTGAGATTTCCATTTTGTCACAAATATATCGACTAAGCACCAAGGCTGGATCGTCTTCGCTGGTGGCCAAATCAAACTGACCATTCCACATACTTAGTATTTGTTCCAGTAACGCTAAATAAAGCCCTTGCTTGGTTTTAAAGTAATACAAAACATTGGTCTTGGGCAGTCCTGCCCTATCAGCAATCTTTTGCACTCTCGTGCCTTTAAAACCATTTAAAGAAAATTCCTTTTCTGCAGCAGACAGTATTTTTGTTCTGTTTAGCTGCGCAATACTTTCTTCTTTTCGTTGCAACATGCAGAACCTTACACCTTTTAATTTATGTTAATTGTGATGGCGCCATGCCGCCAATGTGTATTCGACCATAGACCAAAATGAAAGAATGGCCGCAATATAGAGTAATCCGTAGCCCAATGACACCCAATACAGGGTAACGCCCATGAATACTTCTAATTCAGATAGCAGACCAATTAATGCTAGCATTTGCGCCATAGTTTTAGCTTTACCGGTGAAGTTAACTTTAACCAAATCTTGTTGGCCAAGTTGACTCATCCACTCTCGTAACGCAGAGATATAGATTTCTCTGAACATCAAGAGTACAGCAGGCACGGTTATCCAAACCGACGCGTACGTATGGGTAATTAAAATAAGGGCAGCGGTGACAATCAATTTGTCAGCAACGGGGTCTAAAAACGCACCAAATGCCGTAGTTTGATTGAGTTTACGTGCCAAATAACCATCTACCCAATCGGTTACGGCTGCAACAGCGAATATAGCTGCTGCTGCTTGATGTGCCCATTTCCAATCCAAAAAATATACAACAACAAATACTGGTATCAACAACACTCGGATAACAGTAATAATATTAGGAATTGTCCACATCTAGGCTCTCAGTATCTCTTTGGGTTAAAGTAAGGTTCACGCTATTAATGCCAGATGCAGTGCATAAGTCAAAGCTAATTGTGAATATGTTCGTATATTATATCTGCCAAGTCTGCACTGATCCCAGGGACTTTGGCAATTTCGTCTTTACTGGCCTGTAAAACGCCATGCAAGCCACCCATGTATTTTAACAAGCTTTGCCTGCGTTTTGCGCCTACACCGGGAATAGATTGCAGTTTAGACGTGTTTTTTTCTTTTCTACGCCTTTGTCTGTGGCCCGTGATGGCAAATCTGTGGGCTTCATCCCGGATATGTTGGATCAAATGCAAACCAGGATTATCTGACTCCATGGGAATAGTCGCATGACTTCCTGCAAGGATTAAGGTTTCTAGGCCTGCCTTTCTGCTGCTCCCTTTAGCTACACCTATTAAAATAGGCGCTTTCTCGTGGGGCCAATCATCAAAAAAGGCTTCGGCTTGGGCTAGTTGCCCTTTACCGCCATCGATAAACAAGATATCAGGTATTTTGTCTTGGTCTTTCACATCCGTGTAACGTCTTTCTAAAGCTTGTGCCATAGCCGCATAATCGTCACCCGGCGTAATACCTTCGATGTTATAGCGGCGATAATCGGTTTTGTAGGGTCCTTCTCGATTAAATACCACACAAGAAGCAACCGTTTGCTGACCCGAAGTATGGCTAATATCAAAACATTCCATGCGCTGAATAGGCTGCTCGAATTCCAAAATTGATTCTAGCTCTACGTAGCGTGCAAAAACTGATTTTTGGTGATTCTGACGGGACTCCAAGGCCGTATCAGCATTGGTATTGGCTAGCTCTAAATAGCGGCGTTTTTCATCTCGCACCCCTTTAAAAAACTGAATTTTTCGACCCGCTTCTTGGTTAAGTAATTGATTAATCGATTGTTCGTCGAGTAATGCACAAGGCATCACAATTTGCTTAGGTATAAGCTTATTGCCTGCTAAGTAAAATTGTAAGATGAAAGATTGAAATACTTCGTCGGCACTAGAGTCTGCGGGGACCTTAGGGTAAAAGCTTTTACTGCCAAGGAGTTTGTTGTCTCGGATAAATAAGGTTTGAATACAGGCAATGCCGTTTCGATAAGCAAAACCAAATACATCCATTTCTTGTTGATCACCACTCACCCATTGTTGCTCTTGAACCTTACTTAACGCCCCGATTTGATCTCGGTATTTTGCTGCGGCTTCAAAACGCAATTCGGCGCTAGCGGTTTCCATTTTTGTGACGAGAGAATCAATCACTTGTTTATTTTTGCCTTTTAAAAACAAACGCGCTAATTGGACTTGCTGCGAATATTCTTCGTCAGACACTAGGCCTTTAACACAAGGCGCAGCACAGCGTTGCAATTGATATTGCAGGCAAGGCCTGCTGCGGGCTTTATAATAGCTGTCTTCACATTGGCGGATGGGAAATAATTTTTGCATGGTTCGCAAGCTTTCGCGCACCGCCCACGAACTAGGGTAAGGCCCAAAGTATTCGCCTTTTAACTTTTTAGCCCCGCGGTGGCTAGATAGCCTTGGATGTTCGTGGCCCGACAAAAAGATAAACGGATAACCTTTATCATCACGTAGCAATACGTTGTATCTAGGTTTGTACTTTTTTATAAAATTGTTTTCTAAGACGAAGGCTTCGGTTTCACTGTGCACCACAGTGACATCTATATTGGCAATCTGTTTAACCAGAGTTTGCGTTTTTATGCTGTCGACTTTTGCTCTGAAATAACTCGACAAACGATTTTTAAGATTTTTTGCCTTGCCTACATAAATTACTTCATCCTTGGCGCTATACATACGATACACGCCAGGCTGATGAGTAAGATGTTTTAAAAAATGGGTTGAATCAAAAGGCTCGATATCTGCCATAACCGACAAAAACCTTAAAACTGATCTGATTGAATAAGCTTATGACGCAGAGCTAAATGAGTCAGCTCAACATCAGTACTGACATTGAGCTTTTCGAACATACGATATCTATAGGTATTTACGGTTTTAGCGCTAATATTGAGTACCACTGCAATATCGGGCACTTTTGCGCCTTTGGTTAACATCATGGTTATCTCTAATTCACGTTCAGACAAAGACTCAAAGGGATTGCCTTCTTGCAGATCAAGTTGGCCAATGGCTATTTGTTGCGCTAAATCGGGGGAGATATACTTTTGCCCAGACGCAACCTTGTATATTGCACGGATCATTTCGTCTGGCGCTGTGTCTTTTGTTAAATAGCCAGACGCCCCCATTTGCATGACTTTGGCAGGGATCGGATTTTCTTTGTATACCGACAAAACAATAACGTGAGTATCCTCGGAAAAACGCAATATTTGCTTGGTGGCTTCTAGGCCGCCCATGCCTGGCATATTCATGTCCATTAGCACCACATCTGGCGCGCTAACCCGACAAAACTTTACAGCGGCTTCACCATCTGTGGCCTCGCCAACAACATCAAAATCGGTTACGTCTTGCAAAATCCGTTTTACGCCAGTCCTTACGAGTTCATGGTCGTCGACCAACAACAGCTTAATCACAATACAACCTCAAATATGCTTTCATTCAACAACAAATACGTCCGAGCCTATCGGTAATAGTGGCGACTCATTCTATTCCAGCCTGCTATAGTGCTGGCTAAACTTTGACCATAATTACGTGCGGCACACCGTAAGACTAGACAACGGATAACCCAACGATCAGAGCAATGAGCAACCCGCTCAGGTTGAGCGGCTATGCCACCGCAGCGACATGTTATCACCTGAAGTGCTTTTGCGTCATTTTTTAACGCGTTATTCATTAGGATTTTTCGCGGCAAGGTTGTGGCTTACCTTTGGCTGAAACCAAGGTATGCCTTGAGGCTGAATGTTGTTAACCCATACCTCAGAGATTTGCGCGTGTTTACGCTTAATTTTACTTGGGAAATTTCTCACTGCACATACTCTTAACTCTGACACAGGGCACTAATGGTTTCGAAGCACTCGACTTCCTTATGCAACACCATATCTTTAATGGCTGCCGAAAATGTTGCGAAATGAGCGGTCTCAAGATGGGCACTAAAGTCTGCTTTACTCTGATAAATTTCGTACAGATAAATTAGGCTTGGCTTGTCTTCATGGTGGCTCACATCAAATTGCTTGCAGTTGGGTTCTTTATTTAATGAGTCTTCGGCCTGTTTTAGCATCAAAGGCATAAAAGCCCTTAGTTGCTCTGGAGCAATATCAAATTTTACAGTAACTAGGTACATCTTATCTCAACTTGTGTGGTCTATTTTTTAAAGCGTGACAATAGCAAATTAATTTGCGTTTCAGTTAGTTTATTGGCATTTAAGCCCTGTAACAATAAGGCTAATCGACAACTTTCTTCGAGCTCTTCCATTCCATATACACAGGATTCGATACTAGTAGATGAAACAATCGGGCCATGGTTGGCCATAATTACACCAGGATGTTGCGCTGCAACCTGACCGACAGCTTCAGCAAGAGCATCATCACCCGGCGCAAAATATGGCACCATAGCAACAGGCCCGAGGCGCATGGTTAAATAAGGCGTATAGGTTGGCACTACATTTTTCGGGTCCTCTGGGGTTAAGCAAGACAAGGCCGTAGCGTAGGTCGAATGCAAATGAATAATGCATCTATCGTCTGGGCGTTGGTCGTACATGGCTTTGTGCAGCCTAAATTCTTTAGACGGCGGCAAACCTTTTAACAAGGTGCCGTCTAACGCAACTACCGACAACTCATCGGCTTTTAAAAAGCCAAAACAGGTATTCGTTGGTGTCATTACCCAAGCATTTTCGATGCGCACACTCATGTTTGCTGATGCACCTTTGGTTAGCCCCCGATCAAAAATCGATTTGGCAAATTCGACGATTTGTTGTTTGGCACTTTGCTCATCTAAGAACATGATAGATTCCTTTTCGCTTTGAGAAAGAAATCTGGCTGTCCGAAATTACCAGATTTCAACACTAAATTAATAGGGGTGGCCTCAATAGTGGTCACAATTGGTACGCTAGGTTCGATACTTGGCCCAATTTCAAACATCTTAATATCTAACGCTTGCACCACAGCGCCAGACGTTTCACCACCGGCAACAATGAAATTTTGTACTCCAGCTTGTTTAGCGGCCTTAGCTAGCTCACAGAAGCAATTTTCAACCAGTTCAGCGGCATAGTCTTTGCCTAATGTTTGATGCACATGGCTAATCGTACTGGCATCGGCACTGGCATAAATAAGCGGCCCATTATCAATATTTTCGAGCATCCAGTCGACCACATCTTGCATACTTTGCTGTTTATTATCGATACTCAGGGGATTGAGCTGTAATGCGGGGTGAGTTTGTTGGTATTTTTCAACCTGAGCTTGAGTCATAGTTGAACAACTGCCACTAAAAATGACCGTATGGCCAGAGTTTTGCCGTTTTCTGGATTCAACTGGGCTGAGGGTGCCACCAAGAGTTTGAAATTCTTGCGCTAGATTAACAGCAAGGCCTGAGCCCCCCGTAATGAATTGAAACTTACTGGCGCTAGCCGAGATAACCGCTAAATCATTCATGGTGAGTGCATCGACTATTACATAGTTCCCCTGCTCTGAGGCTTTGTCCAGCGCGTTTATTAATACATCACGGCCCTGTACAACTTGAGCATGGTTCACTTCAATGGCTCTACCCGCACCTTGAGCTTCAATTAAACGGCTTAGCTTGGCATCTTGCATAGGGGTCAAGGGATGGGCGCTCATTGGACTTTCATTTAATAATTGGCCATTTACAAACAAATAGCCGTTATACACAGTCCGGCCATTAACCGGTAACGCAGGGCAAACCAGAGCACTGTTTACATCTAGAGCTGACATGAGTGCATCTATTACAGGGCCAATATTGCCCTCTTTGGTCGAATCAAATGTCGAACAGTACTTGAAGTAGAACTTACCGCAGCCCAAACTCTGTAAGTATTTCAAAGCCTTGAGGCTATCAGCGACAGCCACATCTGCCGCACAGGTTCTGGATTTAAGAGCGATCACTACTGCGTCGTACTGACTAATATCTAATACAGTCTGGTGTTCTGGGAGTTCGTTAAGTTGAATGGTTCTTAGTCCACTGGCAACTAAAAAACTAGCGAGGTCGGTGGCTCCTGTGTAATCGTCAGCGATACACCCCAACCAAGGACTAAAATTCGATTTATTGTTCATTATTTACCTAAAAGTATGGCTAGTATTTGCAATTCTTATACTTTATATTTACATCTTAGCAACTTATTATATTGCAATTGAATAAAAAATATAGAGGAATATACCGCAAGATGGCGAAATCAACGTTTACAATTACAGTGTTACCGGGTGACGGAATTGGCCATGAAATTACGCCTATATGCCTAGATTTACTTAATAAAGTTTCAGCTAAAATAGGCGGTTTTACACTTAATTTTGATAGCTTTGCTGCTGGTGCGGCACATTATAAAGAAACAGGGATATCACTGCCTGAAGAAGCCATGCAACACGCCTTTGACAGTGACGCAACGTTACTCGCTTGCATGGGCCTACCCAGCATCCGTTATCCAGATGGTCGTGAAATTGCGCCACAACTGGAGCTTCGCGAAAAGATGGACCTATTCGCTGGTGTCCGTCCAGTTAAAACGCTACCAGGTTTACCCCTGCCATTAACCTCAGATAATGCAAAAAATCTAGATTTTGTACTGATTCGCGAGAGTACAGAAGGCTTATTCGCAAGCCGTGAGAAATTTAAAATTGTCGGCGAAGGAGAAAACGCCGAAGCATTCGATACACAAAAGATTAGTCATAAAGGCTGTAAACGCGTGTTTGATTTTGCCTTTGGACTGGCTAGACAGCGAAAATCTCAAGGTTATCAAGGTAAAGTCACCTGTGTAGACAAAGCTAACGTCTTGGGATCCTTCTATTTTATGCGTCAAGTATTTGATGAAACGGCTAAGTCACACACAGACGTAACCGCAGATCACATATACGTAGATGCCGCAGCCTTACAACTCGTGGCAAAACCTTGGCAGTTTGATGTTTTGGTCACTGAGAATATGTTTGGTGACATCTTATCTGACTTAGGTGCAGGCTTAATGGGTGGGATGGGCATGGCACCATCTGCTGATATCGGTGTCGAAAAAGCAGTATTTCAACCCTGTCATGGCACAGCACCCGACATTATTGGTCAAGGTAAAGCCAATCCTACAGCGATGTTTTTGTCAGCAGCCATGATGCTGAATTGGCTTGGCCATCAACACGACAACGATAAGCTAGTAACAGCTGCGAAAATCCTTAATGAAGCCGTTGAAAACGCCTATGCGACAGGGGCGTTATTGCCTTATGAACTAGGTGGAACCTCTGGTACTGATGTAATCAGTGATGCTGTATTTGCAGCACTCGACAAGTTGTAACGTTAATTACACGGGAAATTACCAATGAAAAACGTCGTCTACCTCTTTTGCTTAACCTTAGCCTTGGTGGCATCTAGCAGTCATGCCAAGCGCGAATACCCCACTCGCCCCATAACCAATACAGTTGTATGGTCAGCAGGTGGTGGAACTGATGCCATTAATCGAATGTTGATGGCCGAAATGGCAAAAGAGTTAGATGTACGGATCAATGTAGTCAATAAAACTGGAGGCGTTGCCGGCTCTATTGGTATGAACGCGGTATTACGCAAGCGTGCCGATGGCTATAATTTGGTCGGCCTCTCTAGTTCGAATGTTGTGGCTGCAGTAAATGGCGGTTGGACGCAAAAGTTTGATGTCTGGTCTCCGTTTATAGTAGGCAGTTCACCTGATGTGGTTTCTGTCCCATATGACTCGCCCTATCAAACGTTGGAAGACTTGATTCAAGCCAGTAAAAATAAAGCATTAAAAGGTGCCGCTGGTGGTGTCGGGGGTATCCATCATATCTATTTGTTGGAATTGCAAAAAGCCTCTGGAGCTGACTTTAAATATATCCCTTACCCCGGTTCTGCACCTTCACAAACAGCTGCGATTACCAAAGAAGTCGACTTTGTTGTTACGTCTATGGCAGAACAGGCTGCATTACTTCGGGGCAACAAGCTCCGCCCTTTGGCTATGCTTCATCCCGATCCTTATACCTTAGAGGGAGTAGGTGAAGTTATTTCGGCATTCGACGCCTATCCTAGTCTTAGCGAGCGACTTCCCCTTAGCCAAGCCATAGGCTTCGCGGTTAATAAAAAAGTGCCTGAAGCGGTCAAAACCAAACTCATTGAGGCCTTTAACAAAGCCATGAATTCAAGCAAAGTCAAAGATTGGGCGATGAAAAATCATTACCAGTTGTCTGGATTATCTGGCCAATTAGCAGAGCAAGAATTTGCACGTCTAGAATCGATATTTACATGGACACTGGATGACTTAGGTGCAAATAAACTGTCACCTAGCAAGTTTGGTATTCCAAAGCCTTAGGTAAAGCAATGCAAAACAAGACTATGGACGCCAATAAAGGGCGTCAATACGATTTCAAATTCATGCTTGTATTGTTATGCGTATTGGGAGGCCTACTCAAAATCACTTTATCCTTCCCTATGTCGGGCAGCTACGGCGGCGTAGAAAATCAGTGGTATGTATCTCCCGCCTTATTCCCGTTAGTGCTGCTTATCTTATTAATCCTTTGTTGCTTATCGCTACTAGTCACTGCTATCAAACAAGGTGGAGCCCAAGAATTTTTATCAATTAGCGGCTGGTTGGGTAATAAAGACAACCAACAAGTGCGTGAAAGGTGGTTGATCATCGCCCTGTTGATTGCTTACGTTTACGTGTATATCCCTTCTACCGATTTTTATTTAGCTACGGGGTTGTTTGTGAGCACCTTGACCAGTGTGTTTTATCTCAAATTAGCCCGAGCGAAATCTGTGGTTATTGTTTTAAATAGCATGGCAGTGCTTGGGTTAATTCTAATTAGAAGTTCACTGAACCAGGATCCATCCTTATCATTGCTCGATATTAACGCCAACGATCAGAGCATTTTATGGTGTGATGTGTTTACTACTTGCGTATTAGCCAGCATTATAAGTTGGCAAGCCTTGATGACTAACAAATTAAACAGAAGCCAATTTGGTATTCAGCTAATCGCTGTTTTGATTGTTCCGTTACTGCTCATTATCGCCTTTAGTTTTTTATTGTTTGTACCTATGCCAGTGGAATATGGCAGCGTAATCAACGTTTTGAATTGGCTAGCTTACGAACAATTAGGGTTATAACGTGATAGAACAATTTACACATTTTTTTTCGATACTGATTAATTTAATCAGCTCACCTACCAACATTATTATTTTATTTGTTGCCAGCTTTTTAGGGATTATATTTGGCGCTATGCCTGGGCTTACAGCCACCCTAGGCGTTGCTCTGCTCACTGCACTAACATACAGCTTAGGCGCCGATACAGCGCTGTTGGGCTTATTGGGCATGTACGTTGGTGCCATCTATGGTGGCTCGTACCCTGCCATATTGATTAATATTCCAGGCACGCCCGCAGCCGCTGCCACAGCAATGGATGGATACCCTCTTACCCAAAAAGGCCTAGCTGGAAAAGCCTTAGGCCTAACCACTACAGCTTCGTTTATCGGTACTATTATTGGCTTGTTGTTTTTGGTGACCTTGTCACCGTTAATCGCCAGTCTAGCCTTGCAATTCACCTCATGGGAATTTTTCTTATTGGCTTTATTGGGTATTATATTAAGCGGTAGCTTAACCTCTCCCGACTTAGTCGTTAAAGGCTGGATCGCTGGCTTGATTGGTTTATTGTTAGCCACCATTGGCCGTGATGCATTGCAGTTTTTCCCCCGATACACATTTGATGTTCCCGAACTAGACAGTGGCTTAGAGATTGTTCCTGTGCTGATCGGTGCATTTGGGATCCCTCAGGTTATTCGGGCACTCACCAATACTCATCACGTTAAACCGCCGATTTTTACCGGCAGTATTTTACCTGAGCTTAAATCTATTACTCGCAACATCAAACATATTTTTCGCTCCGCAACCATAGGCGTAGGTGTAGGCGCAGTGCCCGGTGTGGGAGAAGATATTGCGGGTTGGGTGTCTTATAGCACAGCAAAAAAAACCAGTAGTAAAGCCCAACAGGCCGAATTTGGTAAGGGCTCAGAAACAGCTATTGTATCGTCCGAAACCGCTAATAATGCTTGTGTTGGAGGGGCGTTGATCCCATTATTAACCTTAGGTATTCCTGGCAGTCCTCCCGCGGCTATGTTACTCGGTGCATTATTGCTGCACGGCATTACTCCTGGGCCAAGTATTGAAATCGATCACCCCAATTTTCTCCTCGAAGTCACGGCAATTATGGTGCTGGCATCGTTTGCTATGTGGGCCAATGGTTTATTGTTGGCCAAGCAAGTCATTAAAGTCCTGCAACTCCCTACTGCCTTATTTATACCTGTGGTGGGCGTACTATGTATATTGGGTGCATATGCCCTAAATCTGAATATGTTTAGCCTGTATTTAATGATCCCAATTGGCATAGTCGCGTTTCTTCTAGGTGAAATGAAGTTTCCCATCTCACCTATGGTAATCGGCCTCGTACTTGGAGGCATGGCAGACGAAAGTTTAAGAAGAGCGTTACTGCTAAGCGAAGGCAGTTTTATGCCGATTTTTGAGCGCCCAGTCGCCTTACTCCTAGTCTTGGTTATGACAGTGTTCATTTTGGCGCAATTTTCATGGTTTAAACGGTTATTTTCTTTCGAGGGTAAAAAGTAATGTCTTCAACAATCAAAGTAGTGTGTTCGGGCACAGGATATTTTAGCCAATTTCATTATGATGCGTGGACACGTCTCGACAAAACAAACATTGTTGGTGTACACAATCGTACTTTACAATCAGCAGAAAAGTTTGCCGAAACTTACCAAATACCCAGAAGTAGCAACGACTTAGAAGCTCTACTAGTAGCTACCCAACCCGATATACTTGATATAATCACGCCACCGCCCACCCACCTTCAGGCAGTGAAGATCGCGGCTAAACTGGGCATAGATGTGATCTGTCAAAAGCCATTTGGCGAAACCTTAGCCGATGCCGAACAAATGGTTGCGATAGCCAAACAAGCTGGGATTAAACTCATTGTTCATGAAAATTTTCGGTTTATGCCTTGGTATCGCCAAGTCAAATCCGTACTGGAAAGTGGCCAGCTAGGCGAGATTTTAAACGCTGAATTCAAACTCAGAACCGGAGATGGCCAAGGTCCAGATGCGTATTTGTCACGCCAGCCTTATTTTCAGCAAATGCCAAAGTTTTTGGTACACGAAACCGCCATTCATTTTATTGATACATTTCGCTATTTATTTGGCGAGCCTATTTCATTGTATGCAGATTTACGACGCTGCAATGCGCATATTAAGGGAGAAGATTCGGGGATCATATTATTCGATTTTGATAACAATTTACGGGTGATTTTTGATGGTAACCGATTACTTGACCATGCCACCAGCAATCCCCGTCGCACTATGGGTGAACTAAATGTAGCAGGTACAAAAGCAGAACTAAGCTTAGATGGAGAGGCCAATATTTGGCTTAGACAACAAGGACAGACTAAAGCCGAAAAAATTGACTATAAGTGGCAGGACCAAAATTTTGGTGGAGATTGTGTTTACAACACAATCGAACATATAGCTAAGCACCTAATGTTTGGCGAACCGCTAGAAAACACTGGGCAAGAATACCTGACCAATATACGTTTAGAAGAAGCCGTGTACGCCTCTGCTGAGCAAGGCAAAAAAGTTGAGCTGGGGAAACACGGATGAGGGGACTTTCAGGCGAGGCGTTTAACCTTGATACGCTAAAGTCGATGGGACAAGGTTTGGTGCGTCCCGAATGTGTACTTGCAACTCGGGCTGGCAACTTTTACACAGCTGATTTTCGAGGAGGCGTGTGTAAAATAGATGCTCAGGGTAAGCAAAATTTGATTTTAGGTAAGTATCTTAATGGTTGCCCTGAATTAAAGCCCAATGGCATTGCCTTGTTAAGCGATGGTGATTTTTTAATTGCGCATCTAGGTGATAATATCGGAGGAATATACCGTTTATCCCCAGAAGGTGAAGTTTCACCTTTTGTCACACATATTGACGGTAACCCCCTACCCCCATCTAACTTTATTTATTTGGATCACCAAGGCCGACTATGGCTGACAGTAAGCACTAGACAAAACCCTCGCGCCAAGGGTTACCGCAGTGATGTCAGTGATGGTTACATCGCTATTATAGAAAACGGCAAGGCCAGAATAGTCGCCGACAACATTGGCTATACCAATGAAGTGTTTGTCACGCCTGATGGCAAAAAGCTATATGTCAATGCGACCTTTACCCGCGAAACGCTGAGTTACGACATAGACGCAGACAACAATCTGCTGAATTGCAAGATTGTCGCCTCTTACGGCAAAGGAATATTTCCAGACGGCTTAACTATGGATACCCAAGGGCAATTATGGGTTACGAGTATTGTCAGCAATACAGTATTACGGGTGGATCCTAAGAGTGGCGACAGCCAAGTAATGATTCAAGATGTAGACCTAGACCACCTTGACTGGGTTGAACAAGCGTATCAAACCCACAGTATGGGCCGCCCACATTTAGACAATGTAAACAGCCAAGTTTTACAAAACATCAGTTCTCTCGCGTTTTGCTCCGAAGACTTGTCTAGCATAGCGTTGGGCTGCTTGTTGGGCGACACCATAGCCTTGAGTGCCAGTCCATATCAAGGTTTACCGCCTGCCCATTGGCATTTTGATGACAAGGCCTAAAGCAAACACTACAAACTCTATTTAAATCCAGAACATAAAAAAGGCCTTTTCACATAGCTGAATGGCCTTTTTGAGTAGTTTTGGGGCGTTTGACTGGATACTTACAGCACCCTGATTAATTAAAGGGCAGAGATACTTTAC
Organism: uncultured Paraglaciecola sp.; assembly: GCA_947498355.1. GTDB lineage: Bacteria > Pseudomonadota > Gammaproteobacteria > Enterobacterales > Alteromonadaceae > Paraglaciecola. The sequence continues at coordinate 64,365 of CANMKA010000001.1, read as the reverse complement.
AGCGTTAGCTGAGCTGGCTTAGCCATCAGTGCGTTGCAATAACACACCACGCCACATAGCCCGAGAATATTGCCCCTCAACCTTACCATTACTCACAGCTTTGGCTTGCACCTCTAACTTATCGCCTTTCTTAATTTTAATTGTTCCCAAAGGTAACACTTGCTCTTGAAAGTCTTGAGACGCAGGACGATTTTTAACGTTAGCGATTAACTTACCATTTAACTTAACTCGGTATTCAGACTCACCGGCTATGTCACTCAAGGTTACTAGGCTTGCTTTTAACGTTTTAGCACCACCCTTAGTTTTTATTTTATGGGTTGCACTTACAAACTTATCTTTAAATTTTGTCTGACTTGAATCTAACCCTAAAACGCCATATTCCTGATTCTCTATAAACGTCTCGGCATGGGTAAACGTTGTCGTGGCATGTAACTGATACACATAATTGTCGATTGAGGTATAAGCCGTTTTTTGTGGCAAAGGTTTCGGCACATAGAGGGTTTGCTCAGGCCCTGCACCTTGAGGCACAAAGCTTTTATCTTTAGTCAAAATAATTTTGTCTAGTTCGGCCCCGTCCTCTCGCATTGACAACATAAAGGTGTGTTGACCGGGCTTAGGTATATCTACCCAAAGCGTATTAGGTGTTCCGCAGTGGTTGTCTTTACGACGCTGTTGAGAAGACCAAGTCCATTGGTGTTTACCTGAACAAAATTGCAAGCGTTGAGAACTTTCTGGCCAGTCACCATTTAGACCAAAATGGAAACCGTTATCTTCAGGGCCTGTGCTATGGGCTCTTCCCCATACGTAATAACGCCCCGCCTCAGAAAAATACACAGGATAGGTTAAAATCGCCATGGCTCCGGCTTGTGCAGAGAAGTTTTCGCCTCTAATCAACAGCTCGTTATGATTTACTCGTGTATCAGGTAAACTCTCAATATAACTACCACCACTGGCCGTTTCGGCATGAGACGGATCGGCATCGGCGAAATTGCCTATTTCGCTTGGCGCTTTATCTTGACTAAATACCACCCAGCGACGCACGTCAGCTTGGGTTTGACTCGCAAAGTTTTCGGCTTCAATTACCACCTTTCCGTTTTGCTCTAAATAAGACTGAGCAACAGATTCAGTCACACCAGCCACGCCGCTTAAACCAACTGCCAGCATAATTGGTCTAAAAGGTATAAAAAATCGATTCATAGAGTATTTCTCTTATTGTTGTAGGGGTAATTGTATCTTTTCGGGTGACTCACAATGGCTAAGTGAACTCGCCGCGCCCTATGGTCCCCTTGGGTTTGCACAAATACTTTCGAACTAGCAGGATACACAAATGCTTGAGGTTCTTGAACCATTGGCGGCGAATTAGGCAGCGTAAAAAGGCATAAGCCACAAGTCTGATTTTAACGGACATTTAATGGTGTACAGGTACGCTAAGTTGCCATAGGCAGATGTAGTTGTGAAGCGCGTGATGCTAAACGTATTGACAATAACAAATGATAAGTAGAGAGCATGAAAAACTCATCTAGCCTAGGCGCATTTGCCGACTTCCAGTTTTAGCTTACTTTTAGCTCTGGCATCCCATCCGCAATTGAGACAGAATATGCGGCCTTCGCTTAACCTTGGCTAATTCACAAATAAGCATGACCCATAAAAAAACCAAACAGCCCAGAACAAACGACAACATCCGCAAAGATAATTACAAAAAGATCTTAGCGGCGGCCGAAATTGAATTTGCCAAATCAGGCTTTAAAGGCACAACCATTCAGAACGTAGCAGATACTGCTGATTTACCTAAAGCCAATGTATTGTATTACTTTAAGAGCAAATCTGACCTGTATTTAGGGGTGTTAAAGCAGATCCTTACCCTGTGGAATTCGAGCTTCGATCGCGCTACGGCCAACGATGACCCAGCAGATGTACTCGCAGCTTACATTAGCGAGAAAATTGAAATCTCTAGAACTCGTCCCGCCTTATCAAAAATCTTTGCCTTAGAGATCATAAATGGCGGCTTAAATCTAGACGACGCGTTTAAAAAAAGTCATTTAGATTGGGTTCAGAGCAGAATAGCGGTTATACAGGCGTGGGCAGAAGCCGGCAAAATCAATGTATTGTCTCCCCATCACTTGTTGTACAACATATGGGCAAGTTGTCAGCATTATGCAGATTTTTCTGCTCAGATAGAGCAACTAAACAATCGCCCTATGAATGAGCTAGATTATCAGCAAGCCACTCAACAAGTGATTCAACTCGTGTTGAAAGGCTGCGACTTACGCGTGCCTGATACATTTACGGCAAAAAAGCTCGAAACAGATTAAACGAACAATCTGATCCCGAGCTTAGATTATACTTATTCGTATTACTAAAGAGTTGCCCTCATTTTCGATAAATGAGGGGCTCCAATTGCCTAAACCTTAGAACTTGTAGGTAAATGTAACCGACCCGGTGCGACCTTCTGAGGGCTTGACTACAACAGAATCGAACAGATCTGCTGATGTATAATACTCTTCATCGAACAGATTGTTGATGGTTAGCAGTACTTCATACTTGTCAGATACGTAGCCAGTTGATGCCGTCCACACCATGTAACTAGGTAGTAATATAGTTTCTAGCACATCTGTATAGGTTTCATCTGCCCAGCCAAATCCGACACTTGCCGTGACCGAACCATTCTGTACCGAATTAATATAGTTTAAGTACAAACTAATAATGTTATCGGGTAAGCCTCCTCGGTCAAGCTCTACGCCATTCCCAACAAAGGTAGAGCGGTTACCAGCAATACGTCCACTGTAAACCTGAAATGGCTGCAAACCATTTTGGGATGCGAATTCAGCGCCATTAATAACGGCTAACGCACCATCACTTACTTCTGTGGTTTCAATGTGAGTCGCAGTAGCTGTCATCGAAAAGTGCTCACTCAATAAAGCACGAGCCTCAAATTCAATCCCTTGGCTGAATACCGCAACCAATGCTTGGGCTTGGCCAATTCGGTCGGTTTTCTCTTGGTCAAATACTGATACCGCAGCATAAATCCCATCATTTTCACTGGTATATTTTACGCCTAGCTCAACTAGAGACGAATCGGCCAAGTATTCACCGTTATCAACACTGTTGGCGATAATTCCGCCAAGTTGGTTGGTGCTTAAAGAGTTTGCTTCGGCATAGGTGACATATGGAATAAACCCAGATTCAAGTGCGTACGAGACACTAATATTGTAACTAAGCGCGCCTTCAGAGTCAGTGTGAACTCCGTCACCAAAAGGAATACCCAATAAAGATACGGCTTCTTCTTCAGCTTCAACATCAAAATAATCATAGCGTGCGCCAATGACCACATTGAGCTGGTCTTTAGTAATATCGGCTAGGTAGAAAACACCTGCATTAAACACACTCGACACTTGCTCTTCGTTAAAATTACGCCTTACTGTGCCATCTATTCCTGTTGGATTACCGTCATTGTCGAACAGTATAGTAGCGTTCTCGTAGGGGTTATCAACCGCCCAGTCGATTCTATCGTCGGGTGTTGGCCCAACACTAATATCTCTAAAATCAAAGGTTTCATCAAAAAAAGCGTGATTTAAATCTAACTCTTCGTTACGCAGACTCACCCCAACAATATGTTGAATGTCAAAACCGTTGTTAGATGTGTCGAACATTAAGCTAGAGCGAAACTCCATGGCCTCTGCTCCAGGATAGTCAGCGGTAAATCCCCAACTCTGAAACTTAGTATGATCCATATAGTCGTAGTAAAACTGATTTTTCCAAACCATGTCGCCAAGATCTGTCGTGAAATCCAAATACGCAGTAAAGGCTGTAGAATCGGCAAAATCAATATCATCAATAAACGTCGTGCTATGTTCAATTTGCGTGGTGCCAGGATTGGTTAACGAAAAATGATTTTCTATGCCGTTGGGTACGCCTGGACAAAATAGCGGCATGTTATTGTATTGATAGTTAGTATTGTCGCTACCACCTGGACTACAAAATGTACCTACGTTAGAAAACGACGAATTAATGAAAAACGGTGCAAAAGGCGTTATGAACCCTGATTCTTGAGGTAATAAACGGTCAGCCCCAATGGGGTTATCGGTATTTTTTACGATAGGCGCGCCCGTAATATAGGTGCCATTGTCAATCAAGTCTTGAGTCACACGGTTCCAGCCAGGAACCTGAATGGCATCTGAGGTTTGATATTGAAACCCTACTTCCATCAAAGTGTCTTCGGTTACATCTAAATCTAGGGCAACCTGTAATATCTCATGGGTGGGGTTGTAGCCGTCAAAGAAAGAGCCCGAATCTTCAATTTCGGCAAAGGCGTAAATTCCCCCCTTTTTACCCGCTATTGTAATTGGCGTGCCGCCCTCGCCTGCTAATATTTTTTGATCGTATGTCCCTAAGGTCACCTCTACTTTACCTGTGACTTCACCAATATATTTAGTCGTATCCGATTTAGCCGACTTAGGCCAATAGTTCAACTGCCCACCAACGCTTCCTGTGCCATATAACGGACTTACAGGTCCTCTAACAATTTCTAATGTTTTAGCACCACGTATGTTGGTTTTAAATGCGCCCGGATTAGCAATGCGACGGAAACCTCTAAAATAGTTATCCGCAGATTCGCCACGAATATCGATAGCGCCCTGAATACCAAAAAATGAACTGGTGAACGCACCAGGCGTAACGCGCACTAGATCGTCTACACTTCGCAGTCCGTATGCTTCAATTAAGTCTGAACTAACTTCAGTAATCGAACGAGGGGTTTCAAGGAGTGACTTGTCAAATCCGAAAGCACTACTGGACTCGCCCGGCATGATCGAATTTTCATCTCGGGTACCGGTAACCGAAATCTTTTCGATGTCATCAGTGGTTTGTGCATTAACGGGGTTAATTAGAGAAACTGCCATTACTGAGACAGTCGCCAAATATAAAGGATTATATTTAAAGCATTTCATTAGGTGTGTGTCCTATGTATTAGCAATTTATTTTTAAATGTCGTGATTGGTTCCAATCACGGCTTGCTAACGCAACACCTGTGCCAACACATAAACTTTCTGACCAATTGGTTATAAAGTATAGTCATAGAGGACAAGATCATATTTTCGCAGGGGTTTTAATCGACAGATTTCGCTCACTTTAAGTGCAATTACCCTAAAGTTGGGCATTTCCCTCCTCCTTTTTTATTGCTAAAAAGCAATTAAGGGCCAGCATCTGACTAACGCGCTTCAGGCTCTGGGATCAGCAGGCTCATAATAATCGCCGTGAAACCAGCAGTAGTGACAGCCGAAGAAACAATATTTTTAATAAATAGCGGTAAGCCTTGCAGCGCATCCGGTACCATCAATACCCCTAACCCCGCACCAAACGAACACGCAATAATTAATGATTTACGCCTATCAATAGGTTCACTTCCTAGTATTTTTATTCCCGCAACGGCTATTGTGGCAAACATGACTAAGGTAGCGCCGCCTAAAACGGGCTTTGGAATGGCTTGTAGCACCCAACCTATAACTGGAAACAAACCCAAGATAACTAAAAATCCAGCGATGTAAAATCCAACATAGCGACTTGCAACACCCGTCATTTGGATCACCGCATTATTTTGACCAAATGTGGTATTTGGGAACGTATTAAATACAGCGGCAATGGCAGAGTTAATACCATCAGCCAGAACTCCGCCTTTTATGCGCTTAATATAAGCCTCGCCTTTTATGGGTAAACGACAAAACAAACTATTAGCTGTGATATCTCCCGAGGTTTCGAGTGCCGTTAAAAAGTAAATCAGCGCGATAGGCAAAAATATTTCAAAGTCAAAATTAAGCCCGTATTTGAAGGGTATAGGTAGGCTAAATATAGTTAGGCCAACTGTATTAGAAAATGAGAGTAAATCTAGGGCATAGGCCAAAACCGAACCCGCCAACATACCAATAGTGATTGCTGATAAGCGAACCCAAGGATTAGAAGACACATTCATAGCTATTATGATAATCAGCACGAATAACCCTAAACCAAGATTACTCAGCGCACCGAAGTTCTCGCTGTTAAAGCCTCCAGCAAGGTCGGCAAAGCCTACTTTAATTAAGCTCACGCCAATTGTGGTAATGACAATACCTGTTGTGAGCGGCGTAATCACGCGTTTTACTTTTTCGATAAATTGACTAACCAATATCTCAATAAACGCTCCGACCAAACACACTCCATACATAATCGAGAGGATCTCTTCAGGACCGCCGCCCCTATTTTTTACAGTAAACCCAGCAACCAATAGTGCACTAACAAATGCAAAGCTGGTACCTTGCACAGCAATGAGACCACAGCCAACTTGACCAAAAGTTTTAGCTTGGATAAAGGTTGAAACCCCAGACACGAAAAGCGCCATACTGATCAGATAAGGCACCTCAGCTTCTAAACCCAACGCCCCTCCTATGATTAAGGTAGGCGTAATCACGCCGACAAAACAGGCTAAAATATGCTGTAACGCCGAGATCATACTCTGTTTTACGCCCGGCTTATCATCTAGCCCATACAATACATCCGGATTTTTACTCATTACCTACCCTTTAAAATAATCCCTAGGGCAGTTAACAAAACCGCTTAACACGCACCTAGGCCAAGTTCTTAAGATACTGGATAAGCAAGATGTTGACCAAAAGGTTAGTTTATCTTTAGCTAAGGTTGTACCCCGCTAAAAAGTGGGCAGACGCTAGATTGGTGAACTCTTGGTAGGTAAATGGGAACATAGGACCATCCTACATCTCACACCAACTGAGTTCACAATTGACCAAGTTGGTGCAAGGTTAAAAAGGACTGGAATTTTTGCTCACACCTTTAGCTTTACGTACCAATAGTAGCATGGTTTCAACATGGGCTGTATGGGGGAACATATCCATAAGCCCAGCTTTCTGAATTTGGTAGCCGTTCTCTACCAAAACCTTTGCATCTCTGCCAAGGGTTGCCCCGTCGCATGAAACATAAAGGATATGGCTTGGTTTGAGTTTAAGTAAAGCAGGCAGAAAATCTAATGCTCCAGCCCTTGGCGGGTCGAGAAGCACCTTAGTAATTCCCATTGCCATGATCTTATTGTTAACCGGCTTAGTTAGATCTGCTGCCATAAAAGATAAGTTGCTTAGTTGGTTTGTTTTGGCATTGTGTTCGCCTGCTTTTACCATACTTGGCTGGAGTTCTATTCCCAAAACTTGTTTGGCACGTTTAGCCAAGGGTAGAGAAAAATTGCCAACGCCACAAAATAAATCCAATACAAAGTCGTCCTCATTAGGCGCTAACCAATCCATTGCTTGGGCGACCATTTTTTGATTCATAGCAGCATTTACTTGAATAAAATCTTGTGGGTGATACGTAAGGCGCATGCCATCAACTTGGTAACTGCGCATCGCACTAGCATCAAGGCTCGCCCGATTTTCATCGTGGTGCTGCCAATACAAACTGAATTGTTGTGTGCGGGCCCATGCCTGCCATGTTTCTATGTGAACGCTAGAGATTTTTGCAGTTAAGCGTATCAATACCGATGGGCCTAAATCGTCTTCGAGTAATTCAATGTGCCCGACATGCTGCCGAATAGGATTATCTGACAGATGAGTGCGTAAAACAGCAAACACCTGTTGAAGCCTTGGCGTTAGCACCACACACGACTCAATAGAAACAATGTTTTGAGACGAGGCACCGCGAAAACCAAAGGTTAAGGTGTCGCCTGTCAACTTAACAGACAAGCGGGCACGGCGACGGTAACCCAAGTCGGTATCGGTCAATAGGCTAAAATCGCCCTGATAATCTGCCTGACGCATCTGGCTTTTTAACCATAATCGTTTTGCCTCTACCTGTTGCACAATGGCTAGATGCTGGAAGCTACACCCGCCACAATCATTATAATGAACACACACAGGCTGCACCCTGTGCTCGCTTGCTTTTTGTATTCCAATCAGTCTGGCCTCATCCAAGCGACGATTTGACTTAAACACTTGCCCATTAACCACTTCGGTGGGCAATGCGCCAGAAATAAAGGTTACTTTACCCTTGTTCCTTGCTACACCTTTGGCATCGTGGGTGAGTCCGTCAATAACAAACGACTCTATTGGGCCCAAAGGTTGAGAAGGTGCTTTTTGCTGGGCATTGCGTAAACCGCGTGCCCTATGCTTGGAGGTGTTTTTACTTGTATGGGTGCTTTTTCTCATTAATGGCTCAAAATTACCCTACCTAAGAGAAGAATAGGCATAGGGCTGGTGAATATTTTGGTGCACGCCAGCAATATCTTAGCGACATTTGCTAAAACCTTGCCTGCATTTACACCCTATTTCCAAGATTTTACCAGACAGGGTAACCAGTGGCTAACCTTTGAGAAATTGCTTGAGCGAAATTGGCTTGAGTTACGATTAACCTGAGAAAACGCCTCATCTTGACTATCTGGTCAGCCACTTGCATGATATTTGCCGAATATGAATAATTAGCCTGATATCCGGAATTAAACAATGAGTTACGAATCACAACCATCGTCTATATGGTTAAAACATCCTTTAGGTGTTTTTACCGCAAATGATCTTGATGCAACCAATGGCATAGTGGTGCAAGGTCAAAAAATTATTGAACTAGTACCTGCCAATGCACAACCTTTGGTCCCCATAGATAAGGTAATTGATTGCACAGAGTACGTGATTACTCCAGGCCTAATTAACACCCATCATCACTTTTACCAAACCCTTACTCGCTGTGTACCGTCGGCACTAAATAAACCTTTGTTTCCTTGGCTTAAAACCTTGTACCAAATTTGGAAACATCTCGACGAATCTATGCTGCATAGCGCAAGCCAATTAGCCGCCTTAGAGCTAATGTTATCTGGCGCTAGCACAATTGCCGACCACCATTATGTATTTCCAAAGGGGCTCGAACACGCTATTGATGTGCAAGCCAATGCCCTCGCAAGTTTGGGCTGTCGTGCAACCCTAACCCGAGGCTCTATGAGCTTGGGCGAAAAAAGTGGTGGCTTACCTCCAGAAACGGTTATTCAACAAGAGCAAGTCATTTTAGACGACAGTGTGCGCGTGATTAAGCAATACCATAAAGCTCAAGAAGGCGCCATGTTGCAACTCGCCTTAGCGCCATGTTCGCCTTTCTCGGTATCAACTCAATTAATGCAAGACACAGCGCGTCTTGCCGACCAATATAATGTGAGGTTACATACCCATCTGGCCGAAACCCAAGATGAAAACAATTTTTGCCTACAACAGTTTGGGCAAAGGCCACTAGATTACCTCGAATCTTGTGGCTGGCTCAGCGATAAAACCTGGCTTGCCCATGGGATCCATTTTACCCCACAAGAAATTAATCGCTTAGGCAAGGCTAAAGTCGGGATCGCCCACTGCCCTACATCCAACATGTTACTAGCCTCGGGGATTTGTCCAACCGCAGAACTCCAAGACGCAGGTTGTCATATTGGTTTAGCTGTAGATGGCTCAGCCTCAAATGACGGCTCTAACATGATCCAAGAGGTACGCCAATCTTTGTTACAGCAAAGGCTAAGATATCCAGCCAAAACTATCACACCAGAGCGTGTATTAGGATACGCCACAGCAGGCTCAGCAGCTGTGCTTGGTCGAGAAGACATTGGTAGCATAGCCGTAGGAAAACAAGCTGACGTGGCATTATTTGGCATGGATGAATTGCGTTTTAGTGGCGCAGGTGACCCAGTTGCAGCCATAGTTCAATGCGGAGCCCATAGAGTAGCTAAATTGATGATTGCGGGTAAATGGGTGATAGAAGATGCCCAGCACGCAGAGGTGCGCCAACACGAACTAATGGACTTACACCAAAGTTTGGCTAAAAAGCTACAGGGCATTGGTGCCTAGAGCAGCCTAAAAACTACGTTTTACTAAAATACACGGCATAAAAAAAAGGGCATTAACTGCCCTTTTTGCGTTTATCCTTGGCCTTTCAGTTACTTGATTGCAAGGCTGCAGTAGCAAAAACGAAAGGTGCATTCCAATTGATGGTGACTTCGTTAGTTGAAAAGCTACAGTAGTCATCTAAGTAAGTCGTGGCGGGTAAATTGCTTGGATAACTACAGTTATCTTGCCTGCCTGGCTGAGGCCCACCGACTACAAACCCCGGGATCGGCGCTGCAACCGTATCTGCCGCAGACTGGCGATGATGAGGATCCATAGGTGTTTTTACTCCGTTCCCTGTGACAAATGAATAATCAGTAGGGTTTTTACCTAAAATATAATCCACTAAATTACTCGCTGCGGTCTTATATTTTGCATCACTCACATGGCTATTTTGGGCCAACAAAATCATCGCTTTATTTAGGGCAACAGAATTACTTCCCCAAACAAAATCATTTTGTGTCATAGCCACCGAATAGGCCGAAGCTTGATGCTGGTCGACAATAGAGTCAGCCAAAGCAGTAAAGCGTGTTTGAATTTCGGTGTAATCGGCATTGCTTAGCAAGGTCTCTCCATGTTGTAGCAATGACATGTAACCTAAGGCTGCGGTTTCTTGCCAAAACGGTGTTCTGGGCTGAGCGAAATACTGTTTAAAGCTGGTTAGATATTGAGCTTCTTCGGTTAACAAGTAAAGTTCTGCTGATGCCCATGTAAATTCATCATCAAAGCGGCTGTCGCCATACTCACCCGTTTGGACGTCACTGGGCTGACGATACACGACATTATCATTATCTTGTGCCCATCGCCATGCCAAAACTGCCGCTTGGCGATATTGCGCAGCTAAGTCAGTCATGCCCGCTAAGGAGCCATAAACACGGCTGGCCGTGGCCATAACGGCTGCAAAATTTAATGCAGCCCCCGTTCCTTTTTGTACAACATAACGCTGAGCCGTTGCCTCATGAGGCATTCGCGTTCCAGCAAATCTTAAGGTCGTGAGTTTATGATAAACGCCACCATCAGTTGGATCTTGCATGGCAAGCATCCAATCAAGGTTCCATTTAATTTCGTCAAGCAAATCTGGACTCGTATTACCCGACTCAGGAATACCGATATCGCGCGTCGCATAAAAGTCGGTAAAGCGTTCGTAGGCGGCCAATAAGGTGTAGGTAGAAATACCACTGTTAACAATGTACTTGTTAAAATCTCCTGCATCGTACCAGCCTTTGGGCGCCGAAATAACCGTACCTTCAGGGCGTGTTGCACTGGCGGCAGACGCATGTACGCGTACATTAGTGTCTGGGTGCCCTGCGGGGCGACGCCACTCACCAGCATGTTCAACAAGAAGTTCGGTACTGGCTCGATTGAAATAATAGGCTTTTAACGCTGCGTCATGGGCAGATAGATAAGCATTATCGTTAATCTTAATTGGTAACGAGTCCGCCACTCCCTCAACGCGGATCACATATTCACCTTCTATATTCAGTTGAGAAAAATCGGCTAAGCGCACACTTTGGTCTGCTTCAGCCCATGTTTGAGCATCACTTAAGGTTCCCGACATAACCACAGTATCATTAGCCGTATTCACCACAGAAAATTCACGCGCCTGATTGTCTGGTACAACCGCAATTTTGTTAGCCGATGGAAGATAACCGACTTGATTCACTTTAATCAGGGTATCTGTGGTATTCACCGTAGGTGGTGGTGGAACAGTCGGAGCTGGCTGTGCTGGGGTAGTTGGAGCAGGCGTATTCGTGGGTGGAGCCTGAGTCGTCCCAGACGAGCCTCCGCCACAAGCACTTAACGTAATAGCTGATGCCACCAAAGATAAGGTAAATAAACGTTTCATATTTTTATTCTCAGTTTACAACTTACCCGCTATTAAAAAGCATCATGGAAACGATTACAAATACTTTAACAAATTGTTAATTAGTGATTTTTAGTTTTCACATGATAAAAATTCGTTAACAATTAACCGCTGCGAGCAATCGATAGTTTTTTGTATCAAGGAATTGACGACATAAAAAGAAAAAATGATTGAGATATTCTGCTCCGGCCATCCCTGCCCTCGCCTATTTATCAATAGGTCATGCTTCCCATGTACAAAAGTATTCCCGCTCCTTTGGACAAAGAGCTTGAGAAACGAGGCTGTAGAAAAATCTTCATCCTAAAATTTGATATAAAAATTAGCCTAATTTGACCATTAAAATGCGTCGCTACGTGAAATCTGGATAGGTATAACCATTAAACAATAAAAATATTTTACGTAGAGCGCCACCGTTTTTTGTCCTGTTTGAATGACTTGTTATATTTTTTCTACTACAATGTACGACATTACCGTACAAGTAAGTGAGTTAACTATGAATAGCGTAAGTGTAAACCAGTTTAGAGACAACCTAAAATCGTATGTTGAACAAACTGTTAGCGAGCATGAACCTTTGAAGGTTACAAGACGTGCTGGTGAGGACTTTATTGTAATGAGCGCTGATGATTGGGAGCGAGAGCAAGAAACTTTACATGTATTACAGAGTAATAGTTTGATGCAACAAATTGCCGACTCAATGCAAACGCACACGACAGATAAAGGATATAAACCAACACAAGATCAATTAGATGCGATCACTAATCTTTGAAGGTAAAACGTGGCTCATCTACGAACAATTAAGAGAAAAAGATAAAAAACTACACAAAGCTTTGTGCAAAATATTAAAGGAAATGCTGCGTTCAGATCCTAGCTCTGGTTTGGGAAAACCTGAGCTTCTAAAACACAATTTATCCGGGCTTTGGTCCAAACGAATTTCCCAGAAAGATCGATTGATTTATAAATACGATGATGAATATATTTATATTTTTGCCATTGGTGGGCACTACGACGATCATTAGAAAAATATAACAAATAAGGATAGGTGTCGGCTACGCGACACCTATCCTTATTTGTTATATGCGTGTAGAAAGATGGTAGCTGCTTTTACTAATTTACTAATCACCGCCGCCTCCACTATCTCCGGGAGAAGAACCGGAAGAATCGCCGTCGTATGTTTGGTCATATTGAGCGCCCCCACTGTTTCCTTTTGTATATCTCTTTGGTTTTGCTGGGCCACTGAGCTTTGTAGTCAATAAAACCACTCCGACAATTACCAATATCCAACCAACAAAATTGGCTTGTGTTGAGGTTAAATTGACTACGCCGAATAAGATAAGGGTAAAAGCCAATAAATAAGAGAACATTTCAAATTCCTTTTAGCATATAACAGTTATTAGTGAGCATTTCGTATATGTAACTGCTCAACTTATCATTAATTTTCGCACTTTAAATCAGTTGCTCATTGTTTTTATTCACTATTTAATGCATTTCCACGCATAAAAACCGTCAAATATCAAAAAACAAAAGGAGCCTGACTTTAACGCGACTTATTTACTTCCTATTAAATATTAGGAGCAAAATATTTTACATAACAAAATTAAGCACTTAGTGCTTTGACCAAAAACAAAGCGAGCCTAAGATAATTTATTTAAATAGTACTCGGGCTATCCCTGCCCTCACCTATTTATCAATAAGCCATGCTTCGCATGTGCAAAAGTATTCCCGATACTTTTGTCGAACCGCGGGCATATTCTAATAAAAAAGCCGCCCTCCCGTTTGACTCTATTAATATAATTTACGCAATAAAAAACCCGCAACAGGTGCGGGTTTATTGAATATGGCGGAGAGAGAGGGATTAACTAAAATACATCCGTGTATTTTACCCTTCGGGCGCTTTCAGCGGTGCAAAATGTTCCAGACAATTAGTACTCGAGCTATCCCTGCCCTCGCCTATTTACTAATAGGCCATGCTTCGCATGTTCAAAAGTATTCCCGATACTTTTGTCAAACCTCGGGCATACTCTAATAAAAAAGCCACCTTCCCGTTTGACTGTATCAATATAATTTACGCAATAAAAAACCCGCAACAGGTGCGGGTTTCTTGAATATGGCGGAGAGGGAGGGATTCGAACCCCCGGTAGGTTTGACCCTACGTCTGATTTCAAGTCAGGTGCATTAAACCGAGCTCTGCCACCTCTCCGAATTGAGACGCGCATATTAGAGAGGTTTTAATGGGTTGTAAAGAGTGAATCTAAAAATAGTATTCTGATTGCTTTAATTTTACACTAACTGTCTAATTGATGGTCATGTCAGGCGTTAAAATTGTACATCCTTGTACCTTTTGCATGGAGAATTAAAAATTTTGCGGAAGAGTTCGACTAAGGATACCTGGCCTATTGCGCTGCTAAAGCGAGATTAGGTCCTGTTTTCCACGAACTTAAACGTACATTACGTTTGACTGTGCGTTTGGCTTTATGCAGACACTTATTGACTGCGTCGTACATATCTATTGTTGTATGTTCAACCACTACCGTTGGCATACCCTTTAGCCTAATGACCGTTTTACAACACATATCTTCCCCACCCTTGGGGCCATTCACATCGAACAAGCTAACTTCGACTCGGCTTATATTAGTATCGTATCGCCCTAGGTTTAATCGTAATTTAGATTCGACGTGGGCACGAAGTGCGGCAGTTAACTTAAAGTGTCTCGACTGAATATCAATAATCATAATCATTCCTCGTAGTTTAATGTTGTTACTTGCTGTCACTAACTAATGACCGGAGTAGACAAGGTTTCCTCACACACCATTTACACTATCAAGATCCAAATCATAGAAAAACTCGTTTAATTGCATGTGAAAACGTCGATTTATTCGAAGTTTAGAATCCGCCAATTAGGAGCCTGCATGTACACCTCAATAAATTTTAAACACCTTAGATACTTTTGGGTGGTGGCAAATGAAGGCAGCATAGCCAAGGCCAGTGAAAAGTTACATATTACGCCGCAAACTATCAGTGGGCAGTTGTCTTTGCTCGAAGCGAGCTTAAATAACAGACTATTTGAGAGGCAAGGAAGAGGGCTTAAATTAACCGAAACCGGACGCGTGGTATTAAGTTATGCTGACGAAATTTTTGATTTAGGCAGAGAGCTCAGTGATGTATTAAGGGGCGTGCCTAATGTTGGTCCTTCTGAGTTTATTGTCGGCGCAGCCAGCACCTTACCCAAAACCATAGTGCAAAAGATAATTGAGCCTGGGTTGCAAATTAGCCAAGACATCGCATTGACCAGCCTTGAAGGGCCTGTTGATATGTTACTCGCAGACTTAGCCATTCATAAAGTAGATTTAGTATTAAGTGATACGCCCTTAACCGGAGCCTTGAGTATCAAAGCATACAATCACAAGCTTGGTGAGAGTGGTCTAACCTTTTTTGCTGCGCCAGCATTGGCTAGTAAGTATGCGAAGAACTTCCCCCACTCTTTACATCACGCACCTATACTGATGCCAACCAAACAATATGCGATACGCCAACAGATTGACTATTGGCTTGCTGACCAACAGATCTATCCGCTAATTAAAGGTCAGTTCGATGATAGTGCATTGATGAAATCTTTTGGGCAAGCGGGCCTCGGGATCTTTTTCATGCCTACGATTATCGCCGAAGAGGTTTGTAAGAATTTTGGCGTAGAAATTATTGGTGAAACCCACGATGTCACTCAAAAGTTCTTTGCAATTTCGGCGGAAAGAAAAGTAAAGCATCCAGCGGTATCAGCCATTTGTGACAACGCTCGAAATTCATTATTTGTTTAATGCGATCTAATAACCCGTTAAATGCATCGATTTATTCGATATATAACGCCTTAAAACTCGACTTTTTTTTGGTAATTACTCAAGTGTAATCTTAGCTAGTACGTTTGATGTCAACGAGGGCAATACTATGAATTTTCAAAATTTATTAAACCAATTTACTGGCAGTCGCACCCCTTCATCGAGTTCTTCCAAAGGTATGGGCTCGGGTATACTGGCAGGCTCTGCAGCTGGAGGCGTGATGGGTTTGCTTGCTGGCAATAAATCAGCAAGAAAGTTTGCGGGTAAAGCCGCAGTCGTCGGCGGCACAGCCCTAATTGGCGGAATAGCTTACAAGGCTTACAGAAACTGGCAGCGTAATAACGGGCAGCAAGTCCCTCAAGACTCCCCCGATCAGTCTTTTGAAACCTCGACAATCAATGCGTCTTTGCAATCCGACGAATTTCAGATGACCTTGATTAAAGCCATGATTGCCGCAGCTAAATCCGACGGGCACATAGATCAAAAAGAACAAGACAACATTTTTAATGCAGTAGAAAAAATGGAACTAGACCACCAAATGAAAGGTTTAGTTTTTGATTGGCTACGCAAACCAATCTACATGCAAGAGTTAATTCATGGTGCTCAATCACTCGAACAGCGCACCGAGGTCTATCTAGCCTCTTGTTTAGCTATAGACATAGACACAGATGAAGAAAAGCAATATTTGGTTAAACTTGCCCAAGGCCTTAAATTACCGGCAGACCTTGAGCATCAAATACGCATCCAAGCCAATTATGCGCTGCACAACCAGCCAACTGTAGTCTAAGTAATTGAACCAAAGAGCAAAAAGGTAGAGGTAAAGCCAGAACAGTGTAAAGGACGCTCAGGGCATTGTGTGGCTGGTAGCAGTAAATCGCAAGCCACATAACTCCCTAATAAAAGCGCCATCCTCACCACTTAGTCTGCTTACCCTACTATAAAGTAGACATCACACCTTCGAACTTATTCAACACCCAGATAAGGTGTCGGCCACGCGACACCTATCCTTATTTGTTAAGAACAGAACCCCACTTTTAAGAACTTACTGAATACTTTGACTCTGGCCAGAATTCATTGATTTCGTCAGCTTGCTGTTCAGCGGTAAACGACTCCCAAGTGATACCATTTACATCCACACTTTCGGTAAAACTAGAAACTCCTGGCTCTTCCCAACCAAGATGCCGTAGCTGGCCACTTGGAACGCTATTATCTTGGCGAATGGACAGATTCACTGACTCGGTTCGCCACAAAGCATATTGGTTTGGTACTACCACAACCGGTTCACAAGCCATTCTCTTTGAATAATCTTCGATACTGCCATTAATGTCGGATGTTGATAATGCGATGTGAATTTTTTTCATTACTACTCCCTCTTACGAATTCTACGAAACCGACTTTCTTTTTTTTTAAGAACGCCGATTTTCCTATTGCCTAACGAGGCTGTAGAAAAACCTTCACCTTAAAATTTGACATGAAAATTAGCCTGATTTAACCATAAAAATGCGCAGCTACGTGAAATCTGGATAGGTTTAACCATTAAACAACAAAAATATTTTACGTAGAACGCCACTGTTTTTTGCCTCTGACCTTTTTCTACAGCCTCAACGTTTCGCCTATGGGGCAAATTGTTGCTGGTTATAATACCAAGCTTAGCGATGGGAGCCAGCGAGAATTTGTCCCTGCTAACGCAGTGAACTAACTACAGCGGTTGTTATGAGATAAATTGCTCCATTACTATATTGGCTCTTGAATACACAGGATGTTGACCAAGAGATTTTGTAATAAAACCGTGCTTTTTATATAGATTAATAGCCGATTCAAGTTTTGTATTTGAAACCAAATAGACTTTTTTTGCAGCAATAGTTTTTAGTTTTGTTAAGCAAGTTTGAATTAATATATTGCCGATACCTTTACCTTGCTCATTGGGTGAAACAGCCATGCGAGCCAACTCAAAAATATCATCGCTTTCTTTGAATAATGCACAAACACCAACAGCCTTGCCATTTGAAGTAGCGGTAAATATATAGCCACCATTTTCAATAATTTTGTACGGGTTTGCAGCTAGTAATTTATCGACTTCTTCGATTTCGAAATAGCTACTAATCCACTCTTCATTTAAGCGAATAAAATCATCAAGGTATTCAGGCTGGTTCTCGACTAATTGCACGATTTAATTCTCATAAACGCCGCCATAAAAGGCGAGCAACTTGTTGCGAGTCCAGCGCTGAAAGCGCGATTTTTAATGGCCTTGTTAGCACTTTAGGCTACCTATTTCTGTGACTGTAACATTTGCTAAGCGAAGGGAACCACGTACCCAATAACCTTTTGTGCCAATTTTTAAACGGTTCGCATGATATGGCCTGCGTGATTCATCGACTACCCACATATTAGCTTTACCGCAAGTGGCTATTTTTCCTGGTGTTTTGTCTTTTATTACTTCACCAACTCCATCCAACAACTCTGGCCAAATCATATGAACGCCTTCAATAGAAGGGTTGTCACCTTCGTACAGAAAATCTACTCTCATTCCTTGCCCTGGCTTGGATGATTTTAATTCATCGCATGGATCAAATTCATACTCGACTATGAAATCTGGGTTCCGTTTTAGACGGTTTTGATACGGTGAATGCTCTTCCATCTTCATTGAGTGCTAACGAGGCTGTAGAAAAACCTTCACCTTAAAATTTGACATGAAAATTAGCCTGATTTAACCATAAAAATGCGCCGCTACGTGAAATCTGGATAGGTTTAACCATTAAACAACAAAAATATTTTACGTAGAACGCCACTGTTTTTTGCCTCTGACCTTTTTCTACAGCCTCAACGCTTTTTATAAATGGCGCGCGTTTTTTGCGCGTCCAGTGAAGGCCGTTGTTTGGCCGTAACGAAATTTAATAAACTTGTTATAAGCCAATTACTCACCACCACCGCCGCAGTCTGAACCAGATGATTCTGAACCTGAATAGTAGCCACCAGTGCTATCACTGCCTCCGTTTGACATTGAACGATGCTGACCAGCGTACTTTAAAGACTTATAAACTATAAATGGGCCAATTACTGGCATCATCCAAGTTAGAACGAGGAAACCAATTTTTTTAGGTTTACTAATAAAAAAACACTCATGAATAGAAATTGTATTTATAAAAGCCCAAATAAAATGAACGAGAGCAATACCCAAAAAAATATACATAACATTCATTGCTAATCCTTTGGCTTATAACAGTATTATTATATTGCATTTATACCAAACTCTCTATAATGGCGTAATTTAATGCCAAATAGAGTACCTAATAAAACAGCTATAACATGTAGCAAAGCTGTAACTAAAAATAAAATAGGCTCAATTGGGATTTCTAGGAAAATATATAGCAATCCACCCACAGCTAAATTTATAAACCAATAGCCCGAGGCAACTAATACAGCTTGTCTGTAAGGGCTAATCTTCTGCTTATAGCCCAAGTAAAAATAAACAAGTAATGAAGCTAGGAAACCAAGGATGTAGAGAGTAAGAATGAATGACTTGCTTTGAGTTGATTCTTCAGCGCCAACAATCAATGTAGCTATTGCAGATATAGCAACCAACAATAAAAATAGACTTACTGAAAAGAACACAACCCTAGAGTAACTCACGATAATCCTTTAGCAATATACCGCCTTGCATATGGCGATTTTAGGAGCGCTTTATCAGCGAATAAAATTTCCACCATGATGCACTTGTTAGTTGCCGACATCACCAAACCTTTTAAAGTAATCATCTAAATTTAGAAATATATCTATACGTTTACCTATATTGTTACGTAAGAAAAACACTAATTCATTGGATTGATCTACGTACTCTTTAAATATACCGTCATTTACTTCCAACACTATACGTGGAAAGTGAGCTAACAACTCTGACTCTTTAAACCCAATTGGTTTAATCCTATTTAGTTTTGCAGTTTCAGAGGTTACGGATATTTCCCATAACCTAAACTCTAAATCTGGATCGAAATACAATCGTATTCCTTGATTTTGATAATTCCAAACTTCGGAACTAATACCGTCATGACCTAACTCATTTTCAATTAAATCAGACGTTCCAAATAGCTCATTAGCTTTTTCTTTGGAATCACCAAATTCAATACTCTTCAATCCGACTAATGGCACAATATTCATAAGGCAACTAACAGTATTAATCTCTGGAAAAATTCCGCCTTTCGCCAATTAATCTTTCCGTGTTTGTACATATAGCTTTTCTAACACAATATTTAACTGCTTGTATAGCTTAGAGTTTAATAATTTCAAAGTATCATCAAAAACAGAAGTACGGATTTTTTCCAAAAACTTGCTGTTAGGATAGAATCAGACTGTAACTGTATAAATAAACAGCTAAATGAGATG
The DNA here is from genome assembly GCA_947498355.1 of uncultured Paraglaciecola sp. Taxonomy (GTDB): domain Bacteria; phylum Pseudomonadota; class Gammaproteobacteria; order Enterobacterales; family Alteromonadaceae; genus Paraglaciecola. The sequence continues at coordinate 44,410 of CANMKA010000001.1, read as the reverse complement.
GTTATGTCTAAATCACCTTTCCTTAATATGGTGGCAGATGAAATGTACAAGAATCAGCAGGGTCTGAGTTTTTGATTTAAAGCCTTTGTGTAAGTAACTGACGCATCTTACCTTTTAGCTAAAATGAGGGGCTAAGTCGGTACTTAGACTTTCAAATAGTCAACTTTTTATCGAACATTGATGAAGTTTCACTAACGCACAAAACTTAGTATCTTTTGCAAAGGGATTCACTATATCGTCCCTGATATTCGCCCTTCGGGCGCTTTCAGCGGTGCAAAATGTTCCAGACAATTAGTACTCGGACTATCCCTGCCCCCGCCTATTTATCAATAAGCCATGCTTCGCATGTGCAAAAGTATTCCCGATACTTTTGTCGAACCGCGGGCATACTCTAATAAAAAAGCCACCCTCCCGTTTGACTCCATCAATATAATTTACGCAATAAAAAACCCGCAACAGGTGCGGGTTTCTTGAATATGGCGGAGAGGGAGGGATTAACTAAAATACATCCCTGTATTTTACCCTTCGGGCGCTTTCAGCGGTGCAAAATGTTCCAGACATTTTGTCGAACCGCGGGGGCTCTCATCCCAACCCTAAACGATATAAATTAAAAAGCCCTAGCGAACAACGCTAGGGCTTTTTAATTTATATGGCGGAGAGGGAGGGATTCGAACCCCCGGTAGGTTTGACCCTACGTCTGATTTCAAGTCAGGTGCATTAAACCGAGCTCTGCCACCTCTCCGAATTGAGACGCGCATATTAGAGAGGTTTTGGTAGACTGTAAAGTATAAATTTAATCAAAAGGGTGAGTTTGATGCGCAAATGAGCAATTAGGCTGTTTTTATAGCAATTTAGTAAAATATGCATGATAAGTCCTTGAAAAAGTGAACCAAACCCCATAAAAAGACTCTATAATGAGTAAAAATTTTTAACTTACGTTTTGGAGAAAACAATGGAACAAAGATCTTCCTATAGCAGTGCGGGTCAAGCTTCTGTTTTAGAAACTAACAAGGTATTGCGTAACACTTATATGTTACTCGCAATGACCTTAACTTTTAGTGCCGTTTGTGCGGGTATAGCCATGGCCATGGATATCCCTCGTGGTATGTCTATGATCATGAGCCTTGCTGCCTTGGTTATGATATTTTTCCTTAACAAAGCCTCCGAAAGCTCAATGGGTATTTGGTTTGTTTTTGCCTTTACCGGGTTATTAGGCGGTTCGTTAGGGCCCATGCTTAATCATTATGCGGGTTTCCCTGGCGGTACTGAGCTGATTGTTCAAGCCTTAGGCTCGACTGCATTGGTATTTTTTGGTTTATCGGGTTATGTATTAACCACCAAGAAAGACTTTTCTTTTATGGGCGGTTTTTTACTGGTCGGATTAATCGTAGCAGTTGTCGCTTCTATTGCTAATATCTTTTTAGGTATTCCTGCACTGAGCCTAGCGGTAAGCGCAGCTATCGTATTCATTATGTCTGGCTTCATTTTGTACGATACCAGCAGAATCATTAACGGTGGCGAAACAAACTATATTCGTGCAACAGTTTCTATGTACTTAAACCTATATAACTTGTTCACGTCTATCCTTCACTTACTTGGCGCTTTCAATAGCGACGACTAATTGTCGTGAAGTAAGTCATTGTTAAAAACGCCTCAGCTAGCTGGGGCGTTTTTTGTTAAACTCTTCAATAAATTAATTAACTCACCTCATCTTGTGGTCGCGCTAACATGGCAAGTTTTTCGATATTAGTAACATCAAGCCCCTACTCCTCTCAAAATGCATATAGCGCATACAGGTTCGCCCAAGCTATAGTTAATAGCTCACATACGCTGGCAGGCGTGTTCTTTTATTGTGATGGTACACACAACGCCAATCGGTTAAGTGCTTTTCCGTCAGACGAATTTAACTTAGTACAAAGCTGGGCTGCTCTTAAAACACATTATCAGGTCCCTTTATTGTTATGCGTAACCGCTGCACTCAAACGTGGAGTGATAAACGAACAAGACGCAAAAGAGCTAGATCTAGACAGCCATAATCTACATGCAGCCTTTGATTCTATTGGCCTTGGCGAGTTTGCTATGCTACAAGGTCAGACCGACAGACTGGTACAATTTTAATGACTGACCACACACTAATCGATTTTGCCATAGTGAACCAGAGTGGCCCTTTGGGTACTGCAAATGCACAAGAAAGCTTGGACATGGCAGTCGCTATGAGTAACTTTGGGAAACAAGTCAGCCTATTTTTTATCGATGATGGCGTGTATCAACTGGTCGATTCTATCGTGCCAGATAAAATCGGCCGTAAAGCCTTCAATAAGTTGTTTGCTGCTTTAGAATTTTACGATATTGAACAGCTATATGTATGCCGAGATAGCCTTTTTCAGCGCCATCTTAGTGCCTCACAGTTAAGCGTTGACGTTAAGCTCTTACCCCATGACCAATTCGCTTCAACACTTGCGAAACACAAATCTGTATTGGTATTTTAATGATTTTACATAAATTCAGCCAAAGCCCGTTTACCCACCTGCAATTACAAAACACCTTAGATAGACTGGCTCCGTCCGATAAGATATTGTTATGCCAAGATGCGGTTTACGCTGCCCATCACGCTGAGATGCAAACCGCCTTACAAGCATTCAGCCCTGTTTATTGTATAACCGATGACTGTCAGGCACGGGGTATAGAGGCTCTTCCATCACTATTTAAACTTACAACCTATGAACAGTTTGTCGAGCTTAGCCTCGAATGTGATCAGGTTGTCAGCTGGTAACTGCATGCAATACTCTATTACTTATCAAGACAAAACTGTCGAAACCGATAAACTCGGATACCTGCTTAATGTCAAAGATTGGCAGTCTGAGTTAGCCCCTATTTTGGCTGAACAAGAAAACATAAAACTCACCGAAAATCATTGGGAAGTGGTCAATTTTGTACGTAACTTTTATCTAACCTTTAATACCAGCCCTGCAATGCGTGCGCTGGTAAAGGCTATGGCTAAAGAATTCGGTCCAGTAAAAGGCAATAGCCGCTATTTATTTAAACTATTTCCTAAAGGGCCTGCCAAACAAGCCACTAAAATTGCAGGTTTACCTAAGCCAGCTAAATGTTTATAGAAAAGTAATCTTTATATAAAACAGGGATTTATTTTTTATTTATTGCGAGCATTTGTCTTAAATTTTGCCTAGCAGACTGTTAACATAATGTTACACTTCGGATAAAAACGCTGTTTGTAAAGTAAGTGCATGTGATGCAACGCGTTCATAAAGGTTGACCACAAGTAAAGCCATTCGCCGTAGTTATAAAATTGCTATTATGAAATAGCTGTACCCAATTATTTTCAATGCCTATGTTGTAAGCGTACAAAATACAATTAATCAGGCCAGTTGCATGATATGAGAAAAAGATGACGCCACCTGAACTGCTGAACCCTACCATGAGCCGCCGCGTATTTATTGGGGCAACGGCTTATGTTGTGTCTGTCCCCCTATTTGCCAGTATCTTAAAAACTGACAACGAGTTAATAAAAATCATTGACAAAGGACAGTTTTTTACGCCAGAAGAGCTCACCATTTTGACAGATGTTGCTGAGATCATGATCCCGAAAACCGATACTCCTGGCGCAACAGACGCTAAGGTGGCCCCAGTACTGGACGGATTAATGGTAACTTGGGCCAATGACCAAACTAAGCAACAATTTAAAACTACCCTTATGCAAATTAATACCTTGGCGAGGGACACCTATCAGCAAAGCTACACAGGTTTAGGGTGTGCAGATAGACAACAGATGATTACCGAACTCGATAAAGCTGCGTTTACTGCCCAAACCACGCAACTCTCGATTAACTATAGACGCCTAAAAGAGCTGATTTTTCATGTATTTTATAGCTCTGAAGAGGCCAACCCCGACTTCGTGTTGATCCCCGGCCATTACTATGGCGATCTCACTAAAAGCCAATTTGAAAAAGTTAAACGGGGAGAAACCCTATGACAGAAGAATTTGATGTGATAGTGGTAGGATCTGGCATAACAGGTGGCTGGGCGGCAAAAGAGTTCTGTGAAAAAGGCTTTAAAACCCTAGTCATCGAGCGAGGCAGACACTTAGATCACCCAAGTTCAGAATACACAGACATGCAAGCCCCATGGCAATTAGATAATCGCAATATGGCACCCGAGGCCTACGACGATGAAGGCCGCTACGCTATGCTTAAAGCGAAAAAAGGCAAACTTAAAACGGACACCATTCAGTTTTTCGCTGACGATAAAGAACACCCCTACTCTTATCCTGAAGACAAGCCCTTTATGTGGACCCGAGGTTATCATTTAGGTGGACGTTCAATTACTTGGGGTAGACAGTCGCTTAGATGGGGGCCTAAAGATTTTGAGGCTAATGCCAAAGACGGCCATGGCGTACCTTGGCCCATAGGCTATAAAGATCTTGAACCTTGGTATAACTACGTAGAATCTTTTGTTGGCATATCAGCTAACAAAGACGGCATCGATGCCCTGCCCGATGGCGATTTTTTAAAACCTTTCGAAATGAGTTGCGTAGAGCAGCATGTCGCGAAAAATATGGAACGTGCCTTTAAAGACAGACGCCTAATCATTGGTCGTGCTGCCAATTTAACCGAAGCGAAAACACAACATACAGAAGTTGGTCGTTCGCCTTGCCAAGCTCGCGCCTATTGTCAACGAGGTTGCACCTTTGGTGCGTACTTTAGCTCACTGTCTGCTACTTTACCCGCAGCAAAGAAAACTCAAAACCTCAGTATACTGACTGACTCTATTGCTTATAGTGTGGACTACGACGAGCACAAGGGAAAAGCCTCAGGCGTCACTGTTATCGACGCCAAAACTAAACAAAAGCGTCAATATAAGGCTCGGGTTATATTTTTGTGTGCATCAGCCTTAGGCTCTGTGCAAATTTTACTAAACTCAAAATCTCAAACCTTTCCAAATGGAATTGCCAATTCTAGCGGTGCTGTAGGGCATTACATAATGGATCACATTACGGGCACCATAGGATTTGGTGATGTACCCGGATTTGAACACAAGTATAGTTATGGGCGCAGGCCAATAGCGACCTACATCCCTAACTATAGGCACGAACCCTCAGAGCAAGTAGACTTTGTTCGTGGTTATGGCTATCAAGCTACGGCACAAAGTCGAAAGATGACAGGAACCACAGCTAAAAGTGTAGGCATAGGCGCTGCGGTTAAAGCTAAAGCAAATAAGATAGGTCAATGGCAGTTCAAAGCATTGATGTACGGCGAAATGTTACCCTACTATGACAACTACGCTAGCTTACACCCTACTAAAAAAGACCAATGGGGGATCCCGCTCTTACATATAGATGCCGAAGTAAAAGAAAACGAACGCAAAATGATTGTACAGGCGGCTAAAGATTTAAAAGAAATATTGGCGGTAGCAGGATGCGAAAACACCACCATAAGAGAAGTCCCAGCTGATCGGCACATAGTAGTGGGCAACCGTACTCACGAAATGGGCGGCGCCGTAATGGGCAGTGATCCCAAAACCTCAGTGTTAAACAAATGGGCCCAGTCCCACGATGTAGCCAATTTATTTGTGACCGACGGCGCATGTATGTCATCTTGTGCCACCCAAAACCCCTCTTTAACCTATATGGCAATTACTGCCAGAGCCGCAGATTATGCGGCTAAACTCTTAAATCAAGGAACGCTCTAATGGACAGACGTAAATTTGTCAGCCATTCACTGGTAGCAGGTATTGCTGGTATGGGCCTATCGGCCTGCGCCACTCAATCAAATTCTTCAAGTGACAATGCACAATCTGGCATTATGCCCCTAGACGAACGTAAACGTTGGTTAGCACCATTTTCTTGCAATATAGAGCAATGGTTTCGACCTATGCCCTTTTTAGACCGATTTGCTGCAGCAAAAGCATTGGGCTTTCGGGCAGTCGAAATATGGGAGCCTGTGGCAAAACGTAAAGCGCCATCTGCACAAATTATTGCTGATACCGCCAAAGCACAGAATATGCGTGTAACCACTATTTCGCCAAAAGCCCCAGAAATCGGCGATAGCCAGTATCATGGTCAATTCCTAGACTATATAGATCACGTGATTGATTTGATGAATATGTTTGATTTAAGCAGTTTTAATTTAACTGGGCATAAATTGATAGAGGGTCTCTCCACGGAGCAAATGGTCGAAAACTATACTCAAGCATTAATACTGGCCGAGCCTAAACTGAGAGCTGCCAATAAAGTGGCCACTATTGAGCCATACAATCCGTTTAATCACCCAGGTCACTTTGTATATGGCGTTGAGCCTGCTCTATCTATTGCTAGAGCTGTGAATTCGCCTCACGTAAAATTAAATTGGGACTTTTTCCATATGCAGCGTACTAATGGCAATTTAATCACTCATCTAGAAAATGGCTTTGACCAAGTTGGCTATGTCCAATTTGCTGATTCACCAGATAGAAACCAACCGGGTACGGGAGAAGTTAATTACGCAAACGTATTCACTAAGGTTCGTGAACTCGGGTATAAAGGGTATATAGGAGCGGAGTTTTTTCCTAAAGACAAAAATCCATTAAAAGCGGCTTCTGATTTAGCCAAAGTGGCTAAGAGCATTAATCTAAGCTGAGTATTAAATAGCCCATCTAAGTCACTCCCTTTACCTAGCTGACTGACATCAATCCGCTGTTATAGGCTTTTGTATAACAGCGGGCTGATCTACATTTTGTTTAGCCTATTTGAGTTAGGCCTTTCATGTATGGCTGCAACACTTTGGGTACAGCGATACTCCCATCTGCGTTTTGATAATTCTCTAATATCGCCACTAGGGTCCTGCCAACTGCGAGTCCTGAGCCATTTAATGTATGTAATAACTCAGGCTTATTGGTTTCTTGGCTTCTGAATCTGGCTTGCATTCTTCTAGCTTGGAAGTCCAACATATTAGAACAAGATGAGATTTCACGGTAGGTATCTTGAGCGGGCAACCACACTTCTAAATCGTACGTTTTACACGCGCCAAATCCCATATCGCCAGTGCATAACAACACTTTACGATACGGCAATTCCAGCAATTGTAATACTTTCTCGGCATGGCCCGTTAGCTCTTCTAAGGCATCGAAAGACTGCTCTGGGTGCACCAACTGAACTAACTCTACTTTTTCAAACTGGTGTAAACGGATCAGTCCGCGAGTATCACGGCCGTAAGAGCCTGCTTCACTTCTGAAACATGGGGTAAAGGCGGTCATTTTTACCGGTAAACTTTTAGCTGACAGAATTTCATCACGGGCTAAGTTGGTCAAGGGGACTTCAGACGTTGGGATCAACGACAAGGCCTGTCCTTCTTCGGTAGCAGGCTTAGTATGAAATGCATCACCCATAAATTTAGGGAATTGTCCGGTGCCCTGCATGCTTTCATGATTAACCAATAATGGCACATTGGTTTCTTCGTAGCCGTGCTCTTCTGTGTGCAGGTCGAGCATGAACTGAGCAATGGCTCGATTTAGTTTGGCCACTTGACCACGCATAACAACAAATCGAGAGCCACTTAATTTAGTGCCCGCTTCAAAGTCAACACCTTTACTCAATTGCTCACCAAGCGCTACGTGATCTTTAACCTCGAAATCAAAGGTAGGAGGCGTTCCCCACTTAAGAATTTCTAAGTTTTCGCTTTCATCTTTTCCTTGGGGAACCGATGCATCGGGCAAGTTTGGAATGCCTTGAGCTAAGGTCGAGATCTCGTCAAGTAAAACCGATAATTCGGCTTTAGCCGCATCTAGGTCGTCGCCCAGTTTTCCTACTTCAGCCAGTAATGGCTGAATATCTTCGCCAGCGGCTTTAGCTTTACCTATAGATTTAGAGCGTACATTTCGTTCGTTTTGTAATTCTTGCGTTTTAATTTGTAGCGATTTACGCTTTTCTTCAAACTGTACAAACTGCTCTACGTCTAATTTATACCCGCGCTTGGCTAGGATTTCGGCAGTTTGTTGAATATCACCACGTAAAAATTTTGGATCTAACATGTTGTTTTATTTAACCTTTAACTAATTGTGTTGCAAACCATGCGGCAAAAATGCAGCAGGTCACATTAATAACGATATTGAGGGTAGCTTTAACTAATAGCCCCTGTTGAATCAGCATCAAGGTATCAACCGAAAAGGTCGAGAAGGTCGTTAATGCTCCCAAAAAACCCACTCCAACTGTGGTTCGCCACAGGGCAGACTCAAGATGACCATGCTCAATTAAGGCATATAAAAATCCCAGTAAAAATGACCCTACTAGATTGACCAGAAGTGTACCAAAAGGAAATCCTTTACCAAACCATTGCAACATCATCTGCGACAAAAAAAATCGCAAACACGCCCCAGTCGCACCGCCAAGGGCGATAAACCCGTATATCGTCATAGAAGAATGCATATTACTTGTACCTTTTCTGAGCACTGTGTGCGTCAAGTTGTTTAAGATAGTTGAGCTTTTCTGTGAGCTTCTTTTCGAGGCCACGCTCAGTTGGTAAATAATACTGAGTATCTTGAATATCTTCGGGAAAATAGCACTCCCCAGCCGCATAGCCGTTCTCTTCGTTATGTGCGTAGCGGTACTCTTCGCCATAGCCTAACTCTTTCATTAAAGCGGTAGGCGCATTACGAAGATGTGCGGGCACCGGATAGTCGGGTAAGGCTTTAGCGTCTTTTACTGCGGCTTTGAACGCGACATAAACCGCATTACTTTTAGCAGCACTGGCGCAATAGATGGTAGCTTGAGCAATCGCTCGTTCTCCCTCTGCTGGCCCGACTCGATGAAAAATATCCCAAGCATTTAAACAAATCTGCATCGCTCTTGGATCTGCATTGCCAATATCTTCTGTGGCAATGGCCAATAGCCTGCGCGCCACGTATAGTGGGTCGCAACCAGCCACCAACATACGGGCATACCAATACAAGGCCCCATCGGGTGATGATCCTCTCACAGATTTGTGAAAGGCCGAAATTAAATCGTAAAACTGGTCGCCTTTTTTATCGTACTGCGCAACTTTTTCACCTACGGCTTGCTTGACCATATCAAGGGTCACCATCCCCTCATTGGCATCGTTTGGCAGAAAGTCTGCGCTGAGCTCTAAATAATTGAGTAAACGCCTTGCGTCACCGCCACTTAATTCAATTAACAAGGTTTTAGCTTCTGGGCTAAGGGTAATCGCTAATTTGCCTAATCCTCGCTCCTTATCCGTCAAAGCACGAGATAACACTTCGGCCAATTCTTCATGAGTTAAGCTTTGCAACACATACACGCGGGCGCGAGAAAGCAATGCATTGTTCAGTTCGAATGAGGGGTTTTCTGTGGTAGCACCAACAAACGTAACCGTGCCATCTTCTATGTAAGGTAAAAACGCATCTTGCTGGCTTTTATTAAAACGATGTACTTCGTCAACGAACAAAATAGTTCGGGTTTGTCTGGCTGCATAGTGCTGGGCATTGTCTATTGCCTGGCGAATATCCTTAACGCCACTGCTTACCGCAGATAGTCGCTCTATATGTGCATCGCAATGATTGGCAACTAACTCGGCAAGTGTGGTTTTTCCTGTACCAGGCGGCCCCCACAAAATCATAGAGTGGCACACACCGCGTTGTAGGGCGGCGCGTAGAGGTTTACCCTGCCCTAAAATATGCGTCTGCCCGATATATTCATCAATGTGTGCTGGACGCATTTTGGCCGCTAACGGCGCAAAACTATCCGGCTTAGGCGCAACGCCATCTGTTGCCCCAAATAAATCGCCGTCTTGACTCATTGACTACGTTGATCATCTAATTCGTAACCCGCTGGCAATGCAAAATCAAACAAGTTTGACGCCACGGGTTGGTTTTGGCGAATAGCACTAAAGGTTAAGCGACTGACTTGAAACTGAGCATCAGTGGTTTCAATCGATACTAATTGATTTTTTTCGCCGAAAAATAAACTCAGCTTTTCGATATTGCCACTGTTTACTTTTGGTGTAATTGTAAAGGTCTGTTTACCATCCACCATGCTACTGACAATATTAAACTCAGCCCATTCTTGATTGGTTGGATCGGTTAACAGAATTAATGGATTACTTTGGGTTGCAGCCGTTTGATCATAAGCCACAACTTGCTCTAAAAACGGATCGAGACTCCAAACTGTCTCGCCATCGGCAATTAATACACTTTCATTAGGGGATAATAACTCCCAATACAATTTATTCGGCTGTGAGAGCACTAACTTTCCTGACGCTTGCTGCAAAACGGTTTTGTCTATATCAGTGACGTTTTGCGAGAAGTCGGCTTGGAAACTGCTTAGCTGTTGAAGTTTTTGTTTGAGTTGCTGAACGCTATCGTTTGCCACAGCCACACCTGACATAAACAAGCTGCCAGCAAGTAAAATAGTGAATGCGGCTTTTGTTTGACGTTGCAAGCATGCCTTTAGTCGTTTGATCATTATGAGTTTCTCGTATGATGGTTAAGGTTAGCCGTTAATCTTTGGGAGCTGGCGCTGCCAATACTTCACGGTTGCCATTATGGCCTTGTGAACTTACGACACCACTTTGTTCCATCTGTTCCACTAAACGGGCAGCACGGTTATAGCCGATCCTGAATTTTCTTTGTACGCTCGACACTGAAGCGCGTCGGGTTTCAGTCACAAAGGCCACAGCCTCATCATAAAACACATCAAATTCTTGATCTTCGCCCTCTGGTTGTTCGCCAGGCAATAAGATCTCGGCTCCGGCATCACCATTTAGAATTTCATCGATATATTGAGGTGCGCCCCGTTGTTTCCAGTCGGCTACCACTGCATGAACTTCATGATCATCAACAAATGCGCCATGAATACGAGTCGGTACCCCTGTACCAGGAGGAAGATACAACATATCTCCTGCTCCTAATAAAGCTTCTGCCCCTTGTTGATCAAGAATGGTTCGAGAGTCAATTTTTGACGACACCTGAAAGGCAATACGGGTCGGAATATTAGCTTTTATTAAACCGGTAATAACGTCGACTGAAGGTCGTTGGGTAGCTAAGACTAAATGAATACCTGCCGCTCGCGCTTTTTGCGCAATACGCGCAATCAATTCTTCAACTTTTTTACCGACTATCATCATCATATCGGCAAACTCGTCGACTACCACGACTATAGCAGGCAGCTTTTCTAAATCAGGGGCGACGGTTTCCATGCTTTCTTCAGGCTTCCAAAGAGGATCTTTGATGGGCTCACCGTTTTCAATGGCTTGCAGCACTTTTGCATTAAAACCTTTTAAATTACGCACGCCTAAAGCGGACATAAGCTTATAACGACGTTCCATCTCGCCGACACACCAGCGCAGCGCATTAGCTGCTTCTTTCATGTCGGTGACAACTTCGGCAAGTAGGTGAGGAATGCCTTCATACACAGATAATTCAAGCATTTTAGGATCAATCATGATCATCCGGACGTCTTCCGGTGTCGACTTATACAGTAGACTCAAAATCATGACATTCACACCAACGGACTTACCAGAACCCGTTGTGCCAGCAACCAGTAGATGGGGCATTTTAGCTAAATCGACCACTACTGGTTTACCAGAAATATCTGCGCCTAGTACCATGGTCAACGATGAATCCGAAGCTTGGAATACCTCATCTACAATCACTTCACTTAAGCGCACCATGTCACGTTTTTTGTTCGGTAATTCTAAACCAATCACAGACTTACCAGGAATCACCTCAACCACACGTACAGATATGGCAGACATAGAACGGGCTAAATCTTTAGACAAGGTTGTGATTTTACTGACCTTAACGCCGGGGGCTAAGTCTAATTCAAATCGAGTAATCACGGGGCCAGGGTAAACCCCTACTACCTTAGCTTCGATATTAAAGTCAGCTAGTTTGGTTTCGAGCAAACGAGACACTAAATCAAGCTCTTCTTGGGTAATGGGATTTTTAATTTTATCTGGACGCTCAAGTAATTCGAATGAGGGCATCACCCCTTGTACAGCATTACTTTCTGGGTCGGCTTGAGTAGCAACAGGTGCATCAATTTCGTCAATTGTGGGCTCGTTTATCAGGTTATCTGATTCATCATCAGCCCTCGGCGTTTCAACCTGTTCAGTTTTGGCTTGCTTTGCTCGACTGATTTTTTTCTTTAATTCACTGACCGAAATAGGACTCTTCTTAACCGGTTCTTGAAGAATGTCGTCTGGAATACTGGGTTCAACCACAAACGGAGGAGCCGATTCGAGCTCGTGGTCAAAAGGCCCAGTGTTATCATTCGACCAAGTAGGCTCTGTCGTTTGCTCCGCGCCAATAATATGCTTCTGGCTGCTAAGCGCTGGAGGCATATCAGACTCAGATTGGGTATCTTTTGATAAAAGAGGTAAGGCCGCCACTTTTTTGGGCAAACGATATAAGCCTACACCCGAGCCAATTACTAACTCCCCTAGTTTGTCGACAATGGCAATCCAAGACACCCCAGTAACAAGAGTCACACCAGCACAAAAAAAACTCAACAATAATAAAGTGGTACCCACAGCACTAAAATAGGGAATTAACGATGTGCTTAAAATGTCCCCTATTACTCCGCCCGAACCATAAAAATACAGATCATCGGCGTTCATACTAAGGAGGCCTGTAGCGCCCATAACCAACAAAATTACGCCAATAATACGCAACCCAATATTTAGATAATCAATCTCTAATAAATGTTTAGTTTGTTGAAACAAAAACCAGCCCACAAACGCGCAGCAGAAGGGTATGGTGTACGCAAACGCACCAAAGGTAAAAAACAGAATATCGGCAAACCATGCGCCAATTGGTCCAACCCAATTGTTGACATTAGTTTGCAGACCCGCCTGACTCCAGCCCGGATCCGCTGGATGAAAAGAGCTAAGTGCTAGAAGGATAAATAAGGCAAACAGGCAACTCACCATCATGCCCACTTCCATTATTCTTTGTATGCCAGTCAGTCTTGCCATTGGGTGTGTGTCGTTCCTTTTTGACCTAAAATATTACTGATATCGATGGCGTTAAGCCAAAATCCAAGAGCGTTCTTATTTACACATGTATTCACGCTGAATTACGAATTAGCGCGTAAACTCAGTGAGTTAGCTAACGACTTACTTAATTCACGTTTCTCAACAACTCGTAGCAACAAACCTGTATTGAATGCCAACAACCATAGATACAATTAGCCCTATACAATACCAGCCAAGTTACCTAAATCCTAGGTATCAGATTCAGGTAAATGGCACTATGGTATGGTGCTTGATGGTAGTTTAAACAAACCGTCTAAAATCTAGGCATCTCTCTACTAATCTAGAAGTCTCGACTAATCAAGAACCCCTAAAGTAAACTTTGATTAATATCTATCAAGGTTTGGGCTGGATCACTAGATTGGGTGATTGGCCGACCAATTACCAAGTAATCAGCGCCAGCTTGAATAGCTGTTTTTGGTGTCATAACGCGAATTTGGTCACCTTGACTTGCGCCCTCAGGGCGTATTCCTGGGGTAACTAAGGTAAAATCTTTAGCGACTTGCTGCTTCAACATACTCGCTTCTTGGGCAGAGCAGACAACGCCATCTAAGCCACTGTCTCGAGTTAGTTTCGCTAAGCGTAATACCTGATCTTGGGGACTGGCTTGTATGCCGATCGCGCTAAGTTGAGATTGGTCCATACTGGTCAACACAGTTACCGCTATCAAGATAGGTTTGTCATTACCGTAACGAGTTAGTGCATTATTGGCGTACTCCATCATTTTAGGGCCGCCAGATGCATGTACATTGGTCATCCATACCCCCAGATCTGCAGCCGCCTGACAGGCTTTTACCACTGTATTAGGTATGTCGTGAAATTTTAGATCTAAAAATACATCGAAATTTTTTGCCACTAACGACTTAACAAACTGAGGACCAAAATGGGTATACATTTCTTTGCCTACTTTTAAGCGACACTGACTCGGTGTTAATTGCTCAATAAACGCTTCGGCTTGCATTTGTTCGGCAAAATCTAGGGCGACTACAACTTTAGGATCGTTCAATTTATTCTCCATCTAAACCTTTTATTGGCTTAATTGCCCCCCACGTCTTGCAAGAAGGACATAACCAATGAATTTTACTACCGGAAAAACCACAACTGTGGCAGCGGTATTTGGGTCGTAACTGTATTTGTTCTTCAACTAGTTCTTTTAGCAAGACTAGACTATTCGTTGATTGCTCATGGTCTTGTAAATCAATGTACAAGCTCATTAAGGTTTTAAAACCTTTCATTGTTGGGTGTTTTTTCAACTGATCAAGGAGCACACTTGCAGCTTGTTCACTGTCGCCGTCTTTTGCCAGTTGTTTAACTTTAGTTAAGTAGGCTGTCGCACAGACTTGCCAATATTGATCTAATATCGATTGCAGCTGATCTTGGTGCCCACCTTTTAAGGCACACTCCTCAATTAAGGGTACAGCCTCGCTTAACCAGTTAATGTCCCTTACGGGTATTTGCCGTAAATATCCTATAGCGTCGCTATATTGTTCATTTTGCATGGCCAATTGGCCCAACAATAGCCAAGGCCGAACGGCTTTTTCATCAATTTTGGTCGCTTTGTGTAACAGCGCCTCTTGCGTTAACGGCTCAGCATCACTCTGCGTTTCTGTTTGCTTTGTAGCTTTGGCTACTACGTTCGCTTGTTCGCAGTAAAAGTGCGCTACTCTGGCTCGTAGTTGGTCGCTTTCGCCACCTGCCCCAAGCATATTTTCAGCTAACTCAATGGCCTTCTGCCAATCTTTAGTCGACTGATAAATATTGAACAACTCACCTTGGGCACTAACAAAATGTTTTTGGCTGTTTAACAATTGTAAAAACACGTGCTCGGCACGCTCTAAAAATCCGGCAAGTATGTAATCTCGGCCTAACTCAAATAATGCATTTTCTCGTAATACCCCAGATATCTCCTCGCGGCTCACCAAATTTTGATGTACGCGAATAGCCCGATCAATTTCACCTCTATGTCGGAAGAACTTCCCCATAGCAATGTGCGTTTCAATGGTATCACTGTCCAAGTCAATCATTTTGATTAGGGTATCAACGGCTTTATCTGGTTGATCAGACAACAAAAAGTTTAAGCCTCGGTAATAGTGCTTAGCCAGAATACTAGTTTGTTTACGTTGGGATTGTCGTAGGCTGTTTCGGCCCATGACCCATCCATACCAAACCGCAACAGGAAGAAGTAAAAAGAGGGTTTCTAGCATTATTTACTAGGTGTTAATTTTTGTAACTTGCGTTCGGCTAATGCCAATCGAAGCTTTAGTCTAATTGCGTAGACTGTATATAAAATAAAACAAAATAAAAAACCACAGCCAAAGCTGATGGCGAGTATATAAGACATTTTGGCTTGCGCGCTCGGGTCGCTAATTAGATAGTTAACCTGCACCATGTGACTATTTTGCGCACCAATAAAACCGCCTATTAGCAGCACAATAAGAATGAAGAGCAATAATAACAAGCCTTTAATTTTCACAATGCTTCCTTAGATAGCCAATACGAATAAACATGGGGACACAAGGTTGGGGTTGGTTCTAAACCAATTACTATGCTGTCACTCTAACAAAAACGGCACTCTAAATGGAGTGCCGTTTATAATTTTTTATGTAAATCAACTAACTAAACTTTCGTTTACCCGTTCACGCAACTCTTTTCCGGGTTTAAAGTGCGGGACATATTTGCCGTCCAATTTCACTGTTTCACCGGTTTTGGGGTTACGTCCAACGCGTGGAGCACGATAATGTAGAGAGAAACTACCAAAGCCACGAATTTCAATTCGCTCACCCTTTTGCAGAGTTTGCGCCATCTGTTCAAGCATTTCTTTAATCGCAGACTCAACGTCTTTGGCGGGTACTTGGCGGGCTTTATCGGCTAGTCTTTCAATAAGTTCTGACTTTGTCATACACAAACTCTCCATTAATCAAAAAGATACATAACCGATAATAAACGCGCTAATGGTTTTGTCAAAGTTAATTGAACAAAAATTAACGCGTTGGCCTACCAATATTAGTCGTTTTTAGCCGCTTTAAATGCGTCAGCGAAGGCATTAGAGAAACCAACTTCTTCTTGTTGATTAACTTTATCTAGTGCTTCTTTCTCATCTGCTTGGTCTTTTGCTTTAACAGATAAGTTAACGACGCGATTCTTACGGTCAACACCCATGAACTTAGCTTCGATTTCAGAATCAACGCTAACTACTTCAGATGCATCTTCGATACGGTCACGAGATAAGTCAGCAACACGTACATAACCTTCAACTTCTTCAGCAAGCTGAACCGTTACGCCTTTAGCGTCAACAGCCGTTACTTTACCGGTTACGATTGTACCTTTCTTAGTATCAGTGATGTACTGATTGAATGGGTCTTCGTCAATTTGTTTAACGCCAAGAGAAATACGCTCACGCTCAGGGTCAACTTGAAGAACAACAGCAGAAATCTCATCGCCTTTCTTGAATTCACGAACAGCTTCTTCGCCAGTCTTGTTCCAAGAGATATCAGATAAGTGAACTAGGCCATCTATGCCGCCATCAAGTCCGATAAAGATACCGAAGTCAGTGATTGACTTGATCTTACCTGTAACTTTGTCACCTTTGCTCTTAGATTTAGCAAATTCTTCCCAAGGGTTAGGGATACATTGCTTAAGACCAAGAGAAATACGACGACGCTCTTCATCAATTTCTAGAACCATAACTTCACATACATCACCTAAGTTAACGACTTTAGATGGGTGGATGTTTTTGTTAGTCCAATCCATTTCAGAAACGTGAACTAGGCCTTCAACGCCGTCTTCGATTTCAACGAAGCAACCGTAATCTGTTAGGTTAGTCACAGCACCACTTAGTTTAGAACCTTCTGGGTAGCGGTTAGCAATTTCTTGCCAAGGATCGTTGCCCATTTGCTTCATACCAAGTGAAACACGAGATTTTTCTTTGTCGAACTTAAGTACTTTAACGTTGATTTCGTCACCAACATTAACGATTTCACTTGGGTGCTTAACACGTTTCCAAGCCATGTCAGTAATGTGTAGAAGACCATCTACACCACCTAAGTCTACGAATGCACCGTAATCAGTAAGGTTTTTAACGATACCTTTAACTTCATGACCTTCTTCAAGGTTAGCAAGAAGCGTATCACGCTCTGCACTGCTTTCAGCTTCGATAACTGCACGACGAGAAACAACAACGTTGTTACGCTTAGCATCTAGCTTGATTACTTTAAATTCTAATTCTTTACCTTCAAGGTGAGCAGTGTCACGTACTGGACGTACATCAACCAAAGAACCAGGCAAGAATGCGCGAACTGTGTTCACTTCAACCGTAAAGCCGCCTTTAACCTTACCATTGATTACACCAATGATTGTTTCTTTGTCATTGTAAGCTTTTTCTAATTCTACCCAAGCTTCGTGGCGCTTCGCTTTTTCGCGAGATAAAATGGTTTCACCGAAGCCATCTTCAACTGCATCCAATGCCACGTCGATTTGATCACCAACAACAACATCTAGCTCGCCTTCGGCGTTTCTAAATTGCTCAGCAGGGATTGCACTTTCAGATTTAAGTCCAGCGTCAACAAGTACAATGTCTTTATCGATAGACACGATAGTACCTTTAACAATTGAGCCAGGACGGGTTTCAAGTTCTTTTAAACTTTCTTCGAATAGTTCAGCAAAATTTTCAATCATAGTGTTTAATTAAGTTTCTTTTTTGACATCCGCGTACAATCCAGTTAGCGCGGGGTTGTTATTAATGACCAAATCAATCCATAACTTGGCGGTTTAAATCTGTTACAACTCAGTGACAATTGCCATTTTTGAATGTACAAATTGTTCAACTTTATCAAGTACTTGAGGGACAGTTAATGCAGTCGAATCAAGTATTAATGCATCTTTAGCAGCAACCAAAGGCGCTACCGAACGGTTTGCGTCTCGCTCATCGCGAGATTTTATATCCGCTAAAAGGCGGCGAATACTAACATCATGCCCCTTGTTTTTCAACTGCTCGAAGCGTCTTTCTGCCCTTGCCTCTGCACTGGCAGTCAGGAATATTTTTGCGCATGCTTCGGGGAACACAACTGTGCCCATATCTCTGCCATCTGCCACCAATCCTGGGGCTTCTTTAAACGCGCGTTGACGTCTTAGTAAGGCTTCGCGAACACTAGGCAATGATGCTATTTGAGAAGCAACAGAGCCGACTATTTCGGTGCGAATACTGTCGCTAACGTCCTCTCCTTCGAGCATGACCCTTACGCCTTGCTCAGTCGTTTCGAAATGCACGTCAAGGCTCGACGCCAGAGGAAGGATCCCCCCTTCGTCGTCGGCAGGGATCTGGTGGTGAGTAGAAGCAATGGCTAATACGCGATAAATACTGCCACTGTCCAAAAAATGCCAACCTAATTTTTTAGCTAGCAAAATACTCACCGTGCCCTTGCCCGCTCCGCTGGGTCCGTCTATGGTGATAACCGGTTCTGTGTACATTTGCTCTCCTGAGACGGTGAAAATCGCGCGCAATTATACGCTTAAGCACGACATTAGCAATGACACTTAAGTGACAATTTTTTCTGCTTTTCATAGCTAAGACATATTAAAAGATAGAAACGCGAGGCATGAAAATGTAATAACCTAGCTAGGTGTTTGATCTAAGACATGCTTAAAGGAAGTGCAATCTCGTTAAGGGCCATAGCGGGTTTATTTAAAATCAATATTCCTCCAGCTCCAATCTAGGTTGAAACGGACTAGATTAACAGCCATTAAAAAAAGGGAGCTTAGCTCCCTTTTTAGTCATTCATTATCAGCCAAGCTTTACTGGCATATAGTTTTGAATCGGTCAAAATAATCTGGGAAGGTTTTAGCAGTACAACCCGGGTCGTTAATAGTGACTGGGGTATCGCTCAGTGCAACCAGTGAAAAACACATGGCAACGCGATGATCATTATATGTATCTATTTCAGCATGTACTAAGGTTTCGGCTGGCGTTACGCTAATAAAGTCTTCGCCTTCTGTAACAGTTGCACCAACTTTTCTTAATTCTGCACTCATTGCAGCTAGCCTGTCGGTCTCTTTAACGCGCCAATTATAGATATTGCGAATGCTAGTCGTTCCTTTAGCAAACAGTGCCGTTGTAGCTATTGTCATAGCCGCATCAGGAATGTGATTCATATCTAAATCAACAGCTTGCAGAGGAGCACCCGTCACTTCGATATACTCTTCCGCCCATGTTACATGAGCCCCCATTTTTTCGAGCACTTCTGCAAAACGAATATCGCCTTGGATGCTATTTTTGCCAATTCCGGTTACGCGTACCGTTCCGCCTTTGATGGCACCTGCTGCTAAAAAATAAGAAGCAGACGAAGCATCGCCTTCAACCATGAAATGACCCGGCGCTGTGTAAGTTTGCTTACCTTTTACAAAAAACTGTTGGTAAGATTGGTTTTCGATATGGATCCCAAACTTCGCCATGGTATCTAAGGTAATATCAATATATGGCTTAGAGACTAAATCGCCACTTATCTTGATATTGGTATCGTCATTAAATAAAGGCGCGCTCATTAATAGTGCCGTAAGAAATTGACTCGACACACTGCCATCTACCGTTATATCCCCACCCTTTAGGGCTTGCCCCTTAATATTAAGAGGAGGGTAATCTTTATTTTTAAGATAGGTCACATCTGCGCCTGCTTGACGAAGTGAGTCGACTAGTGCCCCGATTGGACGTTCTTCCATACGCGGCTCGCCTGTCAGCTCAAACTCCCCATCACTAGCAGCAAGTGCCGCACACAAAGGACGCATAGCAGTACCAGCATTACCCAAAAATAACGACACAGGCTGTTCAACTTTAAATACGCCAGCATTACCTGTGACCCAACACTGGGTTTTACACTCAGATAGTTTGTATTTTACACCCAACTTAGTCAGTGCATTAAGCATATGCTGGATATCTTCGCTGTCGAGTAAGTTCGTTAGATGAGTTTCCCCTTTTGCCAGTGCAGCAAGTAGCAAAGCACGATTAGACAAACTCTTAGATCCGGGAACATTAACCGTTCCCTCCACACCCTTGATAGGCGATAACAATAATTGTTTCATTAACCATTTCTCCTAGCGAAATCACGCATAAAGGACGTTAAAGCTTCAACACCTTCAATAGGCATTGCATTATAGATGCTAGCTCGCATACCACCGACAATACGGTGACCTTTAAGAGCAGTTAAACCATTTGCCTCGGCCTGTTGTAAAAACAGAGTGTCGAGTTCGGTATTGGCTAGATGAAACGTCACATTCATCTTTGAACGAAAATCTGGATGCACTTTGTTGGTATATAAATCACATTCGTCAATGCATTGATAAAGTAGCGCGGCTTTTTCGACATTTTTTTGCTCAATTGCGGCCACACCACCTTGCTGTTTTAACCACTTAAATACTAACCCAGCCAAATACCAAGAGTAAGTTGGTGGTGTATTGTACATAGAGTCGTAATCTGCCATGGTTTTGTAGTGCAAGAAAGTAGGCGTTTCAGGCATAGCGTGCTCGAGTAAATCATCGCGCA
Source organism: uncultured Paraglaciecola sp. (assembly GCA_947498355.1). Taxonomy (GTDB): domain Bacteria; phylum Pseudomonadota; class Gammaproteobacteria; order Enterobacterales; family Alteromonadaceae; genus Paraglaciecola. The sequence continues at coordinate 23,863 of CANMKA010000001.1, read as the reverse complement.
CCACGACCACAGCTAAACCAGATGGACCGATATTTTTTTGTGCACCTGCGTAAATAATCCCGTAATCGGCAATATTAAGTGGCTTCGACAAAATATTCGACGACATATCAACCACTACAGGCACCTCGCCCACTTTAGGGACGGTATTTATTTCAATCCCGTCTACTGTTTCATTGCTGCAATAATGAAAATACGCACTGCTAGGGTCAATCTGCTCTGATGTAATGGTAGGCGCAGCTAATAATCCATCTAGCTTAATAATGTCGCCAACGACATGACTGGTTATAAATTTCTGCGCTTCTTTATGCGCCCCTTTCGACCAAGAACCACTTAATAAAAAAGCAGCCGAGTCACCGCGGCCTTTTAAGTTCATTGGCACAGCCGAAAACTGTCCGCGTCCCCCGCCCTGAGCAAATAACACTTTATAGTTTGCAGGTACGTTCAGTAAGTCACGAAAATCCTGTTCAGCTTCTTCGGCAACTGCTATGTATTCTTTGCTGCGATGGCTAAGCTCCATCACTGAGCGACCCGTTGATTGCCAATTCACAAACTCTGCTTGCGCCTGTTGCATAACCTCAACTGGTAACATAGCTGGGCCAGCACAAAAGTTAAAAATATCAAGGGGCTGTTTGTCTTTCATATATTCTCCTGCTGGAGGCCATTTACTCTGTCAGTTAGGCAAAATGAGAAAGGTCTAATGGTTCTAGATAAACCCATTTTATGACACTGAGAGGTAAGAAGCCTCAACCTTTTGGGGTGAAACAAAAATGCCTTGCTCGGGGTTAAAACCCATTCATTTAGATGACTAAACCACATAATTTTTGCCTTGATTAAGGCATTGTTGTTCATCACCCTGTGCTTACATCTAAGATCAATAACCTTTAAACTCAACAAAAAAAACGAGCGGCTAAGGCCACTCGTTTGTTATTTAATTACTGCGTATTAAGACCTAGATTAACGCTAGTTTCTATCAATTTAGATAGAAAAAATAAGATTTACTTATTCGTCTAGATCCGTATCTAAGTCGGCTGCATCGTCACTGGTTACACTATCTTCAGCGTTTACGTCGAGGATTTCAGCTTCTAACTCTTCAATTTCGTCAATACGCTGTAGCGCCACTACATGCTCACCCTCAATGGTTCGTATCAAACGAACACCTTGGGTATTACGCCCTACAGTAGACACTTCTTCAACGCGGGTTCTAACTAAGGTGCCTTTATCACTAATCAACATGATTTCGTCACTGTCGTTTACTTGAACCGCGCCAACTACTTTACCGTTTCGCTCAGATACCTTAATTGAGACCACACCTTGAGTCGCACGACTCTTAGCGGGGTAATCGTCAACCGGTGTACGCTTACCAAAGCCATTTTCAGTTGCAGTTAATATTGCACCATCACCTTGAGGGACAATCAAAGACACAACTTTTTGGCCTTCTTGTAAGCGGATACCGCGAACGCCTGTTGCTGTGCGTCCCATAGGACGAAGTGCTAATAGCTCTTCTCCTGTTTCAGGATCGATTTTCACTTCACCGGTTTCTGCGTCACGTTGTTTTTCATTAAAACGTACCACTTTACCCGCATCAGAGAACAACATGATATCGTCTTCTCCGTGGGTAATATCTACCCCAATCAGCTCATCACCGTCGTTTAAGTTAACGGCGATGATCCCGTTTGCACGAGGACGAGAATATTGTGTAAGTGGGGTTTTCTTGACGGTTCCGTTAGCTGTTGCCATCAATACATACTTACCTTCTTCAAACTCTTGAATAGGTAAAATAGCGGTGATCCTTTCGTCTTCTTCTAATGGCAGAATATTAACGATTGGACGTCCACGAGCATTTCGACTGGCCAATGGCAATTGGTAAACCTTCAACCAATATAAACGGCCACGTGTCGAGAAGCATAAAATATGATCGTGGGTATTTGCCACTAACAATTTTTCGATGAAATCTTCATCTTTCATCTTGGTCGCAGACTTACCGCGTCCACCACGACGTTGTGATTCGTAATCCGTGAGCTTCTGATATTTTACGTAGCCTTCTCGAGACAAGGTAACAACAACATCTTCTTGCTCGATTAAGTCTTCAATATCGATATCGTGGGAAGCTGCAGTAATTTCGGTACGGCGTGGATCACCAAACTCTTCTCTAACGGCTTCTAATTCTTCGCGGATCACTTCCATTAAGCGCTCTGGGCTACCCAGAATGTGGAGCAACTCAGCAATCACATCGAGTAAGGCTTTGTACTCAGACAAGATTTTTTCGTGCTCTAAACCAGTCAACTTATTCAGACGTAAATCTAGAATTGCTTGGGCCTGTTGCTCGGTTAAATAATACAGTCCATCACGAATACCAAACTCAGGTAATAACCAATCTGGTCGCGCAGCATCATTACCTGCTCGTTCGAGCATATCTGCTACATCGCCTAACTGCCAACCTTGTGCGGTTAACGACACTTTGGCATCAGAAGGACTTTTAGACGCTTTGATCAGGGCGATAATTGGATCAATGTTGACAAGCGCTATCGCTAAACCTTCTAGAATATGCGCTCGTTCACGGGCTTTCTTGAGTTCGAACACTGTGCGTCGTGTTACCACTTCACGGCGGTGCAGAATAAAAGCTTTAAGAATATCGATTAGATTGAAAATTTTAGGCTGAGTTTTATCCAGGGCCACCATATTGATACCAAACACAGTTTGCATTTGTGTTTGTGCATATAAATGGTTTAACACAACTTCGCCAGACTCGTTACGGCGTATCTCGATAACAATACGCATACCGTCTTTATCAGATTCGTCTCGTAGAGCGGATATCCCTTCGATTTTCTTTTCTTTTACTAATTCGGCGATTTTTTCAATGAGTCTCGCTTTATTTACTTGATATGGGATCTCGTGAACAATAATGGTCTCTTTCCCATTATCTTCTGTCTCAACCTCAGCGCGAGCACGCATGTAAATTTTACCACGACCAGTTCGGTAAGCATCTTCAATGCCCTTTCTGCCACTTATAATGGCAGCGGTTGGAAAATCTGGGCCAGGGATATATTCAATTAATTCTTCAATGGTCAACTCAGGGTTATCAACCAAAGCAATACAACCATTAATGACTTCAGTCAGATTGTGAGGCGGAATGTTGGTAGCCATACCTACAGCGATACCAGACGAGCCATTGATTAATAAGTTAGGCACCTTAGTAGGCAACACATCTGGGATCTGTTCTGTGTCGTCGTAGTTAGGTACAAAGTTAACCGTTTCTTTTTCTAAATCGGCTAGCAATTCGTGGGCAATTTTCGCCATACGAATCTCTGTGTAACGCATAGCGGCCGCAGAGTCACCATCGACAGAACCAAAGTTTCCTTGTCCATCAACTAGCATGTAACGCAAAGAAAAAGGCTGCGCCATACGTACAATCGACTCGTATACAGCTGAGTCACCATGGGGGTGATATTTACCAATTACATCGCCCACTACACGGGCAGATTTTTTATATGGCTTGTTAAAGTCGTTTTTTAGCTCGTTCATGGCAAATAAAACGCGGCGATGCACCGGTTTTAAGCCATCTCGCACATCTGGCAGCGCCCTGCCAACAATAACGCTCATCGCATAGTCGAGATAAGAGTTTTTTAGTTCTTCCTCAATATTAATGGGAAGAATTTCTTGGGCGTGATCAGTCATATACAGCCTTGTCCCTAGTCTTTATTATTAGAGTATGGTGTTGGTCAACCTAAGGTGCTCACTTTCTGGGCTACTTTAACCACAGAAAGGATTGTCTTGAATCACCTTTGACTACAGCCGCACAATACTACCATCAAGAATTGTAAATAAACAGTTAGCTCTGTCCATATAATGAACAATCAAACCAGATTTTATCGTTTAAGAATGGTATCTGGCATTCGTCCCGCAAATAAGCTGGATAGTCAGGGAATTTGCTGGATATAATAACCTCATTATTTACTCAAGCAGTAATCAGTGCCATGACTCACGAGCAAAACGTAGACCACGCAGAAATTCAAAAATTTTCAGATCTCGCATCTAGGTGGTGGGACATCAACGGAGAATTTAAACCGTTACACCAAATCAACCCATTGCGCACCGATTTTATCGTTCAGCATGCAAACGGTCTGACGGATAAAAAAGTCATAGACGTTGGATGCGGCGGTGGGATACTTGCTGAAAGCATGGCAAAAATGGGCGCCAAGGTAACCGGTATTGATATGGGCGAAGCACCTTTAGAAATCGCTAAGCTGCATGGTTTAGAATCTGGTTTGTCGGTAGACTATCAACAAACCACCGCCGAGCAATTTGCCACAGAACACGCGGGCACTTTCGATGTGGTAACCTGTATGGAAATGCTCGAACACGTACCTGATCCTAGTTCAGTGGTTGACGCGTGCTATCGTTTAGTAAAACCAGGCGGACACGTGTTTTTTTCTACCTTAAACCGCAACATTAAATCTTATTTGATGGCCATAGTCGCTGCCGAGTATCTATTAAAACTGGTTCCCAAAGGCACCCATCAACATAGCAAATTTATTAAACCTGCCGAATTAATGAATTGGATAGACGCGACTCAACTAACAATAAAAACCATAACGGGTTTACATTTACATCCCCTTACTCAAGAGTATTATTTGTCGAATCAAAATGTCGACGTTAATTACATAGTGCATTGTCAATTAGAAGGCTAACTAGCATGTTCACCCAACCCGATGCCGTTCTATTTGACCTTGACGGCACTTTGCTCGATACCGCCCGTGACTTAGGCAACACGTTAAATGCTTTGCTGCTAGAAAAAGGTATGCCTACAGTGGATTATGAGCAATACCGAAATATTGCGTCTAATGGAGCCAAAGGTATGCTCGAGCTAGGATTTGGTGAAGCCCTAAAGCAATACGATTTTGAGCAACTTAGGCAGGCGTTTCTTGATCATTACTTAAACCATATATGTATCGATACATGCTATTTTGACGGCATAGAAACATTACTGACTACCCTAAATCAAAAGTCTATTCCATGGGGCGTGGTCACCAACAAGCCCGAAGGTCTTACGCTGGCATTATTAAAATCGTTTCCGTTATTAAACAATTGCCAAGTGATCATTGGCGGAGATACCCTAGCTGAGCGCAAGCCGCATCCACTGCCTTTGCTGTATGCACAAGATCAGCTATCGAAAAACGGCGCGCCATTAATTAATCCTTCAACTTGGTATGTAGGCGATGCTGAGCGAGATATAGAAGCCGCGAACGCTGCAAACATGGTAAGTGTTATCGCTAAGTTTGGTTATATCGAAGACGACACAGATATTGAGGGGTGGCAAGCTGACTTTGCCGTTGAAACCGCGCAAGATTTAACAAAATTACTGTAACATTCACCAGTATTAATTTCGCTTAAAGCACTGTTCTACATACTCATATGCTATCTGTGGGGTTGAACGATTTGCTCTCATACAGACTTGCATACAAACCTAAGGTCGCTGCCGCTTAGCGACTTTATATTGGTTTAGTAACAACCCACTCAGAATGGCTAATATCTCCTCATATTGACAAAAATTCAACCAAACTCAAACACGACATCTAGTGTCAAGAAAGATCCTTAGACCCTATATATCGATATATAATAAAAAAGTCAGATGTTAAATCAAAATATTCATAAGGCAAAATTAACCCTATTTAATGCTTGCATTCATTCTAAACTCAGAGCAAAAGGAGCTTTTAGGTGAGTCGATACTAACCTAATTTTACAGCAGGCCCAATTGGTGAATTAACCACCATATGTTGGGTTGCAATATATCCTAAACCTCACTATCTTGTGTTGCCAACGCAGGGATCAAAACTAGATATAGATGTTTTTCTTACCCATATGTCTATTCTCTAGTTGCTCGATACCTACAAGGAAATAACGACCCTTTTACTTTCTTTGGTTGTTAACGTACTTAAAAACTAGTCAACTTAATCAACGGCTGAATTCATGAATAACAATTTATACGTCACAAAACGTACCGGCGAGCGCGAAACTATTGATTTGGATAAAATCCATAAAGTCATCGAATGGGCAGCCAAAGATTTGAATAACGTTTCGGTTTCTCAAGTCGAAATAAAAGCGCAAATTCAATTTTATGACGGGATAAAAACCGCAGATATCCATGAAACCCTAATTCGCTCTGCAGCTGATTTAATTTCAACCGAATGTCCAGATTATCAGTACTTAGCAGCTAGATTAGCCATTTTCCATTTACGCAAAAAAGCCTATGGCCAGTTCGAGCCGCCGGCTTTATACACGCATGTTAAGCAATTGGTTGAAGCAGGTAAATATGACAAACATTTACTGAACGATTACAGCCAAGCTGAATTTGAAGAAATGGATAAATACCTAGAGCACTGGCGTGATATGGACTTTAGCTATGCGGCAGTTAAACAATTAGAAGGCAAGTATTTAGTACAAAACCGCGTAACAGGCGAGATATACGAAAGTGCACAGTTCTTGTATATTTTGGTAGCAGCATGTTTATTTGCCAATTACGACAAGTCAACTCGCATGGACTACATCAAGCGATTTTACGATGCGACGTCTAAGTTTAAAATTTCTCTGCCTACGCCCATTATGGCAGGTGTCAGAACCCCTACCCGCCAGTTCAGCTCTTGCGTGTTAATCGAATCTGGCGATAGTCTAGATTCAATCAACGCCACTTCAAGCGCTATAGTAAAATACGTCAGTCAACGTGCAGGGATTGGCGTTAATGCAGGACGTATTCGTGCTTTAGGCAGTCCCATACGTGGCGGCGAAGCCTTTCATACTGGCTGCATTCCGTTTTATAAGCACTTTCAAACGGCCGTTAAAAGTTGTTCTCAAGGCGGTGTACGAGGCGGTGCAGCGACCTTGTTTTATCCTTTATGGCATTTAGAAGTTGAATCGTTACTGGTCTTGAAAAACAACCGCGGCGTAGAAGAAAACCGCGTAAGGCACTTAGATTACGGCGTACAATTTAACAAGCTAATGTATCAACGCTTGATTAAAGACCAACACATCACTTTATTCAGCCCTTCTGATACCCCAGGCATGTATGACGCATTTTTTGCCGACCAAGATGAGTTTGAACGTTTATATGTACAATACGAGAACGACCCCAGCATTCGCAAAAAGCAAATAAAAGCCATTGAGCTCTTTAGCTTGTTTATGCAAGAACGCGCAAGTACTGGCCGTATATACTTACAAAACGTTGACCACTGCAATACTCACAGCCCATTTGACCCTAAAGTGGCCCCTGTTCGTCAAAGTAATTTGTGCTTAGAAATTGCCTTACCCACTAAGCCTTTGTCTCATGTTAACGATGAAGAAGGTGAAATTGCACTCTGTACCTTGTCGGCCTTTAACCTAGGCGCAATTGAAAGCCTAGACGAGTTTGCCGAATTGTCTGATTTAGCAGTGAGAGCCCTAGATAGCCTATTAGATTACCAAGACTACCCCGTACCCGCTGCATTCAACGCCACTATGGGACGTCGTACTCTAGGTATAGGCGTAATTAACTTTGCTTATTACTTGGCTAAAAATGGCGTTAAATACTCAGACGGCAGTGCCAATGGTTTAGTCCACAAAACCTTTGAAGCTATTCAATATCATTTGATGAAGGCTTCATGCGAGTTAGCAAAAGAAAAAGGCCCCTGCCCTAAATTTAACGAGACTACGTACTCTCAAGGGATCATGCCTACCGACACCTATAAAGCTGACTTAGATAAAATTTGTGACGAGCCATTACATTGTGACTGGGATCAACTACGTGCCGATATTAAGCAGTATGGCTTGCGTAACAGCACCTTGTCGGCGTTAATGCCTTCTGAAACATCATCGCAAATATCTAATGCCACCAATGGCATAGAGCCACCTAGAGGTCACATCAGCATTAAGTCCAGTAAAGACGGCGTGCTTAAGCAAGTTGTACCTGAATACGAAAGGCTTAAAGATCAATACGAGTTATTGTGGGATTTACCGTCAAACGACGGTTACTTACAGCTAGCTGGAATTATGCAAAAGTTTGTTGATCAAACTATTTCTGCCAACACCAGTTATGATCCAAATAAATACGAAGGCGGTAAAGTGCCTATGAAGTTGTTATTAAAAGACTTGCTTACTGCATACAAGCTTGGCGTAAAAACACTTTATTATCATAACACCCGTGATGGCGCTGCTGACACGTCTCAGCAGTCGTTAACGCAAGAAGCCTCTAACAAATTTACCCCACAAGAAGTGGTGGTAGAAGAAGATGACGATTGTGCCGGTGGCGCATGTAAGATTTAGCGCTTGTTACTTATTACACGACTTTTTTAAATTAACTGAATACGGCAAATTAAACGAATGAAATACACTACTTTTAATCAACTTTCGAATAACCCCTTATCCGAGCCTATGTTTTTTGGGAACCCGGTTAATGTTGCCCGTTACGATCAACAAAAACACCAAATATTTGAAAAGTTAATTGAAAAACAAATTAGTTTTTTTTGGCGTCCAGAAGAAGTCGATGTCAGTAAAGATAGAGTCGATTTTCAAAAATTGAGTGATTCTGAAAAGCACATTTTCATTTCAAATCTTAAATATCAAACTTTGCTCGACTCAATCCAAGGACGCAGCCCCAATATCGCCTTTTTGCCGATTATTTCTATTCCTGAATTAGAAACATGGGTTGAGACCTGGTCATTTTTCGAAACCATTCACTCACGCTCGTATACGCATATTTTACGTAATTTGTTTGGTGACCCGAGCAGCATTTTTGAGGACATAGTCGAAAACGAAGAAATCAAAAAACGTGCAGCAGATATCTCTAAGTACTACGACGACTTAATTTTTGCAGTACAACTATGGCAAACCCTTGGCGAAGGCATACACACTGTAAAAGGCGAAGTCCATGAGATCACCTTGCGTAATCTTAAGAAAAAGCTTTATCTGTGTATGAACTCAGTTAATGCCCTAGAAGCTATTCGTTTTTATGTGTCTTTTGCTTGTACGTTTGCGTTTGCCGAACGAGAGTTAATGGAAGGTAATTCAAAAATTATCCGCCTAATTGCTCGCGACGAGAACCTGCACTTAACCTCGACCCAACATATTTTGAATTTGTGGGCGAAAGGCAAAGACGATCCAGAAATGGCCGAAATTGCTGAAGAGTGTAAACAAGAAGCCACCGATATATTCTTAAATGCGGTTGAACAAGAAAAACAATGGGCAGCGTTTTTGTTTAACCAAGGATCTATGATTGGGTTGAACAAAGAAATACTTTGCCAGTACGTTGAATTTATTGCTAACCACCGTATGTCGGCAATTGGCCTAGGTCAGCCTTTTGATGTTAAAAGCAATCCCTTGCCTTGGATGAATAACTACCTCAATTCTGACAATGTACAAGTGGCACCTCAAGAGTCAGAAATCAGCTCATATTTAGTTGGCCAAATTGATGCAGAAGTTAATGCAGAAGATTTTGGTGATTTTGACTTATAAGCTTAATTAACTTTTGAACATAAAAGTAACCACTCTAAATGGCACATACGATGTGCCATTTTTTGATGGCGACTCTACCCTAGAAAGCATAGAGCGCCAAGGAATAGCCGTACAATCTCATTGTAGAGACGGGTTTTGTGGTGCGTGTCGGTGCAAATTAGTATCGGGCTCGGTAGACTATAAAGTCGATCCTCTAGCATTCATTGACGACGACGAAATCTTAACCTGCTGCACCGTACCAAACGAAAACGTCGAACTGATTTTCGACTAAGTTATTCCCCTCTCTCACGGGCTAAACCAACTCTTAAAAGTGCTTACCCCATAAGTCAGCAACTCGCTGAAAAATCCTAAACTGGCTAAATGTATCCATTATACTTATGGCATTAGATTCAGACACAAAAAAACCAAGGCATGACCTTGGCTTTTGAACTCTCAATAATACCAATCGGTATAAGCCTTTCCCTAACCCAAACCCTGTTAAAACTTACTGCTCAAACTAGGTTTTAGTTTTAAATACGCCCTAGTGGTTGGCCCTAAACGCTCCTTTGTGCCACAAGTACAACCGCTGTGAAACTCCACGTCTTACATTAACAACCAAGGCTACCGTATTACCGCTTTCATCGAGTACTGGCTCCACTCTAAGTTTAGCTTGAGGGACAGCAAACACGACCTCTTCGACTTGCCAATTTTGGTTGCCATCTTTCTGCTTAGATACTCGCTTTGCAATAGCAAATGTACTTTGGCCTTCAGTGTCTCTATAAACTACGGCAGCACGGCTCGAACTTGCCTCATCACCTAACACGTTTAGATGCTGAACACTTTTAACTCCCTTACCCTCTTTGGTGCTAAGAGTACGATTAACGGTTCCAGGCATAGGATGACCATGGCTCCACTCGCCATCGTTAAATCTAGCCATACGCCATTCACGATACCCCTCACCTCTGGCTTCATATGCAAGAGCATAACTACCATCGTCCAGCACCAAAGGCCGGGTCCCAAAACTGGTCTCTTTAGCCTTTTGTGAATCATAAGCGAGGGTATATTGATTGGTCGAGGCCAAGGTTAAAGGCAAGGTCAACTTTTCATTTTTGATGTTATAAAAAGTATCGGTACTGGTATCCAGTCTCATAAAATACGCATTCAGTCGGTTATAGTGAGTTTTGTCATGTACCTCTTTAAAGTTACAGGCATGCCATAAAGACGTAATCACAATTTCGGTGTCAGAAACTTTAACTGGGTTAATGTAATGGGTATCAACCAACATAGGATCATTCACATTAACAGTGGGCCACGTAATTTTAACCGGTGCCTCAAACGTTTGTGAGCCACGCTTCATTTTATAATATAACCAAGGTGATTTGTGGGTCCCTGCCCGAGTGAAAAAGTAAATATCGCCATTTGCCATACGGTAACTTTTTGCATAAGACGCAAAAGGACTAATATCGTCTTTCTCAATAAATTTAGTTAAATCATGGGGCTTAGCCGAAACCACATGCAACATTCTACCACCTGCATGAGGAGTATCAATCGACATAGGGTTTAGTCCATCTTCGCGCTCCCCACCATGGCCGCCAAATACAATGTGGATATAGCCTTGGCTATCAACTTCGATAATGGGCCTACCATGACTATCAATCTTCCGATCGTTTTTGGATAACGTACTATGTCCCGCCTTAAATGGACCAGACCATTTATGGGTTTTAACATTATAGCTAGCCACATACGGATCGGTTAAATGCCCTTGATAAACAATATACAAGGTATCACCAATTAGCTTATGCCAACCGGTGTGAGTATTCCCCGGTAAGTTATCCGTAAAGTATCCCTGTGGAATATCAGGTAAGCTAGCAGGCTCTTGCCACGCTGGTCCTAGATTTTCTTCTGGTAATGCATAAATCTCCCCAAACTTTTTACCCTCTGTATAAGCATCATAGATAGGCTGATACTCAGGGTACTGACCATACAAATACTGATCGAGCCTCCAGCGCCAATACTCCCGACTAAAACTCTGCTCATTTTGCATCATGTCAAAAGTCACATCCTGATGAGAGTGTTTAATAATCAGGGCTGTACGTTTCTCAAAAAAAGCCTCCTCAGACAGAGCCCAACTCATCCCAGAGACCAACAGTCCAGCTGAAACCGTAGCAACAATCGAAAGTTTAATTTTTTTAATCATTTAATTTTCAAATACGAAAAAATACAAGATAACGTAATCATGGCCCAGAACGACCCAATTGCATAGAAAAACCTGATTGATAGCAAAGACATCAGGGACTACTACCCCAACACGGGGGGGAGCTGTTGATTTTTTTACAGTCTTACAACCTTTGCTCATCTTGCCACTATTTACTTTCTCCAGCACATGTTTGCCTTCCCTCTGTGATTAAGTATCTTACCTTAACTGCTTAAAGATTGGATTCCAGATCAAAATACTTCTGGAATGACGAAGGCAGAGGTAGTTAGTCTTTCACTGGTAGAATAACGAAGACGTGGCTGAGGATTAAGTCCCTGCTCATCTTGCCGCTATTTACTATCTCCTACCTCCTTCTTGTTCATTTTGCTCCGTGCCCTCTGTGGTGCAACATCTTGGCTTTTATCTTAACTACCTGAAGATTGGATTCCAGATCAAAAGACTTTTGGAATGACGAGGGTAAAGGTAGGTAGTCTTTCACTGCTAGAATAACGAAGGCGTGGCTGAGGATGAAGTCCCTGCTCATCTTGCCGCTATTTACTATCTCCTACCTCTTTCTTGTTCATTTTGCTCCGTGCCCTCTGTGGTGCAACATCTTAGCTTTTGCCTTAACGGCTTAAAGATTGGATTCCAGATCAAAAGCCCTCTGGAATGACGAGGGTAGAGGTAGGTAGTCTTCCACTGCTTTCTCTTATTCTTCCCTGTGTTATTTGACTTTTCCATATTTTCATCCACACATAAAAAAAACCAGTGACTAAATCACTGGTTTCTGAATGGTGAGCATACAAATATGGAATAGGTTATTTTTGATAGTACTCTAAACACGTTTCAATTTCGTTTTTAGAGCCAATCAATACAGGTATACGTTGATGTATATCTGTCGGCATGACTTCCATAATACGTTTTTTACCGGTTGAGGCGAGTCCGCCTGCTTGTTCGATCAAAAATGCCATAGGATTGGCTTCGTATAACAAACGCAGTTTGCCGTCTTTGTCCGGATCTCTTGCATCTTTTGGATACAAGAATACGCCGCCTCGGCACAGTACGCGGTGAATATCACCCACCATAGCTGCCACCCATCGCATATTGAAGTCTTTTCCTCTTGGGCCGTCGGTACCTGCTAATAAGTCGCCAACATACTCTTGCATATTCTCTTCCCAGTGACGCTGGTTAGAGGCATTAATTGCATATTCGTTGGTATCTTGTGGTACTTGAATATTCGGCTTAGTTAACAAGAACCCGCCGTGGGTTTTGTCTAGGGTGTATAAATGCGTGCCTTTACCTGTCGTCATGGCCAGCATAGCTGACGGGCCATATAATACATACCCTGCCGCAACAATTTGTGTACCTGGCTGTAAGAATGCTGAAGGATCATCTGGATCCATCCATTGTGGCGCGTGAGTAATCGAAAAAATGGTGCCGATTAAGCTATTAATATCCGTATTTGACGAGCCATCTAGTGGATCAAAACTGACTAAATATTTGCCGTCTGGATTACAAGGAACAACGTCGTCCTCTTCTTCTGAAGAAAGGGCTTTTACATAGCCTGAGTCAATCAGGATATCTTTTAATATTTGGTTAGAAATTACATCTAACTTCTTTTGAGTTTCGCCTTGTACGTTTTCACTCAAGGTTGAACCCAATACACCTGCTAATGCACCTTGGCTAACCCTAAAAGAAATTTCTTTGCAGCCTGCAAGTAGTGTTCTAATCAAGAGGATAAGCTCTAGCGGCGCACCGTCGTCTTGGAGTTGGGAGTTCAATCTTTTCATTCGTATTACCTATTTTATCTGTGTAGGGGCGTTTAGCTAAGTAGCCGTTACTCTACACATGCTACCTAGTGTGTGCAAAAAAATAGCGTGCAATGGCACGCTATTTTATTCATCTTATGATGATTATTTTAAGTCTGCGACGGTTAAATGGTCCATGTCATCAAACTCTTGGTTTTCACCACCCATGGCCCAGATAAAGGTATAGTTGGTTGTACCTACACCACTATGAATAGACCAGCTTGGTGAAGCAATAGCGACTTCTGGCGGTAACGCTAGTGGACGCACTTCTTTTGGCTCACCCATAAGGTGGAATACTCTTTCATCTTCAGGCAAGTCGAAGTACATGTATATTTCGGTACGTCTAAAGTGAGTATGAGGCGGTTTAGTGTTCCAAACACTGCCTTTTTTAAGCTCTGTTATACCCATCACTAGTTGGCAGCTATCGACAATTCCTGGACGAATAGATTGGAAAATCGTACGTTCATTAGAGGTTTCTTGTGAACCTAAGTCAATGGTCTGCGCTTTACTTTTTGGTACGTGTACTGTTTTAGTCACGCGGTGTGCAGGGTAAGATACTAAATAGAATTTAGCTGGGTTAGCTTCATCTGCAGAGAAAAACTCAACCGCTTGGCTTTCTTTGGCAATATATAGGCTGTCTTTGTTAGACATAGCATAGGTTTCGCCATCAACCGTAATCGAACCTTCACCACCAATATTGATCACACCCGCTTCGCGGCGTTGGCAAAAATAATCGGCAGCTAATTCTTTATGTGTCGGTAACACTATGCCTGCTTTAGTTGGCACAATACCCGCGATAACACCGCGGTCAACGTCTGTATAAGTAAGCTTAATTTCACCCGCTTCAAAAAGTGGAGCTGTGGTGAATGCTTCGCGTAGTTCATCGTTACGCATGTCTTTGTAGCTTCTGATATCAGCAGAAAACATGAAATCCATAGTTATTTCCTCAATTCGTTTTAAAATAGGCTTATCGTGCCATCCAGCCACCATCAACTAACATAACGTGTCCGTTCATGTAGTTTGATGCTTCGCTTGACAAAAATACTGCTGGGCCAGCTAAGTCTTCTGGCTTACCCCAAGCGCCTGCGGGAATACGATCGCTTATGCTCTTAAAGCGCTCAGCGTCTTGTCTTAGGTTATAAGTGTTGTCAGTTTCAAAATAGCCAGGTGCAATTGCATTGACTTGAATATTTGAGCTAGCCCACTCGTTAGCCAAAGCTTTAGTGATTTGTGCAACGCCACCTTTACTTGCTGCGTATGCTGGAACCGTGATACCGCCAGAGAAGCTTAACAAAGATGCAATGTTCACTATCTTGCCTGAACCTTGTTTCAACATATGCTTACCAGCTTCGCGGCAGAACTTAAATACACCATTTAAGTTTACATCAATAACTTCGTTCCAATCTTCATCAGTGAACTCATGAGCAGGTGCACGTTTGATTGTGCCTGCATTGTTTACTAGCACGTCGATGCGACCGAATTTTTCAATCGTTGCCTCGATTACAGCTTTGATTTCGTCGCCATTTGCTTGGTTACAACCTAGGGCTAAACATTCAACATTTTTTGCTTTTAATAGCTCTATAGTAGCTGCGACATTTTCAGCTTTTGAGCCCACTGCGACCACTTTTGCGCCCGCTTCGCCCATGGCAATTGCCATCGCTTGCCCTAAACCACGGCTTGCACCAGTGATCACAGCAACTTTGTTTTCTAGACCGAATTGACTAATTAGATAATCTTGCATGTTTATTCCAATATTTATAAAGGTTAAAAATTAAACGTTAACTGATATCACACTACAGGCTTACATTAAGCCTAATAGTGTGGGTAAAAATTCGCTGATTGCCGGGAATGCGGTTACTAAGATCAAAGCGACAATCATAGCTGCATATAAAGGTAAAATCGGTTTAATCACTTCACTGATATTCACTTTACCAATACTACACCCAACAAAAAGTACGCTGCCCACTGGAGGTGTACATAAGCCAATCGACAAGTTTAAAATCATCATGATCCCAAAATGTAATGGCGAAATACCTAACATCTCGGCCACTGGCAAAAAGATAGGCGTGAAGATAAGAACCGCAGGTGTCATATCCATAAAGGTACCGATAACCAGCAAAGTCAAATTGATGATAAGTAAAATAATTAATGGATTTTCTGACAACGTCAGTAGAGTTTGACTAATCGTTTGAGGGATAGTCTCGTAAGACATCAACCACGACATAGCGGATGACGCGCCAATTAATAACATAACGATTGCTGTGGTGTTTACCGACTTGAGTAGAATTGGATACAAATCTTTAAACGAAATCTCACGGTAAATACCCACGGACAAAGCTAAGGAGTAAAGTACTGCAATTGCTCCCGCCTCGGTCGGTGTAAACAAACCGCCAATAATGCCGCCGATAATCAATACAATTAAGAATAAACTCGGAATCGCCCCGATAAATGCGGGCCAAAAGGCTTCAATTTGATCACTTGCTAATGGCTTTATGCCTTTACGTTTCACATATATAGCACTAGCAACAATAAGCAATAACGTAACCAAAATCCCTGGTAGGTACCCTGCAATAAACAACGCAGCAATAGACACACCGCCACTTGCAAGTGAATAAATAATAAGAATGTTACTTGGCGGGATCAACATACCAGTAGTGGCCGCCGTAACCGTAACCGCAGTACTAAAAGGTTTGTCGTAGCCTTCTTTTTTCATTGCTGGGATCATAAATCCACCAATGGCAGATGTTGCCGCTACGGCCGACCCCGAAATAGAACCAAACAAAGCACACGAGATCACGTTTACAAAGGCCAAACCACCGGGTAAACGTCCAACCAATACTTTTGCAAAATTAATTAAGCGAGCCGCAATACCGCCCTGGCCCATTAAATAACCTGATAAGATAAAGTACGGAATAGCTAGTAACGCAAAACTGTCGATACCTGCCACCAAACGCTGAGCTATGGTAGTTAATGCGGGTAAGGTGTCTATGGTGGCCAACATAGTGACCAAGGTTGCAAAAATTATTGCCAAAGCAATAGGTAAATTAATCAGCAATAGTAGTGCGAAAACACCGAATAAAATTAAACTAGTCATTTGCATTCTCCTGCTCGTCTAATGGCACGCGAGCTTGTTGGGTAATCGATGCTGCTGCAATAAAAAAGTACAGGCTGTAAATTAAAAACAAGAAGCCACTAAACGGAATAGCAAAATAGATAAATGCCATAGGCACATCAAGAACTGGAGAGTATTGTCCAAGCAGCCAGGTTAACGAAACCAAGTTTCCACCACCAATAATCAATACCCACACGGCAAAAATTGCCACTAAAATACAGCAAAAACGGTATACCAGCACGGCTTTACCAATTGCCATATTTCTTACAAACCAATCAAACCCTAAGTGGCTGTGCAAACGGTAAGCGTATGCACCACCAATTAAGCTTACCCAAATTAGCAAAAATCTAGCAACTTCTTCGGTAAATGAGCTGGGCTGGGGCAAGATAAAACGTGTCAGTACTTGCCAAGTCACATCAATTACCAGTAATGCCATCATAACGGCTAGCATCACGCGTAAGACTTTATCCATGCTTTCAATAAACGCAGTAAACGCACTCATTTTGTTTCTCCCAATGCCTTAATTTCAGCAACTAAGGGCGCTAACTCACTGCCCTTTAACTTGTCGTAAATTGGCTGCACACTCTCTTGAAACAGACTTTTGTCGGCCACAATGACTTCTACGCCAGCTTCTTTAACCTTTTGCAACGAGGTTTCAGTAGACTCAGCCCAAAGTTTCTTTTGAAATTCGGTCGCTTCATTCATCGCTTGAGTTAACCAGTCTTGTTGCTGCTTGGTTAAACTGTCCCAAACATGGGTACCAATAATAATAATGTCGGGAATTGAGGTATGCTCATCAAGCAAGTAATACTTACTCACTTCAAAATGCTTTGAAAAGAAAAAGCTTGGAGGATTGTTCTCGGCACCTTCAACAATCCCTTGCTGAAGTGCAGTGTATAGCTCTCCCCAGCTAACAGGTGTCGCTGCGCCGCCTATGGTGTTAACCATATCAACTGCAGATTGGCTATTCATCACCCGAATTTTTAACCCATTTAAATCCGAGGGCTTGGTAACGCGCTTGTCGGTGGTATAAAAACTACGGCTACCAGCATCAAAATATCCCAAACCTTTAACTCTGTATTGCGTACCAGCTTCAAGTAAACGTTTACCTATATCGCCCTGTAGAGTGTTCCAGTAATGATCTTGATCTTTAAATAAGTAAGGTAGGCTAAATACTCTCATTTCAGGGACAAACGCTTCTAAGGAGCTAGAAGATACCTTGGTCATGCCCATGCTACCAATTTGCAACAATTCTATGATTTCACGCTCAGAGCCTAACTGTCCAGAGGGATACAGGACTAAGTCCATGGTACCGCCCGATATCTCTTGTAGGCGCGTATTCATGTGCTCAAGCCCTAGATGAACAGGATGCTGAAGATCTAAACCATGAGCTAAGCGAATGGATGTAACATCTGATGACTCACCACCACATGAAGAAAACAGTGCTGCCACAGATAGTGCTAATGCCACTTTTACGTTTGAAAATGCTTTCATTAATTAATTACCTCAGTCAAGCTGATCGCCCGGTCGATTATGGCACCTTTATGCATGATCACCACACTGGCACACGTTTGGCCGGCATGAATACATTCGTTAGCGGGTTTACCTGCCAACCTCGCAGCCAAATATCCTCCGTTGAAGGAGTCGCCTGCGGCCGTTGTATCAATTGGTTTGAGCACATGAGGCAAAGGTATAAGCTGAGTTTGTCCTTCTTTATAATGGTTACATCCGTGATGACCATTTTTTAACACAACTTCTATTGCTCCGGCTTCGCTCCATCTGGCAATACATTGCTCAGCGCTGTGCTCACCATACATGACTTTTTCGTCATCGAAACTCAGTAAAGCCACATCTGTTAAACTCATCATTTCATTAAAAACGGGTAAAGCACGCTCAACGCTGCCCCAGTTTCTAGGTCGGTAATTATTATCAAAAATCACTTGCCCACCATTTTCTCGGTAGGTTTTAAGAAAATCAAACAAAGCGCGCACATCTTGCTCAGAGTACAAAGACAAGGTAATTCCGCTTAAAAAGATAATGTCGTAATCCGCCAGCTCATCAAATACTGCTGGATAATCTGCAATTAGCGTCTTTGCTGCTGCACTATCCCGCCAGTAATTAAAGTAACGTTCACCATGTTCATCGTTGTCGATAATATACAGGCCTGGCATACGGCCTTCGGCAATCTTAACTTTGTCAATCCCTACTCCCTCACTCTTCCACTGTTCGAGCATAGATTGACTGTAGGCATCGTCACCCAATACGGTGAAGTAATCTCCGTTTCCCCCACACCTAGACAGGTAAACCGCAGTGTTTAAGGTATCACCGCCGTATCCCATTTTGAAATGGCCATCTGATGCAGGACTCAACTCGACCATGCACTCGCCAATTATCGCAATTTTGGACATAGTTATTATCTCGTTAAAAACCACACAGATATGGTGTAGCTTTTATTAAATTAGAATTAGTTTTGACACAGGTTAATCTAGACATGCTGTTGATATAAAACACACCAAGCCAGCCTAAATTACGTCACAATGTAACTAAGTTGTAAACACATTGAAATCATATACCTAAAAAACACCAGTTATCATACATGTTACAAGTTTCACTGTAAATAATCCCACCTCCCATATTTGCAGGGCTCCAATGGCAGGCCAAGTACTTAATTTAACATTTAGCGCGAGTGACGAAAAATCGTGTATAAAAGTCTGTGCCAGAAACGTCAGTTACAGAGATGAATTATTTACAATAAAAGAACAAAAAAGTAATGAAGGTCGTCTTTTTAGTTCAAATTCAACCATGAAAACCTTTTCATGCACCAGTTTGAGGCCAAAAAAACACATAAATATTAAGAAAACGTTAAATAATTTGCAAATTCACTCCAAATAAATCAAATTAAGTTACAAATTATCGTATAATTATTTGAAACATATTCGAATGAAAGACCATGACCAATTTGTTAACAATTAGTCCAAGAAAGACAAACGAGCTGCCGATGTTAGAAAAACACAGACAACAATTAATAAAAGATATTCTGGATCAACAACAATTTGCGAGCGTAAGAGACTTAACGGAAAAGTTAAATGCGTCAGAGGCCACCATACGTCGAGACATTACGAAAATGTCAAAACGAGGTGAAATCTCGAAAATTCGTGGTGGAGCCGAGTCGACTAACGTCGAACCTCGTAAAAAGCATATTGCTAGCTCTGCATTTATTGTTGATAAAACTAAACAAGCCGACGTCAAAAAGCTAATTGCTAAACGAGCAGCAGCGCTTTGTACAAATGGAGACTCAATCATCATTAACGGTGGTACTTCTACTTTTATGATGGGTGAGTACTTGTCGGGTTTGCATATGAATGTGCTAACCAACTCCTTCGTTTTAGCTGACTATTTGTCTGAGCATAGCGACGTGCAGGTGACCTTACCTGGCGGCGAAATATACCGTGAGCAAGGCATTATACTAAGTTCTTATGACAGAGACAGCAGTGAGTATTTTCATGGCTCAATGATGTTTATGGGGACACCAGGTATAGGTGAGTTTGGTGTTATGGAGTCAGATCCACTACTTATACGCTCTGAGCAAAAACTAAAAAGGCAAACCGAGAAGCTAGTGATATTGGCCGACAGTTCAAAATTAGGCAAACGAAGTAACTTTGTATTTTGTCCATTAACCGAGGTCGATATTTTGATTACCGACTCAAATGCAGATATTGAATTAATTCGCTATTTTGAAAGCTTTGATATTGAAGTGATTGCTGTTGATGTTGACGAGCAAGAAGCATAGCTCTTTATATAAAATCTAAGTTCACACTAAGCTATAAATAAGGGTTAACGCAACTGATAATCCGTAGGTAAAACTAGTGCAGTTCATATACAAAAAAACGGCCGATCAGTTGGCCGTTTTTTGATACTTCTTAATTTTTTTATTTATTCTCTTCGGCTTGTTTACGCCAAGCATCACGATATTCCACTAAACCTGTTAAGTTAACTGTGTCGGTTGGACTAGCTTCGATATGACATTCAACCTGCCCCCAACTCGTTAAGTAACCTGCTCCTTGAACGGTACCGGTAGAGTCCATCGACAAATATACGTCTTGTTCACTACGTAACTGGTTTAAAACCGCACATAACAATGGGTTTTTTAGAAAAGCTCCTTCTATATATACCTTACCTTTAGCCTCAAGTTGTTCAAGCTGGTAATCAATCATCAAGGCACAATAAATGGTTGCCAAAGCAATCCCGCTTACCTGGTCAATGGAACCAACAAATTGGCTCTTAGCGCCGCCAAAAGGCCCGCTACCTTGGCTAAAGTCAGGTAAAGCAAAGACCTTTTGATCGATTATGGCTTGAATATCTGTCTCTTCAAATTGTTCGCCTAACCAAGACCCAGCTTGCTCGCATATCTCTTCAAACTCGCGTCCACCCATAAAACGCGCACAGGCTATGGGCTCACCCATAGCATCAATATTGGCTAGCATATCTCGGGTTTCGTCTAGATTACCTAAAGCCACTTGCGACGCCATGACTATGGTCCATGTTCCTGTTGAAACGACGGTAAAAGGCTTTTCGTCGTGAGCTAAGCGGTAGCGCAAAAAGCTAGCATTGCTGTCGTGAATACCATTATAAAAATGGCAATTTTCACTCAAGCCTAGCGCACTCGCAAGCTCAGGTTTAACCACGCCACAGTCAGCCCAAGCGGGTTTAACTTCAGGTAGCAAATCACGGCATTCCATCAAATCAACTAAAGACGAATACTGATTATCTGCTACAGACCACAAATCAGTATGACACCCCAAAGATGTAATCTCAGATAATAAAGTACCAGTAAAACGCCACGCCCAGTATTGCGGGTACATCAGGATGTCGGTCGTTTTAGCAAACTGCTCTGGAAAGGCTTCTTTCAACCAAAATAACTGACGACCTAAATTTAGGCCTACGGGTAAGTCTGGTGAAAAGGTATCGGTAAATGCCGGACGAACGTAATTGTAGGCACCTGACTTTTCAACTAATTCAGTATATTCATAGTCAAGAACAGGTAACACTAAGCCGTCTTCTTTGTCAGAGTCTCTATCAATTAGAGCCGCAGTCGCGCCATGTGTGGTTATCGTTAATGCATTGATTTCAGTGTACTCGCTCGATGCCTCTTTGATACTCGCCGTTAACAAATCCCAAATTTTAGCTACGTCAGCACTTGGATATAAACCCAAATTAACAGGCTGGTTTTTCATTTGTCTCGAAAAAACAGAATTGAACTGCTTGTCCAATACATGCACTTTGACGTGCGTTTTACCTATGTCGATTACTAAAGAGTTTTTATGGATACTGGCTGTCATTGATATGTTCTTACTATTAGGTTGACCAAAAAGCTTGAATTTTAATGCGCTGAGGGATTGATTGTAGATTTTCAACGTACCTCACAAACACAATTAAAATTAACTAAAGCGTTTGCGATGATTAATTTTGCGTAGTTTAGACTAAATATGAGCAATTTACTATTGGTTAACAATAAGGTGCTATGCAGGGTTCACCTAAGTTAGGGCGTTTAACTATAACTAAAAATAGTTGGGTGGGTACAAACTAAAAACCCAAGATATCTCTTGGGTTTTGTGATGGTAACCTAATGCCTTTAGGTTTGACCTGAATTTAGTGGTGTTAAAACCTTGTGTTATTTATCAGCAACTTCATGTAGCAACATGACACTAGGCTGACTAATAAATGCGTGAGCTCTGTCTCTATTACCTGGTTGACTATACCAAGACAAGTAAAAGCGATTGCCCTGCTTGCTCTTGTCACCTTTACCTGCAAAGACTAAATGCTCCAAGGGTAAATGAGTTGATTGCATCATCACCTTATTTGATTCGGTGGTTCTAGGTAAAATTGAGGGTGGATATAAATCAGCTGGCTCAACGTTAAGGGTTTTAAGGTTATCATGATCGACAACAAACCTCAGCACATCATCATCTTTTCTGACGATAACACTAATCGTTCCGTCCGCAGCAACAACGGGATTATAAGGCTTAATTGGAAAGCGTCCTAAAGAGCCGTGACCACCAAACTCCCAACGAAAGTCTTTCCAATCACTAATTTTAGCTTTGGTCCAACCTTTGTCATCTCGCCGAGCAAGGTACATCTGAGTATTGCCATTTTCATCGTATTTATGATAACTGATCATAGGCTTACCATCATTGTCGAAGCCTAATTTAACGTTACCATTTATCATGCCCTGGCCTGGCTTAACGGGGTCGACTATCTCAGTATGCTTAAGCGTCAAAGGAAGTTTTATTGGGTTTCCGCTTGAGTCTTCCCAATTCGCTAAATCAGGACTACGTGCATATGACAAACTATGATTCGTCGCTGCATTAGGCGAGTTTCTCCATACCCATATTAAATGAAAATTTCCATCAGGGCCTTTGGTTGGACCCTCAAAATAGCCACTCATTAGTCCTTCGCCATCTAAGAATTGGTTTTCGTGTAAGCGAGACCAAGTCTGTTTTGATGCATCATAAATGTTATAGATTTCACTGCCGTCACCGCTACCACCATCGCGATATTTAACCAACAGCTCGCCTTTCTTGTTCAGCATAAAAATGGGATAAGTCATACGTTTTTCAACGGCCTTATCAACCATAACCGGAACCCGTTTTAATGAGCGTATGGTATAAGGCTCAGTTGTACGAAAATACTCAATAGGATCAGCATGCATATTCCCCATTACATGCAAATTGCCGACAGAATCCAGCTCCATAGTCACATAATTGTGGCTATCCCAACCCAACCAACTGTCTACCTTACTATAGCGCCATGGTTTACCTAATAAGCGGTGTGCCACTGTCATTTGTCTATTTGCATCAAAATATGCAACAAACTGATGCTCACCACGGGTCAATAAATAAGGTTTAATTCTGTGCCCTGACCACACATTATCAATCGCAGTCGTTTGCACAACAGAATCTTGAGCGCTAACTTGTTGCGACTTAACCACCTGTTGAGCAGATATCAAAGCAGACACACCGGCCGCTGCCAACAAAACTACACTTTTAGCCACAGACGCAAGGAGTAACTTTTTGGTTTTCACCATCAACATAACTGAATACCTTTAATTAAATTTACATAAAACCAATAAAAATTAACAATTTAGGATATCAGAAGTCCTATTAAATTAAAAATATCGATAATAATCACAAATAAAAAAGCCCAGCCGAAGCTGTAATGCCGATCAGTTAAGGCAAAAAGTTTAGGGATCATTTGACCGATCCTGTGAGTATGAAAAAATCCGATGAATAA